>JAISKV010000014.1 GCA_031260805.1 Rickettsiales bacterium
TTTTCCAAAGAACGGGAATCCATTGTTAACAATCTCAAAACTTATTAATTTGTTAACAATACTTAACTTCTTTTATCGCTAACAGTGGATCCCCGCCTGCGCGGGGATGACGACTGTCAGAAAAAGTTATAAAAAGTATAACAGAGCGTATCCATAAATTAAGAATTATGTTTCAATCCATTTCCATTTGCCGGGCTATATATTCCTCGTATTTCTGTATATTTGCGAGTTCGTCGTACCGTTGTTTTATTGCCGGAATCAGTTTTTCGCATGTTTCCGGCGCCAGAATATATTTTGGGGAATAACCGATATACTTATGGATCTCGCTATACTGTTCGTCTCTTTTTATTTCGGTTTCCTTGTCTTTGTACGGGCACTGTAAATCTGACTTGTCCTGCTGGCGCGACCGCTGGATAAAATATTGAATTTCCGCGGGCGCAAAGCCGCAGGCCACGCCGTTCAGCATGTACAGGGTTTCTTGGATGTTTGTCGCGGATATTTTGGACAGCGCGGAATTTAATTCTTTGACCTTGCGCCCCCCCCCCATAACTTCCAGCATTACTTTCGGCTTGTTTTTCTTCAATTTGGCCAGCACATTATCGGGAACATCAAACAATTCTGTTTTATTCCATTTGTCAATGTTGAAATAAGCCTTGATCTGGCCCAGCCAGTAATCCAGCGCGGCCGTATCGGCAAATTCCGGCGGCAATTGGTATTCCCAGTATAATTGCGGGACATTCGCAACCCCCAGCCGTTTTAATACTGATTCCAACTCAAAAGAACTGGACGAATTTCCAAGGGTGGTGAATTTTGCATAATCATTCGTTAATTCTTCCAAAGTTTGCGGTTCGTATTTTGCCATTTTACAAGGCCCTCTCGGTTTTTGGGATTTTTCCGTCGTATGTTATCCGGCCGTCGCGAATGTGAATCAATCGCCGCGCAAACTTTGCGATATCAAACTCGTGCGTTATCATAACAATGGTTATCCCCAGTTCTTTGTTTAATTTTTGGAAAAATGCCAGAATCTCGCCACCCATCTTGCTGTCCAGGGCCCCGGTCGGCTCGTCCGCGAGTATCAGTTTCGGGTCCCCGGCCAAGGCCCGCGCAATCGCGACGCGCTGGCGCATGCCGCCGGATAATTGCGTTGGCAAATAAGACTCGAACTTTTCCAATCCGACCAGTTTCAGGTGTTTGCGCGCGCGTTCTTCGCGCTCTGCCTGGGACAATCCGCGGTACGACAGCGGCAGCATGACATTGTCCAGAACGCTGCGCTTGGTCAGCAGGTTGAAATTCTGAAACACAAATCCGATGTATTCGTTGCGGGCGGTCGCCAATTCATCCTGGCCCATATTTCCGATGTTTTTGCCGTACAGTTCGTATGTTCCGGTTGTCGGGGCATCCAGCGCGCCGATGATGTTCATGCATGTTGACTTGCCGGAACCAGACGGCCCCATGATCGCGACGAATTCGCCGGACTGCACGGCAAAGTTCACATCAAACAAGACCTGCTGCGTCCCGCCGATTTCCAGCGGAAAACTTTTGTTTATGTGGGATAAAGATATTATTGTATTTTTCATAAGGTTTAAGGTCTAAGGTCTAAGGTTTGAGGTTTGAGGTTTTTCCATTGATATGGTTTTTGTTGTCGCAACCAGCATTTTTTTAATTTCCATACAATCGGAATATACGCTCTCGTATTGTGGTTGGGTCAAATATCCAGAGTTTCTTAATGAATCCAGCCAGTATAATGTTTCATTCGTTTCTTTTAATGCGATATATTTTTTATTCAGAAAATCTTTCCTGCTGCTGGCGCATTCGGATTCTGCCAGGTTTGCGCCAATGCTGGTGCCAGAACGCAAGATTTGTTTTGATAATACAAACTCTTTCTTTTGTTCATGCAGAAATTTGCCGAGACGGATTATTTTGGTGGCGAATTTTTTACTTTTGTAAAGAGCCGTATTCTCAATCACCTTAAACCTCGCACATCAAACCTTAAACCTTTCTTTACATCCTGGGGGCGCCGCCATTGCTGCGGGATCCGAATGATTGCCCGCCGGTGTTCGCTTTGGCCGCGACCGCGCCGACACGGCCCGTTATGATGCGGTCGCCTTTTTGCAATTCTTCGCCGTCATCCGGCACGATTTCCGTTTCGGTCGCAGTGGACAATCCCTTGGAATACTTGATAAACATTGTTTTCCCGGCCCGTTCTATCAGCAGGTATTCCCGCGGCGTCTTGTCCCCGATTTGCGAATCATCCATAATCCCCTTGAATGTGCGCAGCAGAAAAGCGCTGTTGCTGGCGCGCCATGCGTCCGCCTTGGACTCTATGGTTATCGTGACGAACGCGGTCATGCCTGGCATCAGGCGCATGTCCGAGTTATCAACGCCGATGACAACGGTGTATACGACCACGCTGCTGGCCGTGGTCGGCGACAGGCGTATTTGATTCACTGTCCCCTGGAACGATTGCGTCGGGTATGCGTCAACGGTAAAGGATACGGTCTGCCCGTCTTTAATCATCCCGATGTCGGCCTCGGAAATGCTGGTTTCAATCTGCATTTTTTTCAAGTCTTCCGCAATCTCGAACAAATCCGGCGCGGAAAAGGATGCCTGGACCGTCTGGCCTTTGTCCACCTTGCGCGAGATTACGACGCCGTCCACAGGCGAAATAATCGTCGCATAGCCCAGATTGGTCTTGGCGCGCTCGAACTGCGATTGTGTTCTTTTGACAGACTGCTCGCTGGTCTTGAACCGGGTTTCCGATTGTTCCAGTTCCGCGCGCGCGATGTACCCGTCATTGTACAGCGTCTTGTTGCGATTGTAATCGGCGCGGTCGTACGACAACTGCGCGTTCGCGCTGTCCAGGCTGGCCTTGGCTTCATCCAATGACGCCTGCAACACGGACGGATCAATGGTCAGCAGGATATCGCCCTTTTTCACTTCGCTGTTGTAATCAACCAAGATTTTTTCAATGTTGCCGCTGACCTGGGATCCGACCTTGATAGTGTTCAACGGCTTGATTTCGCCGGTCGCGGTTACAACCTGCTTTAATTCACCGCGGGTTATCGGCGTGGATACAAACTGGCTGGCTGTGGTCTTTTTCGTTCCGGTGCTGACAAACAGCGCGGTCCCCAATGCCAGAATAATAATCCCAGTCAGCCATTTATGCCTGTTCATCCAGTTAAGTATTTTTTTCATGTTAATTCCCCAGTTCTTGTTTTATATCCCCGACGGCCAGCGCCAGCGCCGCGCGCTTTACAAACAAGTCGTATTTCGCGCTGTTGCTCTGTTTTTCCGCAGATGCCAGTTCCGCCTGGGCGTTTTGCCAATCCAGCATCGTCGCCTTGCCAACCTTGTACATTCCTGCGGTCAGTTTTTCAGATTCTGTCGCAGATTTCAGCAAAACCACGGTTTGAGCCAAAACGGTCCGCGCGGTTTTATAGTTTGCAAAGGCAGTGAATACATCCAGCGTCGCATTGTCGTCCGCCGCGCGCAGCCGTTGGTCCGCGGCGTCCAGATTGGCCTGAGCCGCGCGCGCGCCGTAAACATTGGCAAAGCCCGCGAACAGCGGCATTGACGCGCGGATGCCGATGCTGCCGCCGGACCGGTCAACCGATGGCGCGAATTCATCAACACTGCTGTAATAAGAAATGCTGCCGCTGGCGGAGATAGATGGCAGGTTTTTCAGCACCGCGCTGTTGCGCCGATGCCATGCGGCGTTTTTGTTTTCGTCCGCGCGCAGCAGGTCCGGCCGCTGTTTTTTCGCGACGGCCAGCAGTTCTTCAATGGTTTTGGATTCGGCCGCGCTGCCAAAGTTTGACGGCATGTCGGCAATCTTGATTTCGTCCGTCGCGGCGAAAGACAATTGCGACAGCAGTTTGCCGCGCGCAATCTCGCGATTATTCCGCGCGCGCTGCAAGTCCAATTCGCGCGACGCCAGCGTCGTGTCGGCCTTTAACACATCGGCGCGCGCAACCACGCCGGCCTTGAACTTCTTGTCCGCGGTGTCTTTGGCCGTTTGCGCGACAATCCGCAGAGACTCGGCCGTTTTGACATCCGCGTCCGCGGTCAGCAATCCATAGTACGACCCGATAAGCGAATAGACAAAATTCTGCACGGATTCGTCGTAATCAAATCCTGTGGCGCGCCAAACCGCCGCCAGCGCATTCAGGTCCGCCAGTCTTTTGCCAAAATCAAATATCAGCCATGATGCGGACAATCCCAGATTCGCGCCCGGATCGCCGGCCCAATGCCGGCCGTTGAACGATCGCTCTATCCCGGCGTTTGCCGATACAGACGGCAGATAACCGGCATAGCCGGCATTCTTGGATAATCGCGATGATTCCAGCGACAGGTACGCCGCTGCCGTCGTCGGATTGCGGCACAGCCCCAGTTCAACGACCTGGGTCAGTGTCAGTTCGCCGTCCGGCGCGTGTTTTTGGCCCCTGCAATCGTCAGCGGCGAATGCCTCAACAAGCGAAAAATGAAGAGCGAAGAGTGAAAATAGTATTTTTTTCATAAATACTATTGTATCACAAAAACGGTCAAAACGATAATTTGATTCCGGCGGAAATGAAAGGCTCTACCGTATTGTAATCGGTTATGCCGCCGGACAGCCATAATTCCAGTTTCTCGGTGTACTTGTAGCGCGCGGATGCAATCATCGTTTGGGACAGAAAATTATTTCCGTCATGCCACACGCCGATATCAGAAATCAGATAATTCAACGAAGCGGTGTATTCCAGAAAGTCATAACTGACCCCTGTGCCGGCGGAAATCCCGTCTGATTGCGGACCGGCTGGATTCTGGTCGTAAATCGCGCGCACGGCGGTTCCCCAAATAAAACTGTTGTATTGCAGATTGAATCCGATTGATGCCTGGCCGCGCCAGTCGGCATTCACGGCCGGCGTGTAAATATCTGCTTGCAGTCCGGTCGGATTGGCAATCCATCCGGCCCCTGCGGACAGCGCGTATTTGGTCTTGCCCAGGCTCTGCCGCCATTTCAGCCCGATGTCCGCGGCATAGTCAAAATATTCGGAAATTCCGGACAGCGACGCGCCGTACTGCACGGCCATTGTCGGGATTGACGCGATGTTTATCCGCGGCGCGTACTGGGTGCCGACTGTCCCCAGCCGCGAAATCATCGGCATGCCGCCGCGCAGGAACCGCCCCAGCAAGGCTGAATCGTTTATGCGCAGCCCGCCGACATCCGGCAGCCCGACGCTTAATTTCGCCACCACGCTGTCGGTCCATCCGACTTCCGCGCGGCCGATGTTGGCATCCTCGAAAAACAGGAACGCGTCGCGCGCCGGTTGGAAATAGTCAATTGACAACTGGTCCAGGCTGTACACCGCGCCCAGCGTCTGGCCGGTCGCGACCGCATAGTTGTATTGGCCGCGAATTCGCCAATCCCATGGCATGTACCCGACTTCGTTGCTGGTCAGCGAACCGATTGTGCCGAATCCGGTAAGTTTTAACGCATGCTTGCCGATACTGGTTTCCAGCGCGGCCGCAGGAGAGATAAAAATTAAAATATAAAAGATAAAAACAAGTTTTTTCATTGTATGAATTCTGTATAGCATAATTTTTCGCTCTGTTAAACAATTTTTTACTTTATCATCTCCGTCGTCATTCCCGCACTGAATTTGGAAAAACATTTGATAACTGTTTTTCCAAAGAACGGGAATCCATTGTTAACAATCTCAAAACTTATTAATTTGTTAACAATACTTAACTTCTTT
>JAISKV010000015.1 GCA_031260805.1 Rickettsiales bacterium
TTTTCCAAAGAACGGGAATCCATTGTTAACAATCTCAAAACTTATTAATTTGTTAACAATACTTAACTTCTTTTATCGCTAACAGTGGATCCCCGCCTGCGCGGGGATGACGACTGTCAAAAAAAGTTATAAAAAGTATAACAGAGCATAATTTTTTATCTTTTATATTTTAATTTTTATCTTCCAGGATAGCCTTGCGCAGTTTCGCGAACGCCCGTTCTTCAATCTGGCGCACCCGTTCCTTGGAAATTCCGTATTTCGCGCCCAGCGATTCCAGCGTTTCTACCGGATCGGCCAGTCGCCGCGCCTGCAAAATTTCGCGGTCGCGCGCCGGCAATCCAGCCAGATGCTTGGCCAGCAAGCCATAGTTCTTCCGCCGCCACTGCGCCGCGGCCAGCATGTCCAGCGCGGAATCGTCGTCCGATTCCAGCGTGGATATGATTTCCGCGGCATCCGAATCGGGTGAGTTCCGCACCGGCGCGTTCAGTGAAATATCGCGCGCGGACATGCGGGTTGACATCTTTTCAATATCCGATTCCGGCACATCCAACTTGTCCGACAACTGGCGCAACTGTTCCGGGTTCAGATTATTGTCCATGATGCCCAGCGCCCGTTTTGCGCGCGACAGGTTAAAGAATATCTTTTTCTGATTCGCGCTTGTCCCGATTTTCACCAAAGACCAGTTTGACAGGATTGTATCGTAAATTTCGGCCTTGATCCAGAACATGGCGTATGTTGAAAAGCGAAAGCCCCGCTGCGGGTCAAATTTCTGCAAAGCCTGCATCAGGCCCAGGTTGCCGGATGAAATCAGGTCGCCGACGGAAATTCCATAGTGCCGGAACTCGTACGCGACGGAAACCACCATGCGTAGGTGGCTGGCCACAAGTTTTTCGCCGGAAAATTTATCGCCGCCCTGCCAGGCGACCGCCGCGTTGTATTCTTCCGTCGCGGTCAGCATTGGTATTGACTGGACCATCTGGATATAGCGGGCCAGCGAATTGTCGTCGGAAATAACGGGCAGATTTTTTGGTGTTTTTGCCGGCAAAGAAGTCTTGATTTTTTGCGTCATTGCCTTTATAGTATAATAAAATAAAAACAAATTTCAACAGGAGTAATTTGATATGGCGACAATGCTGGAAAGAAATCAAAAGGCCAAGATAAAGAACAAAACTCGGGACGAGCATGCCGAAGACGCACTGTACCGCGAAGTTTGGGAAGAGGTTCATGCGCAAAAGACTTATGATTTTGTGAAAAAGTACGGACGGCAACTGATTGCGGCCGCGATTGCAATTTTGATTATCGTCGTCGGATTTCAACTGCACCGCCATCATGCCGCAAGAAGCAGGGCGGCGGCGGCGGAAATGTTCGAGACGGCGCTGGCGATGAAAACCGGCGCATCGGATGCTTTCCTGGCCGCGGCAAAAATGTCCAGCGGCGGCATGGCGGATTTGGCTTTGTGGAACGCTGCGATTACCAGCGAAAACGCCAAGGTTGAATTGCTGGCGCAACTGGCGCGCGACGGCAATACGCGCGATTGGCGCGATCTGGCGGTTATTTATCTGGCGCAACTGAACGGCGATAAAATGACGGCGGACGATTTCAGCAAATTCTTGGCCCAGACCCAAACTAAACACAGCCCTTACTATTATACCGGAATGATGCTGGTCGCGCAGAAGTATTTGGGCGACGGCGACCTGGTTCGCGGAAACCAATGGCTGGACAAAATTATAAATGACGCAGACGCACCCGGCGCGATTGTCGCGAACGCCCAAATGTTAAAGCAATAATGAAAAACTTTATCTTTTATCTTTTGATTTTTATCTTAGTATCCGCCTGCGGCAAGACAGATCCAATACTGCCGGGGACGCGCACCGCAATCTTTCCGCGCGCGGAAATCACGATTCTGAACAAAGAAGTCCCGATGCCGCAAACCGCGCGCACCCCAACGCCGGCGGCAGGCATGCGCCAGACCGCGAATAATAAAATCATGAATGCCGACGGGCGGGAAGTATTTTCCGGATTTCCGACGGACGCCACGGTTGCCGGCATGCGCACGCCGATGCAGCACGGCGGATTCGTGTTTGCCGGGCTGTCTACGGGCGAAGTCGTGAAATTCAATCCGAAAACCAGAATCGTGCAATGGATCGCCGATGTTTATTCGTCCAGCGCGATGACGGGCGGCAATGAAGTCTTGGATATCGTCGCATCCGTCCAGCCTTATGACGAAGGCGTTTATGCCGGCGGCCTGGGCGGGGAATTCTGTAAATTGAATATAGGCAATGGCGGCAAGGTCTGGTGTGTCCCGATCAGCGTGGGCGCGGACTTTGTCATAACGAAAGATTTTGCATTTGTGATTTCCGCGGATAATTATCTGTACGCGATTGAGTTGAAATCCGGCGCTGTGTATTGGAAAAAGCCGGTTGAAAAACAAACCATGCCGGATTTAATTAAGAATTAATAATTAAGAAATAAGAATTTGCTCTGCTATACTTTATTATCACTTTTTTGACCGTCGTCATTCCGGCGAAGGCCGGGATCCACTGTTAGCAGTAAAAGAAATTAAGATTGTTGTTGATAAATGAATAAATTTTGAGATGGTTAACAATGGATTCCGGCCTTCGCCGGAATGACGACGGGGTATGATAAAGTAAAAAATTGTTTAACAGAGCGAATTCTTATTTCTTAATTATTAATTCTTAATCTTAAACCTTGCATTCCCGGATATTGCCGACCGCCAAATCGCCAAGTTCAATATCGCCATACGAAACCCGATGCAGTTTGCGCACGGGCAGGCCGACTGAATCAAACACCAATCTTATCTCGTTCTTTTTGCCTTCGGTTATCGTGATTTCTGTGTCTGATGCGTTTATGCGCCGCAGTTTCATTGGGCGGTAATGAATCCCGTCAACAGTTATGCCGGTGCGGATTTTCTTGGTAATCCGATTGAACATTTCGTCGTCCATGGTCCATGCGCGGCCCAGTTTGGCAATGTATACCCGCGGGATTTGCGCGGACGGCAGCGTCATTTTTCGCGCCAGTTCGCCGGAATTGGTCAGCAGCAGCAATCCGCTGGTATTAAAGTCCAGCCGCCCTATGTATTTCAGGTTGTGATATTTTTGCGGCAGAATATCGTAAATTGTCTTGCGGCCCGCCGGATCGGACGCAGTCGTCATAACGCCGGCCGGTTTGTGAAAAGCAAAAATGGTAGTTGGTAATTGGTGGTTGGCGGTTAGTATTTTTCCATTAACGGAAATTTTGTCGGCATCTGAAATATTGAATGCGGGGCTGATCAGAACAGCGCCGTTGACCGCCACGCGGCCGTCGGCAATCATTTGCTCTGCCGCCCGCCTGCTGGGGGCTGCGCCGGTGTCTGCAAGAAACTTGGCAATTCTCATTAATTATTTGTATCCCAGCGCCGCGCGGTGCGCAGGGACCAGAAATTCCGGCAAGGGATTGGCGACCGGCATGCCCTGTTTGGCCTTTAATGCGTCATCCTTGTACGCATAGTGCGCGTCTGCTTTAATCGGTCTGTGCGGGAAGCCTTCGTAAATCACCAATTGATACTTGGATTCCAAATGCGTTATTTCATCCGCGCTGAACAGCGGCGAGGCATCATTTTCTTCTGTATCTTTGCCATCCGCGCCCTTGACAGTTTTCTTTTTGATTTTGTTGCCCATCATTTCGCTGAACAATTTTGCGGTTTCCATTGAATTCTGGCGAAATAATATCTTGGCCGCCGATGTGGACAGCAGCGTTTTTCCGGCGTATTCCCCGTACTTTTCGTTTATCTGATTCATGTCCTGGCCGATTAACAAGTATGAAACCGACTGCGACCGTCCGACTTCCGGCCCCTTGATAATCGCGGACATCTTTTTCATCGCGGGCATTTCGTCCAGCAGGAACAGCACGGGCTTGTCCCCCAGTTGCCGTCCGGCATGAACCTTGTCCGGCGGATTTGATATCAGGAACCGCGACATTTGTTCAATGAAGATTGCGTTGATTGGATTGACCGCTTCTATGTCCACCTGGTTGATTGACAGGTACACTGTAATCGGCTCCCACTTCTGCGTCGTCTGGTTGTAAAATCCGCGCATGTCGGCAAAGTGAAAATCACTGTGGCTGGTGCGTTCGCGCACCGCGCTGTTCTTGAAGATATTCAGCGGGTTCGTCGCGGTTGACAGCACGGACGACCGCGTTTTGTCCGCCAGCGCGGCCAGATCGCGCAGTTCGCTGTTCGCGCGCTCGCTGTATCCGTACTGCACCGCCTCGTTCGCGGCGGCCTCGAATAGCGAGCGCATCGTGTCAGCGCCCATCGTCGCCATAGTGTTTCCGCTGCGTTTTAATTCTTCCAGTTGTTCCGTCGCCAGGCGCATTGATTCGGTAAGCCAGTCAAGAAGCATGGAAAAGGACGCTTCTTTGCCCAGCCAGGCCGCAGGAATTCCGGACCATGTTCCGACATGGACATAGTTCAGCGAATTCAGTTCCCCATTTCTCAACAAATTTACCGCGGCCATGGCGTTGTCGTCATGCATGCTCATATAATACCCGTACAGCACATTCGCGTCATCAGTGTTGAATGTTCCGGTGTCAATGCGATGCTTAAAGTAATCGTTGGCCTTGGCGCGCTCGATCTTGTAAATGATAAAGTGTATCAGGCCGGAAAGCGCGTGCCGGCCGGCATCGCCCCAGTACGGATCTTTCGGCGTTTCATCAACCAGCGTGTTTGCCAGACTGTCCACGAACAAGTCCCGCTCTTTCTTTTCATACGGCACATGGGACGGCGACAGCGGATTCCAACTGGGGTAAAAAATCCCGTTATCCGGATCATCCTGGCCCGCCCAGTTTATGATAAAAACGGGCCCCAGCGTCGCGCGGTATCCGGATGTGCGCGCCGCGATTTCAGGCTTTGGATCATTGATAATCATTGAAACGGTGTCGCATTCCAGAATGGTGGGCAGCACGACGCACTCTGTCTTACCCGTGCCTGGCGGCGCAAAGCAGATTGCAGACAGCGTTTTCGGCATGAACAGCGGCTTGTCTTTCAGATATCCCAGGACCATGACATTTTTCCCGCCGCCCAGCAGCCCCATGGATTCAATGTCTTCCTTGGTTGCTTCGCGCGAACTGGAACTGTCCAGCTTATCCTTGCCATGCGGGTTAAAGTTATCCATCAATGAATCATTGGTTAAGATTCCGTAAATTAAAATCGGCAGCAATGGCGCGATGCATGCCGCATCTGTGCGCAATGCAATCCGCATGACCCAATCGGGAATCTCTGCAAATGCGGACAAGCCGAAACTGGAAATCAAATTGTGAAAATATACCCCCATCCATTTCCATGTTGCGGTTGAAAAACCGTACCGCCACAGATGTTCTGCCGCGAAAGACAGCAGGAAAGCCGTCATGCATGCGGCCCAAACGCCAAGCATCCACCGTTTTTTCCAAAACAGTTGGGCCATCGGCTTTTTTTCATGATCCTTGTATGCGGCCGAAGAAAAGATTTTCAGGCCTTTGCCGGATCCGGACATAGAAAATAGACTGAATGCGCACATTGTGTTATAATTGTAGCATAAAATGAAAAATATACCAAGAATTTACATAAATCATGCGTTGGAAGTCGGCGGGACTTATCCGCTGCCTGGCGACGCGGCCCACTATCTGACCCGTGTGATGCGCGCTGACGAATTTCTGGCATTTGGCGGCGGGGCCGAATATTGTGCAAAAATCATAAATAAAAATTCGTATTTCGTATCACGAATCACAGATCATGCAGATCCCGGCGGAAATATAACTCTGGCATTCGCCCCGATAAAAAAGACCGATGACCTGATAAATATGGCGACGCAGTTGGGCGTGGCCCGGTTCCAGCCTGTGATAACCAGATTTGCGATTGCGCGGCATACCAATTGGGCGCGAATGAAAAAGATAGCAATAGAGGCGGCCGAACAATCCGGCCGCAACAGTGTTCCTGAATTCCTGCCGGAAATAACGCTGGATGAATTTATCGGAAAAACGCCGGAATTTTGCTTTGCAGACGAGCGGTTTGCGCATGATTTTCATAATGAATCACGAATAACGGATAATGGCAGAGTTTGCGTGCTGGTCGGTCCCGAAGGCGGATTTTCAGACGATGAATTCGCAATGCTGGATAAATCCGGCGGCACGCCGCTCGGCCTGGGAAAAACAATCCTGCGCGCAGAACTGGCCGCAGCAGTGGCGATAGTGAAGTGCAGGGAGTTGTAGTGGTGTGGCCAGTCCCCCTCCAAGGGAGGGGAACCGGCCGCTTTTTAACTATTCGCTTTTTTCACTTAAATAAGTTTCCAGCCAATGGTTATCAATCGCCATCGTCTTGACATCTTTGTTTTGCAGCAGGCGCATTTGCAGGGGCAGGGTGGTTTTCACGCCTTCTATATCAAATTCTTCCAGCGCCCGCGCCGCCCGCATGATGCATGCCGGCCGGTTCTGCGCCCAGACGATTAGTTTTGCAATCATTGAATCATAGGTTGGCGGAATTCTGTACCCCGTGTACGCCGCGCTGTCCACCCGTATTCCCAGGCCCCCGGGCGGGTTGTAAAGTGTGATGAGTCCGGGATTCGGAATAAAGTTTTCCGGATCTTCGGCATTTATGCGAAATTCAATCGCGTGGCCGTTCGGAATGACATTTGACTGCGTATAGCCCAGTTTTTCACCGGCCGCGATACGAATCTGTTCGCGGACCAGGTCAATCCCGTAAACCATTTCCGTCACAGGATGTTCCACCTGCAATCTGGTGTTCATTTCCAAGAAATAGAATTTGCCGTCCTCGAACATGAATTCCAAAGTTCCAGCATTGGTATAGCCCAGTTTTTTCATGGCTTTGCGGCAAATGTCAATCATGTCGTCGCGCTGTTTCTGGGTCAGTATTGATGCCGGGCATTCTTCCATGATTTTCTGATTTTTGCGTTGCAGCGAACAGTCGCGTTCTCCGAAAATCACAATGCTGCCGTGATTGTCGCCCAAGACTTGAAATTCAATATGCCGCGGATGCAGCAGCAGTTTTTCCATGTACAGCGTGTCGTCGCCGAATCCGGACTTGGCTTCGCGCTTGGTCATTGAAAAAGCCTCAGCCATTTCGGCCGCGCTGGCAACCGGGCGCATTCCTTTGCCGCCGCCGCCGGCCGAGGCCTTTAACATAACAGGGTATCCGATTTTGTCAGCCCATGCTATGGCATTTTCCAGTGAATCAATGCTGCCGTCGCTGCCCGGAACCACGGGCAGCCCGCATTCAATCGCCGTTTTCTTGGCCGCAACCTTGTCCCCCATTCGGCGAATCATGTCGGCGGTCGGGCCGACCCAGATTAACTTGTGCTGTTCCACCATATCCACAAAACTGGCCCGTTCGGATAAAAATCCATAGCCAGGATGAATGGCGTCGCTGTTCGTCAGCAGCGCGGCCGTTAAAATCGCGCCCTCGTTCAGATAAGATTCCCGCACCGGCGCGGGCCCGACGCACACCGATTCGTCGGCCAGTTTTACATGCATCGCATCGCGATCCGCAGTTGAATAAATAGCAACCGTGCGGATTCCCATGTCGCGGCACGCGCGAATGATGCGCAGGGCGATTTCGCCCCGGTTTGCAATCAGTATTTTTTTTATGGCAGGCATTTTAATTAATAACCGCCAGTGGCATCTCGAACTCCACCGCGTCCCCGTCTTTAATCAGGTATTCTGTCAAAATCCCGTCTTTTCCGGCCTTGACCGGGTTAAAGGTCTTCATTGCCTCTATCAGGCAGATGGTATCGCCGGCCCGGACGGACGCGCCGATTGTCGCAAATGGTTTGGCCCCCGGTTCCGGCGCCAGATACGCGACCCCGACCATCGGGGACTTGATAACAGTCCCTGAATGGGCTGCGGATGCGGCAACTGGTTCCGGTGCGATTGCTGTCGCAGCGGCTGTATGTGTGGCCGAGACCGGTACGGCCTGTTGTTTTGATAAATGAATGTGGCGGCGGAAAAGCCCCAGCAGGAAACTATTTTCGGCTTCTAATTCTGTCAAGCCCAGTTTGTCCATTGTAGCGGATAATCGTTCAATGGTATTTTGTAAAGACATGTTTATATATTCTCTTTTTTTAGTGAGTACCGTGAATTGTATCATTTCCAGGATAATTGTCAAGGAACCGGGTCGTATCCGAATCCGCCGCCCGGCCGGCATCGCGAAATTCTGCGGATTGCCATGGCGATTCCGCGCCACGGGCCGTGCCTGATTATCGCGGTTCGCGCGTATTCGCTGCACGACGGGCAAAACCGGCAGCCATGCGATCCGATTAATGGCGATATCAGTTTCTGGTATAGATTTATCAAGAACAGCGCGATGGGCTTCATTATTTCAACGCGCGCTTCATTGCGCGAATGCCGGCCTGCTCGGTCGCTTCCAAAATATTTGTCCGCGCGATGAACAAGTAATCCAGGTTCGGGTTCATCGCGGATTCGCATGCGCGCAGCCATGCGCGCAGCAGTCTTTTCGCCCGGTTGCGCCGCGTGGCCAGCCGGAAAGACCGTTTTGCCGCGACCAGTCCGTACCGCGCGTCCCCCGGCCACAGCGTCGGCCGGGTTTTCGTTATAAAAAACTCGGTCGGGATTGCGCGCGAATCGCCAAAGTCAAAATCTTTATGTTTTTTAATTGTTTGTCTCATGCCAGCAAGTTTACATCATAAAACTTGTATTTCCAAATTATGTTTTGTATATTGCAGGCAAAAGGAACAATCATATGGAAAAAGAAAAATTGTCGTTCGAACAGGCTTTTGCCCAACTTGCCGAACTGGTGAAGAAGATAGAATCTGGAGCGCTTCCGCTGGCCGATTCGGTCGCCGCGTACGAACAGGGCATGAAATTGAAAACTTACTGCGAAAAATTGCTGAAAGACGCTGAATTGAAAATAGAAGTATTGAAGAAAGATGAGTGATTCGGCCAAACTTTCCCCAATCATGCGCCAATATCTGGATATGAAGGATGAAAATCCCGGCGCAGTTCTGCTGTTTCGCCTGGGGGATTTTTACGAATGCTTTTTCGGGGACGCGGTGCGCGTGTCGCGCGCGCTGGATCTGGTCCTGACGCATCGCGGTACGGACGAGCGCGGCGTTGACATCCCAATGTGCGGCATGCCGTGGCACGCGTCCGACAATTACATTGGCCGGCTGGTCAAGCAGGGTATTGCGGTCGCATTGGCCGAGCAGATGGAAACGCCGGACCAGGCGCGGGCCCGCGGCCACAAGCAGATAGAGCGAAAAATAGTCCGCGTCATAACCGCAGGAACGCTGACGGACGATAATTTATTGGCCCCGAAATCCAGCAATTATTTGGCGGCTGTGTTTGGCGATGACCTGGCGGTCTGCGATATTTCAACCGGCGAATTGATACTGGGCCGCTCGGACAATATTCATGATGAATTGGCGCGCATCAGTCCTGCGGAAGTTATTTATTCGGAAGCCGCCGCCGAAACGCCGTTCATAATAAAAATCCGCGAATCTTTCAACACAACGCCGGTATCTGAAAAAGTTTATGAACGCGCTGGGCGGGATCCCGGGGCATACAGCCTGTTGCTGGCGTATTTGGAATTGACCAGCCGCGCGGACAAGATAATTTTGCAAACGCCCAAGCGGTTGGGCGCGGGACGCCAATTGCTGATTGATTCCGCGACATGGAAGTCTTTGGAGATTGACGCGCCGCAGATTTCTGGCGGCGCATGCCTGCTGGATGTTTTGGATCAGACGGCGACCGCGCCGGGCGCGCGCAAGTTGCGCGGAATTTTGCGCGATCTGACCGGCGATATCGCGGAATTGCAGCGGCGGCAGGGACATGTCGGGCATTTCGCGCTGAACAAGGATATTTTTGGTGAAACGGGGGCTTTGCTGGAACAGGTGCCCGATATAGGGCGCAGCATCGCCAGACTGGGCGCGAATCGCGGCCTGCCGCGCGACTTAAAGGCTGTTGCGAATTTTATCGCGCTGCTGCCGGCGGCGCGGACGCTGGGGCCAAAATTGGTCGGCGATCTGGCGCAGCAGGTTTCACAAATTGAAACGCATGATAATTTGGGATTGGAATTAGCGCGCGCGGTGAATGACGGCCTGCCGGTGTTCTTTCGCGATGGCGGCGTGATAAGGGCCGGGTATTCCCAGGCCTTGGACGCAATGAACGAATTGTCGCATGATTCCAAAACGGTTGTCGCGGGGTTAAAGGCGGACTATGTGAACGCCACGGGAATCACCGCGCTGAAAATAAAATACAATGGGATTTTGGGGTATCACATAGAAGTGCCGGCCGCTTCCGGCGCATCAATGCTGAATGACGCAAATTTTATACACCGGCAGACGATGGCCGGCAATTTGCGCTTTACAACGGCGCGGCTGGCCGAATTGGATAATGAAATCCGCAGCGCGGGCGAACGGGCCGCCACCATAGAGCAAGAGATTATCCAAGGCTTGATCGCGCGGGTAATGGATATTTCAGAGTCTTTGCATCAAACGGCCGATTTATTGGCGCAGATTGATGTGTGGCGCGCGCTGGCCGGGGTTGCGACGGGCCAGAACTGGGTTCGTCCGGAACTGACGGACGGGACGGAGTTCTGCGTTGTCGGCGGCCGTCATCCTGTTGTTGAGTTTATCATGCGCCGCGCCGCGCGGAACTTTGTCAAGAACGACTGCAATCTGACGGACAGGCGGGTCGCATTGCTGACCGGGCCGAACATGGCGGGGAAATCAACATATCTGCGCCAGAACGCGCTGATTGCGGTGCTGGCGCATCTGGGCAGTTTTGTGCCGGCCGCGTCCGCGAAAATCGGAATTATTGACCAGTTGTTTTCGCGCGTCGGCGCGTCTGACAATCTGGCCGCGGGTCAGTCCACATTCATGGTTGAAATGATTGAAACCGCGAATATCCTGAATCGCGCGACGGACCGCAGTTTTATTATCTTTGACGAAATCGGGCGCGGAACCGCGACCTATGACGGGATGGCGATTGCATCCGCGGTCTTGGAATTCTTGGATAATCTGCATCCGCGGACCTTGTTCGCGACGCATTATCACGAATTGACCGGGATGCCGTTTGCAAATGTCAAGAACCTGACGATTGCGATTGAAGAGCATAATGACGAAATAATCTTTATGCACAAAATTATTGACGGCGTTGCGAATCGCTCTTATGGAATCCATGTCGCGAAAATGGCGGGCATGCCGGCCAGCGTTGTTGAATCGGCGGAAAAAACGCTGGCGTCGCTGGAACAAAACCGCATGATTGCGGCGCCGGCTGCGCCCGCGCCCGCACCCGCGCCGGCGCCAAGCGTATTTATCCTGCGCGATAAAAAAAAGCAAGAACCCCAGCAATTGTCTTTGTTCTGATGGCTGTTTCCGGATTTGTTTTATTGGACAAGCCCGTTGGCATCACCAGCCGCGCGGCCGGCGCGCGCGTTGCGCGGATTTTTGGCACAAAGAAATTCGGGCATGTCGGAACGCTGGACCCTATGGCATCCGGGCTGTTGATTATCGCGCTGGGGAACGCGACAAAAATGATTCCGTATCTGCCGGACGGCGTGAAGGGGTATGAGTTTGCAATACAATGGGGCGTTCAGACCGATACAGGGGATATCACAGGCAGTGTTCAGAGTTCAGAGTGCAGTGTTCAGATTCCGACTGATACGGAAATCATTGCGGCGTGCGGCGCGATGACAGGGGCGTGCGATCAGATGCCGCCTGCGTTCAGCGCGAAAAAGATTGACGGCGTTCCGGCATACAAACGCGCGCGCCGCGGGGAATCCGTGGCGTTAAAGCCGAAGCGGATAACAATTTATGATTTGGAATTCAATATTTGTGAAAATAAATTTGTCGTAAAATGCAGTCCCGGAACATATGTCCGCAGCCTGGTCCAGGATTTGGCCGAAAAATGCGGGACGATTGCGACGACCAGCATGATTCGCCGGACCGTCGCGAACGGCGTTTTAATCAAAGATGCGGTAAAACTTGATTTCTTGGAAAATTTGTATAATAATGCGCCGGCCGACATGAAAAATTACATTATGCCGGCAGATTTCGGACTGGACGGCATTCCGGTTTGCAATCTTAACAATGCGGACGCGCGGCTGTTTGCAAACGGCGGGTTTGTTTCCCATGGTGGAAGCGGATTGCATCGGGCCTTGGCCGGTAATGAATTTATCGGTATCGGCGAAGCGGCGGACGGCGTTCTGAAACCAAAAAGGATATTAAATGTCGCTGAAAACATGGATTAAATCCAGAAAGGCAAAAATTATTGCCGACAACAAGACAACCGAGAAAGACAACGGCGGATCGGCTGCGGCCCAGGTCGCGGTCTTGACGGAACGGATTCGCAATCTGACCGAACACATGAAGGCGAATCACAAGGATAATCATTCGGAACGCGGCCTGCTGCTGATGGTGAACCGCCGCAAAAGGTTGCTGGCGTACATCAAGAAAAATAATGTTGCAGAGTACGAGTCTTTGATTAAAAAACTGGGCCTGCGCAAATAAAAAAATCCGGCACACGCCGGATTTTTTTTGCAATTGTTTCTTATTCGGTGTATAATCATGCGGCACAGGAAGAAAGATTATTCATTTTTATGCATTGCCTGTGTGTAAGAACGAATAATTTTTCCTGTGAAATTAACAATAATAAACAAAGGAAAAATTATGTTATTTGGACTGTTTGGCGATAAATCGCCGAAAAATGTATTAAACAACCCTGTTTCTGTTGAAATTCAATATGGCGACGAAACGCTGCGCCTGGAAACCGGCCGCTTTGCCAAGCAAGCAACCGGATCAATCATGGCGACAATGGGCGGAACAATGGTTCTGGCGACCGTCGTTGCGGAAAAAGAAGCGGTGGAAGGCCAGGATTTCTTCCCATTGACCGTGGATTACCAGGAAAAGTTTACGGCGGCCGGCCGCATCCCCGGATCGCGCGATCGCCGCGAAGGAAGATCTTCAACGCATGAAACGCTGACCGCGCGTCTGATTGACCGCCCGATTCGCCCGCTGTTTCCGGAAACATTGAAGAACAAGGTGCAGATTGTCGCCCAGGTTTTTTCTTATGACAAAAAGAACCAGCCTGATATTTTGGCGATGATTGCGGCGTCCGCGGCATTGTCAATTTCCGGCGTTCCTTTTATGGGGCCGATTGGCGCGGCGCGCGTTGGCTTTGTTGACGGACAGTATGTTCTGAACCCGACGCAGAAACAGATTGAAGAAGGCCAGATGGAACTGGTCGTGGCCGGCACGCGCGACGGCGTTCTGATGGTTGAATCCGAAATCGGCGAATTGGACGAAGCGACAACACTGGGCGGCGTTAAATTTGGCTTTGACGCGCAGCAGGCGGTTATTGCGGCTATCAATGAATTGAAAGACAAGATTGGCAAACCGGCATGGGCTGTCGTTGAAAAATCAGCGGAATATGTCGCGATGGAGAAAGAGTTTGAGTCATACGCCGGCGAAATTGAAACCGCATTGGGGATCAAGGAAAAATTGACGCGCCTGGAAACTCTGTCCGAAATTCATAAAAAGGCAAAGGCGAAAATTGCAGAAATTCTGCCTGAATCCGCGACGGCGTCCAGCACACTGCAATCTTGGGCGGATGAGATAGTAGAAGGCATAACCGCGCGGATCATGCGCGCCAGCATACTGGCGGGCAAGCCGCGCATTGATGGCCGCGACAACAAAACCGTGCGCCCGATTGAGTGCGAGGTTGGAATCCTGCCGCGCGCGCATGGGTCCGCGCTGTTTACGCGCGGCGAAACCCAGGCGCTGGTTTCATTGACACTGGGCGGCGGCAAAGACGCGCTGCCGACGGAAAGTTTGGATGGCGCGGATGAAAACAAATTCCTGCTGAATTATAATTTCCCGGGATACAGCGTTGGCGAAGCCAAGCCGATGCGCGCGCCGAGCCGCCGCGAACTGGGTCATGGAAATCTGGCATGGCGAGCGATTCACCCGATGCTGCCGTCAGAAACGGACTTTGACTATGTAATCCGCCTGGTGTCGGATATCATGGAGTCAAACGGGTCTTCGTCAATGGCGACGGTGTGCGGCGGAACGCTGGCATTGCTGGACGGCGGCGTGCCGATGATTCGGCCGGTTGCGGGAATCGCGATGGGCCTGATTAAAGAAGGCGACGACTGGGCGGTTCTGACTGACATTCTGGGCGATGAAGATCACTTGGGCGATATGGATTTCAAGGTAACAGGCACGGACAAGGGCATAACCGCGCTGCAAATGGATATCAAAATAACATCCATTACATTTGAGATAATGGAGCGGGCGTTATCCCAGGCGCGCGACGGCCGCATGCATATACTCGGCAAGATTGAAAAAACAATCAAGGCGCCGCGCAAAACGCTGTCTGAATTCGCGCCCCAGGCGTACGAAATGAAAATCAATCCGGATAAAATCCGCGAAGTGATTGGCAAGGGTGGCAGCGTGATTCAGGCATTGACCCGCGAAACAAACACTAATATTGACCTGTCCGACGACGGCACCGTGAAAATCATGGCGACGACCAAGGAAGAGGCCGAGGATGCAATCGCGCGGATCAAGGCGATTGTGGCCGAACCGGAAGTCGGCTTGGTTTACGAAGGCGTTGTCAGCGGTCTGAAAGATTTCGGCCTGTTTGTGAAAATCATGAACGGATCGTTCGAGTCTCTGGTTCATATCTCTGAAATAACCGGCGAACGGATGTCCAAGATTGAAGACGCCAAATTGAAAGAAGGCGATCGGGTCTTTGTGAAATATCTGGGTGTGGACAAACGCGGCAAAACGCGGCTGTCAATGGTCGGGATTGACCAGAAAACTGGTAAAGAAACCAAGAAATAAAAAAAACGGGCCATGGCCCGTTTTTTAGTTATTCTACCACTACCCCGTCAGCGACTACGCCGCTGACACCCCTTCGCCAGCGAAGGGGATTTACCCCGACTTCGTTTCAATTAAATGTAGTTTTGTTGTGTGATGCAGGCCATCAAATTCCCCTTCGCTGGCGAAGGGGTGGAGCGCGCCGCGCGACGGGGTAGTGGTTCAATTGTGCATTGTGCATTGTGAATTGTGCATTGTGCATTGAAAAAACACGCTCTCGCGTGTTTTATATTTTGGAGGCCCGGGTCGGAATCGAACCGGCATACAAGGATTTGCAGTCCTCTGCATAACCACTCTGCCACCGAGCCAGTTGCCACAATATAAATGAAAAAATTACGATTTACAACTTATTTTTTCGGAAATCGTCCAGACTGATCACGCGCGGATCTTCCGCCGGTTTTTCCGTCAGTGGCAATTCAAGATCATTGCTGGTCAAATCATTTTTACCGTCCGGCTGGAACTGCAATATAAAATCCGCGTTCGGATCCTTGAACTCTATCAATGCGGCGTACGGAATCCGGATATAGTACGGATTGCCGTCAAATGTCAGCGTCACCCCGAATTCCGTATCCGAAATATTAAGATTCGTGAATGAATATTGCAGCACGACCGTCATCAAATCCGGATAGCGCATTTTCAGAAAATCCGGTATAACGACCCCGTGGCATCGCGTGCGGAATGTTAGGTACAGCGCGGCATTGTCCCCCAGACCGTTAATCTGCGCGAATTCCAGTGCGTCGCGAACCACGCTTTTCAACGCCCGTTCCAAAATGATTTGATAATTTATGTTCATGAATCCAACTCTACAAATTTTGTATCCGGGATTTCAAGAAATATTTCCCGGGACAATGCTGTTGCGAAAACCTGGGCGCCGCATTCGCCGAACTGCGCGAATATATTTTTCCGCGCGGCCGCGTCCAGGTGCGAGTCCGCTTCGTCCAGCAGCACCACCGGATATTTCCCCGTCTTGGCGCGCATCAGTTTCGCATGCGCGACAACCAGCGACACCAGCGCGGATTTCTGCTGCCCAGTGCTGGTCTGGGATACAGGCATTCCAGCATCGCTGTTAAACATTCCGAAATCCGATTTGTGCGCGCCGTTTATTATTTGCCGGTCGTTTTCCAGAAACCGGTTCTCGGCCAGGTATTGCCTGTACTCAATCTCTATCCCGGCAGCCGGCGCGCCGGTTATGATTTTTTGTTCCAGCGTTCCGTCGGTTGTTATCTGCAAGTGCGGCGGCATGAAATAATTTAATTCCGCCGAATATTTCACGCGTGCCGCCGCGACGGACATCGCGGTTTTGGCCAGGTTCACCTCTATCGGATCAAGCCATGAATTGCCGCCATTGTTTTTTATCGCGAATGCGCGCTCGCTTAACAATTTCGCCAACCGCGCAGTGCGTCCGGTGTGCAGCAGGTCAAACGCCCCGACCAGTCTGTCCAGAAATGCGCGCCGGTCGGACGCTGATTCGCAAAACAAGCGGTCGTCGCGCGGCGTCAGCCAGACCATCGGCATAATCTTTGCCAGCGCGGTCAGCGATGATTTGTCGCCGTCAATGCGGATTTCTTTGTGCGCGCCGCCATTCCATGAAATCCGGATTTCCGTCCCGTCGCCCAGGTCCGCATGCACCGCAAATCCGTCGCCTGCGCCGGCACCCTTCCGCATCATGTCGCCCAGCGCCGCGCCGCGGAAATTCCCGATGCCGCACAGCAGCGAGATGGCTTCCAGCGCGGCGGTTTTCCCGGCGCCGTTCGCGCCGCAGAAAATAATATTTTTTGCGCCGCCGCAGTCAAGGGCCAGCGCGCCGTGATTTCTGAAATTATAAAGCGAGATTCCGGCCAGCATCAGTTTTTAATAATTACCGCGCGCCGCCGCAGTTTCTTTAATTGCTGATCCCCTGCGAATGAGGCTTTTTTATAAATGGCGTTTTGTTTGATGATTTCATCCAACTGGCCGTATTCCGCGGTTTTCTTTTTCGCGCATACCAGCATGGTTGTTCCGTTTTTGCGCGGACCCCAAGTGTTCAGCGGCAGTCCGGCGGTCGCTTCGCGTATGTCCGCGGATAATTCGTACTGGACTGCGGTGAATTTCTGCGGACTGCCGCCCAGATTTTCCGCCATTTTAACCGCGCCGTCGCAAGAATCCGCGCGGGTAAGTTTTTTATACTCCGCTTCTGGAATGTCGGTCAGGCGGACGATAGTCATGTTTATCGGCAGGCCGCGGTTGCGTTCCAATTCTATGATTTCAGCGTCAATGTCTTCCTGTTTCACATCCAGTGTCGGGATTATTGTTCTGCCGATTATAATCTGCCAGGCGATATCCGCCTTGATTGCGAATCGCATCATTGCGATTGTCGCGCTGTCCAGCCCGCCGTCGTTGAACCCGTTTTTCTTCATCATGGCCAGTTGCTGGTCAATTTCCTTGTCCGTCGGCGATATCTTGAAATTTTCAGCGTAATCCAGTTTGATATAGTCGTCAATGATGCCGTCCAGCGCGCGCGCGCGGTTATCCGTTGCGGTCTGCCCCTGGCGATTTTGCAATTTTATCCGCGATACGATATCCGTGTCAGTGATAGGATGATTGTTCGCCATCGCGGCGATTGTCGCGGCGTCCGCCGAACAAAAAGAAAAAATAACAAAGAATAAAGAATAAATATATTTCATAAATTTTCACCTCCTAACTTCATGGAAAATTGCAGACGGAAATTCGTCCGTCCGCGATACACTTCCGCGCCAGCCCAATCATACCGCCGCGCCCCGTCTATGGTCAATGCAAATATCAGTGCATAGCACGGATGATTGTACGCGATGCCGAATGACTGGCGTTGCAGATGCTCTTCGGAAATATTGTAAATGCTGGTGGAATTCAGCGACAGCCGCGCGGTTATGTTAAATCCGAAACCGGCCATGACTTCGCTGGCAGTGCTCTCTATCGTGTTCGCATCCTGCAACTGCGTCGCATAGATGTACCCTATATCCATGTAAGTCTTGTCGCCCAGATGAACCACGGATTCCAAGTGGCGCAGATCCCCGCTGTCCTGCGCAAAGCGAAATCTGTTGGACAGCGTCGCAAATCCGTCGTATCCGACGCCTATGCGTCCGACCAGGTCCGATCCGCCGTTATGGTATCCTGAATTCACATCAATGTCGTCCGTTTGCGAAAAGTCATAAGACTGTCCGATAAATGCGTTGGCTGACAATCCGTCAGAATTAAACGCAGTCCAATCCAGCCCGTAATCGGCATAGTTTCCGTTTTCCCAAACATCGTATCCTGAAAACCGGTTGATTGAAAATAGCGTCGCATCGGAAATCAGCGATCCCGAAGAGTCCCCGTTGACCGCGAACGCCGCGTTGTCTAGTTTGTTCATGATTGTCAGGCGCGCGCGCGGCGCGATTATGTGCGACCATGATTCGCCTGATTTCAGGAACGGCATTGTCCAATCCAGATATCCGGAAGTCAAAAATCGCGAATCAGTCCCGTTAAAACCCAAATCGCCGTTTGTCATGTCCGTGTTCGCAAACTTGTAAATGTCATAGCGCGTCATTGCCGACACGGTCAGTTTCTGGTTCCAGAACACAAAAGGCGATTCCAGCGAGAGCGCGCCTATGGCGCGCTGGGCCGCGGTTCCCGTATCGGAATTGCTGACGAATAAAACATCGCCCATGGCGGTCGCGAACGCATCCGTCCCAAATATCTTCTGCGACTGGTAAATTCCATGAACCTGGGGAAGGATATCGCCGCTGGGCTTGATGGTATTGCCGTATTTTGGAATTTCAGATCGCAGTTCCTGGAACAAATGCGCGCTGGTCGTTATATATCCGCGGCTGGTGAAATATTCCACGCGGCCCTGGGATTCCAAGTAAGGCTGGTCGTTGTAAAATCCGTACTTTTGCAGATACAGTTTGTCCGAAGTCTGCTGGATATTGAATTCGCTGCGCACATTTTCGCCAAATTCCATAATAGAATTATTAAACAGATGCCACCTGCTGACGGCATTTTCGTCGTAAGTATACGATCCGTTTGTTCTGAAAGACGAATGGTCGTAATTCAAGCGATGCTCGGCTTGGTACAGCGGGTTTTCGGCCGTCTGATACCCGCCGACCAGCGTCAGGTCGTGATAATCCGAAAAGTTCAGGTACAGCGGGAAATTTATCCTGTATCCCATGTCGTTGGTCGTCTCAAAGTTTGGCGTTAAAAATCCGGACTTGTATTTTAACGATGGGTCGGGATAACTCATATACGGCAGCCAGAATACCGGAATATCATAAACCCGCAGTGTCGCGTCATACATGTAAATAATACGCTCGCTGTTGTCATGCTTTAATTTTTCGGCATGAATTTCCCATGCGTTGACGCCTTCATCGCAACCGTCGCACGCGGTATAGACCGCCCGTTCCGCCCTGGTTATGAACCCGGCCCGCTCCATCGTTTCAGCCGACAGCCGCATGTGGTTGCCCAGATTCAGGTCCAGATTGCGGCCGGCAATATTCTGGCCGTTGCCGGAAAAGTATGAATCTCCCATGGTCAGCGTCTGGCCATCCGCCGTTTCCAATCTGCCGCCCCCGGAAATCTGTAAACTGCCCCCCCGCGCGTCATAAGTGATTTTATCAGCGGTCAGCGTTTTCGGCGTGTTCAGGTCCAGCGCGGCCGTTGCGGCAAGCGGCGCGAAAACAAACGCGATAAAAAACAGCGGTTTAATGCTTTTTAACCAGGGCATAGTATAGAAGTCCGATTACCGCGATCTGCGCGCCGCCGACCAGAATCAAGTCTGCAAAATGGGTCAGCATGTTTGACATTGTCATGAATATACCGATGATTCCCGCCATCGCCGCGACCGCAAACGGTGCCGAGAACGAGAATCTGCGCCGCAGCAATGATGATTTCAGCATGATCAGAACGCATGCGATTGTCAGTATGATATTGTTCAGCGGATTAAGCAGCCTGCTGGACAATTCCGATAAAATCTGCTTTTTCCGATTATCGGGGAAATTGTTCAGATTTGTTTTCAGCAGGGCGCTGGTTGAAATCCGGCGCACCTTGAAACTCTGCGAATTGTCCTTGTCCGACAGATTCAGGTCTATGTCAAAACTGGCAAAGGTTCCGATGGTCAGTTTGTCGGTTGTCTTGTCGCGGGCCTGCAATCCTCCGTTCGCTAATGCGACGGAAATCCCGTGTTCGGTATTGAACAATTTTCCTTTTTCCGCCGAAATGATAAACTCGGTTTTTTTATCGCGATAGTCAAACAGCATGACTTGGTTCAAGTCTTTCTCGAAAACATTCTGGACATACACGACCAGGCCGCTGCCCATTTCGGTAAAGGCCGATTCTTGCAGTTTTATGTGCGCCAACCCGTACCGCAATTCCCACTGGGTGTCGTAAAAACGCGCCTGGCTGGCCGGCACGACCCAAGCATTCAGCACGAAATGCGCAGCAGCCAGGATAACGCCCAGGCGCAGTGCGGGCAATGCGATGCGATGCGGCGACATTCCGGATGCCATCATAATTGTTATTTCGTTCTGGGAAATCATCTTGGAATATATGGTCAGAACGGATATGAACAGAACAAACGGAAATATTATTGAAATGATAAATGGTATCATCAGCGCCGTCATTCCCAGAAAACTGGCGGCATCAATGCCGTAATTCATTAAGAACTTCATCATTGTCAGAACTTGCAGAATCCATGCCAGTCCCGCCAGCAGCAGCAGCAGCAACAGGAATGCGCTGGAAATCTGCCGTGAAAAATATTTGTCCAAAATCATGGGCAGAGTATAAAACAGATATTGTCCATAATCAAATAAATACTTGCGCGGCGCCGATTCGGGATGTATAATAAGGCTGTTCTTAAAAGATAATTTTTAGGGGCGGGGTTGAAAAACCCCGCCTCTTTCAATAAAACAAAGGAAAACGAAATGTTCGAATCTATGCCGAGACAGGATTTATTGCTGGGCGCGCGCGCATTGGCCGCGGAAAAGCAAATCAGCGAAGACATTATTTTTGAGAGTTTAGAGGCGGCCGTCGCCAAAATCGCCAAACAAAAATACGGCGAAGAATGGGATATCGCGGCGTCTATATCCCGTCAGAACGGCGCGATACGCGTATGGCGCAAGTTTGCCGTTATTGACAGCCCGGAATCAGTCGGTTTTGACGAACTGGGCGAATCTTTGTACGATTCTAACAAAATGCTGACCGTGGACCAGGCAAAGAAGTATGCCAAAGAGCCAAAGGTAGGCGATGTGCTGGAAGACCAGTTGCCGGAACCTGAATTCGGCCGCCAGGCGTTTCAGACTGCGCGGCAGATTACAATTTCCCGCGTGCGCGATGCTGAAAAAGGCAAACAGTTCGAGGAGTTCAAGGATGAAATCGGCGATATCGTCAACGGTGTTGTCAAACGGATTGAATTCGGGAACGCCTTTATTGACATCAATGGCAAGGCCGAAGGCTATATCAAAGGGACCGAATTAATTCCCGGCGAAAAATTGCAGCCTGGCGACCGCGTCCGCGCGCTGATTCTGGATGTGGTCCGCACGAACACCGGCCCCCAGATTTTCTTGACCCGCACGCATCCGCTGTTTATGGAAAAACTGTTCAACCAGGAAGTGCCTGAAATTTACGAAGGCGTTATAAAGATTCAGTCCGTGGCGCGCGCGCCCGGCAGCCATGCGAAGATAGCGGTTTCAACTGATGATCCTTCCATTGACGCGGTCGGCATGACCGTTGGTATAAAGGGCACGCGCATCCAGCCCGTCATCAACGAATGCCATGGCGAAAAGATTGATGTTATTCTGTACAGCGAAGATCCGGCGGCGTACATCGTGAACGCCATCGCGCCGGCCAAGGTTGCTAAAATCATTGTTGACGATGAAACCCATACTGCGGCGGTCGTCGTGAATGAAGACCAGCAATCGCTGGCAATCGGACGGCGCGGCCAGAATGTGCGCTTGGCGTCGCAATTGACCGGCTGGAATATTGACATCATGAATGAGATGGAAGAACGGGAGCGCCGCGAAAAAGAATTCAAGGATAAAACGGAACTGTTTACCAAGGGATTGGATATTGACGAAACCATCGCTCAATTGCTTATAACCGAAGGGTTCCGGTCTGTGGAAGAAATCGCGTATGTTGAATTGAACGAATTGACGGACATAGAAGGCTTTGACACGGAACTGGCGTCGGAACTGCAAACCCGCGCCCGCGCGTATCTGGAAAAGATAGAAAATGATTACATGGCGGCCGGACATCAGATCGGGATGGAAGACAGCCTGCTGACATTTGACTTTATCAAACGGCCGACAATCATGAAACTGGGTGAGAATGGCATCAAATCTCTGGAAGATTTGGCTGATCTGGCGTCGGATGAACTGATTGAAATCATGGGCGCGGACAACATGTCCGGGCGGCTGGCTGAAAAGATAATCATGAAGGCGCGCGAAATCGCGTACGATATCCGCCAGGACGAAGAAGACAAGTCATAAAAACCTTGTAATTCTTGTAATTACAGGTAGAATGAGCAAACAATAATAACGATTCACGAATTACGAATCACGGCGAGCGGGAGCGAGCATGGCAACACTGACACTTAAAAAATCTGTAAGCACGGACGCGGTGCAGTCCAAGAAAGGCGATAATGTCTTTGTTGAACGGCGTCGCCGCGTCGTGATGCCTGGCGAAAAGACCTTGACCGAAGAAATTAAGAAGCCGAACAGCCATACGACCGCAGCAGACGAAAAGTTGCGCGCTGTGCTGGCTGCGGCCAAGGCGCGCGAAGAAGAACGGCGCCAGCGGCAGGCAGAAGACGAAGCCAAGCGCGCCGAAGTGGAAGAGTTAAAACAGCGCGAGCAGGCGGAATACGAGCAGGTCAAACAGAAATTGTCTGATAAAGAAAAGCAGACGGCCGAGAAAGACGAAGAAGAAACACCCGCGGCCAAGTTCACCCCGCGCTTTGGCGTTCCGATCGAGCGGGAGGTCCCGGCAAAACCCCAGCGTCTAAAAATCGGCGGCGGCGCGCAATTCAACAAGCATGGCAAGATCAGGATTTCGGATATAGTGGAAGACGGCGAAGATGTCGGATTGCGGGCCGAGCATAAGCGCAGATCAGAAGCGTCCCTGCGTCGTTTTCGTGAAAAAGCATTGGCAAAATTCCGTCCGGTTGAAAAAGTTTTGCGCGAAGTTGCAATCGGCGATTCAATAACTGTGAAAGATTTGGCAAATGCGTTGGCTGAAAAATCCGGCGAAGTCATCAAGAAACTTATGAATATGGGAATGATGGCGACATTGAACCAGGCGCTGGACGCGGATACCGCGGAATTGATAGCGACTGAATTCGGCGCAACGGTCAAGCGCGTGGAAATCCGGCCTTTTGCGGAATTGCTGGACATTGCGCCGAATCCGGACCGCATGACGCCGCGCGCGCCGGTTGTGACGGTTGTCGGCCATGTTGACCATGGCAAGACATCTTTGCTGGACGCGTTCAGAAATGCGAATGTGGTCAGCGGCGAAGCCGGCGGAATCACCCAGCATATCGCCGCGTACGAGGTCAGGGCGAAATCCGGCCAAATGATAACTTTCCTGGATACGCCGGGACACGAAACATTTACCGCGATGCGGGCGCGCGGCGCGCAGATGGCGGATATCGTGGTCTTGGTCGTGGCGGCGAATGATTCAATCATGCCCCAAACGGTAGAGGCGTTGAACCATATCCGCGCGGCCAAGGTTCCGTTTATCATTGCGATTAACAAGATTGATCTGCCCGAAGCGAACGCGCAGCGCGTCAAGACGGACTTGCTGAAATACGATGTCCAGGTGGAAGAAATGGGCGGCGATGTCCAGGCGGTTGAAATCAGCGCGACGCAGAAAATCAATCTGGACAAACTGGAAGATGCGATTTTATTGCAGTCGGAAATGCTGGACTTGCATGCGGACGCGCAGATGCCGGCCCGCGCTGCGGTGGTAGAGGCCAAGATGGAAAAAGGCCTGGGGCCGACCGCGACCGTCCTGATGAAACAGGGAACGCTGTCAATTGGCGAAGTCTTTGTCGTGGGGAATACTTTTGGCCGCGCGCGGGGAATAATAAACTCGGCCGGGGCGCGCGTGAAATCTGTCGGACCGGCGCAGCCTGCGATTGTTCTGGGACTGGATACTGTTCCAAACGCCGGCGACGATTTAAGCGTGCTGGAAAGCGAAGCACAAACGCGCGAAGTCGCGGCTTACCGCGCGGGCAAGGAAAAAGAAGCCGCGAACATGATAAAACGGTCTTCGCTGGACGAACTGTTCGCGCGGCGCGACGACGGCAAGAAAATCATGCTGCCGGTCATATTGCGCGCGGATGTCCAGGGCAGCGTGGAAGCAATACGGGACATGCTGAACGGCGTGCAGTCGGACAAGGCCGGGCTGGACCTGCAATTCGCGGGCGTGGGGCAGATAACCGAAGGCGACATTCGTCTGGCGGCTGCATCGCATGGCATTATCATTGCGTTTAATGTCCGCGCGGACAGCGCGGTTCGGGAATTGGCGCGGTCATTGAATGTGGAAATCCGGTATCATTCTGTCGTGTATCGCATCACGGACGAGTTAAAGGAAATATTGGCTGGAAAATTGGCGCCGGTGAAACGGGAAACCTTTATCGGATACGCCGATGTTATCGCGCTGTTCACAGTGGGCAAGGGCGTCCGGGTTGCAGGATGCCGCGTCAGCGAAGGCGTTATCAAGCGCGATGCGTTCGTGCGCCTGCTGCGCGAAAATGTCGTGATTTACGACGGCAAAATCGGGATGCTGAAACGCGAAAAGAATGAAGTCCGCGAAGTATCCAACGGCACTGAATTCGGGATGAGTTTTGATAAGTACAATGACTTGCAAGTCGGCGACCGGATTGAATGCTATGAAGTTGAACAAATCAAAGCAACACTGTAAAAAACGCGGCCAGTTCCCCTCCCTTGGAGGGGTGGCCGCAGGCCGGGGTGGTTTACAGGATTTATGATTTATGAAGTATGATTTAAGTATGGTATGAATTTTTGTTGTCTGTTATTGCGGACAAAATAATTCGTATTTCTTAATTGTTAATTCTTAATTAAATCCTGTAAACCACCCCGCCGCTGCGCGGCACCCCTCCATGGGAGGGGAACTGGCCACAATCCCCGCATGTGCGGGAATGACGACAACCTGCACCTTCACCCACACTTTCTGCTTTCCACTTTGCGTCTTTTGTGATAAAATATCAATTGTATAGAGAATAAATGGGGACGGAATGTTCAATATTTTGCACAGATTTTTAATCGGAATTGTTGGAATCGCAATGGCTGCGCCGGCGATTGCCGCCGCGCCCGTGGTGGTCAAGGCTGCGCCGACCGCGCGACCCAGCATCATCGCCAATGCCGCGGCATCCGCGGCGGGCGCGCGGTTGCCCAGCAATCGGGTCAGCGTCGCCAGCGTCTTGTCCGGCGCGCCGATAAATACAATTGGGTCTGTCGCGGACGCGGCTTGCATTGACGCGATACTGGAATGCGTCAAGCGCGACGATGTCTGCGGCGAAGACTTTTCAGAATGCCCGACGAACGAATTGTTTTATGCGAAAAAATCAACATGTTATTCAACTGCGATGACATGCGGCTCTAACGCGCTGAACCAACTGTTCGGAATTTCCGCTTACGCGAATATCGCGCCGGATGCGAACGGCCTGTACAACTATCCGACGGCCGGATCCATTGTCGGCGCAATGATTGCAGGCAGCGCGATATCCAACCGCTTGGACACCAGCGACTGTGTGAAAAGATACTCGTCATGCCTGAAACGCGATGATGTTTGCGGCAGTGATTTTGAGTTGTGCACCAGCAATCGCGAATTCAAGAAGCAAAAGATTTTCTGCGAATCAACGCTGGCGCGCTGTATGGACGCCGGCAAGATTGAACTGTTCGGCCGCACGGATACTTCGCTGGACCCGATGGGCAGCGGATGCGCGGAAAACAACAGAACCGGATGCTCGCGCGTGAAAATCATGATTGACGAAGGCGCGGAATTGGCGGATGTGAACTCGGTCAAATCGTGCTACAAGGTTGCGGACAACTGCATACTGAAAACATGCTCCCGCAATCCGTACGCCTGCATAGAAGCAACCAAGCGCCAGCAGCTGTGCGCTGCGGATCAGATAGAGCAGGCGACGGAAGACAGTCCTGCAATCTGCCAGGAAAATCATGACGAGATACTGGGCGAACCGGTGAACAAAACTGATATCGCCAAGTTGTTAAAGATTAATTGCCGCGAAACAGTCGGGGCGAACCGCGCGTGCTTTATGACTGCGAATGACGGCAAGATTCCGAAGTCCGCGGATCTGAAAGACGAATACAAGATTGAAGAAACATACGCCGATATCATGAATGGCAGCGGAACTATCCGCGGTCGCTGGGGCAATGATTCCATGAAGGCTCAGATAGACCAGTTGCGGACAAAATTCAACGCGAAAACAAAAACACGGTGCCAGGAAACGATAGTTAACTGCGCGATGCGCAATTGCGGGATGGGTTCGGGTCTGGCATGCTATAACATTGCTGCGGCCGGAACAAACGCCAGCAACGCGACCGTTGATATTATGAAGGCCAAGGACAGCATCAAATCCGGATGCGAAGTAATTATCAACAACGACGCGGCGTGCATTTATGAAGCGGCCAAGTTTGACGATGAAATGGGTGTTTTGGATTTCAGCGCGACCAGCGTGTTTGATAAAGTCTTTACCAGCCCGTCCGCGACGGACGGCCCGGCCGATCCGACGACCGCGGTTGCAATGCTGAATCTGAAACTGGCGCAATCGTTCAGCCCGACCGCGATGGCGGACATGACGAAATCTTGCCAGAACGCGGCCAAGGCATGCGTTCGCGAAAAGTGCGGCAGCGATTTTGTGAATTGCTATCGCGCGCGCAACGATGTTTATTCTTCAATATCTGACAGCGGCAGCGCGTCGTTTGACAAAAGCATGAACAAGGCGGGCGGCGTCTTGGACCGGACCATTGTTGTCGGCCTGTGCATGGACACGATAAAGACAAACTCCACTTGCGAAGAATTGCTGAAAGCCGAAGTGTATTCCAAAACTAATACCGCAGTGTCAAACGGCGGCGCGGCGTGGGGCAATGCGACCAGCGTGCATGACGGCTGGCTTGGCGTGGGCAAAACCACGGTTAACAGCCAGGTTCTGGCCGTGACAACGCTGGATGGCATCTGCCAGGCGGATGGCGGCGCGGTTGACAATGAATTGCCGCCGACTGCAAATTGCGGAACGACGGTCGCATACAACGATGACAATGATCTGGATGACAATAACAAGCCGAAATCCAAGACCGCCGCTTACAATACGCCGGCAACAATTGCGACTGAATACGCGTATTCGGTAAGTCTGGCCGCGAATCAGATATTCCAGGATGTCGTGAATACTTTCGAGGCCGAAGCGCAGGCGATTTACAAGTCTAAACTGACCCAGCAGCAGGCATTGTGCTATGCCGCGAATAATGACAACGGCATCATGGGTAAAAATGATTTGGGATCCACTTATGCCTGGGCGCGGTTGAAGTCTAAAAAGGTTCCGGCCGAATACGGCGTCAAGGGATTGCAGGACAGCCAGTTTGTCGCCAGCAATGAAATATATGGATCGTTCTGCCGGGTTCGGGTTGACCTTCGTGCGGATAACGAAAAAACGATTAAAAAAATGCTGGAAGACAATGCAGGATGGAGCAAAGCGTTCTTTGCGGCCGGGGATTCGTTTACCTGCGGTTCCTGGATACCTAGCGATGAATTAGAAAAGATGTCCGAAGAAGTTGCGAATGCCAAAACCCGCACGAACAAAGACGGCGATCTGACGGGCGGACAAAAATGGACGGTGGCCGGCGTGTCATTGCTGACCGGTGTTGGCGGATTGCTGGGCATGAATGCGTTGCAGGAAAAAACCGGATTGGGCGGACTGTTGGGAACCAAGGATAAGACGGGGAGAGATGCGCTTAATGGCGATCAAAGAGCGGCATTGGCCGATGCCAAGACCTGCGTGGATACATATAAAAAGACCACGCTTAATAAAACCCCGCCTGCCCCAGTGAAAGATACACCAATGGTTAATGCAGTTGCAGCAGCAAACGGGGTTTCCAAAATAGGAGCGATTACAGTTAGTGATAATGAATCTGCTGACAGTTTGGCTGGAAGATGTCAAATGGTTATTAACCAATTGAATAATGCTGTTGACAAAGGCAATTCGACGACAAAATTGATTACAAATATTGTTGGTTCTGGCATTGGCGCGACTATCGGCGGGGTGACCACGGCCCAGATAATGAAGGCCTCTAATCGGTCTGAATGGTCTGCGGCGCAACAGGAATGGTATAACAATGTCGGCCAGCATATAAAATGCTATGTCGGAACCGAAGATATCGGGTCTTATGGGGATATCCTGGGCATCACGGTTGAATAAAAAAAACGGGCCAGGGCCCGTTTTTTTTTGAGACATGTGAAATGAAGTATGATGCTCTATTATACTTTTTATCACTTTTTTGACAGTTGCTATTCCCCGTTCGTCATCCCGGGCCACGACCCCGGGGTCCATGGCTCAATTGATTCCTGGTTTCGCTCCGCTCCCCAGGAATGACGACGGGGTGGTGGTTCAGTGTGCGGAAATGACGACGAGGGATGATAAAGTAAAAAAAAGGTTTAACAGAGCGAAATATGAAACTTGCCCCGACACACACAAGAGTTGCTGACTCGCTGCGTTCGTTTTATTGTGCATTCTTGCAAATTATCGCATAAAGTTGCAGATTTGGTAAAAATAACTTGCATTTGGTGAAAAATTCTGTAAAATTGAGCCCGTTGCACCCATAGCACAACTGGATAATGCGTCTGGCTACGAACCAGGAGATTAGGGGTTCGAATCCTCTTGGGTGCGCCATAAATCCATCTCTATCTGTACTTGCAATATTGTTTTGTGCGTCTGGCAATTCTTGGGTAGGGGCAAATTGCTGAACTCTGAAAACTAACGCTTTGTTAAACAATTTTTTACTTTATCATTCCTTGTCGTCATTCCCGTATAGAATCACCGCTCCTTCGTCACCCCGGGCCACGACCCGGGGTCAATGCCGAATAGATTCCGGGTTTCGCTGCGCTCCCCCGGAATGACGATTGAATGGGAATTGGGGTGGGGGGCAAATTACTGAACTCTGCACCCTGCACCCTGCACTCTGAACTCTGAACTCTGAAAACTAACAATATTAATTTATTCCCGGAATTTCCAGAGTTTTAATGTATAGCATACTAGTACGCTATACATTTATTTAATAATAAAAGAACTGAAAAAGTAAAAGAGGTGAAAAAAATTTAATTTTCTCCTTGCGTTGCGGCGGACTAAATTCCTAAAATTTCTATGTGAGAGAGAAGTTCGGAATACCTTTGCTGCTGGTCATGGCGGCCGCATGTTTTTCTGCACACGCGGCGGAATGCATCAATCACAATATTTTTAACAATGGCGAACTCGGAAGCATTGAAATCTGCACGGGGTACAGCATCAATATCAAAAACAGCGGCGCGATTGATAGTATTATTCTGGACAAATCAACGACCAGTTTGACGCAGATCATCAGCGATAATTCCGAGATAACAGGGTTGCATGTTATTGCGACGAACGGCGCCAAGTTCTTTATCTCTGTAATTGACGCAGATGAAATCATAAATCTGGACGCAGTGTTTTCCATCGCCGCTCGCGCGGACAAGATAAAAATCACAAACTCTGCGCTGGGGCTGACCCTGGGGAATTCAACGCCGCCGGCCGCTTTGGAATTCTTTGGAAACACCGTTTTAATCATTGATAAAATTTCCGGCGGCGGCGATTTCTTGGTGTTGCGGGGTGCATCGCATAGCGGCGGCACGGTTGTCGTGAACGGCGCGATTGATGATTTGTGGAACTTGGCTTCATACTGGGATGGCGATGATTTGCGGGTAAGGATTTTGCGAAACACGGATTACAGTTTTTTTATGCCTGGTGGAAACATTGTAAACGCGGTCGCAATGCGCAGCAGCGGGCATCGCACAATCCGCGCGATGAACCGCGCGGCGAATATGAATGAGATCTCGCGGATTCAGAAGAATTCCGTGATGCTGAATCCGATAAACCTAGCGCGGCACTTGCGGGCTTGGTCCAGAATGAACTATGGCGACGCAATGACGCGCGACATTGCGGGCGGCGTGGTGGGCGTGATGTGGGACTCTGACGCAATGGTTGAGTCTGCGGCGATGCAGGGGCGCATCGGAATATTCAATGCGAAATTGTACGGCGGGGCGATTCAGAACGATTCAGAACGATTCAGAGTACGACCTGTACAGCGGAGTGTTTTACGGGGCGGGTATCGGCATGAAATACAAGATTCTTAATGCCGGCGCATCGTTTGCGGTAATGAATACGGATACCCAGGAAATAATCCATGACGGGAAAATAATGCGAAACCCGATGGTCTATTACGCAGGCGCGTTCGCAAATGCGGAAGTCCCGATCGAGATCGGTGATCTGAAAATCACGCCCCGACTCGGCGTGTATGCAGACGGAGCGTCAGTGCTGGATGAAGAAAAATATGAAGCGAGTTTTGACGGTAGATTGACGGTGCTGCAAAAAGTGAGAGATATGGGATTTGATAGGAATTACTTTGTGTTTGCAGGCCTGCTGGGCCGGGACGCGGCAATCGGCGGTGGCTTGGAAACGACCGTTCCCGAAGACGGATTGGCATTGCGGGCGGAATATGCAATGCTGCACCGCGCGCACCAGGTAAAGTTCAGCATCAGCATGGAGTTCTGAGCAATGACGCTGCCCGGCGAAAGCCAGGTATGAAAAAATATATACCACTACCCCGTCAGCGACTGCGCCGCTGCCACCCCTTCGCCAGCGAAGGGGAATTTGATGGCCTGCATTACACAATAAAACTACATTTATTGAAACGAAGTCGGGACAAATCCCCTTCGCTGGCGAAGGGGTGGCAGCGGCGCAGTCGCTGACGGGGTAGTGGTAAAAGACGCTTTGCAACCCCACCCCAATTTCCGCCTGCGCGGGAATGACAAAATATTTGTTTTTGACCCGCCCCTAGGGGTGGGTAATCAATACCGAGTTAACTGGGGCGGGCAGAAAACTCCGAACTAATTACCCGCCCCGCAGTAGCGGGTCGGAAAATAATCAGTAAACAATTTTCACCCCATCGTCATTCCGGGGGAGCGAAGCGAAACCCGGAATCCATTGAGCCATGGACCCCGGGTCATGGCCCGGGGTGACGATGAAAATTGTATGACGACAGAAATTATATGACGATGGACCCTGGGTCCAGAGTACGAATAACGAATAATAAAAAAACGCGGCGCCTGCCGCGTTTTTTAGATGAATTTGTTGAGTTTATTTTGGTCAAAATGATTAAAATAAGCCATGCAAAATTTGTTATATTCTTCATAAAATTGTTCTGTATTCGTCAGCATTGCATAGGAGATATCTTTGACGCAGTCATTTGTCTGACCTGCTGTGTTTTTAATGCATGCTTTTGCATAATCGTCCAGATCCGATTTTTTGCTGTTATCTATCGCCGCATCAAGCAGCCCAATTGTTTGCGACAACTTCGCCTGCATATCGTAAATACTTTCTCCTGTAATGCGTCTCCCCAGCATTCCGCCATTTTCATGAACTTCACCGATGAATTTATAAAACTGGCATGATTTATACCGCATCATTTTGCCAAGCGCGCCCAATCTGGCGAGTTCCGCGCACATTTGGATTTTGTTATTTATTTCATCAACAGCGGCGACATGCGCGCCCAATTTATGCGCGATAATAGAATCGTTATAGAATAATCCTGTTTGATTGTCGTTGCATATTTTGACAATGCCGCGGACAACGCCATAGTCGCTGCGGTACTTGCCGCCGCGCAGTTCATAAATCGTCTTGTTGCCAAATTTTAATTTCATTTTACAGCCTTTTGGATTCATTCTCTCTCACAAAAGTCCGTTTGTAATCGTCAATTCGCCGCCGTTGTCAATAACACTGCCCCCGGCTTCGCGCACCAGCAGATCCCCGGCCGCGATTTCCGCAAACGCCAGCATGTCCGCGCGCATCGCATCCGCCTTGCCGCTGGCAATCCACGCCATGTCCAGCGCGGTGCACCCGGTAATCCGGTCGCGCCCCAGCGTCAGGGTATTCGTTCTGCGCCGCGACACATTGATTTTAATTGAATGGTACGCGCTGAATACAAATGCGCCCGCCCCAGCCTCGGCATAATACAGCCGGTCGTCAATCGGCGAGTAAATCAGGGCTATCTTTGTTTCGCCATTTGTGCGCAGCGCCAGCGATATCGCAAAATGCCCGATTCCGCGGGTAAAGTTTTCCGCGCCGGACAGCCCCAGCACGAATTCGTCGCGTCCGTCCCCATCGCGCGAATAGTTATGCGTCAATATCCCTGCGTTCGGACGAATCAGAATCAATTCCGATAAAATCGCTTCTTCTATGCGGGCCGCGGCCTTTTTCACAAAGTCGGCTGCGCCGTCCAGCGATTGCTGTAAATTTTCAACTTCGCCAAAATCGCGGCGCAGGCCCGCGCCGGTGGTCTGGACCGCCAGAAACATCTGGTTCAGTTCCGTGCTGCCCTTGATAAGATTTTCTTCGCGCGGGGCCGTCATTAAAACTTGAATCCGTCAAATTTCTTCTTGAAATCCGCCGCCCGCTGGCCGCGGTCAACCGTTGCCTTTTGTCCGGTCCACGCGCTGTGGTTCAGATTGTCCACAGACAGCACCATGTCTTTTTTAACCGCGGAATACATCTTGACAGACTTGCCATCCGTGCGTGTTATGTTAATTTCGTGATATTCAGGATGAATGCCTTTTTTCATTACTGTTGTCCTTTGTTATAGTGGCCCAATTATACAGCAGAATCCGCGAAACGCAAGGAGAAAAGTGCAGGTGTATGTGAAGGTGTAGTGTAATGATGATTGGGTGCGACCTCAACCTCCACTTACACATTCACCCACACTTTTTAATATCCCCCGATGCAGCCCAGGTACTGATTCCCTGTGGTTTCAACAATCGTGGCGAACCGATTTTGATTCGGTCCGGTGAACAGTCCCAATATTTTCCCGGCGTCCGTGGCCAGCATATCCAGGCTGGTTGCAATCCCGGAATTCATTTTCTTGAAAAAATCGCTGAAAGGATTGATTTCCGCCGCCATTAACTTGCTGGAACCAATTTTTCCATTATTTTGGATAATCATCAATTGCGCGGACGGGGATAAAATAATCTTGCCTGTTATCTTTGCGTTGTCCCCCAGCAGCGGCCCCCACCATCCGGTTGATCCATAAAACACGGGATAGTACAAATCCGCCCCCGGATTATCGCGAAAAAAATCAGCGATATCCAGGTCGCTGGTTATTTCCGGAATTTTGCCGGTTATCTCGCCAATAGTTCTGCGCGCGATGGCATACAGCGAATCGTCAGCGCCGAATTGGGGCCAATACAAAACAGGACACGAATCGCTATTTGTTCTCATGAAAACAATTATATCAAATTTGGTGTCATAAATAAAACCCGGCGGGGTGAATTTTGTTATAAAAATCGGTTGACTTTGGTGAAAAGACGGCAAAAAAGGAGTTTATAAGAATTTTATCAACTTATTCTTGATTTTAGTAATTTATTCAACTATAATTAGAACACGGTCAAAGGAATCTGGGAATTTCTTCCTTTGGTCCCACACAAAAGGAGAGAGGATGGACAGAGTTGTAAATCATGCGATGATTTGGAATGCCTTGGAACGGTTTGCCAAAGAAAACAATATGTCGTGTTCCGGATTGGCAAAGAAAAGCGGGCTGGACGCGACTATATTCAACCGCAGCAAGCGGTGGACGGTTGACGGCAAGGAACGATGGCCGAATACGCAGAGTATTGCCAAAGTGCTGGCCGCAACGAATTCCAACGCGATTGATTTTATAAAATATTTGACTGTGCTGCCCAAGGCGGCATAAAAAACGGCCGCAAGGCCGTTTTTTTTTGATACATGTGAAATGAAATATGAAACATGAACCACACCCGTCGTCATTCCGGGGAGCGAAGCGAAACCCGGAATCCATTGAGCCATGGACCCCGGGTCGCGGCCCGGGGTGATTTGCATGATTTATGAAGTATTATTCAAGGATGGAATGAATCATTGTTGTCTACCATAGCAGACAACATTAATTTATTCCCGAGATTTTCAGAGTTTTAATGTATAGCATACTAGTATGCTATACATTGATTGAATAATAAAAAACGAGAAACTGAACTCTGCACTCTGAACTCTGAAAACTAAAAAACTGGCTTCGCCAGTTTTTTAATTGACACCCGATTCATTAAAATATATAATGATTAAACTTTTTAACGATTCGGAACATGGCAAAGCAAAGCAAAGAACTTATCTTATTGATGGAGCAGAATCTGATTGTGCTGAATTGGCTGCACAACCGGCTGAACGCGCGCGTCGGCGAATTGCCGCTGCCAAAGACCAGCATCATGGTTTTGGTCAAATTGACGCTGGACGGGCCGGCAAAGTTAAAAGACATGGCGCGCGGTTTGGAAATGTCAACGCCGGCATTGTGCCAAATTTTTCGCGCGTTAGAGGGTGCGGGTCTTATCAATCGCAAGATTGACGATTGCGACCGGCGCGATACTTGGTACTCGCTCACCGAATCGGGCGTCGCGTATGTGCGCGGGATAAAAAAGGTGATTTACGACCGTATTTCCGGATTGCTGGTCGGAATTTCCCGTGAAGACGAAGCGGCATTGTCCGGCGGCCTGAAACAAATCAACACTGTATTAAACAAAATAAAAGATCAATCATGATTTACAATAAAACCGATAATGCCAGTCGTCATTCCGGCGAAAGCCGGAATCCATTGAATCGCAGGAATTTCTATTCATCGCGGCACTGCAATGGACCCCGTGTCAAGCACGGGGTGACGATGGGGCTAGTCTTTATTCTTTTCGTATTTCCCGCTTCGCTTTTTGCAATGAACTTGTCGCGCGACGACGCGGTCAAGATGATTCTGGCCGAATCGCACGACATAAAAAAAGCCGCCGCAAATGCCGAGCGCGCCGCCGCCGCACTGGACAATGTCAATGCGAACCGTTGGTTCAAGATTGACGGCAGTGTAAATTACATGAACATGATTGATGTGAAAAGGCCGCTGGACGGGATGCCTGATGTGAACTTGGCGGGCCTGGCGCAGACGACCGGTCTGCCGATACCGCCGATTGTTATTAAAATGCCGGATAATATTTTTATGGCCGGGGCGACGCTGACCGCGCCGATTTATACCTTTGGAAAACTGGGGCATGCGGCGGACAGCGCGCGCAGCGCGATTAAAATTGCCGAGATTGGCGGCGATGCGGCTCGCCGCGAAGTTTCTTATGCCGCGGCGCAATTGTACTGGACGGCCAAGATTTCCGAAGAAATGGTTAAAATTGCGGAAAAGTCATTGGCGCAGAGCAATCGCGCGAAAAGCCAGCTGGCATCTGCCGGCCGCGCCAGCCGCGCGAATCTGGTCAAGATTTCCGCGGATATAACCACTCGCGAGATGGATTTGGAAAACGCAAAGTTCAATCACGAATCCGCGCTGCGGATGCTGAAAATCATGGCGGGAATAAATCTGGATGAACCGGTTGTCTTGACGGACAATCTGCAGAACGAATTTGTCGCGGCGGACGCGGAAATGAAAAACAATCCGGATTTGGAAATGATGGAGTTCAAGGTTAAGATGGCTGAATCCCAGGCAAAATCGTCCCGCGCCGGCGCGTACCCCACGCTGGCCGCAACCGCCAGTTATAATTACATCCGCACCGCGGACAGTTTCAATAATCTGGGCAAGGGCGAAGGATTGCAGAACGGATACTGGGGCGTTGCATTGCAAATCCCGATTTGGGATGGCGGCGCGGCGCGCGCCCAGAAAACAATGGCTGCTTCCGAAGCCGCGGCCGCGGCCGCCGATCTTGACAAGGCGAAAAAGTTAAAGACCGAAGAATTTGACACGGCCATCCGCCAGCAAAAGCATCTGATAGAAAATCTGAAAAAAATCAAGACGGCGTCGGACTGGGCGGAAAAGGCCTTTGATATTTCGCTGAACAGATTTGCAAACGGCCAGACATCGGCGGTTGAATTGGCCGAAGTGCAATCGGCGCTGTCGCAACTGGGCATGGCGGAACTGGACGCGAAATACAAAATAATCATGGGCGCGGAAAATATAGAGAAGATGAAATAAATGAAAAAAATAATTGTAATTTCAGCGATGCTTGCCGTGTCCGCGCTGGTCGCGCACCGCGCGATTATTATCGTTTCAGAACAAAACCGCGTCGTGTTCAATGTTGCGCGCAGCGGATTCCGCCCGGTGCAGACAATTGCTGTTGTCAAAGAAAATGGGATAATCAAGGAACCGGTGTTCATCAAAGGCAACAGCGCGGCGGTGTCCTGCGCGCGCGCGGGCAGGTTCAAGGCCGGTCAGCATGTCGGCGCCGGCCGGATTGCCGCGGTCAGCCGCAATATTGATATAGACAGCGGAATGTGCGGGCTGCGCACAGTCGGCGCGGCCGACGGCGATCAATTCGCGGAACTGGAATTTACCGGATTTTTCATCCCGGTCAGCGCGATTAAAAAAGACGCTGTTTTCATAAACGACAGCGGAACCGCGGTTCAGCGGGCGGTGCGGGTAATCGCATCCGATTCTGAAACCGCGGTTGTGACCGGTCTGAATGACGGCGACGCGGTCGTGCTATCAAATGTTTCTGACGGGGAAAAAATAAAATGAAGTTCATAGAATTTTTTGTAAAGCGGCCGATTACCACAATCATGTTTGTCTTGATGTGGGTTGTTCTGGGAATTGTAGCATTCCCGAAAATGAATGTGGAGCGGATGCCGGCGATTGACTTTCCGATGGTCACGGCATCGTTCATCTATCCAGGCGCGTCCCCGGCCGAGATAGAGTCCCAGGTCGTCAAGCGCGCCGAAGACGCGATAAGCGAAGTGTCCGGCGTGAAACGCATACAATCCCAGGCGTTTGAGAACGGCGGCTTTGTCATGGCCGAATTCAACATCGGCGCGAATGTCAATGACAAGGCTTCGGAGATAAAGGCGAAACTGGACGCGGTGTCCGGCGAATTTCCCGATGACTTAAAGGCCCCGATTGTTGAAAAACTGAATCCGTTGCAGCAGTCTGTCGTTGACATTGTTATGACCGGCGCGGATCCAAAATCTTTGGATATTTACATCAAGGACACCTTGGCGAACAAAATAACAGCGATACCCGGGGTATCCGGCGTCAGTGTTTTCGGCGGCGAAAACCGTGCTGTGCGGATTGCGATGAATCCGGAACTGATGGCCGCGCATGGCGTCGCCGCGTCAGATGTGGTGTCGGCGCTGGGGTCGTACAACCTGAATGTTCCTGGCGGCCGCATTGAATCGGATGCGAATTCCCAAGCGGTGCGGTTTGTCGGTGAATTTCAATCGCTGGCGGACATAGAGAACTTGCGAATCACGACGCCCGAAGGGGATAATTTCAGACTGTCGCAAATAGCGCAGGTGTCCGACGGAGTGCGCGAGGTGGAGCGTGGCGCGCGGTTTAATGGCGAAAAAGTCGTTATTCTGTCGGTTGTAAAATCCAATGACGGGAACGCGATAAAAATATCAAACCAGTTGCAAAAGCAATTGCCGCAATTGCAGTCATCCATGCAGGCCGTGTTTCCTGACGCGCGCATGCAGATTATATCGGACAGTTCGCGCGCGGTATCGGCTGAAACCAACATCACGCTGCGCGATATTATCCTGGGGGTTATTCTGACGGTCGCGACGCTGCTGGCGTTTACCAGAAACTGGCGCACTACGATTATCGCGGGCGTCATGATTCCGGCCAGTTTGATTGCGGGATTCTTTTTCATGGACGCGTCCGGGTTCACTATAAATGTCATGACTATGCTGGCAATCGCAACGGCGCTGGGCACGCTGATTACCGACGCGATAGTTATGATTGAATCCGCGCTGGGACTGCTGAACCGCGGATACAGCCCTGAAAACGCCGCCATAGAAGGCACAAAAAAGGTATCGGTCCGGGTATTCGCGACAATCGGCGTTCACATCGTCGTGTTCCTGCCGCTGGCGTTTATGAACGGCATAGTCGGGCAGTTCATGGCCCAGTTCGGTTTGACGGTCGTGTATCTGGTCCTGCTGTCGTCAATGTTTTCGTTCACGCTGACGCCGATGATGATTGCGAAGATTCTGCGCAAGACGAAAAATCAAAAAACCGAAACGACGAAATTAAAATGGTTCCGGCCTTTTTACGATTGGCAGATTAAGCATCCGTGGCGCGCGGTCGGCATTGCGGCGGCGGCGATGGTCATCACGATAATCCCGATGCGGTGGGTTGGCAACGAATTCTCGCCCAGCACGGACACGAATGAAATAAGCGTGTCCGTCCGCGCCCCGATGGGCAGCAACTTTGCCAAATCGGAAGGCATCGCGCGGAAGATGGAAGAAGTTCTGGCCGGCGTGCCAGAGATAAAGTCGGTCGCGATTAAAATAGGCGAGCGCGGCATACAAAATATTTCCGGCAAACTGGAACTGGTCCCGCATGACCGGCGGGGGCTGACGGACAAGCAGCTGGCACAGAAAATTCTGCCGCTGCTGGCCGCAATACCGGACGCCGAAGTGCAGATTCGCGCCGGGGAAAGCATGTCCGGCGCGGGCGTATCCAGCGACATGGTTCTGAACATCAATGGCGAAAATGATGATGTCCGCGAAAAATATGCCGGCGCGGTTCTGGAAGTATTAAATCAAATCCCGGAAATCCAAAGCGCGGTTCGCGCCCAGCAGACGCCCGGATTGGAAATAAAATTTATTCCGGATTCCGGCGCGATGAGTTTCTGGGGCGTCAAGAATGCTGCTGCCGGCGGCGCGCTGCGCACGGCCCTGTTCGGCAATGACAATTACAAATTCAAGGAAAACGGGCGCGAATATCCGATAATTCTGGAATTCGCAAAACCATACAAAGGCGTGGACCTGTTCAATTCCGTATTTATTTCGTCGCCCAAGGGCTTGGTGCGCCTGAATGATCTGGGCAGGATAGAGAGCGCGTCCGCAACGCCAGACATCGTGCGTCTGGATAAAAACCGCATAACGCAGATAAATATAAATCTGGGCAAATCCACAATCGGACCGGTTCAGACCAAGATAGAATCCGCCATGAAAAAACTGGACTGGCAGCCCGGATACTATGCCAAGTTCGGCGGGATGAGCGAGATTCAAGGCGAAACTCAGGGCGAAATCGGCCGCGCGTTCCTGCTGGCGTCAATCCTGACCTTTATGCTGCTGGCGGCGGTCATGAACAGCGCGCGCCAGCCGTTCACAATCATAACCGGAATAATAACAAGTTTCACGGGCGTGTTCATCATGCTGTTCCTGACGGGTGCGAACATAAATATCGCGGCGATGCTGGCCATCGTCATGCTGGTCGGACTGGCCGTGAACACCAATATTTTATTGCTGGAACCGACGCTGGAAGAAATGGCGCGCGGGGCGCGTCCGACGGCGGCGCTGTGGGAGCAGTTTTGCGACAAGCACCGCATGCTGATGATGGCGACGATCGCGGTTGTTGCGGGACTGATTCCGCAGTTGTTCAGCATTGACGGAATGAAGTTATCAATGGGCGCGGTTATAATCGGCGGAATCGCGGCGTCTTTGTTCTGGACTTATGCGGCGACGCCTGCTATCTTTGTGCTGATGGAGCGCGCATGGAAAAGAAAAAAATAGTCGTTTTTGATTTTGACGGGACGCTGTCGTCCGGGGATTCCAACACTGATTTTTACTGGCACTGCTTTTGGCGCAGCCCGCGCGGAATGCTGTACCTGCCGCTGACGCTGGCGTGCGCGGTTGTCGCGCGGTTTTGTCCGCGCGGCGTCTGGTGGCGCGAGAATATCCGCCGCTGCATAACGACGGAAATGGTGAAAAAATTCGCACCGGAATTTATCAAGATTCACCGCGCGCGGCGGTTTGGCTGGGCCGCGGACCAGGTGGCGGCCGAGCGGGCCGCCGGAAACATCGTGCTTTGCATTTCCGCCGGGCCGGATTATCTGATTCCGAAACTGGTCCGGGACATGCGGTTTGATGCGGTGCTGTGCAGCAAAATGGACAAGAAAAAACCATGGCGGTTTCGCTTTCTATGCCACGATGCGCGCAAGGTATGGGCTTTGTACGAATGGTGCGACGCGCGTGAAATAATGCCGGTCGTCGCGCGCAGTTATTCCGATTCTCGCAATGATTTGCCGATGATGGAAATCGCGGGGGACCAGGTCTGGATTGATAAAAAAACGGGCTTGCGCCGCATGCCCCCGATTTGTTAGGATAACAGTCCATAAGGAGAACTTGGAGAACTTATGGAAAAACAATCAAGATATATTTTCGTAACCGGCGGGGTTGTGTCGTCGCTTGGCAAAGGCGTTGCGGCCGCGTCAATCGGCGCGATACTGCAATCGCGCGGGTACACCGTTCATTCGCGGAAATTTGACCCGTACCTGAATATTGACCCCGGCACCATGAGTCCTTTGCAGCATGGCGAAGTTTATGTAACCAATGACGGGTTTGAAACGGATCTGGATCTGGGATATTACGAAAGATTTCTGGGCGTGCAATTATCCCGCGACGATTCCGTATCCGGCGGCCGAGTATACTGGAATGTCCTGAACTGCGAGCGGCGCGGCGATTATCTGGGCAAGACCATCCAGACAATTCCGCATATCACGGATGAAATACAGTCTTTTATCGGCGCGCCAACTGGCACGGACTTTGTCATTTGTGAAATCGGCGGCACGGTCGGGGACATAGAAGGCCAGGTGTTTCTGGAAAGCATTCGTCAATTTGCAAACCGCATCGGCCGACAGAATGTCATGTTTGTTCACCTGACGCTGGCGCCTTACTTGGAAAAATCCGGCGAATTAAAGACCAAGCCGACGCAGATGTCCGTGCGCCGTTTGCTGGAAAACGGAATTATGGCGAACATGGTTATCGTCCGCACGCCGCGGATGCTGGACGCGGATGAACGCGAAAAGATAGGGATTTTCTGCAACATGCCCGCGGCCAGCGTTATCAGCGGGATTGATTTGGACAGCATTTACCGCGTGCCGCTGGCGTACGAAAAACAGGGAATTTTCAGCGTTATCGCGCGGCACTTTGGATTGCCGGATGTCGCGGGGGACCTGTCGCGGTTCAATCAGATTGACGATTATCTGGACGCGGATCTGCCGGTTGTCAAGATTGCGATGGTTGGGAAATACTTTCATGTGCCGGACGCGTACAAATCGCTGAACGAAGCGCTGTGGGCCGCGGGCAAGGCGAACAAGGTTCGCGTTGTTATAGAAAAGATAGATGCCGAAGATTTGGAAAAGAACGGGCCCGGCGCGCTGAACGGAGCGGATGGAATCCTGGTTCCCGGCGGATTTGGGGCGCGTGGCGTCAATGGCAAAATGATTGCGGCGCGCTTTGCCAGACAAAACAATATCCCATACCTGGGCATTTGTCTGGGAATGCAGATTGCAGTTATTGACATGATGCGTGAAATTGGGCATGAAACCGCGCACAGCACTGAATTTGATAAAAACTGCGAAGCGGTTATTGACATAATGCGCGATCATGACACAGCCGATATGGGCGGAACGCTGCGTCTGGGCGCGTACCCTTGCGTTATAACGCCCGGGACGCTGGCGCACCGGATTTACGGCGCGGATGAAATTTCCGAGCGGCACCGGCACAGATACGAACTGCAAATCAAATATCGGGATGAATTGGAAAAGAACGGAATGATAATTTCCGGGATTTCGCCAGACGGTCGGCTGCCTGAAATAATTGAAATTCCAAAACACCGGTTTTTTATCGCCGGACAATTTCATCCTGAATTTCAGTCTTCGCCGTATACGGCGCACCCGCTGTTCAGCGCATTTGTAAAAGCGTGCAGCCTTTGATGGGTGGCGGCATGCCGGGGATGGTTTACAGAGTTTAATTAAGAATTAATAATTAAGAAATAAGAATTATCGTTATAATTCTTAATTCTTCTTTCTTAATTATTAATTGTACCACTACCCCGTCCGGCTGCGGCGTCCACCCCTTCGCTTGGCGAAGGGGATTTTGATGGCCTGTACCCCACACGATGAAATTACATTTATTGAAACGAAGTCGGGACAATTCCCCTTCGCCAGCGAAGGGGTGGCAGCGGCGTAGCCGCTGACGGGGTAGTG
>JAISKV010000013.1 GCA_031260805.1 Rickettsiales bacterium
CCCCCGTCGGCGTGCCGGCCCGGGCCCCACGCGCGGCCCCCCGGGGGGTCGGGGCGGCGGGCGGGGCCCGGGCGGGGGCGCCCCCCCCCCCCAGATGATAAAAAATCAGATGAACCCAAAAAGCCTGAAAAACCCAAGGAACCAACAAAAACAACAGAGCCGGCAGAACCAAAGAAACCCGCAGAGCCAAGAAAATCACTAGATACGACTGATGTCAGAGACAGAGAGTTAATGGAAAAATAAAATACATCGTTATTACGGGCACAAAGGGTGTGGTGGTTCGGCTACGGGGGAATAAATGGGGTTATATGAGCAAAAGCATGGCGGTTATGTTTATATAATGACTAATGAGAAAATGGGGACATTATATATCGGTGTAACAGCGAACTTGGAAAAAAGAGTGAATGAGCATAGGACAAAGAAATTTACAGATAGTTTTACAGCAAAACACGATCTGAAACATTCGGTTTATTATGAAACTTTCGGAGATATACAAGCAGCGATTGCACGGGAAAAACATCTGAAAAAATGGAATCGTAATTGGAAGTTAAAATTAATAGTAGATATGAATCCAAATTGGCTGGATTTATATGAAGAAATGTTAAGAGGCAGATAAGTGTGTGATACAAACCCCGTCGTCATTCCCGCGCAGGCGGGAATCCACTGTTAGCGGTAAAAGAAGTTAAGCATTGTTAACAAATGAATAAGTTTTGAGATTGTTAACAATGGATTCCCGCCTGCGCGGGAATGACGACTGGGATGTGGTTCGGCTACAGGTGATGGTTCGGTGCGGGAATGACGATGGGCGACGGAGCAAATTACCCGCCCCGCAGTAGCGGGTCAAAACGCTATCGGCGTTTTGGGGCGGTGTCGCAGAGCCGGAGCGCAGCGAACGGCGATGCGAATACAATGTGTATTAAAATAATGATAAAGCAGGTGCGAGTATGCAAACAAACAAAGTACTAAAAATTTTTGCCAGAAAATTACAGTTCGCGACCGTTTGCATATCGCTGGCTGGCGCGGCGTTCGCGCATGACTGCATCAATGATGCAATCCGCGGCAAGAAACTGGGGTGCGACGACAGTTGCGCGGACAGCGGTTGGAAAGTTGGCGAAGGCAAGCGCGCGTTTTGCGAATTCCCGCAATTGCGCACATGCCGCGACGGCGGATTTATGCAGAACGACTATTGGCGCGGTTGCGGCGATTTGTTCTGCTCTGGATTTTCACGGGAAAAATATAGCACGGAAACGATGGAGCCAGAGCCGCGCGGCAACGATTCCGGCACGCTGGCCGTTACAAATACCAGCAGCGTATCTTCCGCTTGCTGGGCATACAAATGTAGAAATGGATTTGTTTGGCATCAGGGAAATTGCATAACGCCGGCGGCATGCCGCGCGATAGAGGGCATGGATACGGCGTTGGACGCCAACGGAAATGCAACGGCATGCATTGCGTCAAAATGGTGTATTGATTCCGACAAGCAGACATACAATTCTAAAATCCATGATGTCGTCCAGATATCCGGCTGCCAGAAATATAACTGCAAACCCGGACGATGCTTTGTTTCTGACGAAAACAAGACTTGTACGGATATAGAAGACGGCGTTTTCGGCGGGAAGGTCGCCAATGCTGAAAGTGGTGTGTGCGAGCCTTGCCCAGATAACAAATACGCCAGTCCGACGGGTTGTATTGCTGGAATGACGGCCAGCATGTTGCAGTTAAAGGATTGCTATAACTGCACCAGCACGGAAGATTTTGCAGAATGTGTCAAAACGAAATCCAATGTTAAATGTAATTCAGCAGATTAATATACATAAAAACGCGGTCCGCCGCGTTTTTTTAGTGTAGGTGAAAGTGAAGGTGTATATCCGTCCACCGGTCGTCATCCCGCGGCGGTTCACGGCTGTGCGCAGCACAGACGGATGACGCGGGATCCAGGTAAATAAAGCCCAATTTTGCCAGTTGGCAAAATTGACAATAATAACCTGGATTGCGGGTCGTGGCCCGCAATGACGATAGGGAGATGGTTTAGTGTGCTGGAATGGCAACTGTCAAAAAAAGTGATAAATTGTTAACAGAGCATCATGTTTCATGTCTCATTTCATATGTCTCAAAAAACGGCGCGCGGCGCGCCGTTTTTTTATTTGCATTTCGCGCGGCAATCATATATAATCGGTCGGCCCGGCACCCTTGGAGGCCGGCGTTTAACAAACTAAAAGGAAACGAAATGTCAATTAAACTTTCCGCGAATATTCGCAAAACGGGCGGCAAGGGGGCCGCGCGCAGCGTTCGCAAAAACAAAATGGTTCCAGCCGTAATTTACGGCGGAAAATCAGCCCCTGTCGCGATTGAGTTGGAACAAAAGGCCTGGGTTGAATTGATTAAAAAACCAGGGTTGCGGACAAAATTATTTGAGATTGAAACCGGCGCGGCGACTGAAAACGCCATGCTGATGGATATTCAATATCATCCTGTTTCGGACATGCCGCTGCATGCGGATTTCAAGCGCATTGATATCAAACAGCCGGTCGCCGTATCGGTCCCGCTGGAAGTCGTTAATATTGAAACTTCCAAAGGCATCAAACTGGGCGGTGTTATGAACTTTGCCGTGCGCAAGGCAGCGATTGTCGCGTTGGTTGACGCGATTCCGGAAAAAATTATCATTGATTTGCGTGATGTTGAAATCGGGCAAACCGTCCACGGGACGGACTTGGTACTGCCGGCGGGCGTTTCGTTGGGCCTGCACCAGGCGGATTTGGCGTTTGTGACGATTGGCGGCAAGATGGCCGAAGAAGCCGACGCGGCCAAGCCTGCGGCGGCAGCAACGCCAGCGAAAGATGCAAAAGCGGCCCCGGCTGCCAAGGCACCGGCCGCGAAACCCGCAGCAAAGAAATAAAAAAACGGCGCATGCGCCGTTTTTTTTATTACCACTACCCCGTCATCCGCCTACGCTACGCTTCGGCGTGATGCCACCCCTTCGCCAGCGAAGGGGATTTGTCCCGACTTCGTTTTTAAGTGCAGGCCAAGTAATTCCCCTTCGCTGGCGAAGGGGTGAATTTATCAATAATTTTGTCATTCCGGCGAAGGCCGGAACGGGGTAGTGGTAAAATATTTCTTACCCGGTTATTACACAATCACGAATGCTGCGGGGCGGGGCGGATGGGTCAACCGCAATTTCCAAATCATTCGGTGTTCTGCCGACACCACCGTTTTCAACCAAGACGCTTACCGTTTTTCCGATTTGAGTTTTCATAAACTCCATCCGGTTATTATTTGCGATTTCATTTATTATCCCGACGCGTTTTCGCGCGATATTTTTCGGAATCTGATTATCAAATCCTGCCGCAGGCGTGCCTGGCCGCGGGCTGAATGGAAACGCATGGATATGGATCGGATGCAACTGCCGCGCCAGATCCGCAGTCTGGGAAAACAGTTCTTCGGTCTCGCCCGGGAATCCGCAAATGATATCCCACGAAGTTGTAATCGGCGCGCCGCAAATCCGTATTAAATCCGCTGCCCGGTGCCGCCGCGCCATGCGCTGCAAGATTTCGTCGCAACCGCTCTGCACAGACAGATGCAAGTGCGGCATCATGCGCGGTTGGGTCGCAATCAGGTCCAGGATGCGCGGGATTTCCGCACTGGCCGGATCCATTGATGAAAGGCGCAACCGCATGATTTCCGGAATATCCGCCAGTAGCCGCCCGCACAGATTGCACAGCCCGCCGTCATATTCCGCAATGTTTATGCCGGTCAGAACAAACTCGCGAAAGCCCGTATTCGCCGCGTCGCGCGCGTCCGACAAAATCCGCGTGTAATCAAAACTGACCGACGGGCCGCGCAGAATCCGTGTGATGCAGTAAGTGCATTTATAACTGCATCCGTCTTGAATCTGGATGAACGCCTTGGATAACTTGGAATCCGCGATACCTGCCGCGGCGCTGGAAATCCCGTATGCTGCCGGATTCATTTTGTCTCGGTTTGCGATAACACGGACGGATGGCGACATGGCGGCATAGGTATCCGGTTCGCGCGTCGCGCCGCAGCCTGTAATAAAAATCGGCAGATTTGGATTTTCGCGAACCACCCTGCGAACGGCCTGGCGCGATTGCCGCTCGGCCTCGGCCGTGACGGCGCAAGTGTTTACGACGACCGCGCCGGGCATTCCGCTGGCGCGCAGCATATTGCAGATTTTCTGCGCCTCCAATGAATTAAGGCGGCATCCGAATGCAAAAAACTTAAAAAATTCTTGATTTTCTGACATAGTTAATATATTATAGCCTGGACTTTAACAAGGATTCAAGAAAATGGCAAGAACAACAAACACCGACACACTGCCTTTTGTGGATTCCCGGTTTGAATTGGGAATTTTGGCGACCCAGCGCGTCCGCGATCTGAACGGCGGAATGCCGCCGGTGGTGGATGTAGAGCGGGACAAGCCCGGCGTTGTCGCATTGCGCGAAATCGCGTCCGGAAAATTGGATATGAACCAGTTGCGCCATGAATTCGTTGAATCGTACAAGGAAGGCGTCAATTTGGAAGACGGTGTTGAATCCAGCGCGGAAAACCCTATTATCAAAGAATTGGAATCGGAACTGCTGGATGCGGTTATTGACGAACCGGCGGAATTGGAATCCGAATTGAACGAGGCCATCGCCGAAGCGGAAGAATCAGCAGAATAATTCAAGTACATTGGAGATGTCGCATAGCGGTCTAGTGCGCTCGCTTGGAAAGCGAGTATGGGGGCAACTCCATCAAGAGTTCGAATCTCTTCATCTCCGCCAGTAAAAAAATCAAACCGCCGGATGGCGGTTTTTGTTTTTACCCTTGCATTTGGTTAAAAATGCATTAAACTCGGCGGCAGAGAGAATGGTAATAGCAAAAGGTGTCAGCATGGCGCAATTATCAGGACCAGAGATAAAACGGCAGATGGGTATTCCAAACCCAACCAATCCGGACAGCAAGCCGAATATAATCATCACCCCATTTAACGAAGACTATTTGGGCAGCAACAGTTATGATCTGCACTTGAACAGTGTATTAAAGGTTTACGCGGACAGTTTGCCGCGCGGTTTAAAGCCGTTCATAGACATATCCGACAAGTTGGACGACAACGGAAACATTGATCGCAGCAAGTTGTCCATGCGCGATAATTTCACATCCTGGCGGTATTACTTAAAGTACTTGTTTGTTCGCAGCGCGTATGACAACCGCAATCCGCGGTACTTTATTGACCCGTTCGTCAAAAAGAAACCGACGATAGATTTCGAGATTCCGCGGGGGGGGGCATTGCTGCTGCCGGGCATCGGATATTTGGGAAGTACCGAAGAATATACTGAAACTTACCGGCTGTTTCCGTACATTGACGGAAAATCGTCTACGGGCCGCAACTTTATCATAAACCATCACACCGCAGGCCGCGGCGACGACGGATTTTGCGGAAATTGGACGCTGGAAATGCAATTTGTCTATCCGACGCTGATAAAGCCGCTGATGCCCATCGGACAAACTTACTATGAAGAATTTATTGGCGAGCGCAAGCCGTACAACACAAATCCGAACAGTCATTACAACGGGCAGTCCGGCGCAACCGTCGCGGCGGAATTAAAGGTCGCCGAGTTTGGGGACAAGGCGAAGTAGTTTGTAATGCGAATATCAAGGCAATCGTCACCCCGGGCTACGACCCGGGGTCCATGACTCAATGGATTCCGGGTTTCGCTGTGCTCCCCCGGAATGACGACGGGGTGTGGTTTAGGGCGGTGATGACGACCGTCAAAAAAGTGATACAAAGCATAACAGAGCGTTATATTTCTATTGAAAAACAATTAATTTTCTGTTAATTATGAATACTGTCAAAAAAACAAGAGAAAATCAATATGCCAGAGAAAATTTTTGTAATGGGACACAAGAATCCCGATACGGACTCTATCATTTCAGCAATTGCCGAAGCCGAATTTCTTTGCCAGATGGGGCTGGACGCGGTGCCGGTCGCCCAAGGGGTGCCTGCGCCGGAAACACAATTTGTCTTGGACAAATTCGGATTTGCCGCGCCGGAAATAATTACCGAAACAGCGGGCAAGGTCATCGTCTTGGTTGACACGACCGAACCCAGCCAATTGCCGGCCGATATAGGCGAGGCCAGAATCCATGCGGTCGTTGACCATCACAATCTGGGCGGCATTAAAACCAACGGGGTTCTGCATGTTACCTTGCGTCCGTGGGGCAGCACTTGCACCGTAATCGCGCATCAATTTGCCGAACAGGGGTATCAGATATCCCAGCCGCTGGCCGGCGCGATGATGTGCGCGATATTGTCTGATACCGTCATGTTCCGGTCGCCGACGACTATGAATCACGACCGCCGCGCCGTTGAACGACTGTCGCGCATCGCAGGACTTGATTATCATGAACTGGGCATGGAAATGCTGCGCGTCAAATCGGATATATCGGGCGATCCTGTCGCGGATCTGCTGACCCGCGATTCCAAAGAGTTCGAGACGCCCAGCGGCAAGAAAATTACTATCGGCGTGCTGGAATTGATTGACGGCGCGATGGCGGAACCAAAGTTGCCGGAAATTCGCAGCGAATTGGCGCGCCAGCATGCGGCTGGCAAAAATGTGATGTTTTTGATTGTGGATATTATGAAGAACGGGGCGTTGTTTCTGTCTTATACCGAAGACGATGCCCGGGTTGAACAACTGTTTCCGGCGGATTGGGCGGATCATGCGGCGTTTGTGCCGGATATACTCAGCCGAAAAAAACAAGTGATTCCTGTACTGAATCGCGGATTTTAGTTGCAAAACAAAACAAAACATGTATAATCATGTTCTGCCCAGCGGCGCAGTGGTGAGCGGGACCGCAGGTCATCGCGAACAAATCAGGCATATGCCTGAAAAAAACTTTTTGCCGGACGAATGGCAGAGCGGTTGAATGCACCTGACTTGCTTACAAGCCGCGCAGCGGCGCAGTGGTGAGCGGGACCGCAGGTCATCGCGAACAAATCAGGCATATGCCTGAAAAAAACTTTTTGCCGGACGAATGGCAGAGCGGTTGAATGCACCTGACTTGAAATCAGGCATACTCGCAAGGGTATCGTGGGTTCAAATCCTACTTCGTCCGCCAATTTTCGGGGTGTAGCTCAGCCTGGTAGAGTGCTCGTTTCGGGTGCGAGAGGTCATGGGTTCGAATCCCGTCACCCCGACCATAAATTCGCCCCACAGCAGTGGGGTGTTTTTTTATCATGAATCTATACTTTCATATTCCATACTGTTTGTCCAAGTGCAATTATTGCGCGTTTTATTCTGTTTGCACGCCACCCGATTGGAACAGGTATTTTACAGAACTGGACAAATGGGATGTAAAAAATCCGGATACGATTTTCTTTGGCGGCGGCACGCCGTCCCTGATGCCGCCGGAATTCTTTGCGCGGCTGATGCGGCGCGTCGGCGGCGCGGACGAAATCACGATAGAGGCGAACCCGGCAACATTGACGGCGGAAAAACTGAACGCTTTCATCGCATCCGGCATGAACCGCCTGTCCGTCGGAATTCAATCGCTGGACGATTCGGAATTACAGTTTCTGGGGCGGCGGCACGATTCGGCTGCGGCGCGCGAACTGGTGCGGCTGGGCCATGCGGCCGGCATCCGTGTCAGCGGGGACTTTATCTACCGCGATTTGGCGGGCGCGAAAAATATCTGCCGATGGATAGAAGAATTAAAACTGGCGCACGCCAGCATTTACGAATTGACGCCGGAACCCGGCACGCCGCTGGCGGACATGCGGATTGATGGCGATGAAATGGCGGCGGCGTACGAATACTTGCAGGCGAATTGCCCCTTGGCGCGCTATGAAATTTCCAACTATGGCGAACCGTGCCGCCACAATCAGAATGTCTGGGATGGCGAAGAATACATTGGCATAGGCCCGACTGCATGCGGACGCGTTCGGACGAACGGCATCTGGCGCGAGCAGTCGTATGACACGAACTGGAATTTAATCATTAACCCGCTGGACGACGCGACGCGCGCGCGTGAAATTCTGATGACGGGACTGCGCCAGACGCGCGGCGTAAAACTCAGCCGAGTCAATCAGATAATCAAACTTCCGCACGCGCAACTTCAACAGTGCGGCGAACGGATATGCGCGACAAATTATGGACTTGAAATTCTGGATTCTTTGTTGCAGGATATTATGCAATGAAACACTGGGTGCTGAATATTATCGGAATTTTGGCGGTCGCGATGGCGGCCGGATTCTTTGCATTTTACGAAAAAGGAAAAGATATGAAACTAGAAATGCTATCAAATGACGCGGCGTTGCAGGAAACGCGCTGGGACCTGTCAACGCTGTATTCCAGTATTGACGATCCGCAGATTGAAACGGATGTCGCGCGGCTTGAAAAACTGTGTGCGGATTTCATGGCATTCCGCGGGAATCTACAAACGCGTCTGCCGGAAGCCTTGACCGCGATGATTGAAATTGATAAAATTTCCAGTCCAATCGGCGCGTACCTGTACATGCGGTCCAGCACCGACACGCAGAATCAAGACATCAAGAAAATCATGTCCGCCACTGACGAGCGGTTAAGCCGCGCTTCGGCGGCAATGGCTTTCTTTGATATTGAAGTCGCGGACATGACGGACGCGGATTATCAGAAATTGTTAAAGAATCCGATTGTGGCGCGGCATAAATCTTTGCTGGATGACATCCGCAAAAATAAAAAATATCAATTGTCTGAAAAAGAAGAAATCTTGTTATCGCGCCTGTCGCCTTTTGGCGGCGGCGAGTGGGATGACGCGGTTGACGAGTTCGAGGCCGGATTGGATTTTGATTTTCGCGGCAAAAAATACAAACTGGCAGAAATTTTGGAAATCATGCATTATTCCGAGAATCGGGACGAACGGCGCGCCGCTATGAAATTGGTAAACGCGACCCTGAAAGATTCGCGGTTTTCATGGCTGAAAACGCGCGCGCTGAATCTGGTTGTCGGCAAAAAAAATACTATGGATGAAATCCGCGGATTTACGCACGCAATGCAGTCGCGCAATTTATCAAACAATCTGGACGACGCGGTTGTTGACGCGCTGCACACGGCGGTTCGCGAGCATGGCGCGCCGCAGTTGCAGCGGTACTTCGCAATCATGCAGAAATTCCTGGGCGCGGAAAAACTGTCATGGGCGGACCGCAATGCGAATCTGCCTTTTGATGAAAACGGATATGTGGCCTGGCCGGACATGCAGAAAACAGTCATGGAATCATACGCCGCCTTTTCGCCGGCCATGGCGGAAATTGCGCAGGCAATGTTTGACCAGCGGCGCTTGGACGCGCCCAACTATCCTGGCAAGTCCAACGGCGCGTACAGTTATACAATCATTGGCCGGGACGGTTCGCCCCAGTCGTTCATCATGCTGAACAGCATGGGGACCACGCGCGATACGATGACGCTGGCACATGAAATGGGCCACAGCGTTCATGGCATTCTGGCCGGGCGCAAGCAGAGTCCGCTGACATTCGGCGCGCCGATGGCGTATGCGGAAACCGCCAGCATATTCGGCGAAATGCTGACTTTCGAGAATATCTTGAATCACACCGCCGGCGACCGGGAAAAATTTATTCTGCTGATGGGCAAGTCCAAGGACTGGATAAACACCGTGTCGCGGCAGATAAGTTTTTCTTTATTCGAGCAGCGCGTTCATGCCGCGCGCAAAGACGGAAAACTGGCGCCCGCGGACATGAATAAAATCTGGGTTGATGTGTCGCGCGAATTTTACGGCGATGCGTTTGACTATGGCGACATGGATGAATTGTGGAGTTATGTCGGACACTTTATGCGGCCGTTTTATGTGTACTCTTACGCGTTCGGAGAACTGTTCGTGCAGAGTTTGTTCGCGCAGAAAGACAAGATTCCCGATTTTGAGAAAAAGTACATTGAAATGCTGGAAAGCGGCGGAACCAAGAACGCGGTTGAATTGATGGCGCCGTTCGGACTGGATCCGCGCGATCCCGAATTCTGGAACCGCGGCATAGACGCCAGCATCACGAAATGGCTGGATGCCGCCACGGATATCATGCAAAGGAGGCAACTGTGATACCTGCGATATATTGCGACATTGACGGCGTGACGACCAAGAAATTCGCGCTGCCGAATTATGACAAATTCGGACAGCCGAATGAAAACATGCTGCGCGTGCTGACAACGCTGGCGCGCGATTACAAAATTGTTTTTATCACGGGCCGCTGGGCCATCGGCCAGGCCAAGGTCCAGGAATACATAAAATCAATCCTGCCGGGCGTTGACGCGCTGGTATTTTGCAAGCCCCAGGATTATCCCACGACGACTGCGAATTTCAAGTTGGACAAAATAAAAGAGTTGGAAGAGTCTGGCTATCGTTTTGACATCGGATTTGACGATCATACAGCGGTTATTGGACTGCTGCACAATCACGGCATGTTCGTCGCCGAAGTCGTCAGCGATTAAGGATTCAATTTTAACGGGCGGCTGCGATTTTAGAGCGGATTGTATCCAGTTTTTTATCCAGAAACTCTGGCTTTCCGTATGTCATGCCCCGTTCTATTTTGCGCAAATCGGCGATGATGGTCTGACGGATTGAAATCTTTGCGATATTTTCTGCCGACCTCTTCAACAGGTTGATTGCAGATAACAAAGCGGCCTTGTCGCTATCGGACAGTTCCGATTTCGCTGTTTGCTGCTGTTGCAGCCACAACTTGTGCCGATGGCGTTTTTCGTTCATTATTTCACCGGGATTTTCAAGTTTTGTTTCGGATAAATCAAATTCGGATTTTTAATATCGTTCGCGTCAACAATCATGCTGAACAGCACCCCGCGCCGCAGAAAGTTCCGCGCGATAATCCACAGACAGTCGCCGCGCCGCACGCTGTAATAAGTATCGTCCGCGCCCGTCGGATTCGGCATTGTGAACCGGTGCTTGAATTCCGCCGCGGCGTTGTTGTCGGTGTCGTGCAGTTTGACGGATATCGTGTATTCGCGGCCGGGCGTCAATTTTTCCACATCCGCGCCCAGTCCGAAATTCTTGAAATCCGAAACGCGCGCGAACCCCAGTTCTTTTCCGTCCAGCGACAGCGACACGCGCAGCCGCGGCAGCGCGCGGCCGGAAACCACGATGCGGCCAGATTCCAAGTAATCAACCTTTTGCACGACCAGATCGCCGTCCGCGACATCCGGGTATTGCATCAAATGACTTCCGTTCTTGTCAAACAATAATGACAGCGATCGCGCGGGCGTTTCCGCGACATACACAAAGACCGATTCATCCGCCGGCACATCGCCGACCAGTCTGACTTCGTAATTTCCGGGGGCCAGTTTTTTGGAAGGCGCGTAAACAAATTCGCCGTTCGCATTGGCCAGTTCGGTCGCGACAATCTTTTTGTTGATTGAAATAGAAATGTTTTTTCCAGGCAGCCAGCGGCCCGCAACCAGTATGTTTCCGGCCGGCTCTATCCGAACGATGTCAAATGACGGAATGACGGCAGCCTCTATAATTTCAATTTGATTGGTATTTGCGCCGGGCGTCGGCGCGAACAAGTTGCTGACCGTGCGGCCGAACAGCGACCACAGCAGCAGCAGCACGATAACAATCGCGCATAAAATCGGAAACCAGTAAGACGCCAAGACGCCGCGCGATTGCGCTTTTTCAATGCGCGCGGCGACCACGCGCGCCGCGGCCGGAACGACTTTGCGGCGGGTTGTGGCGGACTTAATCCCATTGGCGCGGCTGACATGACGCCAGTGCATCTGACGGTCCAGTGCTTCGTCAATAATATGATTGGTATCTCTCTTTACAGCGCCCAAATCGGCAGCGTTTGACTTTTTCGGCATAGTGCGAACCTTTTTTGTCGGTTTTCTCTCTCCGCACCTTTTGATGAATTTTATTGCAATCAGCCCCCGTTGTCAAGTATAATCAAGCCGGCAAGGAGAACGCATGAAACGAATTGGAATCATCACGACCGGCGGCGATTGCAGCGGTCTGAACTGGGCAATCAGAAATATCACAACCGGCGGAATCGCGCGCGGCTGGACAATTGTCGGAATCGCCGACGGCACCGACGGATTGACGGGGCGGGTTCCGGCCGCAATCAATTTGACCGCAGATGCAATGCCGCCTGAATTTGCCAGAATTTCAGGCAGCATCCTGAAAAACGGCGAACGGAACAGTTATAAAAAATGGGCCGCTGGCGACTATGGCCGCGCAATTAAAAGCGGAATAAAAAAACTGGGGCTGGACGCGCTGGTTTTAATCGGCGGCAACGGCAGCCTGTCGCTGGCGTACAGCAATCCCGGGATTTATTCGTCGGTGCAGTTGATCTGCATCCCGAAAACGATTGATCTGGATGTGCCGCTGACCGACAGAACAATCGGGTTTGATACGGCGGTGAACGAATTGGCCAAGTACTGCGATCAACTGATGCTGACCGCGCGCAGCCATCACCGCTGGTTCGTTGTCCAGGCGATGGGCCGCGGGGCAGGGTGCTTGGCATTGAACGCCGGAATTGCAGGCGGCGCGGACGCCATACTGATTCCCGAAGTCAAATTCAGAACAGAAAATTTGATTAAGCACATAAAATCGCTGGGGCGCGACTATGGAATTATCGTTGTCAGCGAAGGCATCAAAATCCGCGGGCATTCGGGCCAGCCGGCTGAAATGATTCAGCGGGAACTGGCACGCGCGGGCATTCCGTCCAGCGCGGAATTCCCAGGACACTTGCAGCGCGCCGGCGACACTGTCGCAACAGATCGGATTCTGGCCGCGCGATTTGCGAATTGCGCGCTGGACGCGATTGAAAATGGCGAAACGCTGGTCATGGCGACGCTGGATGGCGATGCGGTGAAAACTGTTTCATTGGGTGAATTTTTTGCCGCGGGCGAAACGATGGAAGACCCGAATATCAAATCTGTCGCAGTCGCAAACCGATTTGTATCTTCGTCAGACCCGCTGCTGAAAATGGCTGTAAATTCAGATATTTATGTCGGAGAGTTAAAGAAATAATGCGACTGGCCCCACTGATTATTTTGCTGTCTGTCGGCGCCGCGAACGCGGCCAATGAATTGGCCCAGGTCAAGCAGCAATTGCATGCGGCCGAAGTGCAAAACAAACAGATTGAATCCGAAGTCAAAAAATCCGACGCATCCGTTGAAAAAACGCAAAAACAATTGGTGTCGGCGGCGGCCGTCCTGCAACAGGTGGAAACGCAGCGCGGCGAAATTTCCGATAAAATCCAGAGTCTTGATTCGCGCCGCGACCGGCTGCAGCGCGAAATCGCCGCGAACAAAGATAATCTGGCGCGGACGGCAGCGGTCTTGGCTGCGATTTCATCCCGGCAGAACTTTGATTCTGAATCCGCGCGCGACTACGCGCTGACCGGCGCGCTGCTGGCCGGAATCGCGAACAAGTTTGATGCCGAAATGAAGTTGGCGGACAAACAGATTACAGAACTGACAACCGTCCTGACACAGCGCGCCCAGCAGAAAGTCAAACTGGATTCCACCGCGAGAAAATATTCCGAAGATAAAAACTATCTTGATAAACTGCTGCGGACGCGCGCGGCGCAGAACGAAAAACTGCGCCAAAAACAAAGCGATATTCAGAAGAATTTGCGTGAATTATCAGCGCGTGCCAAGAATTTGGAAGAACTGGCCAGCGGTGTTTCCAAAAACAAAACTGCCGGTGCGAAATATCGCGGACGGCTGATGCGCGCGCCGGTGTCCGGCCGGCTGAACACGCGGTTTGGCGAAAAGACGGCTCTCGGATTAATCACGGACGGATGGCGGATTACGACGCGCAGCGGCGCGGTTGTGAATGCGCCGAATGACGGAACCGTGGAATTTGCCGACAGTTTCAAGGGATATAACCGGGTTATAATAATATCGCATAAAAACGGATACTATACGACAATGGCCGGGCTGGAATCTGCAAATGTGCTGGTGGGCCAGGAAGTCTTGGCCGGCGAACCGGTCGGCGCAATGCCCGGCAAAACCAGCGAGATGTATCTGGAATTGCGGCACGGCAGCCGTGCAACGGACCCTGCACAAATGTTTGACGAGCCATAAGACCCCGCTCTGTCATCTCCGCACCGAACAACACCCCATCGTCATTCCGGGGGAGCGCAGCGAAACCCGGAATCCATTGAGCCATGGACCCCGGGTCATGGCCCGGGGTGACGATTGCCTTAATATTCGCATTACAAAACAAATACCCCATCGTCATCATTCCTGCACACTGAACCGCACCCCGTCGTCATTCCCGCGTAGGCGGGAATCCACTGTTAACAAACTCAAAATTTATTCATTTGTTAACAATACTTAACTTCTTTTACCGCTAACAATGGATTCCCGCCTGCGCGGGAATGACGACTGGGTGCGGTTCAGTGCGCGTGAATTATGACAGTATGGGAATATCACCCCAACTTGTACATAGGCCTAAAAATATTTGCAAAATACAATGAAATATGTATAATAAAAATCCGATTGGATGCGTAGCTCAGTTGGTAGAGCAACTGACTCTTAATCAGTGGGTCCAGAGTTCGAATCTCTGCGCGTCCACCACTCTTAAAAAAAACGCCCGGACGGGCGTTTTTTTATTCAACAAAACTTTTAAGCGCCAGGTACATTTGTCCCAAATCGGTTTTCAGAAATGTCGCGTTCAGCATTTCTTTATTCCCGGTCAGTTCCGCCGCACGCAGCATTTTTCCGAAACTGCGCACGAACTGGGTCGCCTGGCTGCGGAACACGCTGTCGCTCTTCAATAATTCGCGCACGCGCTTCTTATCCGCAGTGGACAGTATTTTGGCAAACCACTTGGAAAATATAGTCTTGTCCCCGGCGTGATATTTTTTCCAAACGGCGTCCGGGATTTGCGCGCCGATGCTCTGGGTCAGGTCAACCGACTGCTCGTGCAATTTTGCGATAATCACTTCGGACTGCTTCATGAAATCCGCAGTGTCCATGACGCCGACCGTTGGCGCGCGCGATTCCCCCGCGCGAACAATTGCGGCCATCGGCGCGGTCGCGCGCGCTTCTTGCATCTGCCGGTTCAGCGTCTGCATGGTATCCACTGCGCGCGCGTAATCCGCCAGCAGTTCTATCATCTGCTGGCGCGATTCGCCGGACAAGTGTTCCAGTTTCAGCGACGAATCCGCAATTGAAATCAGCGAAGTTTCCGTCGCGCCGCGCAGCGTTTCAATCTTGTCCGTCATTTCCGCGCTGCCCGATGTAATCTGGGGCAGGGCGGCATAGTACTTTTCAACCAAATCGTTCAGCGGCGTCAGCGCGCCCATGGTTTCAGACGATAATTTGACAAGCCCTGCGGACTGGTCGGCCAGATGGGCGTGCGCCGCGTTCATTTCCGCGACGGTGTTCTGAACCCCGCCGGCCATCGCGCGGACCGATTCGGTAAAGGCCGCAGCCGCACTGCGCGTGCTTTCCAGCGTGCTGTCCGCCGCACCGCCCGCCGCGTTCAACGACACAACGACATTTTCTGCGAATTCGCGGATTTCGTTTTGGAATTTTCCGGTCAGAATGCTGATTTCGTTTCCGATGTTTTTTACAAAAGTTTCAATCGTCTGGGCCGATTCGGTCAAGTCCCCCGTCGCGGCGCGCAATCCCGTCGTTTGGTTTTCAATTGACGATTCGGCCAGGCGAATCCGCGCGCCGATCGTATCCGCCGCATCGGTCAGCGTGTTGACTTGCTTGACCAGCAGAGTTTTTGACTGCTTGGTGAATGCGTCCATTTTTGTCAATTGGCCGCCCAGCAATTTCTCATTCGCGGTCATGATTTTTTCATAATTCGCCGCGGAAGATTTCACTTCGTTGAATCCGCCGGCGACAGATTTCGCCAAATCGTCCAGTCTGGTTTGCAAGGCCTCGCCTTCCACAACCATGGCGTTCATTTGGGCGGTGCCGGATTCCAAGTCCGATGACAGACGCGCGTTCAATTTTGCGCCGGATTCAATCCATTCATTAATCCCGATATTAAATGATTTTGTCTTTTGATCGGCGTCATTGACCACCGAGTCAATGTTGACCAGCAGTTCGGAAACCGTATCCTGAAACCGGGCCAGTGTTTTGGATACCGCCCCCCAGCCATCCGAAGAAATAACCTTTTTCAGCCCGGCCAATGCGGATCCGAAATCGTCTGTCGCGCTGGAAACCATTTCAGCGGTGCCGCGCAGCGACGCGGTTTTGTCGTTCATTTCGCGGTTTAATTCCGCTGTCTGCGCAATGCGCTCTTCCAGGAAAGCCCCCATTTTTGCAAATGAACTTTCCAGGTTTTCAATTTCCGTGCTCATCGCGGACTTAACAACGCGGGCCGCATCTTTGATTTTCGCGCGATCCGGCGACATCAGCAGTTGCAGCAGGCTGTCCATAACGCGCTGGGACCGGCGCGAAACAAAAAACAGCGCGACCAGCGCGATAAACAGTATCGCTGAAACGCAAATTAAAATAATGGAATTCATATCTGACATTCTCTCTTTTCCTTAACCGATTATTATGGCAATTCGCGATAGAAAAATGTGTTGCCGAAAATTATAGGACCAATCGGCGGGGTTGCCGTCGCATCAACCGGGCGTTCCGTTTCTATGAAATGTGTTCCGTTCGTAATGCGGCAATCAGTTATCTCATCCGCATCGTCAACAACAGTTTTTGGAATGCCGGTAATGGTTGCAGTATTTGCGCCGCCGGGACATTTGTGTTCAGTATTGGCATCAATCGTTCTGCCATGATCATCTTTTGATCCAGCCAAACAATAATAAATATCGCCGCCGCATTGATGGCTGTTTACCGCACCCGCCTTGCCCTGGGCGTTTTCCGAACCTGACGGACAGTAATACCCGGCGGCGCATTTATTCGCGCCCGGCGTTCCGCCGGTTATGTCGCCCTGCGCGTTTATTGACCCCGCTTGGCAAAAGTATCCCGCAGCACAATTCCCTGTCGCCGTGCTGCAATCCGTCCTGTTGGGTTCGCTGCAATATTTTCCCGCAACGCAGTTTGTCGGCGCGGTCATATTTGCAGTCGGACAGCAGTGCCCGACCCCGCAGTTTTCTTTTGTTGAAATGTTCGGACAATAATATCCCGCGCCGCAATCGTAGTGTCCCAGGTCCCCGGCCGTCGCATTAGTCGCGTTTACAGGGTTTGCGCAATAATGTCCTGGCGTGCAATTTTGACAGGAATGATCTGAAATCCGGTAATACTTTCCAGCCGCGCACTGCAAAGACCAGTTGCAAGTATTCTGCGTCCACGATACTGTCCCGCCTGCCGGCGTTATTGAACACGGCGAACACGACCAATTGGCTTTACTGGTCCCGGTCCTTTCATATCCGTCATTGCAAGTCAATACGGTATAATCACAATCGTTATTAAAATTCGCGGTTGACGCCGCCGGGTTTGACCAAGTCCCACCGGTGGTGGCCATGGTCGCCGGGCATTTTTTATAACACTTGGTCTGCGCCATTCCCGACGGCAGATCGGTGTCATTACAGTATGGGTGGGTGGCCGGGCAATCAGCCCCTACACCAAGGGCATCAGTCCAATGGCAATTTGGATTTTGTTTTTCCGCGGCAAAGGCCCCGCCAATGAAAAACATAAAAAATAATGAAAATAATAATCTTCCCGCCATGTCTGGAAATATAATCAAAAAGAAAAACCGACGCAATAGAAAAATAACGCCATCGTTATGAATACCACTACCCCGTCCGCCTGCGGCGTCCACCCCTTCGCCAGCGAAGGGGATTTGTCCCGACTTCGTTTCAATAAATGTTGTTTTATCGTGGTGATGAAGGCCAACGAATTCCCCTTCGCTGGCGAAGGGGTGGATTTATCAATAATTTTGTCATTCCGGCGAAGGCCGGAACGGGGTAGTGGTAAAAAAGTGAAAAAAACTAGAAAATGAAAAGAGTTAAATTTTGCCGTCACGCTTCGCGCGCCACATTTACTTCTTTCACTATTTCACTTAAATCCTATAAACCACCCCGGCGCTGCGCGCCACCCCTCCAAGGGAGGGGAACTGGCCGCTCTTATACCTTAAACCTCACACCTTAAACCTTAAAAAAACGCGGCTGCGCCGCGTTTTTTTTAATTTACCGTTCCCATTCAACAGGATTTGCAAATACTTCGTAATTCAGACCAACCAATCTTGTATAATCAGTCCCTTTCATATCCATATCAATATCTATTACACTTTTGCCGCCGTCAACGACTTTGCCTTTCTTGGCCGCTTCAGTTCTGATAGCAATCAAACTGTCGGCAATGGCAGTCCAATGACCATTGCGCAAATTCATATATCTGCCGTCTTGTTTTGACAATACAAAGAATGTATCAACAGCCGGATTATTAATTTCGCTGCGAATATTTTGATTTATATTGTGCAAATAATTCGGCAGATTGCCGTTTGCATAAATTGAAGCCTCGTCAAATGACTGGGTTACACTGTGCTTTTTGACTTCCGGGATGATTTCATCATCCTTGTCGCAAGCCATAAAAAACATCGGAATTGTGGATAACACTATGAAATATGGCAACATTTTCTTGAACATTTTAGCCTCCTTTGGCAGTTGAGTTCACAGTTAGTATACAGAAAAAAAATAATTTGTCAAGTTTTTTTTATTCTTGACCTGTCTTGCAAAAATATAGTTGAATGTCAATCAAGGGGAATTTGGTCTTGCAGGCATTTTACCATCATCTTTATCGCGAAATTACGCCGATTTCCGGGGTTTGTTGTGCGCAATCCCTTTGGGGGGGGGGGGGGGGGGGGGGGGGGGGGGGGGGCGGGGGCGCGGGGGGGGGGGGGGGGGGGGGGGGGGGGGGGGGGGGGGGGGGGGGGGGGGGGGGGGGGGGGGG
>JAISKV010000008.1 GCA_031260805.1 Rickettsiales bacterium
ACGACGGGGGTGTTGTTCAGTGCGGGATGACCGATGACCGCAAGGTTGCATGGTCGGCACAAAAAGAAGTTAGACGCAAGACGGATGCTAATGAAACCGAGCGAATAAGCGGCCAAAAATTTGCGTTGCAAGCAAATTTTTGATTTGCGCGTCGCAAGGTTGCATGGTCGGCACAAAAAGAAGTTAGGCCCAAGACGGATATTAATGAAAAACGATTACAAACTTTATTCATTTGATAAAATTTCCAGCACTCAATCGTATGCGATTGAAATGATTGCGCGCGGCGTCGCCCGCGACAAAATCGTCATCATGGCCGCCGCGCAGAGCGCAGGCCGCGGCCGCGGCGCGCACAAGTGGGTGTCGCATCATGGAAACTTGTACGCCAGTTTTATTTACAAATCATTGACGCCGGACCCCAGATTGTCTTACGCGATTGCAGTCGCATTGGCGGAAACATTGATAAAATTCGGAATTCCCGCGCGCATCAAATGGCCTAACGACATATTTGCGGACGGCAAGAAAATCGCGGGCGTTCTGATAGAATATGTGGATAATTTCGTGGTTGCCGGCATCGGCTTGAATATCAATACCAATCCGACGCTTCGCGGAAATTATCTCAGCACCAAGACGGATAACTATCAAAAATTGACGCGCGAAGAATTGCTGTCCGAATTGATGATTCAATTGGACTTCTGGCGCGCAAAATTAAAATTGAAAAATTTTAATATTATCCGGAAAAGATGGACCAGCTTGGCGATTGGGATAAATAGTAAAATTACATATCGTGGGCAGAATTACATACTGCGCGGAATTAATGAATCCGGCGGATTGGTTCTGGGCACATTCGGCACGGAAAACATCTCGGTCCTGGACAACGAGATACTGATTTAGTTATTAATTATTAGTTGTTAGTTATTATGTCACCACCCGTCGTCATTCTCGCGCAGGATCATCACCCTTCGTCACCCCGGGCCACGACCCGGGGTCCATGGATTCCGGGTCTAGCCCGGAATGACGACAGGGTGTGGACTTTGCGCGTCTAGCAACTCTTTGATGGGTGGGGCATATTTCATATCTCATTTCACATGTCTCTAAAAAACGCGCTTGCGCGCGTTTTTTTAGTTCCCCATCAAATATCCTGATTCAAAGAACAAATTGTTGTCCGCATTTGTTGGCGCGCCGCTGATAACAGCAGTGCAATCGGCAGTGGATTCACTACTAGAAAATGTGCTGCCATTCAGGGTGCATACGCTATGCCCTGTGCTATAAAAGTAAAATGATCCTATATCGCTTGTTGATTGGTATTTGTATGATCCAGCAGCGCTATTCATAACCACATACCGCCCATTGCATTGAATTTCATACTCATTTGTTATCGTATTCAATTCCACGCTGAATTGCCCAGGATTTGTCCCGCCCTTGCCAACGCAAAGCAGATATTCATCCGCGCCGATTTTGCCGACAAATTGGATTCCGTCTACCGCTGATGTTGAGGCGCATATTTTGGTATCATCGGCCGAAGGTGTTCCACCGGATATTGCCTTGGTCTTAACATCCGCCGGATCCGCATAGTAATATGGCGGCACAGCGTTGCCGCTGGCGAACGACTGCATATCAAACGGCAGACGCCATTGCGTGTTGTTTGTAATATTACCGGCGCAACAATTTCCAAACGAATCCCTGACATTTGTATGGCAATTGTTTGTCCATGGCGGCGTTGCTGAATTTATACTAAATTGATTGGTTGATACACTGCCGTCGCTGGTTGTTGTTCCAGCGGCTACGCATACAAAATTGCCCCCATTCCATGCCTGGACTTGCCCCGGACGACAGTCGGAAGCATAGCATGAATTTATTGTTTGATCAGTCAGCGTATTTTTCGCGAACCAAGACAGTATTGTATTTTGTGATGGCAGTATTCGCTTTACCTTTGGCATGGCGGAGTTGCCGCCAGTGCTGCAAATTCCAGTCTGCTTGTCAAAAGTCCCGCCCACACAAATAATATTGTCAAAACTTGTACCTGTTCCGCCATTGATATAAATCGTATTTTCGCAATTTCCCCAAATATATTCGGAAATTCTGCAAACATAGCAGCCATTGGGATCAGATCCTGACGCGCACAAAGCAGCGCATTCTGTTTTTGGACTAAAATACACTGGACATCCCGCGACAATAGGGTAATTGGTTGCGGGCGCCGGCAGCGATGTTTGCGTGCAGCCGGCAAAGTTAGGGGAATCGCTTATGTTCATATTGGCATACATTTTATCAAAGAAGTTGGAAGAAGCCAGAGCGCTCTTGCCAAAATTAGTCATTATTGTCGCCAATGTTCCCGTGTTGGCGGAATTTACGCATTCTTTAACTTCTGTAAAGCAAGAACTGTTTGGATTCACGATAAATTGTCTCTGCACTGATTCAGCCAGCATGCACAATCCGAAGTTTCCGGAAATTGAAGTGCATTTATTGATAACGCATTGCTGGCCGACCTGGGTGCAAGTTTTTACAATCTGGTCAAATGTCTTGTCTGCGGCTATATTTTCCACACCAGTCTTCCAGGCATCGCCAGACGATCCGCCGGCATCAATCAGCGCGCCGCATGAAGACTTTATTTTGACGCACATTTCGTTTGACAAGCGATCGGTTCGCACGCCGAATAACGACAATGCCCGGCTGTCCATTTCAGTCAATTGCGCGGTCGCATCGCCGATGCACGCGGTCGTCAGTTCGGTGCAGGATTCAACCAGCGTTTTTAATTTGTCTTCCTGGGCCAGTTTGATTTGCCCCAGCGCGTCTTCCACAAAATCACTCCAAATCTTGTCGGCGATATCCTGGCAGTTCTTGGTTGCCGGCGCGATGTACTTTTTCTTGGAATTCAGGAAACTGACAAACCTTTCGTTGCCGGCGGTCCCGGACCAGGTCATATCCCCGTTTGGCCGCGTCAGCATTCCGCCCAGTTGCGACAGGTCGGCAGACAAGATTGCTTCGCCGGTCGTCGGATTTATGTACCGTCCGGACCAGTCCAGACACTTGCCCAGCCCGGTGCCGCAAACATTCGTATCGGTCAGAATATCCAGCATTTTCTTGCGGCATGTCAGCGTGTTGTCGCTGTTTTTCGCCTGGTAAGTGTCCAGCCGCGCGATGTCCAGCAATGCCGCGCTGTCGTTCAGTTTGGACAAAGCCTCGGTCCTTTTCGCCTCGTAAGTTTTCGCGACGGTGTTGCAGTCCTGCTCAATGCGCGTTTTATATGCGGACTGCGCGATGCCGACGCTGTCCGCATCGCAAACCTCGGCCGCGATGCTGCGGCAGATTGGCAGGGCGTCTTGATACAAAGCCTCGCCCTCTTTGGAAGCAGTCCGCGCGCCGCTGAAAGAATCCACGCTGTCAAACATGCTGTCCATGTCCATTGACAAGTTTATTGCGGACAGCGCGTTTGTTGAGACTTCTTCCCGGAAATCCGACTTCAACTTGCCCATAATTTCATCAAGTATCTTTTGCGATGCGGACTTGTCAGATTTAAGAAATGCCCGTTCGCCTTCGGTCGCTGTCATCATGGCATTGACATCTTCCGCGTCCATGGACACAGCCAGCAGTTTCTGATTGAATTCGTTCAGACCGTCTTCCACTTCCCGCATTTTTTTCTTCATGCCGTCAAATTCGTGCAAGCGCGCGGAACACGCGCATCGTTTCAGATTCGCATCTTTGTTCGCACAGATTTCATCCATGCATTGAAAGTATGCTTCGCGGCATTTGGTATAATCACGGCGCGCTGTCGTCGGGGACTCGGTCGTTTCCGCGGCGCGCGCAGTTGCCGCTCGTGTTGCTGTCGCAATCGCCGGATTTGCCGGCCGCAGCGCAACGCGCGCAGTCGCCGGGGCGGCCGGCGCGCCGCGCGCCGCGATAATCGGCGTTGCGCTGCGGGCGGAAATCTGGGGCGTCGCGGCCGCAGCGCGTTCAACCACCGTCGCAGTTGATGCGGCGCGGCGATTTTCAATTTTTGCGGCTGGCGCGGCAGGGGAGGTTGATTTTCCGCGCACTTGGGATTCCGCGGCAACCGCGCCGGTCGCGCGCGCCGCCGCGCGCGCGATATCGGCCGCGTCATCGGCAAAAACACCGCCACAAAAAACAGCGGAAATCAAAGAAAAAATTAGCAATTTTTTCATACGGTTTCAGGGTACAAATTTTGACAGGGGCAAGTAAAGTGAAAAGTGGAAAGTGAAAAGTGGAAATGTGGCTGGTCGCGTAAGCGCGACGGCGAAATTAAACTTTTTTCACTCTTTTCACTTTTTCTACCACTACCCCGTCCGCCTGCGGCGTCCACCCCTTCCCCGGGCCCCGCGAAAAACGAAATTTTTCGTGGGTGGGTCCCAGCGAAGGGGATTTGTCATGACTTCGTTTCAATAAATATCTTTTCGTTATGTGATGCAGGCCAAGTAATTCCCCTTCGCTGGCGAAGGGGTGACAGCGGCGTCAGCCGCTGACGGGGTAGTGGTGTATTCACTTTTTCACTAATCAGACATTTCCAACCGGTCCAGATACCGGTCCAGTCTGCGCAGCGACGAATTGCGGCATCCGCGTCCGGTCCATGACAAAACTTCTTCGCCGGTTTTATTGTCCGATACAGACACGCTGAAATGCCACCATTGCATTCCGTTGAAAAAGCACCACACGGGCATAAATGTTTCAGATTTTTCCCTGATGCGGACTATGTATCGCGCGTTCATGATATCGGTTATATTCATTTCCAGCGAATCCAATTCCTCGCCGGACAAATCAATTTCGCGGCCGCCCCGCTGCTTGCCGACAATGACGGCATATCCGCGTTTTTCCATGATGCCCTTGGCCTCATTGCGCATGTTGAATCCGCCGGGCTGGGCCAGAAAAGTCTGGGTTTTATCCACGGTTCCGGGTTTCAGCGATACAAAATTGCATGCGGTCAGCAGTAAAATCAACGGAATAAGTTTTCTCATTTTTTCAACATTCCCAACAATTTTTCCGCCGCCGCCGCGCCGGCAGATTTTTTCGTGCTGCCCGATCCTTCGGCGGATTTTCCCAACGCTGCGACGCGGACATTGAACACCGGACTGTGGTTTTTGCCGCTGCCGCTGGTGTATTCGTATACCGGCAGCGCGCCGGAATCCATGCGCTGAACCAGTTCCTGCAACGCGGTCTTGAAGTCCACGGGCGGCTGCGCCGCCGCCGTCGCAATGTCGGTCCACGCGTCAATCACAACCGCGCGCGCCGCGTCAAATCCGCCGTCCAGATAGATTGCGCCCAGCACAGCCTCGGTCGCGTTGGCCGCGATATGGTTCATCTTGCCGCCTGTCATGTGCCCGTGCTTGATTAATTTATCAAATCCGAATTCGCGCGCGACCACAGCCAGAGTATTTGTTGAAACCAGCGCGGCATGCCTTTTCGCCAAGTCGCCTTCGGATTCGCCCTGAAACATTTTGTACAGCAATTCCGCCACCGCCAGCCCCAAGACGCGGTCGCCCAGAAATTCCAGCCTTTCATTATTTTGGGCCGCATTCGCGCCGCTCTGCACCATGGCCAGATCAAACAGCGCGGGATTAGTAAAAGTATAATTTAATTTTTTCACTAATTAATCCCCATTCCGAATCGCGTCCAGCGCATCTTGGGCCCCCAGTTCCACACCGCCAGCAATGGCGAATAATAATTGTGCGAATACCACACGAACCAAACGCGCCCCAGCAGATTATCGCGCGGAACAAACCCCCACGCGCGGCTGTCGCTGGATAAATCGCGATCGTCCCCCATGAAAAAGTATTGACCTTCCGGCACTTTTATCAGCGGAGTATTGTCGTATTGCGAATTGTCGTTGATTTCAACAATGCTGTGTTCCTTGCCGTTCGGCAGAACCTCGGTCCATTCGGTGCCGCGGATCACAAAGCATTCATACGGATTGCCGCGGCATGTGCCGCTGGATTTATACTCTATCGTGTATCCGAAATCCGCAGGCTGGTTGTTGATGAATACCTGATTGTTTTTTATCAGCGTTATCGTGCCGTCGCCGTCAACCTGGGACCAGCCGGCGCTGCGCAGATCGCGAGATATATTCGCGATGATGTATGGGCGCGGATTTTTGCGTTCAATCTGCCTGCCGTTTATATGCAGCCGGCCGCCGATCATCTGCACCGTGTCGCCGCCGCGGGCGACCAGCCTTTTCACATAATCCAGCGTTGAATCAGGCTTGCGGAACACAACGACATCGCCGACCTGCGCGTCATGGCCGCGCGTTAGAAAACGCCCGTCCCACATGCGCCATGATCCAAAAGGAAACGAGTTCCGCGAATATCCGTAATCCCATTTCTGAACGAAAATGTGATCTCCGACTTGCAGCGTCGGAATCATTGAACCCGACGGAATATTGAACGGTTCCAGCAAGAAAGACCGGAACGCGATTGCAATCAATCCGCCCCATACTATCGTGTCAAACCATTCGCGCGCTTTGTTTTTTTTCGCCATGCATAAATCCTTTCACCGGCGAATCATAAAACAAAAGCATCAATAAATCAAATCAAAATGCGGCGGTGAAATGAAGCGTCGCCGCATGCGATTCGTATTCGCCCCGCGACCCGTACGCGTATGAAATATTTGCAGAAAATTTCGTTCCTATGAACCCGATTCCGCCGCCGATGGAATACCCGACATCCGCCGGCGCGTCAACCGGAATATCGTAAAAGTTCCCGTTTATCAGGGTTGCGTGCACCGCGTCGCCATGCCTTTGATTCAGTATGAAATTTCCGGACGCCGAAACCGCCGGGCGAATTATGAAATCATCAACATGAAAATTGTTTGCGAATTCCAGCCCTGCGACGCCCGCCGTCTGTGAATAATTCCATTTAGCAAAGGACTGGTTCAGCGAATCCGTATGCCGGTCCGTTGTTATTGAAATGTGATTCAGCCCGATGCGCGGAATTATCTGAAAATCCTTGGTCGGCATAAAAACGGTTCCGATTGATGCGTCCGCATAGTAAAAGTTGGAATCATAGTTCGCGATAGAGGCCACGCCGAACGCCAGTTTATCATCCGTCCAGCCGGTCGCGCCAATCCCCAGCGACAAGTTCACAAAAAATTCAGGCACCGCGTACTTGGCGAATCCGGATACGGAATACGATTTGCCTACATTGTCCATCAGCGTCTGGTTGTTTTTTGACCGTGTGTCGGAAAAGCCCAGCCCGACCTGGAACTTGTCGGAAACAAAACTGCCTGCGGTCAGAACAATCCCGTTTTGCAAGGTGCGAAATTCGCTGTTCACATCGGAATTGTATGTTGAGTGCCGGTTTGTCATTTTTCCTGAAATTACAATCGGCATTTTGTCGGTCTTGTTTATATCGGACTCAAATTCAACAACATCATGAATGTGAGACAGTGTTTCTAAAATTATCAGCGCGGAATTGTTGAAAGCGATTGTTTCAATGATTTCCGAATATGTTGACGCGCTGCCGCCGCCCAAATCCCTTAACCGGGTCGCCACGGTTCCGGTCTTGGTCGGGCCGCCCGGCGCAATTGTCCCCCAGGCATTGCCTGCATCATTCAGATAATTCGCCATAGCCAATTCCGGAATGCAAACCAGCGCGGCCAGCGTTAGAAATTTTCTCATTTGTAATCTCCCGACAAATGCATTATGATTAAAATCAGAATTTCATGACACAGGAATGATTTGCTATGAATAAAAACCGAACAGTTTACGACCACATTAAATCAAACAATCGCAAGACAATCGCGCTGGTGCTGGGATTTCCGCTGATATTTTCCGCGCTGGTGTTCTTGTTCGTGTGGATTGTCGCGCCGATGGCTGACGCGGTGAATACCATGCTGGCTGTCAGCGCGATAACCTATGCGGTGTGCCTGATCTGGCTGGGAATTTCATGGGCGTTCGGCGATGAAATGATGCTGCGCAGCGCGTCCGCGCGCGAGACCGATGACAAAAAAATCATCCGCGAAGTTGAAAATGTCGCGCTGGCCGCCGGACTGCCCACGCCGCGCGTTTATGTCATAGAAGACGATTCGCTGAACGCGTTCGCCACAGGCCGCGGCCCGCGGGATGCGTCAATCGCGCTGACCCGCGGGATAATCGCGAAACTTGACCGGGATGAATTGCGCGGCGTCATCGCGCATGAAATGGCGCATATCGGAAACCGCGACATACGGCTGGACATGCTGGTTATCACGGGCGTCGGCGTCACAGTCTTTGCGGCGGATATAATCGGGCGCATGGTGCTGCACGGAAATCATCGCAGCAACGACGATAAAAACAACAGCGTCGCGATACTGGGAATGGTGTGGCTGGCGTTTCTGGTATTTAACTGGATTATCACTCCGATACTGCGCATGGCGATTTCGCGGAAGAGAGAGTTTGCGGCGGATGCAACCGGTGCATTTATAACACGCAATCCGCGGGCGCTGGCATCCGCGTTGCAAAAAATAAGTATTGATTCACGGGTAGAGGTCTTGGATAATCGCAAATCAATGGCGGCGGTATGCATTGCAAATCCAACCGCGCCGCGGGAATTTATGGGGAATTTATTCGCCACCCATCCCAAAACGACCGAACGGATTAAAAGATTAAATGGAATGTGAGAGTAGTTATTAATTGTTAGTTATTAGTTATTATACCATGGTGCGTGCTGCGACAATTCCGCCACCACAAACAAAAGTATAATAACTAACAATTAACAACTAATAACTATAAAAAAAACGGCCGTGCGGCCGTTTTTTTATTTCATTTGTGGGAAAAACACCACATCGCGGACATTCGGCTGGTCTGTCAAAAACAGCAAGAATCTGTCAACGCCAAACCCCAGTCCGGACTGCGGCGGAACGCCATGCTCCAACGCGGTCAGAAATCCTTCATCCAACTCAAATGTTTCGTCGTCGCCCAGATTTTTATTTTTCGCCTGATCCTCGAACGCTGCGCGTTGAACAATCGGGTCAACCAATTCGGAATAAGCCTTGATTAACTCGGCCCCCATTGCGATTAATTGGAACATGTCCAAGACGCGGTTGTCCGCGTCGCTGCGCCGCGCCAGCGCGATTAAAAACGAAGGGTATCCGACGACAATCGTCGGCTGGATGATTTTCGCGCGGATTGTCTTCTTGAAGACAAAGTCCACAACCTGGGGGATTGATTTGTATTCGTTCAGTTCGCCCATAGTGAACAACCCGCGCGCGACGATTGCATTTTTTGCTTCATCCACCGTCTTGAATTCCAAAATGTTCGCGCCGATTATTTCGTTCATTCTGTCGGTAAAATGCAAAGTCTCGAACTTCGAGAAATCCAGTTTTTCACCCTGATGCTCTACAATCAGCGAACCGGTCAGCGCGACCAGCATTTCCTGGATGAACTTTTTGCTTAATTCAATATTGTCGTTGAAATCCCAGTAAGACGCGTACCATTCAACCATTGTGAATTCCTGCAAATGCGAAGGATCAATCCCTTCGTTGCGGAAATCTTTGGCAATCTCGAACACGCGGTCAAACCCGGCCGCCGTCATTTGCTTTAAGTACAATTCAGGCGAAATGCGCAGATAAAAATCCGCGTCCAGCGCGTTGTGATGCGTGATAAAAGGCCGCGCCGCCGCGCCGCCGGCGACATTCTGCAATATCGGCGTTTCTACTTCATCAAATCCGTGCTTGTATAAAAATTCACGGATAAAGCGCAGCATTTTTATACGCATTTTCGCGACATTGCGCGATTCTTCGTTTGCGATAACATCCAGATACCGCTGGCGATAGCGGGTTTCAATATCGGATAATCCGTGAAATTTTTCTGGCAGCGGGCGCAGCGCCTTGGCCAAAATATCGTATTCCGAAACGGCGATGGTCAGTTCGCCCGCGGTCGTCTTGTATATTTTTCCGGTCAGTCCTACAAAATCGCCCATGTCCAGATTGGCCTTGAAGAATTTATAGTTTTCTTCGCCGATTTCATCGCGCGACATTGAAAATTGAATTTCGCCGTTTATGTCAAAAATCCGCCCGAACATCAGTTTGCCCAGCCAGCGGAGCGCTGTGATGCGGCCGGCGGTTTTTACCGCGGAACCGTCCGGCAGTTCGCGCGCGGCGGATATAGTTTGTTCGCGATTGAATTTGTTTTTCCAAACGACGCCGTCGCGAGTCCGGATGTTTTCGCACTTTTGCAAGCGTGCGGTTAATTCATTTGTGGAAATTTGTTCGGTCATGTGGATCTCGTTGATTTTTGGTAGCGGGAGAGGGATTTCGCTCGCCGCGTTGCGGCTGCGCGGCATTCGTTCTCGCGAACTTCGTTCGCTGCGCTCGTTCACCCCCGTGCAGGCACGGGGTTGACTCGCTGACTCATTGTGAACCCCCTTCGGGTGTTCAATCCGCATCTCTGATACCAAAAATAAAATAACCGCAGGGGTTATTTGATTTTTGGTAGCGGGAGAGGGATTTGAACCCCCGACCCAAGCATTATGATTGCCTTGCTCTACCACTGAGCTATCCCGCCGCCGCGAACGCCATTATAACAATCATTTTATCAAAATCAAGTTGTATTTTATTCCACAGCCGGGTATAATGAGTAAAGTAAAAATGAAACAAATAATTGCTCTTTGCTTTCTGCTCTATGCGCTCTGCGCTTGCACAACCACCGCGACGCGGCTGGACGGCGCGGTTCGCGATTATTCGTCCGGAAATTTTTCCGCGGCGGCCGGGGCCGGCTTGGACGATAATTTACAGACTATGATTTCCGGCGACGCACTGTTCCAAGAAAACAAGTTCGCGTTGTCCGACGCGCAGTTCGAGAAGACCAAAATCAAGCATGGTGGCCTGGCATCAGAAGCCGGCAAACTGCTGGGCGGACAAATGGCCGGCGATTACGCGCCTTACATGATGGATACTTTGTTTGTGAAGTACTATCAGATATGGGACGCGCTGGCGCTGGGCGATTCTGCGACCGCACGCGTTGTCATAAACCAGTCGTACGATTTGCAGACGAAAATGTCGCGCGAATACAAGAAATTGATAAGCAAGAATAAGTCTGAAACTCTGCCGGACGGGTTGCAGAATGACTGGGCGGCGTACGCGGATATCATGAATCCGGCGCTGATGTATCTGTCGGGGATTTATTTCCTGAACACCGCGCAGTATAACGATGATTGGGAAAACGCGCGGCTGTATCTGACCCGCGCGGCCGGCATGTCGCCGCAAAACAGGTATATTGGTGCGGACACGCTGGCGGCAAATTCGCGCGCGCGGCCGGAAAATACGGCCTGGGTATTCCTGGACGCCGGATTCGCGCCGCGTCTGGTGGAACAGCGGTTTGATTTTCCGATGACGGTTGACGGCGAACTCCGCGTTATCTCAATCGCCGCATCGCATCCGGTTTTCAACGGCGACACCATGCTGCCATCGGGCGCGTCCCAGTTGGCGGATACGGACAAGATGTTCATGACGGAATACAAAGAGTATCGCATAAATGACATAATTCGCGCGATTGCGGCGGCTGTGGCGCGGCTGGGCATCCAGTCTGCGGCGACAAGCCGGGCGGGACCGCTGGGCGGCTTGGCCGCGGCGATTTATTCCATGGCGACGACCACTGCGGAGATACGCACTTGGGCGACTTTGCCGCGGCGGATTTACACGATGCGCGTAAAAAAGAATAAATCGGGCTTGATTGAGTTGAACTATGGTGCTAACCTGATACAGAAGGTGGAAGTTCCGTTTGATGGCAATCATTTGATATACATTCGGATAACGGATCGCCCGATGGAGCCAAAAGTCATGGTCATTCCGCGGCTTGACCGCGGAATCTAGGTAAAATAAAATCCAAAGGAGAATAAAATGATAAAGAAAATTTCGCTGCTCGTTGCACATTGCTCGCTGATCGCTGCATTAACTGCTTGCGGCGGGACCAAGGTTGTGGACCTGAACGATCAAGCGGCGGTCGCGGGAATGACCGATGTCATGGAACTGGAATACCGCGACTGGGTCAAAACGGCAGAAAGCATGACTGATTCTATGTTGAAAAGTGGCGGCTTTGCCAAGGTGGGCGACCCTGTTATCGCGATGGGCCGCATGACCAATGACACCAGCCAGCGGATTGATACTGATGTCTTGATTAAGAAAATCCGCACAACGCTGGTGAATTCCGGCCGGGCGCAAATCGCAACGAACTTTACCGGCGAAGACAGTACCAGCGATGCCGTCCGCGCCAAGCGCGCAAATGCCGAGTATGACGCGTCAAGCATCGCGGCGCGCGGGACATTGGTCGCGCCGAATTTGTCGCTGTCGGGCAAAATGATTCAACGGAACTTGAAGATAGAAACTGGCTGGTTTGATCGGCGCGACGCGCGGGTGGAATATTACCTGCAATTAACGCTGACAAATATCAAAACAGGATTGTCCGTATGGGAATCCGAACAACCGATAATAAAAGAAGGCACAAACGCCCCGACATGGTAAAAAACGGCCCGTGGGCCGTTTTTTTTTGAGACATGTGAAATGAGATATGAAACATGAACCACTACTCCGTCTTGCACCGCAGGCGGACGGGGTAGTGGTGGATAAAAATCATTGACAAATGATAATATTCGTCTATAATTATGGTCATGACGGATTCCGGCGGGATTTTATCAGAAAACGAAGCATTCAGCAATGCGTTGGACCAATTGGCCAATGGCAAGCGCGCCGCCAAGAAATACCGCGATTCCATAACCGCAAAAATCAGAGATATGCGAACCAGCCTGTTTGGAATCCCGGAAAGTGTTCGTCCATTTGTTCCATCGCCAAAAATCACATTTTATTCCACGCCACAGACCGAATATTTTCAGGGCTTGCACAATGCCTTGGATGCCGCGGCCGGCCAAAAACAACGCGAATCTTGGAAATATTCCGATCTGCGCGCCATTCTGTTTCCGGCCGAATCATTGCCGCCGATTCCCGGCATGGATGCGATAAAGTTTCTGGTGGAAACATGCCAGGTTCCGGAACGGCATATATATCATGGCGGACGCTATTTTGACAATGGCTGGGACATTATCGTATCGCGGTATGCCGGGTACTTGATGGCGCGGGTTGCGAAAAATGATTTCGCGCGGGCATATTTTGCCTTTCGCGGCGCAGATTTGGACGAATTGTGTGCGGCCGAGTTGGATTTCGCGCGCGGCGACCGGCTGAAAAAAGCGGCCGAATTATCCCAGAATCTGATTTGGGGCGTGATGAAAAAATGGACCGACGACAGGGTTTATTACAAAGATGTCGCCAATTTCATGAATGAATTTGTTTACGATATTCTTTTCTGCCAAATATCGGATCGCGGACAAAGAATTTCATTCCAGGACTTGTTCGGAACATGGATAAAAAATCCGACAACTCTGTCCCCGATGCCGTACATGTCTGCGCATGCGGTGCAATTTTTATCAGAGTCCGTTTCCGGTTTTATAAATTACATAAACGCCCGTCTGAACAAAGAACCGGAACTGGTTGCCGCGAATAAATTGGAAGTATTGGCGGCGGATTACTTTATGGGAATCCGGTATTCGCTGGAAAAGTCGCGCACGGATTTGTTTGCGCCGAAAAATTTGTTCACGCAATATCATTCTTCTGTTTCGCTGCGGAATGTGAATGCGGTTGAACATGGGCGCGGGCGGACGCATCATGACAATTACGGCATCTGCTTTCGCGATGAAGACGCCGGCATCGCGCATTACGCCGTGCATGACCACTTGTTTGACCCCGACACTTTGTCATGCCTGGATTTCAAGTTGACAGCAATGAACCAATTGGCGGCGATAAACCGGGAAATCAGCGCAGGCAAGGCAAAGTACGGGGATGTATTGCCGCAGATAGAGAAGTTGCAAGCGGCAATTGAAAGAGAAGACCGGTCAATTTACGGCGTTCACATTCCGTTTTTCATGAATCCTAATGCGGTGATTCAGTGGCCTGCGCCGATTCAGATAAAACTGGATTTGTTTTCGGAAATGCCGCCGATGAATCCCTTTGCGGAAGTTGCGCAAAAATACATGGAAAAAAATATCCCTGTGATTCCGGTCAAATACGGCGCGAAAATCCCGCTGTATGCAAAAGACGGGCGTGGCGAAATAATTTGGTCATGGAAGAATTTCCACAGCACAGTGATGTCGGCCGAGCAGTATGATATTTTTGCCAAAACGAAAAATAATATCGCAATCGGTCTGGGTAATCCGACAATCGGCGCGGCCGGGTGGCGGCTGTGCGCGTTTGACTTTGACAATGATGTGGATGGCCGGCATGCGGTGGTCCGGCGGATTATCCCGGCCAGCCCGTGCGCTAAAAAAGGTGCCAAAGGCTTTACGGCGTTTTATCTGACGCATCTGGATTTCAGCAAGACTTTCAGCATGAAAAACGGCGCGGCGACGATCTGCGTGGTGGAATTTCTGAACAAGTTCGGAAAAACGATAATGCCGGGCAGCCTGCATCCTGACGGCAATACTTATAAGTGGCTGACGGAAGACACCCTGTTGAACTATGATTTGGAAAAACTGCCGGTTATAACCGCGGACCATATTGCGCGGCTGGAAACACTGTTTTATGGCGACCGCAAACCGCAATTTCATCAAACGGCGAAATATGACGCCGGCACGACAGTCGCGGACATCCGGGCCGCGCTGGACAAGATAAGCCCGAACTGCGCCCGCGATGATTGGATAAAAATCGGATTCGCGCTGCATAACTATTTTCGCGGCAGCGATGAAGGGTTTCAATTGTTTGACGATTGGTCCAGCGGCGGAGAAAAATATTATTCGCGCGAGATGCCGAATCAGTGGCGCAGTTTTGCGCGAAATACCGCGGCGCATGAAATCACAATCGCAACACTTTTTTATTACGCAAAGTGATGCATGAATTTAATTAAGAATTAATAATTAAGAAATAAGAATTATCGTTGTCTGTTATAATAAACAGACTGTAAGATATAATTTTGTAATTCTTAATTATTCTTTCTTAATTCATAATTGTACCACTACCCCGTCCGCCTGCGGCGTCCACCCCTTCCCCGGGCCCCGCGAAAAACGAAGTTTTTCGTGGGTGGGTCCCAGCGAAGGGGAATTGTCCCGACTTCGTTTCAATAAATGTAATTTCATCGTGTGGGGTACAGGCCATCAAAATCCCCTTCGCCAAGCGAAGGGGTGG
>JAISKV010000012.1 GCA_031260805.1 Rickettsiales bacterium
ATATCTTGTAGCCGTTGATAATTCAGACAAAATCATAGGCTATATAGCTGGTGGCAAACCGCGAAGCGCGGCATTATCAGACAAGATTGATATGGAAATTGGAATACTGTATTGCGCGCCAGAATGGTTGAAAAATGGTGGCAAGGGCGCGGGCAAAGCACTGTTCACAAATCTTATGCAAGAATTTGTAAAATTTAGCGCAAAAACCTGCGGGGTCGGCTGTCTTTCGGATAACAAGAACGCACTTGGATTTTATCAATATATGGGTGGCGAAATTATTAATGAAGTTCCTTGGTGGAAATTTCCAGAATTAAAAGAAACTTTTTTAAGATTTAATTTATGAATTTTTTCCAGTTCAATTTTTTATATCATTCTGTGCGGGATATGTTATACTAAAAAAAAGTGCCAGAGGTTTTATTATGATTCCGATAATTGAAAGCATTGATGAAAATAGATTAAATCCATCTATGAAGACTGTTGAACGGGACTCTGTCATGATCGTGGTAAAACACCCGTCGGAAGACAAGTACCTGTACCTGAGCAACAAGAAATTCGGCTGGAATGTTCTTGTTCAGGGCGGCATAGAATATAATGAAAACCCAATGGTTGCGGCAATTCGTGAATTGATTGAAGAAACGGGATATTGGGATATAAGAAAGATTGAAAAACTGCCATTGGATTTTGACAATGTCTATTGCGCGGCGCACAAGGGCGAAAACCGGTGCGCCAAAATAAAAACATATTTTGCAGAACTGGCCAGTTTGGAACAAACAGAACACGAAGATTGGGCGGACGCATTGTTTGATACCTATGAAAATATGTTTGAGATTTTTGGCGCGCCTTTCCGGCATCATTATTTTTTACTTGGTGTAGCGATTGGAAAAGAAGACATAAATAATTTGGATGCAAATAACGATAAAATGCTGGGCTCATGCGAACTGGTTAACCACAAAGTTTCGTACAGATAAACCGACTGACATGGACGCGACAATAATTGACATCATAAAATCTTGCAAGAACGCGCATATCGGCACGGTCAGCCCGGATGGTTATCCGGATGTCCGCATCATGAAAAACTTGCATTTCGGCAATCTGGACAGTCTGGACGCGTTGTATTTCTTTTCAGACCGGCGGCATTCCAAAATTCCCGCAATCGCACAAAACCATCGGGCCTGCGTTTATTATTTCAATTCCGATACCCGGTATGCAATCCGGCTGTACGGCGCGCTGGCAGTGGACGACACTATTGACAGGCGATTGTTTTGGAATGACGGGTTTGACAGGTTTGGATTTTCCGGACCGGATGACGCGAATTTTGCAATACTGAAATTTATCCCGGAAAGATACAAGTATTACCAGGGCCCGGAAGAAACGCTGCAAACCGGGACGATAAATTAAATGCTGCCGATCTGGACATTTTTACTGATGCTGGTTCCGCCGTTTTTTTACGGACTGACAAATCTGGTGGATTATAAACTGGTCAACGCGCCGGGGACAAATCATGTTCCAACCATGGTGTTTCTTAGCAGCCTGACAAACATACTGTTCGTGTCGCTGCTGCTGTTGTTCGCGCCGATCAGCATGCCGGCCGCAGGCATTATCCCGCTGCTGTTCCTAATCGGCGGACTTGAAGTCGCTTATATATTTCCATATTACTATTCTTTCAAGTACATGGATACCAGCGTTATATCCGCAATGTGGGCCTTGGCGCGGGTACTGACCCCAGCCTTGGCATTCGTTATCGTCGGTGAAACAATCGGCGGCATGCAGTATTGCGCATATTTCATACTTATCGCGGCCAGTTTTATACTTTCGCTGGAACGGGGGGCCGGACTGCGGGTTAACCGCGGATTCTGGCTGATGCTGTTCGGCGGAATTATTGTTGTCGTCATGAATGTGTTTTACAGATCAGCCGAATATAAAATGGATTGGATAAATCTGTTCTTTTGGACATCGGTTTCTTCGTCAATATGGTCGTGTGCATTATTGGCAAGCCGCAATACCAGAAAGAACATTTTATTCACATTGAAAAATATAAAATCATTCGCGCCCTGGTTTCTGGTGAATGAAGTATTCCAGTCCGGCGGACGCGGCGCGCAGATATTCCTGCTGTCGCTGATGCCGGTCATATATCTGGAAACAGGATTGTCGTTCCAGCCTCTGCTGGTTCTGGGCACAACATGGATCGCATGCCGGCTGTGGCGCAATTGTCCGGTCGGCGAAAGCAGGACCAGCATATCGCGAAAAATGATATGCTTTGCCATCATGCTGCTGGCCGCATTTTTATTAATCTGATTAAAATCTGGTATTAAACCGCAGCATCGCGCCGCCGTCTGTCGGTGCGACCGACAATCCGTCCGGGATATACCGCGTCGTGAACAGCATATTGAATCCAATCCCTATCGCCGCGCCGACACTTACATCCAGCCAATTATGCTGGCGCGCCAAAACGCGCGAGTATCCGACAAAGGCCGCCGCCGCATACATTGGCGCGCCGACCCACCATCCGTACCGCATTTGCCAATATCCCGCGCCGGCGAAAGCAAAACTGGTATGCCCGCTGGGGAAAGTCGCGCCGGGGGTGTCTTCCTGTTGATACGGCCGTTCTTCGCGGATTGTGTATTTCAGAATATAAGTCGCCGCCATTGTCGCGCCGGCAGACTCCGCCAATTGCAGGCTGCCGTCCCAATCACCGATAATCGCGGAATAAACCAGGCCGGACAGCGGAATCGCAATCTGCATATAATCGCCGGCAACCCGGATACCGTCCCTGCCCGCATGCGCGCCGCGCGGAACCAGCGCAGCGGCCGCGCATATTGAAACTAAAATGTTGCTGATTTTCATGCAGGTTCTTATTTTATGAAACTGATTTTTTTATTCCGGCCATTCATGTGCCAGTCAATTATCAAGCGCGACAGCGGTATGCAGGTAAACAATGTCGTCAGAATTCCGATTGACAGCGTTACCGCAAATCCCCGTATCGGGCCCGCCCCGAATTGGAACAGCACCAGCGAGCAGATCAGCGTCGTCAGGTTCGCATCCATGACCGCCTTGAACGCCTTGTTAAATCCCAGATCTATGGCGCGCAATGACCCCGCTCCGGCGCGGATTTCATCGCGAATCCGCTCGAACGGCAATATATTCGCGTCCACCGCCATCCCCAGCGTCAATGCGATTCCGGCAATCCCTGGCAGCGTCAATGTCGCGCCCAGCAGCGCTGATATCCCGATTATCATCGCCAGATTGACCAGCAGCACCACATTCGCAATCAGCCCGAATTCGCGGTAAAACCACAGCATGAAAATCATTATGAAAATCACGCCGACAATCGCGCCTATCTTGCCTGCCGCGATTGTATCGGACCCCAGCCCCGCGCCGACAGTGCGTTCTTCAATAACCGTCAGCGGCGCGGGCAGCGCGCCCGATCGCAGCAGCACGGCCAGATCCTTGGCCCCTTGCAGCGAAAACCCGCCGCTTATCTGGCCGCGGCCGCCGGGAATAGGTTCACGGATTACAGGCGCGGACAAGACTTTGCCATCCAGCACGATTGCAAACCGCTCGTTCACATGCTCGGTCGTTAATTTCGCAAACTTGCGCGCGCCGGCCGAATCAAACACCTGGCTGACCACAGGCATGTTGTTCTGATCAAAACTGGCCTGGGCATCCGTCAGGTTTTCCCCGGATAATTCCACGCGCGAATACACCGGTATCAGCCCGCCGTTATCAATGTAAGGCAGAAATTCCGTGCCGGATGGCGCGCGGCCGCTGGCAATCTGATCGCTGGTTATATTCTCGTTTACCAGATGAAATGACATTTTCGCCGTCTGGCCCAGCAATTCTTTTATCCGTTCCGGATTATCAACGCCCGGCAATTGTATAAGGATGTATTTGCCGCCCTGGGTTTGGATGACAGGTTCTTTCGTTCCCAACGCATCAATTCGGCGGCGGACGATTTCAATACTACGGTTCAATGCGTCGCCAACCTGTTCATCGCGCTGCTTGCCCGAATACGACAAGTTCATAACCTGGCCGTCCGTCTTGATGTCCACAGTTCCGGCAAATTCGCGATTCAGCCGACCGACCGCTTCTGAAATCTGTGATTTTTCGCGTATCGCGACAGATACCCCGCCATCAGTCTTGCGCATGTCGGCAAAACGGATAATACCCTTGTCCCGGTTCAGCAACGACGCGCGCGCGGTATCGTACAGCGAATTGGACTTTTCCCGGAACATCGTGTCCGTATCAACCTCTAACAGCAACTGCGCGCCGCCGCGCAGGTCCAGACCCAAAGAAATCGGCGCGATCCAATTCGGGAAAAATCTGTCCGCCCCGGACCACATGGTCGGCACAGCCAGCAGCACGCCGAACACAGCGGTAAACAAAATCACCAGTTTTTTTAACATTGCTTTGCCCTTAAACCTTGTGAAACAATCCGTAAACGCCGCGGCGCAGCCAGTTTGACGCGTCCTGCATGAATCCCGGCAGCCAGTTCATGTATTCGGGAAACATCATATGCAGCAGCACCAGCCCGACAAACAATCCGGCAACCAGTTTTATAAAGCCTTTCATCATTATCCCTTTTATTTCTCTATGTTGATAACGGCCTGCTTGGCGATTTCAATAACAACGCCCTTGGCGATTTCAACAGAAATCTTGTCCCCGTCAATTTTCTTGACCGTGCCGTAAATTCCGCCTGCGCATACGATCTTCGCGCCAACCTTTAATTCCGCCAGCATCTTGCTGTACTCGTTCATTTTCCGCTTGTTCGGGCGAATCATAAAGAAATAGAGTATCGCGAAAATAACGACGCAATAAATCACCAATCCCCAAGAATTTCCCCCGGCCGCCGGCGCGGCCCCGTTTATAACTTCAACTGTTGCTGTTTCCATAATATTTTCTCCTTGAAATGTTATGCGGCCAGACTAGTAAAAAAGCCGCCGGAATGCAAGTTAAATCCGCTCGAACGACGCGTCCAGTTCGGCGGCTGTTATTTGCCGCCATACCGGGCGCCCATGATTGCACTGGCCGCCGCGCTCGGTCCGCTCTATATCGCGCAGCAGCGCGTCCATTGATTCCGGCGACAACTTCTGCCCGGCGCGCACGCTGTGATGGCACGCATAGTTCGCCAGTTTCAGATGCAGCCGCTCGCCCGCGATTGAAGAATGCCCGTTCGCGATGACTTCGTCCGCAATATCGCCCAGCAGTTTTGTCCAGTCCAGATCCCAGTCGGCCGGCTTTTCATCAATCGCTATCGCATCTTCGCCAAACGCGTCCAGCACGATTCCGCCGTCGTTCAGTTCATTTTTGATTTCCAGCACCGCCGCGACCTGTTCCGGCTTTAACGCGACAACGATGGGCAGCAGCAGCGGCTGGCGCTTTATCTCGTTGTTGCGCAGCCGTTCATAGGTAATCCGCTCGGCCCCGGCATGCTGGTCGGTTATAACCAGGCCGTGTTCGTTTTCAGATAAAATATACTTGTCCCCAATCTGGCCGATAACGCGGCCCAGCGGACCAATAGTGTTCAGAGTGCAGAGTTCAGAGTTCAGATTTTCGCCCTTGTCATCCATGAAATTAAATGAAAATAAATCCATATTTTTTTCACATTCCGAACATTCTGAAAATTGCACTCTGAAATCTGAACCATGCACCTGCGCTGGCGCAGCCGGCGCCGGCGCCAAAGTTCTGGCGATCGCCCCGCGCAGCGCCGATATGATAAATCCGCGCACGCGGGCGGGTTCCAGAAAATGAACATCTGTCTTGGCCGGGGATACATTCACATCAACTTCGCGCGGCGGCATGGCCAGGTACAGCGCGCACAGCGGAAATTCCCGCGCATGCATGACATCCATGTACGCGGCGCGCAATGCGCCGACCACAACCCTGTCCCGAACCGGACGGCCGTTCACAAACAAGTATTGATCTACGCCGGATGCGCGGCGCAGAGTCGGTATTGACGCAAATCCAGTCAGTTTCAGTCCGCCGCTGGCTGAATTGATTTCCAGCATCTTGTCATTTATGTCATTGCCCATGACCGCGGCCATCCGTTCGCGCAAACTCTGCCCGCGCGGGAAAAACCAGCGGTTGTTCAGAACAAATCCAGCGTCCGGCCGCGCCAGGGCCAATCTTTTAATTGTTTCAACCACGCTGCCCAATTCCGCGCGATCGCCACGCAGGAACTTTAACCGCGCCGGCGTTTTTGCAAACAAGTTTTCAACCCGGATTCGCGTGCCGGATTCCCAATCAGACGGCTTGATTTCCCCCGTCGCCGCATCCAGGCATAATCCGTTGGAATCAATGAACATCTGGGAAACGCTGGCAATGCTGGGCAGCGCTTCGCCACGGAATCCCATAAAGTTTATGTCCAGCAGATCGTCGCCGGGCATTTTGCTGGTCGCGTGCCGCTTGATGCAGTTCGCCAAATCCGCGCGATCCATGCCGCGCCCGTTGTCGCACACCTGGATAAGGGTGCGCCCGCCGTCGGTTATATCAACGACAATCTGATCCGCGCCGGCGTCCAGCGAGTTTTCAACCAGTTCCTTGACAACGGACGCAGGCCGTTCAACCACTTCGCCGGCCGCAATCTGATTTATCAAATATTCGGGCAATTCCCTGATAGCCATTAGAATTTAATCTCTAAGATTTCCCATTCTTTTTCGCCGGATGGCGTTTGCACCGTGCAGGTATCGCCAACGCATTTGCCGATCATGGCCCGCCCCAGCGGGCTGGTGCAGGCGATTGTTATCTTGCCGTCCGCTTCCAGATCCGACAAAATCCGGCATTGCAGATTGTTGCCGTCTTCGTCTTCGGCCAGAACGGTCGCGCCGAAGATAACGCGGTCCCCGGACAGATTGTCGGTATCAATGACCTGGGCGGTGGTTATTATTTCTTCCAGAAAACCGATGCGGCGGTCAATCGCGCGCTGCCGTTCGCGGCTGGAAGTATACTCGGCATTTTCGGACAAATCGCCCAGCGCCCGCGCCGCCGCCACGATGCGCAGTATTTCCGGCCGCTGCACCGCTTGCAGATCGTGCAGTTCCGCGGTTAATTTATTAAATCCGTGTTTGGAAATGGTTCGGCTCATTATTTGCTTTTTTCCTTTTGACGGATTATAATACAAAAATAATGAGTATCCAGCCAAAAATTTTATCGCGTTTTTTATCGCGGAAATTCCTATCCAGTATTTTCCTGGTGTCGCTGATCGCGTTCGGAATCACTTTTGCGATAACTTTTGTGGAAAAACTGGGCGGCATGGACGCTGCGCGCGCATTGCAGTCCGCATACATCGCCGTCCTGGAATACATCCCCGTCATGCTGCCGCTGCTGATTTTCATGGGCAGCCTGCTTGCGTATTACCGGTTGATAAAGTCTTCGGAGATGGTCATAATTTCAGGCGCGGGGCTATCCCCGTGGAACATCATGCGGCCTTTTCTGGTCGTGGCGGCCGTTCTGGGAATAATCTGCACGACGCTGGTCAATCCGTATACGATCCGCATCAGCAATGGCTCGGACAATGCGAACAAGTTCGGGCTGGTTGACAATTCTATATTTCTGCGCGAAACAACCGGCGACGGATTCCGCACAATTCGCGCGGATAAAATCACAGCCAGGAACGATTCAATAACATTCGGCTCGGTCGTCATGATTGTCCAGGACGGTTCCAGCCGTGTCAGCGCCAGGATTGAATCAGACAAGATAACACTGGGCGGCGGCGAATTGGCCGGGGAGAAAATAATAAAAACAACGCCGGACGGGAATGCAGCGATCGTGCGGAACTGGCGCGCGCCGACAAACATGACGCCGGATGCGATAACCAGAAAGTATCTGAAACCGGAACAAATATCATTCTGGCAACTGCCGCGCTTTATCCGCGAAATGAAGAATATCGGGATCAACACCGCGCCGCACAGAGCCAGATTCTGGTCGCTGTTGTTCATGCCGATAACACTGATCGCGATGGCTATTCTGGGAATCGCGTTTTCGCAAACGCATCAGCGACGAAACTTCTCGTTCGGCGTAAAGTTCGGCATCGGGATTATCGCGTGCTTTCTGCTGTATTTTATCCTGAATGTGTTTTCAGTCCTGGGGGCGGGGAATTCTATACCGCCGATAATCGCGATATTGTCGCCGGTCATATTGATTATAACCGGATCCGGCACATTTATTGTTTCTTATGACACGGTGTGAATATGCGGAAAAAGAAAACCAATATTAAAAAAATTCTGATATGGACTGCGGCCGCAATCATCGCGAGCCTGCTGTTTCTATCATTCCCGCCGATCCAGTACACCACGGAAATAGTGGTTTTATGACGGATTACATCACTATTTTTACAGAGTCTTTGTCGGCGGAAAAAGGCCGCAGCAAGAATACTGTCAAATCCTATGCCAATGATTTGGCGGATGTTATGGACGCCCTGCCCGATTTCCCGAACCTGACGGCCGGACAGTTGCAGGATTATGTATCCGGACTGACCGCGTCCGGATTGAAACCATCCAGCGTATCGCGGCGGGTCAGCTGCCTGCGCCAGTTTTATAAATTCTTGTGCCTGGAAAAAGTCATTTCCGAAAATCCGGCCGCGGATCTGGAAACGCCAAAGCGCCAGCGGTCCCTGCCAAAATTATTGTCCGCCGCGGAAATAGATCTGCTGCTGTCAAACGCGGGCGACTTCAAGACGGCAATCCGGCTGCGCGCCATGCTGGAATTGACATACGCGTCCGGGCTGCGCGTTTCCGAATTGTGCGAACTGCCCGTGCGCGCGGTTCTGCGCGACCGGCTGCTGATTCACGGCAAGGGCGCGAAAGAGCGGTTTGTCCCCATACACGGCGAAGCAATGGACGCGCTGGACAAATGGATGGACGCGCGCGGGAATGACAACAGCCCTTTTGTGTTTCCCGGAATCGGCGCGTCCGGACACATCACGCGGGACGCTTTTTTCAAGTTGATAAAAAAGTGCGCGATGATGTCCGGGATAGAGCCAAAGCGCGTCAGCCCGCATGTCCTGCGCCATTCGTTCGCATCGCACCTGCTGAACGGCGGCGCGAATCTGCGCGCGATACAAACCATGCTGGGGCATGAAGACATTGCTACAACGGAAATTTATACTCATGTCCAACCGGAAAAATTAAAGCAGGCGGTGTTTGGGCATCATCCGCTGGCGGGGAAATAACTGAAAAATGATTGGGAAATGCGATCATCCGGGCTGTGATAAAGCCGGCACCTGCCGCGCGCCGAAATCGCGCGAATTGAACGCGTACTGGCATTTCTGCCGCGCGCACGCGGCCGAGTATAACAAGAACTGGAATTATTACCGCAATATGACCGCGGCCGAAATCGAGATTGAATGGGAATCTGAAACATTTGGCGAAAAATTAAAAGCAGATCCCGCGGCCGCGCACGCGTTTATAACCGGCCGGATGCCGGCGCAAAAATCAATGCCGCCAGCGGTTGCAGACGCTTACAAGGTTTTGGAACTGCCAGCAACGGCGACGCTGGCCGCGGCGCGCGCCGCGTACAGGCGGCTGGCCAAACTGCATCATCCGGATGCCGGCGGCGACGCGGATAAATTCACGAAAATAACCGCGGCATTCGGAACCGTAAAAACATTCCTTGAAAAAAAAGCCCTGGTGTTGTAATCTGGGGGTATGACAAAAATATCCGTTATTATTCCGATTTACAACGCTGAAAAATACCTGCGCGAGACGCTGGATTGCATTGTAAGCCAAACTTATGAAAACCTGGAAATAATCTGCGTTCTGGACGGCGCCGCTGATGCGTGTGAAAAAATTATAAAATCATTCCGCGACCGGCGGATAAAAATCATCCGGCATGACAAGAATATGGGGACCGGCGTTGCGAAAAATACCGGCGCGAACGCCGCGACCGGCGACTATATCCATTTCATGGACAGCGACGACACGATAAATCCAAAATTTTACGAGAATATGCTGCGCGCCGCCGATCCGGATAAAATGCGGGCGGACGCCGTCGCATGCAGCGCTTTTTATGAAAAGAAAAAGAGCAATTCCATTTGGAATCCGGATTATGAAATAATAATCGGCAATGACAAGTTCCGTAAGACGCTGGTTTCAATCCATGGCTGGGCGTGGCGTTTCCTGATAAAACGCAATTTCTGGCAGCGGCATGAATTAAAATTCCCGGCCCTTATCACCCGTGAAGACATGCCGGCGATGATGCAGATGGTTTATTACGCGAATTGCGTGGTGCTTTGCCCCGATGCGGTGTACTGGTATAAAAACCGGCCGGGATCGCTGATGAACAATCCGGCGCGGCAGAAACAGAAATCAATTGACCGGCGCGCGGCCAGAAAAATCATACGCGATTTTACCAGAAAACATAAAATCCGCGCCCCTGGAAAAATCTGGCAGTTATTCCACGAAGTCCTGCGCCGGCGCGGACCAAGACCAAATCGTTCGGGGGCGCGGCTTGATTGAATTCATCAAGATTTTTTTCAGCATGATTTCCGGAATAATTCCGGTGCGTAAATGGCGGCATAAAATCCGCGAACTGGGCGGCCGCGCAATTGACGCCTGGCTGGGCCGGAAATTGCCGCGCGGCGCGATTCTGGTGCACAGCAATGCAGGCGGGCTGTGCGATCAGATAAATACTTTCATGCTGCTGGCGCAGATGCGCGACAAAAATCCGGACGCTCCGATATTCCTTACCGTATCCGGATTTCTGAAACAGCAATTCCGCAAGTTCGCGATTGTGAATCCGAACGACATCGCGCCGATGCTGGACAACAACATATCCGCGCGCCGGCCGCGCAAGTTAGAGTTGCTGAATTACGATATTCTGGAATACATGAATGAAAACGATATCAAATTTATGACCGGGAATTTCAGCCTGCGCAGAAAGTGGCGCTGGCGCGCATTGGATGCCGACAAGTTGGACAGACAGAAAATACAGCAAATTCTCAAACTTATAAAACCGCTGTCCGCCGCGAATACTGCCAAGTTAAACGATATTAAACGAATGGAAAATTCAATTTGCATGCATATTCGGCGCGGCGATTACATGGCGCAGTCCGGCGGAAAAACAATCCTGCCATCGTACTATGCAAACGCATTGCGCGAGATATTAAGTCAGGCCGGATGGGAAACCGCGCGGGTGTTCGTGTTTTCCGAAGAATTGGACTGGGCGGAAAAAAATATAGACTTTCTTGGCCTGCCGCATGAATTCGTAAATATCAACGACACGAACAATCCCGCGCCGGAACTGGAACTGATGCGCGCGTGCCGGCATTATATCCGCAGCGTCGGCCAGATGGCGCGCATGGCGGCATACCTGAATCCAAGGGATCCGATTGTCATATCCCCGGCGAAATCCGATTACTATACGGAATCAGGCGACATTGTGAACAAATCAAAATTTCATCATCTAAGGAATGTAAAATGACATTGGGATGCACTATTTTCAGATTAAAACTTGCTTTTATGCGCCTGCTGATGGGGCGGTTCAACAGCCTGCCGTTCAAGGGCTGGTATGTGTCGCGGTACCTGTACCGGCGGTTCGGGCGGTTCGTCCGCGCGGTTCCTGCAAACAAAATTGCGGTTGAGAAACCGGAAACCATCTGGCAGTTTTGGGAAAATCCGCCGCATTATTCGGCTGTGCCGCTGGTCGTGCGCGGCGCGATTGCGACTGTTGATAAATTCCGCGGCGATATGAATCACATAATTTTAGACGGCAAAAATCTGGAAAACTATACGGACATGCCGGGCTGGGTGATGGACAGATTCCGCAGCGGCCAGATGAAGTTCGCACACTTCGGGGATCTGGTCAGACTGGATGTGTTAAAGCATCACGGCGGCGTGTGGATGGATGCGACGAATTACATGACCGCGCAAATTCCGGATGAAATCATGAATCTGGACTTTTTCGTCTTTCATGCGATAACCAAGGGCAGCCCGTACGGATATTTTCAGAACTGCTTTATCCGCGCGAAAAAGAACGCATGGCTGCTGGACGCATGGCATGAAATGGCGATGCAGTACTGGCGCGCGGAAGACAAACGGATGGATTATTTCCAGCACCAGCTGATGCTGCGCGCGATTGTCCAGAACGACCCGCGCGGCAAGGAATTTTATGCCAGGATGCCCAAGATTGATCAGGAACCGACGCATCGGTTCGCCGGCACTTACAGCCGCATTCCGGAAAGCGGGCCATCCCTGCTCTCGCCTTATGACGCGGAATACTGGAAGCGGGCGTCAGCAGACAGTTTCTTTCAGAAATTCAATCACGGGCTGGAAGCGCGCGCGCCGGAAAACAGTTTCATGATTCAGTTGTCAAAAATCGCGCTGGGGGAAAAATAATGCTGATTCTGATGCGGATAAAGATATTCTTTGCCGTGGCCATCCAGCGCACCGTCGGGCGCGTTCTGGCCGGCGGAAAAAAACGGCCGAATGTCCAGGGCAGAATCTGGACGAATTATTTCGCGCGGCGGTTTCTGCCCATTTCGGTGGCGGCGCAGAAAATCGCGCCGGAATCCCCTGAAACAATCTGGCAGTTCTGGGATAATCCGCGCGGCCGGACAACGCCGGGAATAGTAAACAATTGCTTTGCGACGGTGGAAAAGCATCGCGGAAAATTCGTTCACAAGATTCTGGACAACAAAACGATCGGCGATTACAGCGATTTGCCGGGATTTGTTTTTGACCTGCTCAAATCAGGAAAAATGCGGTACCCGCATTTTTCCGATCTGCTGCGGCTGAATCTGCTGAAAAACCACGGCGGCGCGTGGCAGGACGCGACTGGGTTCATGACGGCCGGCATTCCGGATTATATCGGCGGCGCGGACTTCTTTGTTTTTCTGGTGGGCGGGCAAACGCACTTTCCGTGGTCGTTCATGCAGAACTTTTTCATACGCGCGCGGCGGGGCAGTTATCTGAACGACGCGTGGCTGGCCATGTGCCTGGATTTCTGGAAGGCCGAGCGGCGCGAGATTAATTATTTCCAGCACCAACTGCTGTTCCGCGCGATGGTTGAAAACGACGGAGTTGCAAAAAAACTGTTCGCACAAATGCCGCATCACAGCGAAGATGAAACGCTGCAACTGGTCGGAAACAAAATATTCACCAAATTTGATGCGGGCGAATGGGCGCGGATTCGCGACTTGTCATTCATGCAGAAATTAACCTATAAAGACGGGCGGCGCAGTGTCGCGAATCCGGATAATTATCCCGGAACATACTTTGCGAAACTCGCGAACGGGGAAGTGTTATGAATTATCCGATTGATCTTGTATATACCTGGGTGGACGACAGCGATCCGGCATGGCGCGCCGCGCGGGACAAGGCGCTGCGCGATGCGGGCGCCGTGCATCGCGACAATTGCGGCGGCCGGTACTTTGACAACGACGAATTAAAATACTCACTGCGCGGCGCGGAAAAATTCGCGCCCTGGATAAATCATATTTTTATCATAACGGCCGGTCAAACGCCGAAATGGTTAAACACAAAAAATAAAAAAATAACCGTCATAGGCCACCGCGATATAATCCCGGAAAAATATCTGCCCACATTCAGTTCCACTTTTATAGAGCATTGGCTTCATAATATTCCCGGCCTGTCCGAACGCTTTCTGTACGCCAATGACGATATGTTTTTCGGCGGCGCCGTCGCCCCGGAATACTTTTTTGACAATTCCGGGCGGCCGATTGTCCGCGCAAAGCCAAAATCAAATTATTCCATAAAGAACATGACTGGGAAAAATCCAGGAAGCCTGTGGTCTCAAGTCAAGAATGCAAAACTGGCCGTTTATAAAATTTTCGGGAAAAACCACAACTACGCATGGATGCCCGCGCATAACATTGATTCTTACTGCAAATCGGAATTGAAAAAAATCGCGGATCTCTTCGCGCCGCAAATCACGGAAATGGGCGCACACAGGTTCCGCAGTCCGAACGACATCCAGCGCATCATTTATCACGAATACGGGCTGGCCGACGGAACCGCCGTCATGCGCAAATATTCGGTCTTGAAACGCATTTTAATGTGGTGCGCAGGGCGCGAATACATCGTGCCTTTTTATACCAAGGACGCCGCGAAGTTAAGACGGCACAATCTGTTCTGCATCAACAACAGCGGCAGCAACCCGGCGCGCGATGCGGCCAACCGCGAATGGCTGGCAAATTTTCTGCCAAAAAAGTCGGAGTTTGAGAAATGAGAAGAAAGATAGATCTTGTTTACATGTGGGTGGACGGAAACGATGCGAAATGGCGCGCCAAAAAGAACGCAGCCCTGCGCGCGGCCGGCATGGATGAAATCAATCCGGATGTGTCGTCAAACTTGCGGTACTTTGACAACGACGAATTGAAGTATTCTCTGCGCGGCGCGGAAAAATTCGCGCCCTGGATAAATCATATCTTTATCATAACCGACAATCAGGTTCCAAAATGGCTGGACGCTGGGAACAAAAAAATAACAATCGTGGACCACGCGGAAATCATGCCGGATATCGCCCGCCCATGCTTTAACAGCACGGTTATAGAGATGTTCATCCAGAACATTCCCGGATTGTCGGAATACTTTTTATTGGCGAACGACGACATGTTTTTCGGAAACAAAATTTCGCCGGATTATTTCTTTACCAAACGCGGAATGCCAAGAATCCGCGGAAAATCCGCGTCCCAGTTCAGCGCGGCCAATCTGCGCGCGGACGCGGCCGAACCCAGGATGTACAGCGCGATCGTCCGCAACGCAAAGAAACTGATTCTTGAAATCTTTGGCGAAAATCACGACTACGCGTGGAAGGCGTCGCACTGCGTGGATCCGTATCTGAAATCCGAAATCGTCAAATGCCTGGCCCACCCAAAGGTACAGCCGGAAACAGAACGGACATTCCCGCATCACTTCCGCGAATATGACGATATCCAGCGGACGCTGTTTCATGAATTCATGCTGGCGCGCCGCACGGCAAAAATAAAGATTTACCACGGGCTGAACATGGCCTTCAACATCAATTCGCGTCCGCGGTACATCACGCATGCGCGGACATTGAACAGAATGCTGGTCAAGCCAAAGTTGTTCTGCATCAACAGCGGCGGCGAAAATGCGGCGGTTGACAAATACAATCATGACTGGCTGCAAAAATTCCTGCCAAACAAATCGGTGTTCGAGGTTTAATCAATCCGGGCCAGATCGTCATACTCGCGGTATTTCCAGATTGTCGTCGGACGGTATTCGTACCGCGCGCCGCTTTGCGAAAATATATTGAATACTTCCGTCGCCTTGGCGACAGCCGCGTCCGCAAATTTCATCGTCTGTTCCGGTGTGAAATCACGAATACCGGCCGCGCCGCGCTGTAATGCGATAAAAGACATCTTGTCCCGGCCGAATATGATTTTTTCCAGCGGCAATTGCGGCATGGTGCCGGCCGCCAGTTGCGAGTTGGTCGGCAACGCACCTGTTTTTATGTCATACACGGTGTCTCCGGAAACCAGGTCCGCCTGGGCCCGGACGACGCGGCCTGCGATTTTCATTTCGCCGACAGTCTCTGTCAAAACCGCGCCGTTTATGTTTGATTTTAATTTCTGCGCGACAGGCACGATTTCGTCAAACCGTCTGCGCCAAAAGTACAGCAATAAATTATTCCCGGAAAGCGTGGCAGACGCCGCGGATTCCAACGCAGCGCGCAGATCGCCGCTATTGCCGGATAAATATTTTTCCACGGCGTCGTGAACCAGATTTCCAAATTCCAGCGCGTTTGTATTTTCCCAAGCGTCCGGCAGACGGCGCAAATTCAATATCTTTTTCGCATAGTACAGGTACGGATTATGAATCAGGTCTTCCAATCGCGTTACGAAAATCGGCGCGTTGTGCGCTGCGGATGCCGGCGGATTATCCATTGCGTTCGGCAGCGGCGCGTATTTTATTTCCGGCGCGCGGCGCGGCGCGGACATAACGGACAGAGCGGGATTCAGCGACGCGCGCGTCAGGAACCGCGATTCAATCGTTTCACCGCCGCCTGACTTCTTTGCGCGCGTCCAGTAAACAACCGGCGCGCAGGACAGATTTATAAAATCCAGCGCCTGCAATGAAACCTTGGCCTTGGGTCCGGGCAGTCCGACCGCGTCAGAAATATTTCGCGGCAGCCATGCATTTTCGTACCCGTTTGCTGGAAAAACACCCTCGTTCAATCCGGACAAAATCACAATGTCCGCCGTCTGCATCCGCGATTCAATCAGCCCTAGCACGCGCACGCGCGCCGCGTCCGGCGCGGGCCGTCGGGTTGAGACGCCGGACAATATCATTTTTGCAACAGCCGCCGCGGAATCGCCGTCCAGCACGATTCCATTTTCGCCCAGAACGGCGGACGCGGCGCGCAGCGCGTCCAGCACTGCGAAATCGTTGTCGTCAAATTCGTTCCATCCGGCCAAGGCCTGCTGGACGCATGCGAACAAATCCGGTATGTCGCCGCTGATGCCGTCAAACGCGGTCAAGATAAATCGCCCGATTCTCGTCATCGCGCCGGATGTCCCGACCGAAGTATCAAACGCAATCCCGCGGTTCGCCAGCGCGGATTCCAGCCTGTATTCGCCCGCGGCGTCCGGCGTTATTATCAAGACGGCGCTGTTTGGATTTTCTGCGGCGATATCCGCGATTGTTTCAGCCTCGTCCGCTTCGGTATCACAATCAATCCGCGCTGCCGCACAGTCGCCGGGCGTTATGCGCGACGGCCGGTGCATGTTGTCAAAGCATTCGTTCAATGCGTCCGCGCGCGACGGCCCGACGGCGATAACGCTTACTTCATCCGGCCGAATCCCGACGCGCTGCAAGAATTTATATTCGTTGTGATAAGGATTTGTCTGAATTTCCATGTCGCCGCGCATCGCGGAAATATTCCCCGGCAGAATGATTTCGCCGCCATGCATCCGCGCGATGAATTCCATTAAATCCGCTGTGGCCGGAACGGACGCCGTGCTGCCGCATACAATCGCATGCATTCCGTCCAGGTTGTCGCGCCATGCCCGGATGTCGTCGTCGCGCTTTTTGGCATGCGTGATTTTGTCCCCGAAAATCTGCGGCAGGACCGTCGTCGCAAAGTCCAAAAACTTTGCCTTGGCCTGCCAGTGCGCGGAATACTTTTCATCAACCAATCCGGCCCAGTCAATTTCGCCGCCGCGCCCGTTCATTTCCAAGTTATCCGCCATGCGCACCAGATCAGACGCCAGGGGCAGCGCGTGCCCGTACCGGATTTGTGCAAATTCCGCAATCATTTTTGCCAGAATCAAAACCCGCTGGGAATTTGCGGACATATCTTCGTCCAGCGCGGAATCAGGCGCATCCCCCAGCGCGACCAGCCGCGGCAGCAGCACCGCGCGGCCGCAGCGCCCCACTATCATTTCCTCCACGCTGCGTATCGCGCGGCGGCTGGGCAGAAAAATAACCAGTTTGGAAAAGTCCAGATCCGCGATGCGCGACCACAGCGCGTCGTTAATTTTCGCAGGATTTGACACGCAGAAAATATTATTTGATTCCGACAATCTTGCGCACCCCGGCTATGCCGGTCCCTTTCTCGGCAGATGTTTCCAAAATCTCGCCGCGCATGGCGGGCCGCGGCGGCAAGCAGATTTTCGTTTTTTTTGACTTGTCCATTTTTGTCAGAACAACCTGGTACGGAACCGCGTTAAAGTCGCAGAAATCCATCAGGTCCAGGTCCGACTGTTTAATCCCGACGCGCGAATCAATCAGAATAAAAATAAGTGCCAGCTGGCGGCGGTGCAATAAATAATCCTGCAACCGGTCCAGCCACATCGCCGCGGTTTCCTTTGACACTTTTGCCCACCCGTATCCTGGCAGATCCGCAATCATCATGCGGTCGTCAAAGTTGAAAAGGTTCAGCGACTGCGTTCGGCCCGGCGTTTTTGATGTGCGCGCGATCGTCTGTCCTGCGACCGCGTTTATCAGCGAAGACTTGCCCACATTTGACCGCCCGATAAAGGCGTATTCGGCAAACGCCGTATTCGGCAAATCGCGGACCCGCTCGAAACTTCCCACAAATTTTATCATTTGGATAACGCCCTTTTGTATGCTTCTTTTTTTGATATCCCGCTGCGCGCCGCGATTTGCGCCGCGGCGGACTTGGTGCCGGACGCGGCGACATCATTCACAATCTCCGAAATTTCGGCATCGGATAATTTTATTTCAGGCGCGGGCCCGACAACCAAGACCAATTCGCCGCGCGGCGGCGCAATGCCCAGCAAATCCGCAGGGTACCCGATAATTGTTTCTTCGTGAATTTTGGTTATTTCGCGCACGATTGCAATCCGCCGTTCCGGCATGATGCGCGCCAGGCATGAAATGGTATTCATTATCCTGTTCGGGCTGTCGTAATAAATAATAGTATGGCGGATGCGGTTGTCATTGCGCAGAGTGTTTTCCGGATTATGCGGCAAAAAACCGCAGAACGAAAACCGGTCCGTCGGAAATCCGGACAGGACCAGCGCGGAAACCGCCGCCGTCGGCCCCGGCACGACAAACACCGGCGCTATCGCGTCGCGCGCCGCGCGGATAATCCGGAATCCCGGATCCGAAATCGCCGGCATTCCGGAATCGGATACCAGCGCGACCGCAGCGCCGTTTTCAATTTTTTCCAAGATATCCCCGACACGGCCCGCCTCGGAATGTTCTTCGGCGGATATTTTTTTTGTTTTGATATCAAACTTTTCAGCCAATTTGCCAAATACGCGCGTGTCTTCGCAGACAATCAGATCCGCGTCCTGCAAAGTCTGAATCGCGCGCGGCGAAAAATCCCCAAGATTGCCGATTGGCGTGCCGACAATGTATAAACCTGATTGCATTTTACAGCCTTTTGGGATATAATAACAAAATAACGGGGATTATCAAATGTTTATGAAAAAAGTTTTGGGATTTATCGCGGCGGCCGCACTGGCTGCGTGCGTGCAGCGCGGCGGGGTTGAATACGGCGGCTATGACGAATATGACGGAATGCCGGTTGAAAATCCGGAATTTATCGCGGGGGATTTTAATTCCGGCGACTACGGATCGTATGAAGATCCGAATGCGGCCGGCGCGGTTAAGACCGTGGCCGTCCTGCTGCCGCTGTCCGGAACAAATGCGGAACTGGGCGCGAACTTGCAGCACGCGATAGAGATTGCCTTTGTGCAAAGCCGCCCGCGCGACATCGTCGTTTCTTTCAACGACATCGCCGGCGTGTCAGAACCCAAAGAATCCGTCATCCAGCGCGTTTTGGACAATCGTCCGGATCTGATTATTGGGCCTGTGTTCGCAGAAGATGTCAAGATGCTGCGCGAGATTAAGGACGACGCCCTACCCGTCATTTCATTCACAACCGACCCGTCCGCGCTGGGCGCCGGCGTGTTTACCATCGGGCTGCTGCCAACGCAGGGCGCTGAATCAATCATAAAGCAAATGGCGGCGGACGGTCGTCGGGATGCTGTTGTTATTGCGCCGAACAACCAGACCGGATACCTGATGGCAAACACCGCGATTGGCGCGGCGGACATTTACGGAATAAAAATCGCGGGGATTTATTATTACAGCGAAAACAATCCCGAAGACATGAAACTGACCGCGGAACGGGCCAGCCTGTTCCAAACGCGCAACGCCGCGAATGACAAATCGCGCGAGATTTTGTCGGACATCCTGGTCAAAGAAAAAATAACGGCCGGCGACCGCGCGAATATGAACGAGCAGTTGGAGAAATTGAGCAAGCGCGACACCGTCGGCCCAATCCCGTACGACAGCGTGCTGTTTCTGGGCAATACCAATGATTCCAAGACGCTGGCGTCGTTCATGCGGTACTTTGACATACCGATGCGCAGTGTGGAGTTTTACGGCACGCCGACATGGGACAATCCAAGCATGGCGACTGATATAAATCTGGCCGGGGCAAAATATTCCGCGCTGCCGGTCGTGAACGATGACTTCCAAACGCTGTTCGCAGACATTGAAAAGAAAGCCCCCAGCCGCATGGATTCTTTTGCGTACGATGCCGCGATGCTGGCCATCAACGCGTTAAAGTCTGACAAGATAACCATGAATTACATCATGAATCCATCCGGATATCGCGGTCTGGACGGGCTGTTCCGGCTGCGTCCAAACGGGGTGAGCGAGCGGGCGCTGCAAGTCCTGAAACTGAACGGCACCAGCAATCCGGCCCTGATAAGCGGCGCGCCCAGGAATTTCTTGGAGCCATTGTACCAAACAGCCGCCGCCAGCGATGCAAAACCGCGCGCGCGGGAAATTTCCGGATATCGCGTCCAGCCAATGGATTACATCGCGATCCCGCAAAATCTGCGCGGAAAATATCAGTCCGCCGCGCTGGGGACCAAGACCGCGCGGCCGGCGCGCGATGCGGAGCCAACAGTGCTTTATTCGCCGGAATCGGACGCCGATCCGATAGAGCAATTGCCTGAATACCAACCGATTCAGTTTGAGACGATTGATCGCACGCAGATAGACGAGCGCGAAATTTGATTCGCGCGAACAATTCATCGCGGCCGGAAGTGCCCACATTATAATACAAATTGACAAACCGCATTTTTGTATTATAATATAAGCATGACGACAAATAACCAAAACATCTTTTACAATATTTACAAGAATTGCCTTCGCTATACTCTGCACGGCGTTATGAACCGCACACTGGCCGTTATGCCAAATCACGCGATATTTTCGCTGATACCGCCGCTTGTGAAACGGGAAGATAATCGCGCGCCCAGCGATCGCGACATGATATGGTCGGAAACCAGCCGCGGCACGCAAATCATCAACGCCACCAAGGGCGAAGATTGCATCTTTACAGACGACATCAATATAAATTTCAAGACCGGCGCGATATCGGCGAATTACAAAGATGTTTCCAAAGCGATACAGGCGATAAAAAACTTCCCGTCGCATAAAATATCACTGTCTGTCATGCTTGTTGAATCTGAAACAAACCAGGTGCGGAAAAATACTTTGGAATTTAATGACATGGCGCGCGCAATATCCCCCGCGGCACTGATGCGCGGATGGATATTGGCGGATCCGATGCTGGGGAACGAAAACAATACGGCGGAAAACCGCAAACTGAATGCCAAGATTCAGAAACTGGCCCCGGCGGTATTGGATTGGGACGGACGCGAAGTCGTCTGGGATTACATGGTCCGGGAAAACTGGCCTGCGGCAGCCATAGATTATGATGCAAAAACCATATTCCAGTTTGACAAGAATACAGTGCTGATTAACGACGCGGTGCCTGAATGGAGGGCTTCCGTGCGCGGCATATTCAATAATCTGGCAAAAACGGTTGTCCGGGAAAAGTTTGCAAATCCCCGCGGGCAAGATGATGCGGATGTTTTTGAGAAATTGAATGATCTGAATAATGAACTCGGCAGATATCTGAAACAAACCGAACACTGCATGCAACAGTAATCCGATAAAAAAACTTGCACTGGTCGGGAAATCGGATATAATGTGTACCACAAATGGGCGTGCGCCGGAGTCGGAGAGCCGGGGCAGACTGTAAATCTGTTGTCTTTGACTGAGATGGTTCGACTCCATCCACTCCCACCACACTTCGCCAAAACTGGCAAGTCATAAAATACCAGTTATGGCATTTTTATTTTTTATAGCGGGCGTAGTCCAATGGTAGAATGCAAGCCTTCCAAGCTCGAGACGCGGGTTCGATTCCCGCCGCCCGCACCACCAAAAATTGTTAACGGACGCTTTTGGCGTCCGCTTAAAATTTTTGAGTGTCTCGCCGCAGCGAAGCGCAGGCGGACTGCAAATGTTAATAAAATATCCAACCACCGCGCAGCGGTATTTTTTTGTTGGTCATGATAGACGCGGAATTGAACCCGCAGGGTTCGCGTAAAAACATTAACGAGCGAAGCGAGTTTAGGTTTTTGGTGAGTCCGGGCGCACTTTATGCGCCAGGCGAACATTCTCGCCACCCGCAATCAAGCTCTCTTTTATCAATTATCGGACGAATTTACATATTTTTTTATATGCTTCAATCAATGCAATATTTGCAGAATCCAACACCCGCTCCCATTGCTCTGGCGCATTGGAATCAGCCCCGTCGGAAATAAACCGCAGACAGGCAAAAGGAATTTTATTATCCCGCGCGACATGTGCGACCGCATAATCTTCCATACCCACTATGTCCCAAATTTCACCGGCAATATTATTTACAAAACTGTCGCCTGTGCCGGTTATGCATTCCGGATAATCAGGAACCCGTGTTCCATATTTTAATACTGGATCTGTATCAGACGAAAGGGGCGTTATATATTTCGGCGCAAGAAATTCTGTCGGATTCATATCCCTTTGGACGAACCCTGTCGGATTTACGATTGTTCCATAATTGAATTTCGCACTTCCGGCCGTTCCAAAATTAAGTATTAAATCCGGAGCAAAGACATCAATTGCTTTCTGGGTCGCTGCCGCCGCGTTTATTTTTCCAACGCCTGTATAAAAAACTTTGTCATCTGTTCGTAATTCTGTGTTATTTGGATTAAATTCCTCGCGCACCGCAACCAATATTGCTATCTTCATGCTAATCCTTTCTTTATTGTTTCCACAACTATTCGTCATTCTTATGCACGGTTATGCTGACGCTGGTGCTTTTTATTGCGTTCGCCATGTCAGACACCACTGATGCCGCCTGGTTCACGGCATGCGCGACGCCGGATGCGTCAATTTCAACACGAACGGCATTTTCCCGCGCCGCATCGCAGCCGCACTTTTCCGGCACGCACACAGGATCCGTTATCACTTCCAAAAATCTGGCCGCTCGGCCGTGCAGATGCCCCGCGATAAAGCCGATGCATATCAACGCCACGCCGGCAGCAACATACAGCCATATTGAATTTTTATTTTCCAACATTTTCAATCATCCCGTCCCGTATCGTTATAATCTTGTCCGCGCGCGACGCCAGGCTCATGTCGTGCGTCACGAACAGCATTGCCATTTTCCGCCCGCGCGCCAATTCCAGCAATTGGTCAAAAACCAATCCCGCATGCTTTGGATCCAATGATCCGGTCGGCTCGTCCGCCAGCAGGATGTCCGGATTATTCGCGCACGCGCGCGCGACCGCGACGCGCTGCTGCTCGCCGCCGGACATTTGCGCCGGCAGATGCGCGCCGCGATGCAGCACATTTGCAGATTTCAGCAATCCTTTTGCGCGGATTTCCGCATCGCCTTCATCCGTGCCGGCATTCAGCATCGGCAGCATGACATTTTCCAGCGCAGTGAAATCACTTAACAAATTATGCCGCTGGTATACAAAGCCCAATTTGTCGCGGCGCACCCGCGTGCGGGATTCTTCCGTCATTTTGTGAACCGCATTTCCGCTGATTAAAATACTGCCGCCGCTCGGCCGATCCAGCAGCCCGACGCATTGCAGCAGCGTTGACTTGCCACATCCTGACGGCCCGACCAATGCCAGTATTTCCCCCCGGCGCAGGTCAAACCCGCCGCCGCGCAGGATGTGCAGCGGCTGGCCGCCTTCGTTGAAAGTGCGCGTGATATCGCGTACCGACATGACGATATCGCCGGCTGACGACTTGCTTAATGATTTTAATATCGGCTTATTCATTTCGCAACACCTCTACCGGATCGGTCTTGGACGCTTTCCATGCCGGATACAGCGTCGCCAGAAACGCCAGCGCGATCGCAATCATTGTTATTCCGAATACAGACCAGAACTCTATCCGGCTGGGCAGTTCGGACAAATGATACAATTCCGCCGGAAACAAATCGCGGCCGGTCAGCATTTGGAAGAATTTGCGTATCGGTTCCACATACTTTGCAATCAGCAGTCCGATTGCGCATCCCAGCATAGCACCGATAACCCCCAGCGACGATCCGGTCAGAACAAATATCTTTATCATGGACTTGCGCGACACGCCGAACGACCGCATGACCGCGATGTCTTTGTTTTTGTCTTTAACCAGCATGACCAGAGACGAAATTATGTTGAACGCCGCAACGATTACAATCAGCATTAAAATCATAAACATCACGCTGGACTCAACCTGCAACGCGCCTACAAAGCCGCGGTTCAAGTCGCGCCAATCGCGGATCACGAACGAGCCCGGCAACAATTCAACCGTCGCGCGCAGCACTGCGTCGGTCGCATTCGCATTCTTCAAGAACAAATCTATGTGCGTGACGCCGCCGTCTGTGTCCAGGTATTTCTGGGCGGTTGCCAGGTTTGTAAAAATAAACCCGCTATCGTATTCGTACATTCCCGCAAAGAATGAAGACCGCACCGGATACGATACCACGCGCGGCATAGTGCCGAACGCGGTGGGTGTTCCGCCGGACGCGCTGACCAGGGAAACATTTGTTCCTATCGTCGCATGCAGATTTTTGGACAAAATCGCGCCCATTATCAATTGATCGTTTTTGATTTCAGCCAGCGGGGTGCCGTAAAACCGCGTTCCGCTGCCTATTTTCGCAGCCAGGTCATTCATCGGGATTCCGCGAATCATCGCGCCGCTGCTGCGCCCGTCGTTCGTGGCCATAACCTGGCCTTCTACAATCGGAACTATCGCGGATGAACTGGCAGCGATTACTTTGTTTTGCTTTAATTTATCAATCAGGAAATCATAATCCTTGATAACGCCATCCTGGTGATAAACAACGACATGGCCGTTCATGCCAACAATGCGCGATAATAAAACATCATGAAATCCGCCCATTACAGACATAACGACGATAAGTGTCGCCACGCCCAGCATGATGCCCAGAAGCGACACCCATGAAATCACGCTGCCAAAGCCGCGCTTTTTCGCCCGCAAATACCGAAAAGCAATCTTTCTCTCAAACTTGGTGAACATTATAAATCCCCTGTCATCCGTCCGGCGCGCGTAATTTTTGGCTTTTCCAACATAATTTCTCCTTTTTATCTCCTAAATGAATTTTATTTTTACATGTTTTAGGAGATACAACACATTGTTTTTACTATCTTTTTTATAAAATTGTATTCTTTTTTATCTCCTAAATGGGTTTTATTTTTACCTGTTTTAGGAGGTCAATTTCCATACCCAACTAGCACCCTTGCCATAATTCATAATTTTGCCGTCTTTCTTCATTCTGGTAAGCATATTATCTATCTTTTTTACTTTTGATTCATACATCAAACTATCAGGCAAATGCGGTATTAAATATTCGGTAATCTCTCTGCGGCTGGCCGATTTATTATTATCAAGATATTTAATTATGCCGAACTTTATAGTCTGATCGTCAAGTCCTTTATTCTTGATATATTTTGCTTTTTCTCCGATAGATTCCGATATATTTTTTGATATGAATATATTTGGAGCCCTGCCTTCCACATACCCAAGTTTTCTTAATCTTTTCAGAGCAATAAATGTTATCTGCTTTTTTTTAGTAATATTATCAAGCAATATTATGTCTTGTAAACTTAGTTCTTTATGAGTTGTCAATAATCTTGCGTAATCAATATCCAATATCTTGCCTGAAATTTCCAATTTGACATGATTGTTGGAATAATCATAACTCGGCATTGGAAACAATCTATCTTTTTGCTTGATAAACATTTTGCGTATACCACTGCCAGCAGTATCTATCATATTAAACTCTTTCATAGCATCGCAAAGAAATTTGTTTTTATATTTATCCGGCGGAATATCGCGCGCAATAATTTCTTCGGCGGTCCCAGCCAAAGACACACCGGCATTGTAAAAAATCAGACTCTCATTCTTTTCAATGACAATAATTTTAGCCGCCATTGAATAATCCTGATGCGCTATACAGTTGTTTAATGCCTCGCGAATGACCCACGAATCATACTTATCAACCTCTTCCGGGAATAGCGTGTCGTTTTGCATATACCTGTATTTAAGATTTCTTATCTTGGAAAACACTTTATCAACGGCAAGGATAAATGGAGAATAAAATGATTCATAATCTATCATTTCATTATCGTCTGTTCTTAATTGCCATTGTATTTCAGCGACAGCCGGCGATATCAGGGACAGTGATTCTTTTTTTCCCAGCAATATAATCGCGGCGTTTGTAATCTTCCCGTGGTTCAATAGTTTAGATTTTGCCAAGAATTTACACTTGTCCCAGGATTTTACTTCGTCAGCCAATCTTGGATTTTTAATAACAAACCCTTCTTTTGCTTTTTGCACAGCATCATCATCTATATCATCCATTGTTGCGCCGGCAGCAATCTGCGCCGACCAATCCGGGGCGGTTTCCAGCAATATCTTTCTCTTATCATCATCGTCCATTGCAATCAGTTGCTGACCAACCCTTTTATACGCCTTGCTCCCGTGCTCAAAAAACTCGCCAGTTTTTCTGTTTGGTATTTTTATACAAATAAAATTCTTTCCGGCATTGATTACATTATATATATCAACCTGAAGCCTGTTGTTCGTCTTGGAAAAAATATTTTCCTTGCATTTTTGAGCATCAAAAGATTCTTTGATTCCCACGGGTTGTTTTGTATCTTCATTATAACCTATAATCACATACCCGCCGCCGGAATTAGCGATGCCGACGCAATAATTGTATATGCTGTGCCGATGATTGTTAAAAGAACTGACAGATGTTTTATATTCAACATTCTCTGTCTCTGGATTTTTAATTAATGATTCTAGTTGATCATAATTCATTTATATTTTTACTCGCTTAAATAATTGCGCAGGGCGTCGCCGGACAGCGGCGCGGACGACGATTCCGACGGCAGGTCAAGCATCTGCACCACGCGCGGGCTGACAAACACAACCATTTCCGCAAACGGCGATATCAATGTTTCCGGCGTATCCACAAAAGTATGCGTCGGGATTCCAATTATCACATAATTATCCCCCAGTTTGCTGGGTATCTTGTACTCGGCAATCTGCCCCGCCCGCGTGCGCAGGACTATCTTGGATTCCACCCGCTGCATTCCGCCGTAATCCCCGAATTTTGCATCCGCGCCGATGGAAAGGTCTGTTTCAAGCCTTTCTTCGCGCGAGCATTGGCCGACATCAAAACGCGTCTGCCAATCGTTCGGAACGACAAAAGACCCTTGGGACACCAGCACGACATTGCTCTGCTGGGCCAGAAAGTCTTCCAGTGTTTTCGTATTAACCGCTGCGCTGGTCAGCAGCGCGCGACCCACGACCCCCGGCACGGACATCTTGATATTCTTTTCCCCGATTGCAGGAATAATATTCTGCCAGATTATCGGATTGTCTGTTTTCGGATAAACGCGGTACACATTCACATCATATGCGACCATGTATTTCTTGGAAGCAATGTCAATCGCCAGACGGGCGACTTCTTTTTCCGCCTGCCAGTCGCCGGAAAATTCCAAGGTCTTGTCTTCCCAATTCACCAGCAGGTTCCGCATGCGGACGCCGCGCATCGCGTCCACCAGCGCGAGTATCGTATCGGTGTCGTCCGGCATTTTCATCAGAAAGTCCGCGCGGTTGAACAAGTGCAGTTCCTGGGCGTCCGCGTCATAAGAATAATACGCGCGCCCCATTTTGGTAATTAAATCAACCGCATCGGAAAGTTTCGCGCTGCCAACATTTCCGGAAATTTTTGACGGCAGCGATTCATCTTCCACAACCGCAATGTCCGTTCCATCCAGCAGTTTGTCCAAGACTTCTTTTATCGTCAGTTTTTTCCATTCGTAATCATTGACTGTCATTTCCGGCAGCGGATCCCCGGCATTGAGCCGCGCGACGGTCGCTGACTGCTTGGCCACCACGGACAAGACCTTTTGATTTTCCCAGTCCACGCGGCATCGTTTCGGCAAATCCAACGCAAAGCGGCGCGCGGTATCCGTGGTCAGCGCGGCCTTTTTAGGAAAAATCGGAACGCTGTTTTCATCAACGACCAGATTGTCAATAACATTCACCGTATCGTACAGCGGCATCTGCTCTGCCCGGTTCGCCGCATTCTGGACGCAGCCGCAGACAAAAAATAAAAGATAAAAGATAAAAAACTTGTTTTTCATATGTTCATCACCTTCTCGAATTCTTCCAGGGTCATTTCGTATATAGGCTTGTTCGTCGGCGTGGTCAGGTCGCGGACCCGATCAAACTCGCCCGACAGCCGCGCGGTCAGCGCCGCGATGCGCGGATCCGAACTTCCCAGTTTCCGTCCGTACTCTACCAGAAATTCCAGCAAATCCGCGGCAAAGAACCGTCCCGGATACTGTTCCATCGGCATCGCGCCCTTGGACACGCAGATTGCGGACATGATTGTCAGAATCTGATTGTACGCCGCCCCGATTTTATAGAAATTTTCGCTGGTTAACATAAATTCTTCCCCTGTCGCGGACATGATAGAAATTTACGAAAAAATAAGCAAATAAAAAGATTGAATCACCACGATTATTTTATGTATAATAAACTTGTGAAAAAAACAATCGCTCTTTGCTCTTTGCTCTTTGCCATCTGCGCATGTTCCAGCCCGAACAACGGGTCAATTGACGACGCGACGATTCTGAACTGGGAAAACGAGATGGTCACGACGGAACAGTTCGTGCGCGATCACAAGCGGTGCCTGGGGAATACCAGCCCGCCGCACATGCCCCAGTCGCGTCTGGCCAAACTGTTCGCGCCGAACCAGGCGGAGCAAATGCCGGATTGGGACGGTCTGTGGGTTACCTTTCAGAGCAACGAGGGCACCGATGTCGGACAAAGGGCATTGATGAGCGTGCCAAAGAATTCCAATAACAAAACAATCGGATCTTACCGCAAATGCATGTTTGGCCGCGGTTATCTGCTGCGCGCGATTTAATTGATATGAAAACCGTCCTGCTTGCATCATCAAAACTGTCGCGCGATCAGATTGCGATTGCGGCCGCGCTGCGCGCGAACGGATGGGACGCGGTTGTCGCCGCGCCAAAGTCCAAAAACGAAATCTATCTGATGGCGACGCCGAATATCCGTATTCATGCGGTTGGCAGACGCTTGATCGCCGGGCGGAAATTCCGCGACTTTGTCGCGCGGCGCGCCCCAATCATCCATTGCCTGGACCAAGGCGCGGTTCGGGCGGCGCGCAAGTTCACTGGCGCGGTTTTTCTGCCAATCCGTCATGGAATTGATTTGCGGATTTGGAATCCTGATTCAGTGTCAACTGCGCGGCAGAACGCCTTTCTGGGCGAATACGGAATTTTGCCGCACCAGAAACTGATAAATGTAATCAGTCCGTTCGGGGTCGGCCTGGACGCGCTGGTTTCGGCAATTCCGAATATCCGCGGCGAAGACTTTGTGTTCGGATTATTCGGCGCGGGCGGATTTTTCAGCAATCGCGACGCGATGAAGAAAATCGCGAAATCGGGATTCGGACATCAGATAATTTTCATGGGAAATATTTCAGATATGCCGACCGCGCTGCGCAGCGGATTTGCGAATATTTATCTGGGCGGCGCCGGCGACGCCAGAATTCTGGTACTGGCGGCGGCGATGGGACGACCGCTGATCATGGCGGATGAAGACTTGCCGGAAAAAATCAACACCGTATTAAAAATGGGCAATGCAGCGCGGCGCAAGTTAGAGCAGGAATCTGCGCAGCGAGCCGCCGGATACTCGCTGACAAAAATCGTCGCCGAATTGGAAAAACTTTATTCTTGAATACTTTCATGCTATAATGTCCAGCATGTGGAAGAGATTTCTGTTTTATATGTCGTTTTCGTTTGTCGTGCTGGCTTTTTCTTACATTATCGCGCGCGTAATCATGGTGCAGACGGGCATTTCAGCGCTTCCCGTCGCGCGGCTGTCGGTAATATCCGAAAATGGCGGCTTTGACCGGACCCAGATTGTGGACAGCATCGGGCTGCAAGCCGGAACCAATCTTTTCGCAGTCGGCCTGTCCGAAATCCAGTCGCGGGTAGCGGCAATCCCGACAATTGAATATTCGGCGGTGCGCCGAATGCCTGACGGCGCGATCAAGGTGAAGATTCGCACCAAGACGGGCGTCGCGTACTGGACCGACGGAACAAGCTTTTACCCGATTACGAACAGCGGCGAACGGATTGAAACCCAGTTTGCGACGCGGCCTGAAAATACTATTATTTTCAGCGGCGCCATGCCGTCCGGCGGGATTGCAAAAATCATAAAACTGGTTTCCGCGAATGCCAGGGTCGCCAACGCGGTGGATTATCTGGACTGGATTGAAAACCGCAGATGGGATTTACACCTGGTCGGCGGACAATTGGTCAGACTGCCCGAAAATGGGGCAGAGGCCGCGATAAATACTCTGCTGGATTTGTTGACGCGGCATCAGTTGGCGGACAGAAACATTTCTGTCGTTGATCTGCGCGATCCGGGACGAATACTGATTTCAGAATAATAAAATGAACCTGTACGATTCTTCTTTCTTGTGCTTGGATATCGGGTCTTTCGGCGTATCGGCCGTCGGGACAGTTGTCAAGAACGGCAGAATAACAATATCCGAAACAATGTCGTATCAATCGTCCAGTCCGGAATTGGCGGCGCGCGGCGCGGTGGACGCGCTGGAAAAGAAACTGGGGCTGCGGTTTCGGTCCGCCGCGATAACAGGCGGCGCGCTGTTCGGCTCGTTCACGACGCACGGGGCCAAGAAATTATGGCCCGGCGGCCATGCAGTGGAAGATTCGGATATCGCCGATATGGTGGGGGCGATTGTGAATGACAATGGCTTGCGGCCGCTGCATATCATTCCGCTGAAATATAATCCCGCGAATCCGGTCGGCGCGAATTCAACAGGACTGGCCGCGGTGTTCGGATTTTTCAACGGCGCGCTGGACGGGCTGGATATGGCGGCATCCGCCGCATCTGCGGCGTATTTGGAACAGAGCGGGTATTTTGACACTCAATTCCTGCTGGGGCAATCGTCAGGAACAAACCCGCGGATTATTTTTGATTTCGGGCACAGCCATACGACCGCGTCGGTCTGGCACGGAAAACTGCCGCTGTCGGTCGTCCGCATCGCGCGGGGCGGCCGGCAGATGACGGCGGCGCTGGGCGCGCGGTTCGGGCTGAATTTTGGGGCCGCGACAGCGGTCAAGCACAGCGCTGCGTCAATGATTCCGGACACGATGGATTCAATTGAACTGGCCGATCCAAATCATGATTTTTACAAATCCGACGCGAACGCCGTCCTGGTCCCGATAATGCGCGACATCATTGCGGAAATATCTGAAAAATTATCCGACGCGATTGAGCGGTACGCGCCGGCGGAAATAGTTATAACCGGCGGCGGCGCCAAGGTGCGCAACTTGCGGCAGTATCTGGAAATGCAATTCAGGCTGCCTGTGGCGAACGGTCCGGACGCGGCAGCCGCGCTGCGCAACTTTATCTGGAACGGGGAAAAGGCGAATATTAAAAAGTTCCTGGCGCGACGCGCCAAATGGGACAAACTGTTCGGAATAAAACTTGTTCCGCGCCGCAAACGCCGCGCGTTTGTTCCAATACTGCCCAGCGCTATCGGATTTGACATGAACAGCACGCTGACATACGAAATGTTCGCCGCGGCCGGAATATCCGAAATTCACTGCGATATAATGGACGGATTTTATACCAGCCGGAAATACGGCGATTCCGAATACCTTGCGAACCTGCGCAAGCGGACGGCCGCCAGGCTGCATGTGCATCTGATGACCGAGAGTCCGTCCGTTTGGGCCGAATCCGCGATTGCCGCCGGCGCGGACACCATTGTTGTTTCCAGCGGGACATACGGGCTGACCGACGCGCTGAAAAAAATAAAATCCGCAGGACGGCGCTGCGGCGTCGCGCTGCATCCGGACACGCCGGTCGCCGCGCTGAAAAATATATTAAAAGAACTGGACGACATCGTCGTCATGTCGGTCGTTCCAGGAAACAGCGGCGCGAAATTTATTGACGACGCGGTCAAGAAAATATCCGTGCTGGCCAATACGCGCCGCGCGTACGGATTAAAGTTCAGGATTGTCGTTGACGGCGGGATTAATCCGCAAACTGCGGCCGTGTGCTGGAATGCCGGCGCGGACGCGCTGATATCGGAAAGTTTTCTGGCGCGCAGCGATGACTTTACCGGCGCGGTCCGATCGTTAATTCCCGACCGCCATTGATTTCCGAAATATAAATATGAATAGTATCCGGCGGCAGAAAGCCCAAAGCAATTTCCGGCCATTCTATCAGACAAATGTCGCGGCTGCACGATTCCGCCAGTCCGATTTCTTCCAGTTCTGCCGCGTCGCGCACGCGGTACAGGTCAAAGTGCGATATGCCGTCGTAATTCTGAACCAGCGTGAATGTCGGGCTGGGCACCACTGTATCCGCGCCACTTAATGTTTGGATTACCGCGCGCGCGATTTCAGACTTGCCCATTCCCAAATCGCCATGCAGCGCTACGACGCGCGGCGCGCGCAGCGTCTGTGCGAATTGTGCCGCCCAATCCCGTGTTTCTTGCAAAGATTTTAATTCATATCTCATATCTCATGTCTCACGCTAATGCCAGCAGATCGTCTTCCAACTTCCGTATCGCATCGCGGATTTCGCCCGCTGTCTCGAATTCCAGATTTTCCGCATGCCGCTTCATCTGCCGCGTCAATTTGGTTATTTCGCCGCGTAATGCGGCCGCATCCCACACGCCGTCCTTATTGTACACAAACTGCTTCTTCTTGTCAGTTTTAATTTCCCGATCGCCGACTTCGTCAAAAATCGCCTTTTTAATTGTCTGCGGAGTGATGCCGTGCGCGCCATTGTATTCCATCTGCCTGGCTCGGCGGCGCGCGGTTTCATCAAGCGCGGCCTGCAAAGACCTCGTAATCGTATCGGCGTACAAAATAACATGGCCGTTCACATTCCGCGCCGCGCGCCCGATTGTCTGGATAAGGGACCGCGCGCTGCGCAGAAATCCTTCCTTGTCCGCATCCATAATCGCGACCAGTTCGCATTCGGGAATATCCAATCCTTCGCGCAATAAATTTATCCCGACCAAGACCTGAAATTCGCCCATGCGCAATTGCCGTATGATCTCTATTCTTTCCAGCGTTTCAATATCGCTGTGCAGATACTTGGCGCGTACGCCGTTTTCGGATAGATAGTCCGTCAATTGCTCGGACATTTTTTTGGTCAGCGTCGTTATCAGGACGCGGCCCGCGGTGTTCTTGATTTCCGACACGACATCGTCAACCTGGCTGGCCGTCGGACGCACGGCGCAAATCGGGTCCAGCAGGCCCGTCGGACGAATCACCTGGTCAACCACAATCCCGTTCGCCTGCGCGATTTCCCATTCATTCGGCGTGGCGGAAACGAACACCGTCTGCGGACGCAGCGCGTCCCATTCGTCAAATGTCAGCGGGCGGTTGTCCATCGCGGACGGCAGGCGGAATCCGTATTCCGACAAAGTCGTCTTGCGCGATCTGTCCCCCTTGAACATCGCGCCGATCTGCGGCACGGAAACATGCGATTCATCAACGAATAAAATCGCATCTTTCGGCAAATACTCAAACATCGTGGGCGGCGGCGATCCGGCGGGCCGGCCCGACAAGTACCGCGAATAATTCTCTATCCCGCGGCAAGACCCGGTCGCCAGCATCATTTCAATATCAAAATTTGTGCGCTCGCGCAGTCTTTGCTCCTCCACATACTTCATATTCTGCTTAAAATATTCCAGCCGCGCGTCCAGATCCCGCTTGATATCGCCCACGGCCTGGATAATCGCCGGCATAGGCGTAGCATAGTGAGTATTCGGGTAAATAGCGGCGCGATCCATCATTTTTATCTTGGCCCCAGTAAGCGTGTCAAATTCCCAAATCTCCTCTATCTCGCTGCCAAAAAAGGATAGACGCCACGCGCGGTCGGCGCTGTGGCTGGGGAACACATCCAGACTGTCCCCGCGCACGCGGAAATCGCCCCGCTCAAACGAAACATCGTTCCGCTTGTACTGCACAGAAACCAAGGCACGCATGACATCGTTCATTGAAGCGTGGTCCCCTGTCCGGTACACGACCTTCATATCCGCGTACTGCTGCGGCGACCCCAGCCCGTAAATTGAAGATACCGACGACACCAGCACGACATCCCGCTCTTCCAGCATGGCGCGCGTCGCGCTGTGCCGCATCCGGTCCAACTGATCGTTTATTGACGCGTCCTTGTCTATGAAAGTGTCGGTGGTCGGCATATAAGCCTCGGGCTGGTAATAATCGTAATACGACACAAAGTATTCAACACGATTGTTTGGGAAAAATCCCTTCATTTCCGTATACAACTGCGCGGCCAAGATTTTATTCGGCGCCATAATTATCGCGGGCCGGCCCATATTTTTTATAACATTTGCCATTGTGAATGTCTTGCCGCTGCCCGTGACGCCCAGCAGGACCTGGTTCCTGGCCCCGTTTTTAATTCCGTCGGTCAATGCGCTTATCGCGGCCGGCTGGTCGCCGGTCGGATTATAACTGCTGACTAAATCAAATATTGCATCGCCCATCTCAAAACATTATAATTCATTTAGAGAGATTGGCAAATTTTATGAAATCATTAATCTGGATAATTTCAATTGTCGCGGTTGTCGCGCTGGGCGCGGCTTTCGTGCCGCCCTTTATCAGTTTTGACGAAATGCGCCCGCAGATTGAAAACGCCGTTTTCAACCAGACGGGGCGGCGGATAAAAATCAGCGGCGGCGTGCGGCTGTCGCTGCTGGGCCGCGCGATGCTGAACGCAGAATCCGTGCAGTTGGACGACATCGGGTTTGCAAAAAATCTGCAATTCCAGATTAAATTTTCAGACCTGCTGGACATGCGCAACGCCCGCATAACCGGAAACTTTGGCATTTCCGGCGCGGCATTGAAACTGGACAGTTTGCAGCCGCTGGGATTTCCGGTGAAAATAAGCATCGCAAACTCGTCCGTGCAGTTTCTGGGCAAAAATTACGAAATAACCGAAGGCACGCTGCGCGGAAACGAATTCAACGGCACTGTCCGCACGGACGAGCATAAGTATTACATCCATTCCATCGGCAGCAGGTTTCACATTGAAAACAACAATGTTAACCTGAAACTGGACGGCGCGTTGAATGACGCCGGCGGCGCGTCCGGACACATATCTATTGAGACAGACAAGATTAATGAATGGTTTGCCTTTGCTTTGCCGCGCATCGCGTTTGACACCAAACTGGAATCGGACTTTGCATGGGACGGATTTTACGGAATTGAATTCAGCGATATTCGCGGGCGTTCAGGAAACGCCGACTTTTCCGGCAGGATAAAAATCGGGGAACGGCGCGAAATTTCCATGAATATCGCGAATTGGGATTTTGATTCCGGATTTCTGACCGCGCATCCGGAATTTCTGCACGACGCGGATTTGGACATCCGCGCGGACGGACGCATTAAATTCGCCGGCAAGATTTTCAGTAAATTCAATCTGCAATCATCCGGCGAAAACGACAGAGTGATTATCAAAAATCTGACTGCTTCCAATGCAGCGGAATCCCTGGCGGCCGCGGGCGTCATAACCGCGAACGGCGCGCAGAGTGCCAAACTGGAATTGATGACGCCGGAATTATACGCCAAGTGCGACGATTTTTCCGGAACGCCGGACGACTGGAACTGCGCGGCCGGCACGATTCGGCAGAACGGCGACACTATTCACGGCTCGTTGAAAATGCGGCCCGATTCATACGATCTGCGCATTTATTCATTGACGATGATTGCGGACAAGAACTTGATAAACCGCGCGGAAACGCTGGGGCGCAATGGTAAGATATTGTTTGATTTGCAGAACGCGGCCGGCAGCGTGATTATCAAAAACGGCACTGATTATCTGCTGAACATCAGCCTGCCGTCGGCAAAATTGGCCGACTGGGGCATTTCATTTTTCAACTTTGACAGCAATGCGGCCGGCAAGTTGGACGCTGTTATTGAAAACGGCCGCGCGGTTGGATTTTCATTCAGCGCATCAGACTGGACCGTATCCCAGTCCGACGCGCATATTTCGTTCCGCCATGATGACTTTGCCGCATTCATAAAAACTGTATTCCCCGGCATTGAAACATTTATTCTGGGACATGACATGCCGTTGGAAATCCGCGGCGATTACGATGGCCGGATGGTGCGGGACGGCCGGTTGAAAATCGGGACCCAGGAATTTGACTTTACCGCGAATAAAAATGAAATCCTGTTGCAGACGGTCGTTTTGGATCTGGACAAATTGCTGGATCAGAATTACTTTGCAAACTATGAATCGTTAAAGTTCACAATGGACGAGCCTTTGTTTCTGCCATTCGCGCTGGATAAAATAAATATGTCCGTGTCCGCTGGAATATTGAAAATAAACGATATCTCGTTCAACAAGTTCATCTATGCGCTGGTCCCTGGCAAGCAGACGATTTCCATAACAGACAGCGCGCGCGGAAACATCCTGGCCGTGCTGCGCCATACGGACAAGAACAATTACGCCGCAGACATCAGTTTTAATAAATTCCTGTTCAGCGGGAAATTGCTGAACGACGGCGCGGCGCTGAATCTGACGGATACATTCGCCACAGGGAAAGTATCGCTGACCACTTACGGATGGACATCAAACGATGCGCGGTACAACGCGAGCGGCGATTTGGATATAGAATTTTCTGGCGGGATTCTGGACGGCATCGGAACGGATTATTTGTACGCGAACATAATGAACGCGTCGCAGCTTACTTTACCCGATTTGCTGTACGCTGCTCTGAACGGGGGGCGCAGCGAACTGAAATCATTGGTGATTCGTGGAGATTATTCCGGCAGCCAGTTTACAACGACGGACGATTTCATATTGCGCCTGAACAATGCAACGATGCGCGGCGCGATGCGAATCGCAAACGGGCGCATTGCCGCAAACATGGCGCTGACGCTGAACAACAGCGCGTCCGTGGCAACGCCCATAAATCTGCAAATAAATCCGAACGGAACGCGCGGATTCGCGGACGCGATAAATTCCATAGATCTGGGATTTATGCAGGCACGGACGCTCTTGCAATAAACGAATTCAATCAACCATGTGCATGAAAGACAGCGCATCGCGCCGTTTTTTTTATTTACATTCCGCCACAAATGGCGATCCGGAATTATCCGCGCTGCCGCTGCCGCAATCCAGGCAGTTAAACATCCGATTCTGCGAATGCCCCGCGTCAATCCGGATATCCTTTAATGACGATATGCTGGCCGCGGCATTTCCGATGTAGGCCGTATCGTTTGGAAATCCAAAGTAAAAAGCCCGGTGCGGACCGCTGCATTCCGCCGTCTTGCCATAGCATTTTGCGTCCTTTAACTTGTCAGGATCCGGCACGCAGAACGATTCGCAAGTATCTGGATTTGTGATTTCCGTCTCGCAATCCGTGCAGGAATTGTTTCGCACGCTGCGGATTGTCGTGCCGATAATTCCGATATTGACGCGCGCGGTGCTCTCGCACTTTTTGACGCTGCGCTGTTTCAGCGGATCGGCGATGCATTCCCATGTCATCGTTTCATAGTCCATCCGCGCGATAAACCCGGCGTCGCACCGCGCTTCATTCTGGGGATTCGCGCAAGTCCACAAATCGTCCACCTGGACCGCGGTCTGATTTCCGGCGCACAGCGGCTTTCTGCGCGGATCGGCCACGCATGTCCCGCTGCCTGTTTCATAAATCGTATCCCCTGTGCAGGTTATTTTCTGGTTGTATGTCGCGCATTGCCATTTGCCAAATCGCATCAGTTTTATTTCGCCGGCCGCGCAGACAATTCCTTCGGTTTCGCGTCCGTTTTTCAGCGCGCTTTCGTCCGGGACATAGAATTGGGTTATGTATGTTATCTGATTTGGTTCCAGTTTGGCAGACTTGGCCAACTTTTCCGATATTTCCGCGCGATCGCCACCGCCGGCCAGCAGGAATCCGTTGGAAAACACGCCAAAGTTTGATGAATCTGGGTGCGATTTTTCAATAATTTCAAGCGTCTTGTGAATGTCAGCATCCGCAACCGGCGCACTGGTCGTAATCATATAACTGTATGCGGGGCGTTTGGTTTTGGATTCTGTTTCGCAGTCAACGACGGCGTCTTTGTCGGTAAAGCACAGGGTGCCGGTCGCGACCGAGTATTCCTGCTGGCACGGTTCCACCAGGTACTGTCCGCGAAGCGCGTTCATGTGCGTTGCGGCGACGCATTCAGCCATTGATTCCAATGCGGCCTGGGATAAAACGCTTTCCACATCGCTGCCGCGCTTGTTCTGGCTGGGGGCGTCCAGAAAGTAATACCCCGCCATAAACATGAATACCAAAATCACCAAGAAAATGTTCATAGCAGTATTATACCATAAAAAAGGTTTGAGGTTTAAGGTTTAAGGTTGTAGGCATGATTACCTAAAACCTTAAACCTCAAACCTCACACCTATAAAAAATTTATTGCAAACTTTGGCCATATCAATATAATTCACGCATAAAAGGAAAAAATATGCCGGATGACAAGATAACAGCGCGCGAAAGGAAGTGGCAGGACCGTTGGGCCGCGGAAAAATGCTTTGTACCAAAGAACGACGGCTCGCGGCCGCGATTCTATTACTTGCTGGAATTTCCCTTCTTGTCGGGCGCTGGCATGCATGCGGGCCACATGCTGACTTATTCCGGCATAGACATCATGTCGCGCTGGCGGCGCAGGGCCGGATACGATGTCCTGTTCCCGATTGGTTTTGACGCCATGGGCATCACGGCCGAGCATTATGCCGTTAGAATGGGCCGTCATCCTGCCGACATAGCGGCAGAATTAAAGCAATCTTATCTGGAAGTCATTCGCCGGACTGGATGGTCTGTGAATACCGAAGCGGCCGTCGCGACATCTGATCCTGAATTCATCAGGTGGACGCAATGGATGTTTATCCAGTTCTTTAATGCGGGCTTGGCGTATAAATCGTTCCTGCCGATGAACTGGTGCCCGTCCTGCCGCACTACGCTGACCAACGAGGAACTGGAAGACGGCAAATGCGACCGATGCCACGGGCCGGTGGAAAAGCGTGAAAAAATGCAATGGAATCTGGCGTTGTCGCGCTATGCCCAGAAATTGCTGGACGGGCTGGAAACTGTTGACTTTATTGATCGTGTCAAGAGAGACGAAATCAACATGATTGGCCGCAGCGACGGGGCCGAGATTGATTTCCATATTGAAATTGCCCCCCGCGGGGGGGCTGGCGCGCCAGCGCCCGGGGGGGTGATGACTGTGTACACGACCCGCGCGGACACAGTGTTCGGCGCATCGTTCTGCGTGCTGGCGCCCGAGCATGCGTTGGTCGGCAAATGGCTGGACGACGGTGCGGTGCAAAATGCGGGCGCTGTCAGGGATTACGCAGCAGCGGCGCGCGCAAAATCAGAGATAGAGCGACTGGATGCGACGCGCGAAAAAACTGGCGTTCGTTTGGACGGGGTGGTTGCAATAAATCCTTTTAATGGGGCCCAATTGCCGGTGTTTATCGCGGACTATGTTCTGGCCGATTACGGAAACGGCGCGATTATGGCGGTTCCCGCGCATGACGATCGCGATATGGATTTTGCCAGAAAATACAATCTGCCCGTGATACCGGTCTTGGATGAAAACGAAATTCATATAAATTCCGAATTTATGAACGGGTTGAATATCGCGGATGCCAAGGCGGCGGCGATAAAGTCCGGCTTGGCGCGCGCGTCCGTGCAGTACAAACTGAAAGATTGGGCTTTTTCGCGCCAGATGTACTGGGGCGAGCCGATTCCGCTGGTCCATTGCGAAAAATGCGGATGGGTGCCGGTGCCGGACGACCAGTTGCCCGTATTGCAGCCGCACATGCTGGATTACCGCCCGACGCTGGACGGCGATTCGCCGCTGGCGCGCGCAACGGATTGGGTGAATACGACCTGTCCGCGGTGCGGCGGCGCGGCGCGGCGCGAAACGGATACCATGCCTGGCTGGGCCGGAAGTTCGTGGTATTACATGCGGTATCTGGATCCGAAAAACGACCGTGAGTTTTGTTCGCGCGCGCAGATGGAAAACTGGCTGCCCGTCAATCACTATAACGGCGGCAACGAACATAATACCAAGCATTTGATTTATTCGCGATTCTGGCATCACGCGCTGTACGACCTGGGTCTGGTCAATACGCCGGAACCGTACGCGCGCCGCACGGCCCAAGGCCTGCTGATGGGCAGCGACGGGCATAAAATGTCAAAATCGCGCGGCAATGGATTCATGGCTGCGGACCTGGTTGATCGCGTCGGCGCGGATGTCGCTCGAATGGCCGTCGTGTCGCTGGGCGCGTGGACCGACAACACCATCTGGTCCGAAGGCGCGGTCCGCGGGGCCCAGAAGTTTTTAAGCCGCGTGGAAAAAATAGCGGAGAGCCTGAGTGATGGCGATTTGCAGCCCGGCCAGGAAAGACTGGTTCACGAATTGATAAAAAATGTCGGCGAAAGAATAGAAGCAATGTCTTTCAATACTGCGATTTCCGCAATGATGGAGTTTGTGAATAAAATCGGCGATATAAATAAATTCGCATACGAAATTCTGCTGCAATGCCTGAATCCGTTCGCGCCGCACATAACCGAAGAATTGTGGGAAAAATTGGGGCATGCCGAGATGCTGGTGTTTGCGCCTTGGCCTGAATATGATGAAGCAAAACTGGTCAGGAATCAGCATAATTACGCCGTTTCAGTGAATGGAAAATTCCGCGGAGAATTCATAACGCCTGATTCCGCATCGGACGAAGAGCGGATTGCCGCGGCGAAGGGAATCGCGCGAAAATTTCTGGACGGCCATGAAATAATAAAAACAATCCATGTCCCGAATAAAATGATAAACTTTGTTATAAGATAAAAACTAAAAGATACAAAATGAAGAAATTACTCATCGCGCTGACCCTTGGCGCATGCGGATTTTCGCCAATGTACACCGAAACGCGCACAGCGGAAACGGCGCAGATTTTCATCGCGCCGATAAGCGGAACAAACGGCATAGACCTGCGCAATGAACTTATCGCCAGATTCAATACAGATAATGTTGAAAGCGCGGCAAAGTATATGTTAAGCGTGGATCTGAAAAAACCGGCGGTTTCGTACAAGGCCCTGCAAATATCCGGCGACGCGACATGGCAGGAAATCCGGCTGACAGCGGCGTATACCCTTAAATCTGGGGACGCCGTTGTCGCATCTGGGACCGCATCGGCGGCGGAATCATATACTTTTGTGCGCGATCTTGTGTCGGCGAACGCGGCGCGCACGAACGCGGAACAAAATGTTATTTCCGTGCTGGCCGGGGATATCGCGTCAAGAATTAATGCAAAATTGGGGGGCTGACAGACCATGGCGACAATAACCAGAAAGAGTTTGGCGGATAATTTGCAGAGGGAATTCGGACTGACCGGAACGGACGCGTATCGGGCTGTTGATATATTTTTCAGCGAAATCCACGAATCGTTAAAGCGCGGGGAAGAAGTGAAAATCGCGAATTTTGGAACTTTCCGGATTCTGCATAAAAATCCCAGGGTCGGAAGAAATCCCAGAACCGGGGAAGAAAAAGTCATATCGGCGCGTGATGTGGTGTCGTTCAAGTCCAGCGCGGATTTCCGAAGCAAAATGAAATCAAGCAGCAGATCAGAGCCCAGGGTTTAGAGTTCAGAGTGCGATTGCATGGCCAGTTCCCCTCCCTTGGAGGGGAACTGGCCACTCTCAAACCTCGCACCTTATACCTCACACCTCAAACCTTGTACCTCTAAAAAACGGCGCTTTGCGCCGTTTTTTTCACTCCACCGCCACGCGCAGGAATGTTTTCTTGCCTTTCTTCAACAGCACGCTGACGCCAGGCTGCAACAGAACGACCTGGTCCGGATTGGCCACGCGTTCCTCATTCAATGTCAGGCCGCCCTGATCTATCGTCCGCCGCGCTTCCGATTTTGATGCGAACAATCCGACCGCCATGCAAAAGTCCAGAACGCTCGGCAATGTCGCCGCGATTTTATACACCGCCGTCGGCGCGTTGGATATGTCGCCGCAGCCGAACAGCGCAGCGGCAGCGTCCGCCGCAGTTTCTGCCGCGTCCGTTCCATGCACGATTTCCGTCGCCGCAAACGCCAGCCGCCTTTTCGCTTCATTGATGTCGCCGCGCATTATTTCAGCGATTTCCGGCAATGAAAATTCCGTGAATAATTTCAAGAACTTTTCAACCAGATCATCCGGCGTGTTGCGGAAGTATTGAAAGTAATCATACGGGCTGGTCTTGTCTTCGTTCAGCCAGACCGCGTTTCCAGCAGACTTGCCAACCTTGTTCCCGGCCGAATCCGTGATGATGCTGGTGGACAGCACGAACGCCGATCCGCCGATTTTTTTGCGAATCAAATCAATCCCCATGATGGAGTTTCCCCACTGGTCCGCGCCGCACAGTTGCAGCGCGCATCCGCGGTCCTTGTACAGATGCAGGAAGTCAACCGCTTGGAAAGTCATGTAATTGAATTCCAGAAATGTCATCCCAGTTTCCAGCCGCCGCCGCACCGATTCCATGGACAGCATGTGCGGCACGGTGAACGCCGTCCCGAATTCCGCCAGAAAGTCCATGTGGCTGTACTTTTTCATCCAGTCATGGTTATCCACAACCGCGACCCGTTTCATATCGCAAACCTTGGCGCAGGATTTTTTAAGCCCCGCGACATTTTTAGCCAATATTTCTTCGGTCATCATCGGCCGGCCCGTGTCGCGCCCCGAAGGATCGCCGATGCGCCCTGTCGCGCCGCCAACCAGCATAATAACATTGTTCCCGTATTTTTGCAGCCAGCGCAGCAGCATTATCGGGATAAGATGCCCCTGGTGCAGGCTGTCCGCGGTCGGGTCAAATCCCAGGTATGCGGTAATCGGCCCGGATTCCAATGCCGCCTGCAAACCGTCAAAGTCGCTGCATTGATTTATGAATCCCCGCGCGTGCATGTCGTTTATAAAGTCTTTGTTGTTCATTTTATTTTCCTTGAATTTATAAAAATTATATCACAGTTTTTTGCTTATTGCTATACCACCGTCGGTTATCCCGTTGTCAAGCAACGGGATGACCAGAATGAGCGTGGCAGCCAAAATATAAATTTCTGCCGGACAAACCGGCGTGCGGAATCAGTTAACGCCCGCGGGCGTAGAAAAAGGAATTATACAAAAAAGAACCGCAGAGATTCATTTTTTATCTTTTAATTTGTCTTGAAATCTGGTGATCCCTAGGGGACTCGAACCCCTGTTGGAGGAATGAAAGTCCTCTGTCCTAACCGCTAGACGAAGGGACCACAGCGACGCTATTATGACAAAAATTCTGCAAATGTCCAGCAAAATTATTGTTCCCCTGCCCATGGAAAGGAACTTAAAAAAAATCCGGCGGAGCCGGATTTTTTACGGGAAAATCTTGTTCGGGCCGCGGAATATAAATTCCGCGTCGCGTATAGAATCCAGATTCAGCATCTGCTTGATTATACGCGCCGCGCCCGTGCCCCATCCGCCGTGCGGCGGCACGCCGTACCGGAAAAAGTCCAGATACCACTGCAAGCCGTCCTGTTTCAACCCCTTGACCGCCAATTGTTTCAGCAGTTCTTCGTAATTTTCTTCGCGCAGCGCCAGCGTTGTTATTTCAACGCCTTTGTACAGCAGGTCAGCGGATTGCGAAAATCCGTCGCGCCATTTGTGGTAAAACGCGCCGCGCGCGGAAATTGGCCATGTATGCACGAATACAAAATCAATGCCCTGCTCTGCAAAATGCGCGCCGACCAACTTTTCCTGTTCCGATGTCAGATCTTCGTCAAAGTCCGTGCCGCCCGCAATTTCTTTGGCCGCGCGCAGCGTTATCCGCGCAAACGGCTTTGGCAACTGCAAATCAATTCCAAAGTGTTCTTTGATTTCAGGACCGTATTCTTTTATAACATGCTCTATGAAATATGTCAGCAATCCTTCTTCCAAGTCCATCAGGTCTTCAATTTTATCAACATACGCCTTTTCCACATCCAACGATATGGTTTCCGTCGCATGGCGCGTGGTGAAAGACTTTTCAGCACGGAAAATCTGGCCTATCTCAAAAACAAATTCCATGCCGGCCGCGATAGCCATCTGCTTGTACAACTGCGGCGATTGAGCCAGATACGCCTTGCCCCCGAAATATTCCAACTCAAACAAGTCGGCATGCGATTCGGACGGCGTCGGCATCAGTTTCGGCGTGTGAACCTCCAACCCGCCGCGCGCGGTCAGATATTCGCGATAGCACCGGTCAAGCGTGGAACGCAGTTTCATAATCAGCGCGTTTTCCGGACGACGCAGATCCAGGAATCTTGATTGGTACCGGACATCGGGCGATGCAGCGGTCTCGGCATTCTTTTCGTACACAGCCAGCGGCAATTCAGATTCAGACGCCGCGATGACTTCTATGGTTTCGGCCAGGATTTCAATGCCGCCCTTGACATTCGGGGCTTCTTTAACCAGACCGGTTATTTTAATGTTGGATTCTGCCGTCAGATCCCGAACAGTATCAAACGCGGCCGCATTTGATTTCTCGAAAACAACCTGCACCTGGCCGCTGATGTCGCGCACAATGACAAATGCGACCGATGACTGCTTGCGCATTATATAGGAAAATCCGATGATAGTGGCAGTCTGCCCAATCATGGATTTCAGTTCGCTGATTTTTGTATGTTGGATCATATTTGCACCTTTGGTTAAACAGATTACTTGCAGGGGCGGAAATCTGTCCGCGGTGCCACCCTGATTTGTCGCTTGGACTTTTTTTGCATTGCTCGGCGGTCGTTAATCGCGTCATCGCGCATGCATTGCATATTATACAGAATATTTTTTATATTGCAAATAATAAATTTGCAGTTATAATCATTGCTTACCAGTATAGTCTGAACCAATGCCCGCATAGTATAATGGTAGAACATGTCCTTGGTAAGGACAAGACGGCAGTCCGATTCTGCCTGCGGGCACCATTATTTTCGTCTGCGACGCGTTATAAATTTATAATAAAAAAAGCCCGAGATTCGGGCTTTTAATCTGGTTGTCGGGCTTGAATGAATTGAGAACTGTCTCGGTCAGCCCGTCCCGTCGCACTTTGTGCGCCGCGGCCGAGACACTAATTTTTCTCAAACTCCCCCGCATCAAGTGCGGGGTCATTAGCGAAAAATTGTGGTTGCGGGGAACGGATTTGAACCGCTGACCTTCAGGTTATGAGCCTGACGAGCTACCGGGCTGCTCTACCCCGCGATAATGGCCGAATTATACACCAGATATCACAAATGTCAAGTTTTTATACCAATTCTTGCAATTCCAGAAAATTCCTTATATAATTTCATCAAAGGACTTAAAACATGATTATCACAAAAGCATTGAAAAAAACTTGGAAATGGATAAACAAGCACATCATGGGATTGGGCGTCATGCAATGGCTGGCCGCGACGATATTCTATTTATTCATTAATCTAGTATACTTTACCTGCCGCGTTCATGTCAAAAATGCTACAATTTTCAAGCAATACGCGCGTAAGCCCGCGGTTTTCGTATTCTGGCACGGGCGCAGCATGATGCTGGCCCCGATGATTCGCAGATACCGTCTTCGCGGATTCGCAATTTCTTCCAAGCACAAGGATGGCAAAATCATGGCGAAATTAATGCGCATGTTCGGGCTGCGTCCAATTTTCGGATCCACGGCGCGGGCCGGCGCGGTATCCGCATTGCGCCAGGGGCTGCAAGTGCTGCGCGACGGTTTTGTTGTCGCGCTGTCGCCGGATGGCCCCAAGGGGCCGCGCATGCGTCTGAACGACGGCGCGCTGTATTTCGCGTCAATGTCGGGCGCGCCGGTCATATCGTGCTGCTTTGCCGCATCGCGGCCGATTGTGTTCTGGAAAAAATGGGACAAGTACATGGTCGCGACGCCTTTTTCGCGGATGGAATGCGTTGTGTCGGACCCGATTATCATAACCAAGCAGAACCGTGAAGAAATGCAAATTTTTGTTGAAGAATTTATGGTAAAGCAAATCCAGGACTTGGACGCAAAATTCGGACTGCCAAAACTGGAACGCGGCGAATTAAAGGTTAAAAAATAAAGTGAAAACCCCGAAATGGTTTCTTCGCAAAAGTCTTTTATCCTGCCTGCTATGGCCGTTTTCTATTCTGTATTTAATCGGGTTTTATTTCGTTTTCATTTTTCGGTGTTTTTCATCAAAAACTTCCAAAAAGGCCGTAATTTGCGTTGGTGCGATTTGGGCAGGCGGCGTTGGGAAAACACCGATTGTTCGCGAACTGGCAACCAGAATTAATGCGGCCGTTGTCATGCGCGGGTACGGCGGCAGAATAACGGACGGGCATCGCGCGACCCAATCAGATACCGCGGCGGATATAGGGGACGAGGCCAAAATGCTGTCCGCAACCGGTTTGCCTGTTTATGTAGGCAATCGCAGCGAGAGTATTTGTCTGATAAATTCCAGGGCGGATGAAAACGCCATTATTCTGGACGACGGATTTCAGAACCCTACAATTCCCAAGAAATTATCCATTCTGGTTTTTGACGAATCGCTGGGAATCGGGAACGGCCTGTGCCTGCCAGCGGGACCTCTGCGCGAGCCGCTGCTGCCCGGGCTTCTGCGCGCGGACGCGATTATTTTAATTCAATCGCCGAACCCGAATTATCAAACCGGCAGATTGCTGCGGCTGGCCAAGATTCTGCGCCGCCCGGTGTTTTACGCGCGAAAATATATTGAAGATCCGGGATACACAGGCAAAGTTGTTGCTTTTGCCGGAATCGGGTATCCGGAAAAATTCTTTAACAGCGTGCGGCAACTGTCCGGCGCGCGGCTGATTGAATCAATATCATTTCCGGATCATCATCAGTATTCCAAATCGGACTTTGTGAATTTGTTTGCGGTCGCGCGCCGGTACGACGCAAAACTTATCTGCACTGAAAAAGACTGGGTAAAATTCCCGAACAACATCGGCAAGAAAATCAAGTTCTTGCCGCTCGGCATTTCAATTGGTGCTGATTTCTACGACTGGATGAACAAAAAGTTGAAAAAATGAAAAACGAAGTCAAAATTACCGGAATCGGCGTGCATTCCGGGCGCGCGGCAAATCTGCGCATTTATTCGCAGTCGCGCGCCGGGATTTTCTTTCGGCGGACCGATTTGCAGGATGCGCGGCCGATGCCGGCGGTTTACAGCAATGTTTACAATACCGCGCTGCAAAATACTATCATCGGGGAATGCCCGGACTGCGTTCAGACCATAGAGCATTTGATGGCCGCACTGTCCGTTTGCGGAATTTATTCCGCCGCGATTGATATTGACGGGCCGGAAACGCCGATATTGGACGGCAGCGCGGCTGAATTTATAAAAAAACTGCAAAAATTCCAAAACTCGTTTCCGGCAAAAAAAATAATTGTAAAGCGGGAAGTTATCGCGCATCGGAGGGAACTTATCAGAAAACTGCCATTAATCCGCAGGATGAAATTGTTTTTTTACAATCTGGCCAATGGGCGGCGCGAAGACGGATTTGTAAAATTATCCCCTGACCCGCGCGGATTATGCATCAACGCCACTCTGGATTATCCGGATAAAATCATCGGACGGCAAAGCGCGGAATTTCTATTGGACTATTCCGAAAAATCAAAAAAAGATTTTGTTAAAAATTTTGCCAGCGCGCGGACTTTCGGCCGCATCAGCGAATGGGAATATCTGAAAGCGCGCGGCATGGGGCTGGGCGCGAATGAAAACAATGTAATCGTGCTGAACGCTGCGGGCGACGGGACGCTGAACAGACTGCGTTGGCCGGATGAATTCGTGCGGCACAAAATCATTGACGCCATCGGCGACATGGCGACGGCCGGCGGACAAGTTTACGGAAAACTGACATCCGTCAAGGGCAGCCACGGCCTGAACAACCTGGCGTTAAGAAAGTTGTTCAGCAATCCTGAAAATTATGATATAATTTAATCAAATGCAAAGGATTTAATTATGAAGAAAATACTTTTTCTGGCGCTGCTGGTTTCCGCGTGCAGCGGCATGATAAAAAACGAAAACGGCAGCGAGAATCTGGTCAAGTTGAACGACGAGCCGGTTGGCTGCCAATACCTGTACAAATTGGAATCCGAAGTGTCTGTCTATGACGCCGAAGACGCCCAGCGGTACTTGGAAAACAGAATCGCGGACCAGGCGCGCAAAGGAAACGCGTATTGGATAACATCCCAGCGCACGCGTCCGAATTCATGGGCGGTGTTCGGGCCTGAACGGGCATTCGTTCTGAATGCGAATATTTACAAATGCCCCGATGTCATGAATATAATAACCCGCACGGAAGCGGGCGGCGCGGATTACGCCGCGCCTGCGGACAACACGACCATGTACGGCAGCACCTATTAAAAAAACCGGCCCTGGCCGGTTTTTTTAATAGGTGCAGGTGAAGGTGAAAGTGTAGGTCATCGCCCCCACCTTCACCTGCACCTTCACCTCCACTTTTCACTTTCTTAACATTTCCCTTTTATGCTATAATTCGCCGAGAGGGAGTTTTTTGGCATCGCGCGCAATCATCATCAATAAAAAGAAATACGCCATTGACATGTTTTGGCAGCCTGTTCCGGCGTCAAAAAATGCCCGCCAGTATGCAAAAAGCCTGGATTCGCGCGCAAACGCGTTCGTTGAATACAAAAATCTGGTCGGCGTCGCGCGCCGCAAATCCGGTTTCGGCATGGGCGTTGCCGCGGCTGCGCCGGATGTCATGGCAAAAATACCTTCGTCTTCATACCTGGCCGCATTTTCCATCGGCGGCGGATTTTGGATTACAGCCGCGCGAAACAATGTAATTATCGTTGACGAATTTTTAGAGTCAGAACCGGCCGCGAAAAGCCGGTACTGGAAACTGTTGGAACTGCCCGACTGGGGCGCGCTGTACGCGCCTGACAATTGGCGCGCGCCCAAGGCCGGCGCTGCGCTGGCGGCTGATTTTTTAACCGGAAAATATCAACTGCGCAGCATCAGCCGGTTCAAGATAAATCTGGCCGGAATTCTGATTTTATTCGCGCTGCTGTTCGGGGCATGGCATTTTCTGCAAGAACCTATTATGAAAATGATTTCGTCCCCGCGCAATATCGCCAAGGTGGACGCCGAACTGGCCGCGGAATACAAGCGCCGCATTGAACTGCGCGATCGCGAACTGGACGACGCGATGGGAATTGTGAAAAAGCAGCCTGCGCCGGTCATCCGCCCGTTTGACAATTTGCAGATACCAGATGAAACTGTCGCGACCTGCTGGAAAGCAATCGGATATCTGATGCAGCAGATTCCTGGATGGCGTCAGACGGGCGCGACCTGCGACGGCAGAATCGCGACGGCAACGCTGGTCCGCGATTACGGGACTTTGGGCGAATTCTATCAGATCGGCGACACGGTGCTGACTGGGGCCTCGGTCAGCGAACTGTCCGAATCAAAGTTGGAAATCCGCGTGAATCTGCCTGAAATTCCCGTTTATTCCGGACTGAACGAATTGGACGCGGAATCGGTGTCGCGCGAAATAAACAGCCGGTTCCAATCATTGCGCGGCGATGTCATGGTTCGCAATGACGCTGAAAAATACGGCACGGGCGAACGGCCGGAATTTGCAAATTTTGTAATCGCGACGGCGGATTCCAAACTGACGCCCGGCGAATTTATAAAAATCTTTTCGGATTTTGACGGATTGGCTGTGAAAAATATTTCTTGGGATCTGCGCAAGAAAACCTGGAACTATGAGGTGATTGTCTATGTTAAATAAAGTTAAAAGTAAAAAGTTAAAAGTGAAAATGTTTGCCGTTTTTACCTTCTTGTTTTCATTCAACGCATTTGCGCTTGAAGAAGATCCCGGCGCCGCCGCGGTATCGGAATTTGATCCTGCCGGCAGCATGTTCGAGCAGATTGTGACCCTTGAACAGGACAAGATTCTGATGCAGTTGCAGAAAGAGCGCGCCCAACTGGACCTGGACCTGAACCGGTTGGAAAATGACAGGCTGAAAGTTCAGTTAGAGATGGAATCCCTGTCCGGGCGCGCGGACGAGCAGGCGGCCGCATTGGAAGCAGAACGGCAAAGGCTGGAATCTGAAAAAGCAAAACTGGAACAGGAAAAAGAAAGACTGGCCCAGCGCGCTTCGGAACCCGCCCCGGCCGCCAAGTCTGAAAAATCCAAGCCGGCCGAACCAGAGACGACAGAAATCAGCAAAAAATACAGACTGGTTGAAATCATCGGCGCGGGAAATCAATTGCAGGCGACGCTGGAAGACAAAATCAACAATCAAAAAAAGAAAGTTTGGGTCGGCCGCGATCTGGACGGATATAAAATCGTATCGCTGTCATTGGATGAAGGCATCGTGTTTGACAACGGCGATACTTATGAAGTCTTGAATTTGGAAAAATAATGGCCCACGCGCAACAACCATTTTTTCAGGAAGATTCCGTGCCGCGCAGCCTGGCATCCGCCGCACCCAAAGATATTTTGGAATATCTGTTCGGCAGCGGAAACAAACTGCTGACCGCGGCGAATGGCCGGTTCGAGATAAGCGATGATGTGCGCAACATGCTGGCATACTTTTCCGGCGGCGAACTGGTCATATCGCGCACGCATGCGTACGACGGGCGCGTGCTGGCGTTTGTTGAATTGCTGCGGCGCGAAAATGTCCGGGTAAAGCGCCCGCTGTACGCGGATTTGGGATTTCTGTCCGGGATTTACAAGTTTCATAAAACCGGCGCGGCCGGCGAAACGACGGCCGGACGGGACTTTGACAACCAGACGCAAAAAGACCTGGTTGACATAATCGCGCGCGCCGCGGCGCAGAAAGTATCGGACATTCACATTGAAGTCGCCGACCAGACGACAATCTCGTTTCGAATGAACGGCGATATCAGCCCGGTTCTGGAACAGAGCGCGGCGTGGGGCGAATCACTGGTTCGCGCCGCCTTTGCGTCCGCGGACATATCCGGATCCAATTATGCCCAGAACGAATACCAGTCCGCGCAAAAGGACGGCCGCACGCCCTTGCGCGGGACCAAAGACTTGTTCATGCCGACCGGAATTCTGGGCGTCCGCGTGCAATTCAACCCTATTGCATTTGGATCGCGGTATGTCGTCATGCGGATTCTGTACGACAACCCGTCCAGCGATGTCAAGGCAGAGCAAGAATTTGGCGAGTACGAGCGCAGAATGCTTGCGCGGCTGCGCGCCTATCCGACAGGCCTGGTTATCGTCGCGGGGCCGACCAGTTCCGGTAAGTCAACAACTTTGTTCCACAACATGACCGCCATGTTGAAAGAGCATAATTACAACATCAATCTGATAACGGTGGAAGATCCGGCGGAACAGAAAATCCCCGGTGCGCACCAGATTCCCGTAACCAACGCAACGAACGAAGAACAGCGCGACGACAAGTTTACCGAGGCCCTGGCATCCGCATTGCGATCCGATCCTGATACGCTGATGGTGGGGGAAATCCGCACTCTGTCCGCCGCGCAACTGACATTAAAAGGCGCGTTGTCCGGGCACAATGTTTGGACGACGCTGCACGCAAACAGCGCGATGACCGCGCTGACCCGCTTGCTGGACATGGGCGTGGAATCGTTCAAGTTGAAAGACGAAACAATGATGCGCGGCCTGATTTCCATGCGCTTGTTCAAGCAGGTTTGCCCGCATTGCAGAAAGCGGCTGATTGATCATCCGGGGCATGATTCTTATAACCGCGCGCTGGCGGCATTCGGCGAACTGGGGCTGAAACAGATTTATATAACTGGCGACGGGTGCGAGTACTGCGGCAAGACCGGAACAATCGGACGAATCAAGGCCGGCGAAATTATTATAACGGACACGGAATTCCTGAACATGGCCCTGAACGGCCAGGCTTTTGACGCGGTCAAATACTGGCTGGAAGAACTGGACGGGCGGACGCTGAAAGAAGCCGCCTGCGAACTGATGCTGCGCGGAATCATAAGTATTGAAGAAATGAAACGCTGGGTCGGATTCCTGGACCAGCCATGGGTTTATTAACAGAGTTTAGAGTGCAGAGTTTAGAGTTTAGATATGGCTGAAAGTATTGCAAGAATTAAAAGTAAAAAATTCGCACTCCGCATGATAAAATTATTTAAGCATCTGAAAGAAGCAAAGCAAGAATATATATTATCCGCTCAGATACTACGCAGCGGAACAAGCATCGGGGCTAATCTTTCCGAATCACGGGCAGCAATAAGCAAAAAAGATTTTATAAATAAAATTTATATCGCATTAAAAGAAGCAGATGAAACATTATATTGGTTGGAATTATTAAATGATTCCGAATACATTACAAACAAGCAATTCAAGTCATTATCAGATGATTGTATTGAAATTATAAAGATATTAACTTCTACGACAAAAACAATTGTTAAGGGCAAGGAATCTAAACTCTAAACTCTAAACTCTACACTCTAAACTCTATGAATAAAATAAATTTATTTTATGCAAAAACCAATTTCCGCTTTAATTCAACGCGGCGGTTCGCGCTGTATCGCAAGTTGTCTTCATTGCTGCAAAACAACTTTACCCTGATGGACGCGTTGCAGCGGATTTACGACATTGAATCGGCCGGCGGGAAAAAGCCGGACGAGCCGTTTGCCATGGCTGTCCGCGATTGGTCAAACGGACTGGAATCCGGCAAGTCTTTCGCCGATGCCGTGGCCGACTGGGTTCCATTGAACGAAGTTTTAATGCTGACGCTGGGCGATGTTTCCAAATTGTCCGTCGCGCTGGAAAACCTGGTCCGGGTCGGAATCGGCGGCGCCAAGATTAAATCATCATTGCTGGGCGCGGCTGCGTATCCGCTGTTTCTGCTGGCAATGACAATCGGAATCATCATTATGGTCGGCATTTATCTGGTTCCGCCATTGACCGAGGCGGCCGGCGGCGACATCGCATGGCGCGGCATCGCCAAGACGCTGGTCGGCGTGTCAAACTTCGCCAAGGATTACTGGCCGTATTTCACCGGATTCATTTTGATTGCAATCGGGATTATCTGGCTGTCGCTGGCAAACTGGTCCGGGCGGCTGCGCGCGCGGTTTGATAATCTGCCGCCTTGGAATGTATATAAAATATCAGTATCGGCCGGATGGCTGATGTCGCTGGCCGCGATTGTGGAATCGGGCGGCAATCTGACGGACGCGGTAAAACTGCTGGCGAACCATAGCAGCCCGTATTTGCGCAATATCCTGTTCCAGACTTACCAATATCTGACGAACGGCGACAATTTGGGAAAGTCCCTGGCGAAAACCGGCGCGAATTTTCCGAACAGCGATATTATCGGGGATTTGGAAATATACGCGGACATGACGGATTTTGATAAAAATTTATCAGGAATTGCAAATACTTACCTGGACGATGCGGTGCGCAGAATGACAAATATTTCATCCAGCATGAATTCAATCGGGATATTGCTGGTGTCTGTCGTAATTGGCTGGGTCGTGTTCGGCACATTTGAGATGCAGGAACAAATCACCAGCGCGCTTGGTTAAGGTTTTAGGTTGTCGGCATATTTACCTTAAACCTTAAACCTCACACCTAAAACCTTACCATTCAATCCCTGTACCACCGCGGGATACAAGATATTTATTAGCCGCCGAAAAGTGATGGTTTCCCAGAAATCCGCGGTGCGCGGACAACGGGGATGGATGCGGTGATTTTAACACCAAGTTTTCCGCCGCGTTCACAAACCCCGCTTTGCGCTGGGCGTAAGATCCCCACAGCATGTAAACCAATCCTGTTCGCGCCGACAGCGCGTTTATCACGGCGTCCGTAAACTGTTCCCAACCGCGGCCCGCATGACTGGCCGCCGCATGCGCCTGCACGGTAAGCGTGCTGTTCAGCAACAAAACGCCTTGGTTCGCCCATTTTGTCAAATCGCCATGCGTAATGCTGGGGTGGCCGATGTCCGATAAAATTTCTTTGTAAATATTTTGCAGGCTGGGCGGCAATTGCATTCCGTCCGGAACGGAAAAGCACAATCCCATCGCCTGGCCCGGTTCATGATACGGATCCTGGCCGATGATAACAACGCGGACCGCGTCAAACGGGCAGAAATCAAAAGCGGCGAAAATATTCTTTGCCGCCGGGTAAACCGCGCGCCCGGCCAGATATTCGCCGCGGACAAAATCCGTCAACTGGATAAAGTACGGCTTGTCAAACTCTGCGCTCAACGCGTTTTTCCAAGATTCTTCAATTTTTACCGTCATTTTTCTTATCCATCAGCGACCATATCACGCCCGCAGACATCAGTCCCAGAATAACCAGCAATGACAGCCCCGGCCCAATATGCGTATGAAAAATCACTTCGCCCAGCATCTTGAATCCGATAAACACCAGTGTTGCGATAACCGCTTTTTCCAAGTGTTTCAGACTCCGTTTCAATGCCGCCAGACAAAAATACATTGACCGCATTCCCAGTATGGCGAATATATTACTGGTATACACCAGGAAAGGCTTGCCCGTTATCGCGATAATCGCCGGAACCGAATCAAACGCAAACATGACATCGGCGAACTCTATGGTTATCAGGCACAGAAACAGCGGCGTTGCCGCGCCGCGCACGAAAAATTTATGCCCATCAACTTTGCCGTGCACCTTGAAAAGCCGCCCGAACAGCCGCGTTGACCAATGTTTGCTGAAATCAGTTTCTTCTTTTTCCCGCGCGGCGGCCGCATTGCGCAATGCCTTTTTCTTTTTCTGATTCATAAACATCGTGTACGCCAGCACGCCGATTCCTGTCGCTTGCAGCATCTTGAACGCGGACCACACGATGAATATCCCGAACGCCGCGGTCGCGAAATCGCCAAACCGCTCTATAATCCCGACGCCCGCCGCGACAAAGCCCATACGCAGCAGCAATGCGCCCAGAATTCCGTAATACAAAACCCGATGCTGGTACTTTTCCGCGATATGGAACGAAGAAAATATCGCCATCATCACAAAAAGATTGTCAATGGACAATGCCTTTTCCAAAACATAGCCGGATAAAAACGCAAAAGAATCGGCGGAACCGTGCGTCCCCCATACATATCCGGCAAATCCCAGCGACACGATTATCCAAAAGACCGTCCATAATGCGGCGGACCGCGCGGACACCGGCTTGTCCGACCGATGCGCGAACAAATCAATCAGCAGGCATGCGGCGACAACAACCGCAAAAATCAAGACGCTTCCAATTGAATAATCACCCAGCATATATTTTTATCCTTTTAATTCTATCATTCCGACCTGGCACGCCTTCCACAGCACGACATCAATGTATCCGCGCGGCAGGCCTGTTTCAGATTCCAGACGCGCAAACATTTTTTCCATGTCGCCGCCGAAAAACCTGTCCGCCAGCCGCACAATCCAAACATCTGGCTTGAACACATTTTCGCCCAGATTTCGCGCCAGATGATTCGCTGTTATTTTCCCGATATGCGGCAGCATCGCAAGATATTGAAGTTTATCGCCGGCCGAATAATAATTATCGCAATATTCCCGGCGGTTGCTCCATATCTTTATAATCGCGTTTATTTTATTTTTATTATGAAAAATTGCAAACAAACTGTCAAAACTGAAATCCGAATCCTGCAAACTGCAAATTATTTTCCCATGAATTATTTTTGCCGTCTTTTGAGAAAATCCGCCGGCCAGAATTACATAAATGCATTCTGTTGCAAACTCATCAGGACTGACGCGCCGCGGATGGAAGAGCATATCCAAAATCTGAGCAAATGTTTTTCTGTCGCTGTCCAGCCCGGCCGCGCGCAGCCGACTTTCCAAATCAAAGAACCATTGCCTGTCAAACATCTTAGCCCCACCATAAATAACATACCGGGACGGCCCACATGCCATTGCCAAAAGAAAGAATTTCATTCCCGGAATAAATCACCACCCCTTTCTTAAATTTTTCACCAACCATTGATTTAAGCACTTTTAATCCCCTGAAATCTTTTTCTGACAGCATGGAATCCAACTTCACTTCTATGCCGATCGTGTCGCCGTTGTACTTTTCTAAAACAAAATCAACCTCTCTGCCATCCGATGTTCTGAAATAAGACAAATCCATTCCAGTCAATGATGATTTGTTTTTTATTATTTCTGTCGCGATAAAATTCTCAAACAAATGTCCCATCATCGGCCTGTCATGATTTGATACATCCTTTAATTCCCGGCGCATTATGTACAGCAGAAGATTCGTGTCCGTAAAAAACAACTTGGATTGCCGGGATACCATTTTTCCGATTCTATTCGGCTTGGTCCACGCCCTGAGTTCATAAATCAAAAAAGTATTTATCAAAAACGACTTATAATCGTTATAGGTATCAAAATGGAGTTCTGATTCGCGCGCGGCATTGGTATTATTCAAGATACTGCCGGCATATATTGTCAAAACAGTCAAAAGTTTTAATACATTTTCCGGTTTTCTTATATTTGCGACAGTTTTTACATCCCGTTGCAAAATCGTTGTCAAATAGCCGTCAAACCATGTGCTTCTGTTTATTCTGCTGCTGACCGAATCTTCTGCAAAACCAAAAACCCCCTGCGCCTGGACCGATTGTTTAGATAATTCTGGAAAAGTTGAATTCGCCATTATTCCAAGAAGTTCGTAATTGTCATATTTCTTATAAAACAATTCATCGTCAAACAATTTTTCTATAAAATTTATCCCCGATTGCTTATACTCGCTTGAAGAAATCTGCCACAGCGTCAGAATAGCCATACGGCCGACCAGTGCTTCTGATAAAGCCGGGATCGCCATAAGATTAGCGGAACCAGTCAATAAAAACTGTCCCCATGATTCCCCGCGCATACGCGCTTCATCAACAGCAATTTTCAACGGCATAAAAATTTCCGGCGCCATCTGAACTTCATCTATCACATTCAATTTGTCTTTTGGCAAAGAACGAACAAATGCTTCGGGGCTGGATTTTGCATTCATTAAAACAAGCGGAGAATCAAAACTGATAAAATTCGTGTCTTTTGGGCTTGCAAAATTACGGGAAAGCCAAGACTTGCCAACCTGCCGCGGACCATTCAGATAAACCAAAGGTCTTTGCTTAACTGTTTCCGATAAAATACTAGACATTTCTCGTTGTAGAAACTGCATTTTTTACCCTTTTACATTATAATATAGTTTTTTACACTATTATAATAGTGTATTTTACTATATTATAATGTATTTTTTACAAAAGTCAAATTTACACATCAATACTGGCGTTTAATGCGTTCGCCACGATAAAGTCGCGGCGCGGTTCCACAACTTCGCCCATCAGCATTGAAAACACTTCGTCCGCCTTGGTCGCGTCCGTTATTTTCACCTGGTACAATGCGCGGTGATTCGGATCCATCGTCGTTTCCCACAATTGTTCGTAATTCATTTCTCCCAGACCTTTGTACCGCTGTATGGTCAGGCCCGTTTTCGCGTATTCCAACGCCGCATCCAGCAGCGCGACCGCTGTCGCGACTTTCTGCGATTTCGTCTTCATGCGGATTTCAACCGGCGCGGAAAACATGTTCAGCAACTCATCACGGCCATCAAACCGCCGCCAAGTGCGGATTTCCGCGCTGTCCATGCGATCTTCGGGCAGAATAAATTGTTCCCGCACGCTGCGCAAGGTTCGTTCAATGACTATTCCGCCGTTATATGATATTTTCCAGCCGCGCTCGGACTCATGCTCGCCGCTGTCCAGAATCCTTTCTGCGCGCGCATAGTCGGTTCCGCCGGTCAGTATTCCGGTCAAGGCCAGCGCTTCTATAAACCGTATCGGCATGACAGACACCATTGGCGAAAGTATCGTTTTCGCGCGCGCGCACAAATTCAGCACTCGTTTCAAGTCCGCACCGACAATTTGCGTCCCGTCATGCAGTACAAGCATCCCGTCATTGGTCAGCGCATCCGTCAGATAATCTTCGTACTGCTTTTCATTTTGCAGATAAGTTTCCTGCTTGCCGCGCTGGGCCCGGTACAGCGGCGGTTTCGCGACATAAATGTACCCGCGGTTGATTGCTTCGCGCATGTGCCGGTAAAAGAAGGTCAGCAGCAGCGTTTGTATATGTTCCCCGTCAACATCCGCGTCGGTCATTATTATAACCTTGTGATAACGGAATTTTTCAATGTCAAAATCATCCTTGCCGATGCCCGCGCCAATCGCGGAAATCAATGTACCGACAGATTCCGCAGCCAGCATTTTGTCAAACCGCACCCTTTCCACATTCAGGATTTTTCCGCGCAGCGGCAGAATAGCCTGGAACTTGCGGTCCCTGCCCTGTTTGGCGCTGCCGCCTGCGGAATCGCCTTCTACAATAAACAATTCGCATTTGGCCGGATCCTTTTCGCTGCACGCAGCCAGTTTGTCCGGGCGCACTGCGATATCCAGACCGCCTTTCTTGCGCGACATTTCGCGCGCGCGGCGGGCGGCTTCGCGCGCGGTCGCCGCTTCCAGAATCTTGTCAATTACCTGCTTGCCGACCGCCGGATTTTCTTCCAGATATTCGTACAGCATTTCATAGGTCGCGTTTTCCACAACCGGGCGGATTTCGCTGGATACCAGTTTGTCCTTGGTCTGGGATCCGAATTTAGGATCCGGAATCTTCACGCTGACGATATTGGTCAGGCCTTCGCGAAAGTCTTCCCCGGACAGGGTTATGTCTTTTTTAATATTTTTTTCCGAAATGTATTTGTTCAGCGCGCGCGTCAATCCTGCGCGGAATCCAGCCAAGTGCGTGCCGCCGTCCTTGTTCGGAATATTGTTGGTAAAGCACAATGATGTTTCGGAATACGCGGTGGTCCATTCCAGCACGACTTCCACATAAGTATCTTCCGTCTGGCGGATCATCTGAATCGGCTCTTTGGTCAGCAACTCTTTGGACTTATCCAGATACGACGCAAAGCCTTTCAGCCCGTCAATGCTGTGAAATTCGGTATGTGCGGTCGCGCCGCCGCGCAAATCCTCGAACACAATCTTGACATTCGCGTTCAGATACGATTGCTCGCGCAGCCAAGTTTCCAGCGTTTCCGCCTCGAAATCTGTAAAAGTAAATGTTGTCGGGCTGGGCAGAAAACTGACCTCGGTCCCATGGCGCGACGCATCGGCGTACGGCGTCAGAATCAAGTCGCTGGTCGGAACGCCGTCGGCGAATGTCATTCTGGCTTCCTGGCCGTTTCTCCACACGCGCACTTCCACCCACGAAGACAGCGCGTTCACGACCGAAACGCCGACGCCGTGCAGACCGCCGGACACCTTGTACGCGCCGTCTGTATCATTATTGAACTTGCCGCCCGCATGCAGTTCGCACATGATTAATTCCAGCGCGCTGCGGCCTTCTTCGTGATTGATGTCAAAAGGCATTCCGCGCCCGTTGTCGTGGATTGTCGCGGATCCGTCCGAATTCAGCGACACATACACGCTGTCGGCATGGCCGGCCATTGCTTCGTCAATAGAGTTGTTGACGACTTCATAAATCATGTGGTGCAGGCCGTCGCGGTTGCCCACATCGCCGATATACATTCCGGGCCGCTTTTTGACCGCTTCCAGCCCTTTTAACACTTTGATTGAATCGCCGGTATATTCGTTGTTTACAGACATTTTCTACCTTTATTTTTTACCTGAAATTTATAGCAAAAAAATGGTATAATTAGCAAGAGAAAAAGGGGATTTTATGAAGTTTAAGTTATTATATTTCGGAGAATTGCTGACCAACCCTAAAAAGCGCGCCCAGCATATTTCAGACATCAGAATGCAGTTTCATCCGCAACTGGAAAAACTGGTCCAGCACAGCCCTTGGAACAATCTGACCAAGTACCAGTCTCCGAACCCGACCAAACAGCCGATAACCACTAGAAAAGTCGGGAATATTGAATTCAACCCGATTATAACGCCGCACTTGAAGTTGCTGGCGGAACTGGATATTTTAATCCTGCACCCGGAAATAGTCGGCGTTGCGCGCAGCGATATTGATAACCGCACAAAAACGCTGTTGGACGGCCTGCGATGCCCCCAGAACGAGCACGAGGTCGGCGACAACACCCCGCGCGATATCGGGCCTATTTACACGCTGTTGGACGACGACCATCTGGTTACCAAGATAAGCGTGAATACCAGCCACCTGCTGACGACAGAGCCTTTTGCATACAACGGCGCGAGAGAGGTTAATAACGAGCCGCCGCTGTTCATGGTCATAGATGTGAATGTCCGCGTCGCCGAAGGAACGCTTGAAAACCTGCCGTTCATGGTGTAAATAAGTACGACACAATTAATTTTTACAGGGGTGTTTTTATTTGCATTTCAGCATGCGCAGGGAATCGCCGCGAGTGTCTATTTTCTTATTCGCAACCTCGGTATCTGCATCTATCGTTTGCTTGATTAAAATTATATTCGGATTTTCCTGCAAGTCGCGCTGCATCTTGTCCAGCGCGCCGTTTATATCGTCAAATCTAGCGACATAGGCCGGCGCAATCATATCGGCCGCCGATGCCAGGGTCTTTTTTATCTCGGCCTTTTTACCATCCAAAACAGACAGATACACGGTACGATGTTCCTGTTCGTGCTTTAACACCATATTGTATTCGCAAGAACCGGGTTCGTGCGATTTGTCTATTTTTATCAAGAAATCAGTATATCCCAATTCAATATCCAATCCGCGCAATACAACGCAAAATCCGTCGCCAAACGGCGCTGACGCCGCGGACAATCCGAATTTTTCAATATACGATGCCTGGATATTGCCATGCATTACATCGCCGGATAAATCGCCCCGCTCTATCTTTTCGCTGTACTGCGGCGCGGTCATGTTTATTTCTGGGCTTATCTTGAATTCGCTGCAATCATTTTCAGCAAAGGCAGGAATTAGAGTGAAATAAACGAGCGGAACAAAAAGGGCGCAAATAATTCTTTTCACTTTTTTCACTCTTTCACTAAAAACTTACTCTTGAACTGTTTTGCGCAGGTATTCGCCGACAAACTGGTTGCCGTACTGCTTGTAAAGATCTTCCGCCAGCAATACATTCGGCCGGCCGGACTCAAACAATTTCAGCATCGGCCCCAATCCGCCCAGATCCGTATGAAGTATAACCGATTCCCCGTTAATCGGCCGCGACAGCAGCACCGCGTATTTTAATTGCGGATAAGCCTTGCCCTGGATAAACGCCATTTCCAGCGGGTTTAATTTCCAATATCCGTAATCGGACAAATCGGCCGCAGGGTTGCGAAAGAATATGACTGTCTGGGCCTGGCCGCGGACCGCATCGCCAATTCCCAGTTTATCCAGCACATTCGCGCGCTGAAACGCCGCCATGTACGCCTGGCGGTTTTTGCGGCCTTCCTGCAATCCTGTTATAAAGTTATTGCGGAACATTTCGTTTTCCAGCATCGGTGCGGTTTCGTCAATCATGATCAGCGACGGCGCCCCCAGCCGAGTCGTCATATTGTTGATTCTGTGGATAATATAAGAAATAACCGCAGGGGCCAGCACCGGGTCGCTAAAAATTTCCGTAAAGTCAAAAGTAGTCAGGCGCGACTGCAAATCCAGAGTGTCTTTTTCTTCATTAAACACGCCGCCATACTGCAAATCGTCAACCCATTTTTTCAGCGCGCCGCGCATCGGGCCGCCTGATGAAAAACACGATTTCCACAAGTTTTTCAGGCTTCTCTCATTTTCCGGAATATAATCAAACGCGACGGAAACAGCGCGCGAAATCTCGTCCAGGCTGCCCGCATCGGTCTGGCCGCTGATCATTGCCAGCCAGCGGCGCAGAAACGCGCGGTTGTTCCCGCTGTCTTCCATTCTGAACGGGTTTAGTTTCGTATTGAATCCGGAATTTTCTTCCCCCTCGAAAGTCATGTATTTTCCGCCGGCCGCCAGCGTGAATATTTCCGCGCCGCGATTCCGGTCAAAGAAAAATGCTTTTAATTTCTGATGCCGCAGCGCCTGGGATATCAGGAACGAAAACAATGCCGTCTTGCCGGATCCCGTCGGGCCTATTACAATTGAATGCCCGACCGCGCCAGGCTTGTCATTAACATGGAATTGAAACTGGTACGGCGTTCCCTGGGCGGTCGGGAATATGACCAGCGGCCCGGGGCCCCAGTCAGAATTCGGCACCCCGGTCGGCACGGACGCCATCGGGAAAGACAGCGCGGCCGTGCGCGACAATAATTTGTATTGCCGCGGGAAATTATCAAACCCGGGAATTTGGGCAAAGAACGAAACCTTGGCCGCGAAATCTTCCACCACAGGCGTTATGCCGTAATTCGCGCATATCTTCTTGAAGTTGTTTATATTTTCTTCCAATTCTGCCGGCGAATTCGCAAATATCTGGAACGACGCGTAATAAGAAACCATGCTCTGCGCGCCGCTGACATTTTCATCCATGCTGATAACCGCTTCGGCCAGTTGCTGGCCGACAATATCGCTTTTAATCTCGCTTGAATCAGTGGTTGATGCGGTTTGCTTTATCGTTTTCTCTACCCCGGCATAACCCATGGTCGTGATATTGTTGAACGATAATATTTCGCACTGCAAACTGCCCAGTTCTGTAAAAAATTCTTCATCCAGAAAATCCGGCGCGGTCTTGAAAGACAAAAACACCGAATATTTGGAATACCCGCCGGCCGAATACCGCACCAGCCCGCTGCGGCCGAATTCCACAGCATCAGCCGTCGTCAATTCCGCGATGTTTCCGTCGCACCGCTTTGGCCGCGGCTTTGACAGCGGGGACAAGATTCGCCCGAACAGCACAGCCAGATTATTCGCAGGATCATTATGCTTGCACGCGCGCGGCCCGTACGCCGCCATGACGGATTCAACAAACCCGCCGTACTGGTTCAGTTTATCCAGACTGTTCGCCGTTATCAGCACAAAGTGCCGGTTGCTGAACATTTTCAATCCGCTGCTGTTCCACTGGTTGTAAATTTTCTGCAACACATCGTTTCCGAATTCATAATCGGTTTTTTCAGACATGAAATCGCGCGTAGTCAAAAAGCGCAGTATAATCCCGGAATCCTTTATCTGATTCAGCAAGCTGGCACGCAGGTCCAGATATTGCGCGCGCGCGGTTTCATCCTGCATGCTGGCCTGGGTTCCGTTGAAACTGTACCCGCGGACAAATGTCCCGTTGTTCAACTTGATTGACAGGTTGTCGTTTATAACCGAATAAAACGGCAGATAGTCAGAATACTTGCGATACCCGAATTTTGGAAAAATCACGCGCGTCAGCAGCGGCAGATACAATGACAGCACCACGAACAAGGCGATAACCGCAATCGCCAGCACTATCAAAGTTATCGGAAAATGGAGCGACACCAAATTATTCATCTCGTTCACACATCCAGTTTATTTGGTATTTTTATCTTGAACATTCTTATCTTTGCAATCAGTATTGTGGCCAGATGCGGCTCGCGCTTTGCAATAGATGCCAGTATGAGATGCACGCAAATCAGCGATATCAAAAAACTCAACGGGTTTATCCCGATATCGCGCCTGAAAATAATAATGCTGCCGAAAAATATAATCATGAACAAAAAAAACTGTATTACAAAATTCATCATTGCCAGTGTATACGGCACCATGAATATTTTCTGGGGATTTGCCAAAGATTTCAATACTGATAATTTCATTATGTAAATTATATCAAATTTGGTCTTCCAAAATAACAAAAATCTTAAATAATTATAAGTTGTTATTGTTATTAGACATGTTGATATTGTTGATAAAAATTATAAACAAGAAATTAACAAGTTTTTAACAAAATTTTGGCCGATTTATGATGATTTTATAAAAAATGTTGAAAAGTCATGGCAATAACAAAATGTTGATAAAGTTTGTATTTTCAACAGCAATAAACAAAATAATAATAACAATAAATAATCAATGTTAATAAATGTTGAAAACCCGGGATAAAAAAACGCCCGATTGGGCGTTTTTTTATTTCTTGAATCCTTGCTTGGCCTTGAATTTTGGTTTTTCAGGGTCTATCAGGATGACCTGCTTTCCACGGCGAATCTGTTTGATGTTGCCGCGTTTTTTCCATGCTTTGAGCGATGATAAAAATTTCATAATACTTACCTTTGTTTTTTATTCTATTTGGTGCCGGCTAAGGGACTTGAACCCCCGACCCTCTGATTACAAATCAGATGCTCTACCAGCTGAGCTAAACCGGCAAAAGTCATTTAATTATACAGGGTTTCGGATAAAAATCAAGAATTTATAAAACTCTCTTCCAAAACCGCTTTTATTTCGGCATTTGTCATGCCGCTTTCGCCCAAATACTGGATTTGCTGTGGCGTGCCGGCAAATATATCCGCACTGTGCTGCGCTGAATCTGGAATGCTGGAAATTATCTGCGCCGGGTGAAAGCGCAGCGATTTTATATCCGGCGCGCACATTGCAGATAAAAAGACATCAGATTTGGCGCCCGGGGCGGATTTTGCAATTTCAGCCGCCGCTAATAAATCTGTTTCTGATCCGCTGCCGGCCAAAATCTTGGCTTTTACAAAAATTTCAGTGTTTTTTGTAAAATTACATGCTTTTATGCCGACTTTTAATGATGATTCGTTAAAACAAACCAGGTTTGCGGAAATATTGTTATTTTTTTCGGTGTTTTTGATAAAAATGTCCAAAAAAGCCGTCTTTTTAACTTTAATTTTTACAGTCAAAAATTGACTGTTGATAATTTCCAATTTATGATTTCCGGAAATGTCGCCAACGAAAATAACATGCGTTGGCAGATTCGGATCGGAATTGTCGGATAAATCGTCGCGCAAAATTCCATCCAAATAAACGATGGTATTTGCAGGAAATGTTTTGATGTTAAATTCTTGCCAAAGGTAATTCATGCTGATAGTATAAATCATAAATCATAAATCGTAAATTATAATTTTCAAGGGGTGAAAGATGGGTTTTAATTGCGGCATAGTCGGATTGCCGAATGTTGGAAAATCAACACTGTTTAACGCGCTGACAGCGACCCAGGCGGCCGCGGCCGCGAATTTCCCGTTCTGCACCATAGAGCCGAATACCGGAAAAGTCTTGGTCCCGGATGAAACGCTGATGAAACTGGCGTCTGTCGCCAAATCGCAAAAGATAATCCCGACGCAATTGGAGATCGTTGATATCGCGGGCCTGGTGCGCGGCGCGGCATCCGGCGAAGGATTGGGCAATAAATTCTTGGCGAATATCAAGGAAACAGATGCGATAATCCATGTGGTGCGGTGTTTCCAGAATGATGATATTGTGCATGTGAACGGTGTTATTGATCCGCTGAACGATATTGATATTATTGAAACGGAACTGATGCTGGCCGACCTTGAAAGTCTGGAAAAACAAATAAAAAACCTGGAAAAGAAGGCGCACGGCCAGGACAAGGAAGCAATAAAATTATTAGAATCCGCGCGCAGTATAAAAACCGGGTTGGAAAACAATATTCCAGCCAGACAAACCCTGAACCATCAGCCTTCAACATTTAACCTGTTGACGGAAAAACCTGTTATTTATGTTTGTAATGTTGATGAAGACGCTGCCGCGGCCGGCAATAAATTTTCAGACGCGGTCGTGCAGAAATTCGGGGCGGATGCAAATGTCCTGGTTATTTCCAGCAAGATCGAGGAAGAAATCGCGCAACTGGACAATGACGCGGAAAAGCAAATGTTTCTGGAAGATCTTGGATTGGCCGAAACAGGACTGACCCGGGTTATCAAAACAGGATATAAAATTCTGGGCCTGCAAACATTCTATACTGTCGGGCCCAAGGAAGCGCACGCATGGACGATAACGAATGGCATGACCGCGCCCCAGGCGGCAGGCAAGATACATACTGATTTCGAGCGGGGATTTATCCGCGCGGAAATAATAACGCCGGACGATTATATAAATCTCGGCAGCGAAATGGCAGTGAAAGAAGCCGGAAAAATGAGACTGGTCGGCCGCGATTATATAATGCAGGGCGGCGATATCTGCCATTTTCTTTTCAATAATTAGTTAGAGTTGAAATGGCGAGTTGGAGTGGCAGAACAAGTTCCCCTCCCTTGGAGGGGTGCCGCGAAGCGGCGGGGTGGTTTACAATATTTATGATTTACATCTCTGTCAGTTTGTTTAACTTTCCATTCGCGGCTGCAATTTGCGAATCAATCTTTTTTATTTCGTCAAAATCGCTATGCGCCGCGCTGCGCGCAGCCTGCAAGGATTTTATATATTTTTGCAATTTCAGGACGACGATAAATTTTTCAGCGTCCGCCGCGGATAGATTCAATTTAGCGTCCGCCGCGGCGATATTGCAGGAACTGATGAAATCGTAATATTTTTCGGCCAGTTCAGGAAACGCGAAAACTATGTGCGATAAAGTTTTCTGTTCCAGATTGCCCACGGCTGGCGTCGGGATTTTTACAGCCGTTTTATCAAACGGCGCGCCGCGCCACAACTTGAACTCATCACTGTACGCCGCGCGCAGCGCAGGGTCCGTGATTTGCTCGGTCAGTTTTTGCAGATATTTTTTTGCCTGGGCCTGGCCGCCCGGCACCCCCAGCACAAATTTGTCGCCAATATCTTTTTTAATAAAATCCGCCAGCGGTATCGCGGAATCAATAATTTTTTTCATGCGCGCCGCGCCGTCCGGGCCGCGCAGGATGTCGTCCGGATCCTTGCCGCCGGAAACAAACGCGAACCGCACATCTGAATTGTCGCGAATCAGCGGCATGACCAGGCCGACCGCGCGCGCGGCGGCCTTGGCCCCCGCGCCGTCGCCGTCAAAGCAGAATACGAGATTGCGGTTTGATTTGCATAAAATCGCCAGATGGTCCGCGGTCAGCGCGGTGCCGAGCGGCGCGACGGTTTCGCCGAATCCGTTGCATTGCATTTGTATCGCGTCAATCTGTCCTTCCACAACAATGCTTCTGTTATTTTTATGTATCGCGTTTTTGGCAAAGTTCAGGCCGAACACGATTTTGCCTTTGTGAAAAAATTCAGTCTCGCCGGTGTTTATATATTTCGGTTCCGATCCGTCCAGGCTGCGCCCGGAAAAGGCCACGACAAATCCGCGTTCGTCAAAAATCGGAAACATTAATTTTTCGCGAAAGAAATCGTACTGCCCGTAATCCCCGCTGCGCACAAGCCCTGTCTTCTGTACCCCTGGCGCGGCGCCGAGTCTGGCGGACACGATATTATTTTTCGGCGCGTACCCGATGCCGTACTTTTTTATCATTTCATCGGTAAAGCCGCGGTTGCGCACATAGTTCAGCGCGAATTCGCCATCCGGCGAGAATAATTTTTCAGAATATATTTTCGCCGCCGCCGCATGAATTTCCAGATATGATTTTTCGCTGTCAATCTGCTGCTGCGTCTTTGGCTTGTAATCCGGCATTTTTATGCCGGCCATTTTCGCCAGTTCTTCCAGTGCCGCCCGGAATTCCAGATTCTTGGTTTTCATCGTGAATGAAATTATGTCGCCGGATTCGCTGCAGCCAAAGCAATGATATTTTCCCCAATCTTCGCGCACTGAAAAAGAAGGCGTTTTTTCGTTGTGAAAAGGACAGTATCCCCAGTACTGATTCCCCTTGCGCGTCAGCGGCACGACCGCGCCGACAACATCAAGGATTGACAGGCGCGCGCGCAGTTCGTCGGTAAAGTTGCTGTTAAAAGCCATTTATTTTTTTTTCCATTTCGCGGCCGGTTTCTTATTGTTTATCAATTCAATCGCGGCTGCCAAATCCGGCTGATCCTTGACGGAAACATTAACTTTGTTTGACGAGATGTACGGACCGTATCTGCCGGTGTCGTAATAAATGATGTCTTTGTCCGTCGCGGGATTTTGGCCCAGCACTACGCCCTCGGATTTTTTGCCCTTGTTTTCCAACAGTTCGCGCGCAATCTGGGCGGTTATCGTTTCCGCAGTGTATTTCTTGGCGGACGCATTGTTTTTTCCGTCAGTCACATACGGCCCGAACCGCCCGATCTTGAAGAAAATTCCGTCGCCCAGATCGGTGCCCGTCTTGGCCGCGGCATCGTCGTCGCCGGCGCTGGCTGCGGCCGCCGCATCAGGCTTGGTAATAAAATCGCACTGCGGATAATTGCTGCAAGACAGGAACGCGCCGTATTTGCCCAATTTTAATATGATATCGCCGCTGCCGCATTTCGGGCACTTGGTTCCGGCGATATGCGCGATATGCGTTGACATGTCGCGGTTCAGGTTGTCAATGATTTCTGCCGTCTTTATATCGCGCGCGGAATCAATCAATTTGCTGGTCGGTTTCCAAAAATCGTCCAGAACAGGATTTTTTGACAGTTTCCCGTTGGAAACATCATCCATCGCGTCCTCGGTCTTTGCTGTGAAGTTTACATCCAGCAGGCCTGCGAAATAGTGCGACAGGTACGCGGTTATGACCCATCCAGCCGGTGTCGGCGAAAAGCGGCGCGACTTGTCCTGGGCGATGTACCCGCTGTCCACAATCTTGCCCATGATCGCCGCGTAAGTTGACGGGCGGCCGATTCCCAATTCTTCCATCTTTTTCACCAGCGTCGCTTCGGTGAACCGGGCCGGCGGCTGGGTAAAGTGCTGGGCCGGCGTCAATTCGGTTATGTCAATTTTATCGCCGACGGCCAGTTGTGGCAGTTTTGATTCCGATCCATCATCCGCGTCGTCGTCGCGGCCTTCCTGGTACACGGCCAGAAATCCCGCAAAAGTCTGCGTCTGGCCGGTTGCGTGGAACACGGCGTTCGCCGTCTTGATGTCAACGGCAACGCTGTCAAATTCAGCGTTTGACATCTGGCATGCCAGCGTCCGCTTTAATATCAGGTCAAACAGTTTCTGCTCGTCCGCATCGCTGGGGCGGTCGCTGTTTATGTGCGTGGGCCGGATTGCTTCGTGCGCTTCCTGGGCGTTTTTGGATTTGGTTATATAAATATTAGGCGCGGCCGGCAGAAATTCGCGGCCGTATTCGCTTTCCACGAATTCGCGGATTTCGGATACCGCGTCCGCGGACAGATTGGTGCTGTCGGTCCGCATGTATGTTATGAATCCCTGCTCGTATAACTTCTGCGCGACGGACATGGTGCGTTTGGAATTAAAGTACAGTTTCCGCGCCGCGTCCATTTGCAGCGTGGATGTCGTGAAAGGCGCGGCCGGCTTGCGCGATACTTTCTTTTTTTCCACCGTCGCGACGGTCGCTGGAATTACCGGCGCGCCGATTGCGGATAAAATCTTGTCCGATTCGTCCTGGGTTTTAATTGTAAATTTTTCAATTTTATTATTCTCAAATTCAGACAGTTGCGCCTTGAACTCTGAACTGTTAAAATTGCAAACCGATTCCAGGGACCAGTATTCCACAGGCTTGAAAGCCTCTATATCCTTCTCTCTTGCAACGACCAGCGCGACTGCGACCGATTGCACGCGCCCGGCGGATTTGCCCAGGTTGCGCCGCCACAACAGCGGCGACACCCCGAATCCGATAAGATAATCCAGCCCGCGCCGTATAAAATAGGCGTCAACCAGCGCAGTGTCAATCCCGCGCGGATTGGCGATCGCCGCCTCTACCGCTTTCTTCGTAATTTCGTTGTAAGTGATACGGTGCACGGGCTTGCCCGCCAAAACTTTCTTGGACTTCAAGATTTCCAGCAGATGCCATGCAATCGCTTCCCCTTCGCGGTCCGCGTCGCTTGCCAGATAAACCGCGTCAGCGTCCCGCACCGCGTCGGTTATTTGTTTTATGACTTTTTCCTTGCCCGGCATAATCTGCCACTTCATGGCATAGTCGTTGTCCGGATCCACGCTGCCGTTTTCAGGCACCAGATCGCGCACATGGCCGACGGACGCCACGACATTCCAGTCGCGTCCCAGGTATTTCCCAATTGTTTTGGCCTTGGCCGGTGATTCAACGATTAACAAGTTCATAAAAAACACCCCGTGTTTTTAATTATTAGTTATTATACTTTTGTTTGTGGTGGCAGAATTTTTACAATACGCACCATGGTACAATAACTAATAATTAATAATTGTTTTACCCTTTGTTCGCCAGCAGTTGGTCCCGGTTTATATTGCAATTCTGGCATATCCCCAGCCCCAGCATCAGCGATATCAGCGCGCTGCCGCCAAAAGACATCAGCGGCAGCGGAACCCCCACCGTCGGCAGCAGGCCCAGCACCATGAATATGTTTATAAAATAATAAATGGAAAAATTCAACATAAATCCAAAACAGAATAATTGCCCGAATCTGTTTTTAGACTGCTTGGATATCCAAAACAGTATTCCCGTCATCGCCGAATAAATCAGAATCAGAACCATTGCGCCGGCAAAACCGAATTCTTCCCCGAAAATCGCAAAGATAAAATCGGTCTGTTTTTCAGGCAGAAAATACATGTGCGATTGGGTGCCCTGCAAATATCCTTTGCCGTAAACGCCGCCACTGCCGAAAGTAATCTTGGATTGGTTTATCTGGTATCCGGTTCCGGCCAGGTCTTGGTCGGGATGCACAAATGTTATAATCCGTTCCCGCTGGTAATCATGCAGTCCTGCGAACCACACGATCGGCGCGGCCAGTATGAACAGCGCGGCCGCGATTGCAAACCATTGCCTGCGCGCGCCGGCCGCCCAGAACACGCCGATTCCCGCCAGGGTGATGGAAATTGCTGTTCCCAAATCCGGCTGGGCCAGAATAAACACCAGCGGCGCGCCCAGTATCGCCAGCGGAATCAGGTAAGTCCGCAATTGTCCGGATTCTACGGAATTTTTCCAAGAAAAATATTTTGCGAATGCCAGAATCAGCGCGATTTTAATAAACTCGGACGGCTGGATGTGAACAAAGCCCAGGTTTATCCAGCGCGTCGCCCCCATCCCCGTATGGCCGACAAATGTAACCAGTATTATCAGCGCCAGCGCGATGCCGTAAATCGTCCACACTGATTTCAGCCAAGTGCGGATGTTGGAAAATGCAGCGATGAAAAACACGCCCAGCCCGACCAGTATTTTTATCAGTTGATCCAATGCGTACGGCCGCCATCCGCCAAAAGAATCGCCGTTGTGCCCTGCGGAAAACAGCGTCAGCACGGACAGTATCAGCACCAGGCTCATGGCGGCCAGCAGCGGCCAGTGGAACTTGGCCAACTTTTCGTCAAACCCTGTTTTTCCGGCAAAAGCGTATCTGGTTCTGGATCTCATTTTGTCAACACTTTCAGCACTTCGGCCGCAGTGCGCGCAGCATTTCCGCTGCCGCCGCTATGCTCTGTTATAACCGCGACCGCGAATCTCGGATTATCCGCAGGTGCAAATCCGACGAACAGTCCGTGATTGCGCCGCGCCCAATCAATTTGCTCGTTAGAAAGAACGCCGCGATCCCGTTCCGCCATTGAAATATTGCGGACCTGGGCCGTGCCGGTTTTGCCGCCCATGTTGCCCAGCACCCAGCCAGCGCCCGCCGCAGTGCCGCCGGTCTGCACAACCCGTCTCAATCCGTCCATAACAATCCGGATGTTCTTTTGCTGCAATCCGATTTCGCCGAACTTTTCAGTCCCGCCATCAGCGATGATTTTCGGGACAACGGCCCGATCGCTTACCGCGCGCGCGATCATGACGCATAATTGCAGCGGGTTTGTCAAAACAAATCCCTGGCCGATTCCGGAAATAATAGTGTCGCCATGCTGCCACTTTTGACCGATGACGGACTCTTTCCATTTTTTATCAGGCAGCACGCCCGCCGGCTGGCCTGGGAAAATATCCGGCATAAACTTCTCGGTCATCCCCAGCCGCAGCGCCATGCTTTTTATTGCGTCAATCCCGACGCGCAATGCGATCTGGTAAAAATAAGTATCGCACGAATGCGCCAGCGCGTCAATCATGTTCACGCTGCCGTGGCCGTGCTTTTCCCAGCAGTGATACCGGTGCCCGCCGTATTCCCAGTATCCGGGGCAGTGTATTTTTTCGGCCGGGGACACCGCGCCTGATTCCAGCGCGGCCAGCGCGACTGCAATCTTGAATGTTGATCCCGGCGGATACATCCCGTCAACGGCCTTGTTGATAAAAGGCTTCATGACATCGCCCTGCAATTTGGCCAGATATTCATCGCCCGCATCAGTATAAAATTTGTTCGCGTCAAATCCGGGCGTGGAACAGATGGCCAGAACCTCGCCGGTTTGGATATCAATCGCGACGCCTGCGCCGGGCTTGAACTTGGCCAGCATTTCATACATCTTTTCCTGGGCCGGCGCGTGCAGCGTGGTTTTCAGGTCCGTGCCGTCAATTTCCGGATTGAAATAATTGTCATCCGCGCCGGATATTTTTCCGACAGCGTTCACCAGAACCGCGCTCTGCCCAGCCGTCCCGCCCAGTTGCCGGTTGAATATTTTTTCCAATCCTGAAACGCCGCTTTGCCAGAATCGCGAATTTTCTGTTTCCCCGACATAGCCCGCGATGTGGCAGTATTCTTCGCCGAACGGGTAAGACCGGCGGAATCCGCCGCGCGCGTAAACGCCGGGCAGATCCAGTTTCTGAATCGCGGCGAATGCCGGCCACGGCAGATCCCGCTTGACCATGACGGGGACAAAGCCCCGCTGCACCGCCACTATCCGGTTAATCTTTGCCAGATTCTTGGCCGATAATTTTATATGCCTGCCCAATATTTCCAGTGTCTCGGCCAGGTTTTTCACTTCGTCCGGAATGATATAGATTTGATAAATCGGATTGTCGCGGGCAATGAATTTATCGTCCCGGGTAAGTATCTTGCCGCGAACGGGAATAATCGGCTGGATCCGCACCGCGTTGTTCAGCGATTGCGATTTGTATTTTTTATACTGGAACACCTGCAATTGCAGCATGCGCAGCACGATGACGGATGTCAGCACCGCCGCGCCCCCCAGAAAGAGCGCGCTGCGGCGGTTGAAAGTTTTTGCCAATTCCAAGTCAATCATGGCGCATCCCGCTGCATAAAATTGTTGCCGGAACATACCAGACTGCGATCCACAGTGTCAGCCACGCCGCGGATGCCGCGCTGAAAAACGACCAATTGGCCAGCCCGATTGATAAAAAGCACACCCCGCAGAAAATCATAAAAATCCAAACCCCGTTCAATTTCTGATCCGGCATGGAAATATAATTCTGAATCCTGTTTATCATTATCGCGGCGGATACCGCGACGGTCCAGAACAAGACTGTCCCGAACCTGTAATCCAGCACCAGGCAGACGGCCAATGCAAAAGGCCAGAAATATTTGATCGGCCGGATGAACAGGTAATAAAAAAGCGGCATCATGCATAGAATTCCGCAGGGATTCCAAAATCCGACGCCCAGCCCCAGCAGCATCAGGCTGAAAAAAAATGGGAAGATTGTGCGGACAATTTTTATCATTTTATTATAACCGCGGCCTCGATGCAATTTTGCCATTTTTTTCCGAATTCAATGCTGGCTGAATTCTTGTACGCCTTCTCTATACGCCCGACAGACAGGTTGGCCGGGATGCCGCTGTTCAGCGTGCTGGTGTACAACATTGTTCCGGCGGTCGGCTTGAACTCAGGCTCGCTAAAATTGGCCAATTCGCGGCGCGCGCCCAGAAATCCGAATACATCCGTGCCGCCCAGCCGTACGATTATATTCGTGTTGTGGTCGTTTAATCCGCGAACGCGCGCCGTCCCAGGCATAACCGATTCAACAATTCCGATTAAAAATCCATCCTTGGACACGACCGCTTGGCCGGCGGCAATTCCGTCATGCGCGCCGCGGTCCAATTGAAACGCGTCGTTGCCCAGCCCCGAATCATCGCGGATTATCCGCGCCAGCACCGATTTGCCGGGCAACTGCCGCGTCAAATTCAGATCGTTATAGAGTTTTTGATTCTCGCTGACCGCGCTCGCGCATTCGTTCTGGGCGCGCAAAACCTCGTCCAACTGGATGCGCAAAATTTTATTTTCCCGGCGGATTTGGGACAAATCGCGGATGTTTGACGCCAGCCGCCCGATCGCGCGAACCGGCCATGACGCGGCGGCGGCCGCCGCCTGGCCCGCTGGCACGACAATTCCGGAAACCGCGTTCAATATTTTATAGTCTGGTTTTGCGATAAAAATATACAGAATCAAAACCGGCACAATAATAATGCTTAACGCGGTTTTTATGATTTTCTTTGTATCGTTTGCCTTCATGCCGGCAATTTAGCACGGGTTTGCCAGATATTCAATAAAAACTTGCAATTTCTGATAAATATGTCAAAATGATGACACTTCCGAACCGGCAGGGCATGCCGGCAGGATATAAAACAGGAGCAACAAATGCCTAAACTTAAAACGAAATCATACTTGAAAAAACGGGCAAGTATGACCGCGACCGGCAAAATCCGGGTTGCACGAAACGCCCACAAAAAACTGCTGCGGAACAAGTCCAAGCGCGCGAACAACGCGGGATCCAAGGCGCAGTATCTGAATGACAACATGGTCGGACAGGCGAAAATCCTGGCCCCATACGGATTAAAGTAAAGGGGGCAAATTATGGCAAGGGTAAAACGCGGAACAACCGTAAAATTCAAGCATAAAAAAATACTTGATCGCGCCAAAGGATTTTTGGGGCGCCATCATTCAACTTACAAGGCCGCGCGCGAAAAGAGCGAAAAGGCCGGCCAGTACGCGTACCGCGACCGCAAGGTTCGCAAGCGCGATTTCCGCAGCCTGTGGATTGTCCGCATCAATGCGGCCGCGCGCGGCAACGGTATGACATACGGCCAGTTCATAAACGGGCTGAAAAAGGCCGGCATCACGCTGGACCGCAAGGTTCTGGCCGAGATGGCGTACGCCGGGGATGCGAACTTTGCATCGCTGGTTGAAACGGCAAAACGATTTATTTCCACTGATAAATAAATTTCGGTGGCTATGTTTTGTATTATTTAATAAAATGCCGCCATTAAGCGGCATTTTTTATGGTGAAATAATGAAAAATCAAATAAAAAACATTCAATCGTTGGAAGAATTGCAGAAATTGTTCGCGGACACTTTCGGTAAAAACGGGACCATGACTGCGCGGCTGAAACAGATACGGGATCTGGACAATGACGCGCGCGTCGCGCTGAACGCTGAAAACAGCGAATTGCGCGATGCGTTCAAGGTTCGTCAGGCGGAATTGGAATCTGAAAAAATGCTGGCGGGTCTGGCGACCCAGCATCAGGATGCGGCGGCGGCCGCGGCCGCGCCGCGCGCTGAAATCCAATCCCCTGCCCGGCTGCATGTGTTGTCGCGCGCGCAGGCCGATTTTCGCGCTATTTTTGAGAGTCTGGGATACAGCATGCGCACAGGCCCCCAGGTGGAAGACGACTGGCATAACTTTACGGCGCTGAATACACCGGCGCACCATCCGGCGCGGGACATGCAGGATACTTTCTGGACGGCCGGCGGCAATGTTCTGCGCACCCAGACATCCGCGGTGCAGATCCGCACGATGGAGACCGAGGGCGTCCCGGTGAAAATATTCTGTCCCGGCACCGTGTACCGCAAAGAAATGGATGCGACGCACAGCCCGATGTTTCACCAGGTGGAAGGCTTGAATGTCGGCGAAAATATCACAATGACGGATTTAATGTCGGACTTGTCCGAACTGATGCGGCGGTATTTCAATCTGGACGATGCAAAACTGCGGTTCCGCCCGTCCTATTTCCCTTTTACCGAACCGTCGCTGGAATACGATTTGCAGTGGGATAAAAAGACAGGGACGCTGGGCACAGGCAATGACTGGCTGGAAATCGGCGGCGCGGGCATGGTTCATCCGAATGTGCTGAAAAATTGCGGCGTGGATCCGGAAAGGTATCAGGGATTCGCGTTTGGATTCGGACTGGACAGGCTGGCCATGTTAAAGGACGGCTTGAATGATTTGCGTAAATTTTATGACGGCGATATACGCTGGCTGAAAGGGGAATAATAAAATGAAGTGGACACTTGACTGGTTGCAGGATTATTTGGAAACGGACGCATCCGCGGCTGAAATCGGCGATTCGCTGACGCGAATCGGTCTGGAAGTGGAAGATATTTTGGAAACGCCTGTCCCGATTGCTGCAAAAATTGTGGAATGCGGCGATATTCCGGACACGCATCTGCATCTGCTGCGCGTTGACGATGGCAGCGGTGTTCTGCGCACGGTTGTATGCGGCGCGCCAAATGCGCGCGCGGGACTGGTGTCTGCGTTGGCTGTGCCGGGATGCAAAATCGGCGGCGCGGAAATCAAGGCTGGTAAAATCCGCGGATACGAATCAAACGGAATGATGTGCAGCCCGCGCGAACTGGGAATCGGCGATGATCACGCTGGCATTGTGGAATTACAGGATGTTGAAATTGGAAAACCTTGCACCTCAAACCTCAAACCTCAAACCTTGTTTGATGCCGGAATCACGCCAAACCGCCCGGATTATCTGGCAGTGCGCGGAATCGCGCGCGACCTGGCGGCCGCGGGCCTGGGCATTCTTAAATCAAAAATCAAAAATCAAAAATCAGAAATGACCGCAGCGCGCAAGGTTATTATTGAAAACCCTGCCGCCTGCCCGGTCTATACCATGTGCGAGATTCGCGATATAAAAATGGCTGCGTCTGACAAGAAGATATCGGACCGTTTGGCGGCGATCGGGATTAATCCGAAAAACGCGCCGATTGATGCGACGAACTATGTATGCTATGACATGGGCCAGCCGATGCATTGCTTTGACGCGGATGCGGTCCGCGGCGATATAATCGTGCGCAACGCCGCAGCGGGAGAGAGGTTCACGGATTTGTTCGGTGCGACGCATGAATTAAATGCGGATGATTTGGTCATAGCAGACGGCGATGGGATTTTGGCGCTGGCCGGAATTGTGGGCGGCGCGCGCGGCATGACGACGGACTCGACGAAAAATATTATTTTGGAAAGCGCGTATTTTTCGCCAGTCGGAATCAGAAAAACAGCAAAAAGACTGGGGCTGACAACGGATTCTTCGTATAGGTTCGAGCGCGGCATAGATTGGACCGGAACGATGAGCGCCGCCGGGTCCGCCGCGGATATTATTATGAACGCCTGCGGCGGCACTATTTCCGGGCTGCAAACATTTGGCCAGGTGCCGGCGCATCGCGCGATTGCGTATGATCCGGCATTGTTCCGAAAATTAATAGGAATTGATTTATTTGCGGACGAACAGTTGAAAATTTTGGAAAAACTTGGATTTGTTATTGGCGGCGGTTGGTCTGTTGTAATTCCAGGCTGGCGCGACGATGTGCAGATTCCGGCCGGAATTGTTTCGGAAATAATCAGGATTCACGGATACGATAAATTAAACATTAATCGCGTATACACCGCGGCTACCGGTGCGCGCAGAACGCCGGCTGTTAAAAAAATTCTTGCGGCGCGGGGACTGGCCGAGATTGTAAATTATGATTTCGGCGATTCTGAAAAAGAAAAACTGACGGATGGCGGCCGGTCCGTGCGGATACAAAATCCGATAATCGCGCAATTTGATACTTTGCGCGGATCGCTGGTTTCCGGCATGTTGGATACAATTTCCGGCAATGATAAATTCCGCCGGTCAAATCTGAATTTGTTTGAGTTGGGGACAGTGTTTGACGCGGACGCGCCTGGCGCCCAGCATGAACAGTTAATCATTGCGCGCACCGGAATATTCGGCGATAAAACAGGGGTCAGGCATGGCCGCGAATCGGATATTTATGATGTCCGCGCAGACCTGCTGGCCGTGTGCTGCGGAACCGTTGAAAACGACGACACGCCTGAAAAATGGGCGCATCCGTTCCGATGCGGACGGATTGTCAATGACGGCGCGGTTGTTGCGCGGTTTGCGGAATTGCACCCGATGGTTGCAAAAAACTTTGGCATAAAAACAAAAACAGCAATCGGCGTCGTTTATAATATTGATGCGGATGAATTGACTGAAATTCCGGAAGACGCGCGCGGCGCTGCGGTCCCGATGGCTGAATTTCCGCTGATAACGCGCGACTTTGCGTTCGTTGTTGATTCCGTGTTTGACGCGGAATTTGTTAAAAGCATTGACAGCCGCATTATTGAAACAAGCGTCTTTGATGTCTTTGATCTGCCGGACGGCAAGAAATCCGTAGCGTTTGAGGTTGTGTTGCAGCCGGAATCAAATATGAACGATGTTGATCTGGCTGCGGTTCAGAATAAAATAATTGCCGAAATCAGCGAAAAATTCAATGCGGTCATACGCGACGGACAGGACAATATTTAACAACAGGACAATCTGAACACAGCGGATTTATTGCCTTGCAAACATACCGCCCGTGCAGGACCATGACATGATTCACCATGCTGTGATACCGTGGCGGAATGAGTTTTATCAAATCCGCCTCGGTCTTGTCCGGCGTTGTCGCGTATGACCATCCAAATCTGTGCGACAGGCGAAACACATGGGTGTCAACGCCGATATTCGGCGCGCCCCACAAGACATTCATGATAACATTTGCGGTTTTCTGCCCGATGCCTGGCAATTTCATTAATTCCGTGCGGTCGTGATATTTTGTATCAAACTGCCAATCGCTGGACGCTGCGCACTGCGCACTGCTCGCTAATATTTTTGCAAGTGCAAAAATATTATTCGCCTTGTTATTAAAAAATGAAATGACCTTGATATGCTGTTTCAGCCCGTCCGTTCCCAGTTTCAGCATTTTATCCGGCGTGTCGGCAACCGCGAACAGCCCCGGCGTTATTTCATTCACTTTCTTGTCTGTCGCCTGGGCGGACAGAATTACGGCAACTGCGAAAGAAAATTCGTTGATGTAAAATAACTCTGTCCGCCGCGACATGTCCAGCGTTGGCGGAACCAAGGCAAAATAAATATCCGGCGTCAATTGCATTTTTCAATCTTTGCCGAGAACGCCAGCCCTTCAATCGTTGTCGCGTATTCCAGCGGCGAATCACAGTATGAAATTTCAACCGCCAGAACATCATTTTTAATTCTGGGTTCTTCATTTCTGATCGCGTCAATCAGTTCCGCGTCGCCGGAAACGGATAGTTTTATGCGATCCGAAACATCCAGGCCGGCGGTCTTGCGCGCTTCCTGGATAAAATGACGGGCGTCATTGGCCAGACCGGTCGCAATTAATTCCGGCGTCAGATTCGTATCCAGAACAACAACTGCGGTGTTGTCAGGCAGCGCTGCGCCGGTAATTCCGGGGCGTACGGTCAGACGCATCTCGAACTCGTCAGAATTCAATTCATAATCGCCGACAATAAATCGCGAATCGCGGATTGTGAATTGAGAATTCTTTACCGCTGGAATTATTTCCCGCAGGGCGCTGCCCAGCCGCGCGCCGATTTTCGGCGTCAGCAAGTATACAAATGAATCGGCAACTGATTCGGTCGCGTCAATATATTTTATTTCCCGGATGTTCAGTTCTTCTTTGATAATATCGTTAAATTCCGAACCCTGCGCCCCGAACTCTGCGCTCTGCGCCAGCGTGAGCGAGCGCAGCGGCAAGCGATTGCGCAGTTTGTATTTCTCGCGCAATTGTTTTCCAACGGAAACAATCTGCTGGACGCGCCGCATAGATTCCAAGATATTGTCTGAATCGTGAACCATTGGTTCAGAAAATTGTTCCAGATGCACGGATTCGCGTCCGGTCAATCCGCGGAATATATGGTCGCTGACAAATGGCGCGAACGGCGCCAGCAGTTTGCAGAATTCAGTCAGCACGAAATGCATCGCGTCAAACGCGGACTGGTCTTCATCCCAGAACCGCGCGCGGCACAAACGGATGTACCAATTGTTCAGAATATCCAGGAACTTTGCAAATTCCCGCACCGCGGCATCCGGCTGATAATTGTCCAACGCATCGCCGACAACCGCGCGCAAGGAATTTAATTCCAATAAAATGTATTTGTCCAATACATTGCTGGATCCTTGAACGCCGCTCTCGGAACACTGTATTTTTCCTGCATTGGCGTACAGGGTAAAGAAGTAATACGCGCTCCACAATGGGGATAAAATGCTTTTCAGCGGTTCATTGAACACTTTGCCGGCCTTGTCAACCGGCACCGCTTCGGACTTCATAAATCCGCTGCCCAGTATGAACAGCCGCACAGCGTCCGCGCCGAATTGTTCAATCTGCTCGTCCGGATTGGTGTAATTTTTCAATGATTTGGAAAATTTCTTTTTGTTTTCATCAACCACCATTCCGTTTGCGGATACGGTCTTGAACGCGGGCTTGTCAAACAATGCGACCGCCAGCACCATCAGCGAATAAAACCAGCCGCGCGTCTGATCCTGGCCTTCTATGATGTAATCCGCTGGAAACTGGGCAGCGAATCTGTCCGCATTTTGGAAGGGATAATGCAAAGACGCCCATGGCATGGATCCGCTTTCCACCCAGCAATCCAGAACATCCGGAATCCGTTTCCAGCCGTCCCGTGTCAGCGCGTCCAAGGACGGCCGGTGCAGATCGTTTAACTTTGCGCCAAAGAATTCTTCTATTTCCGCAATGCTGCCGAAAATCTTGTACTCGCCATCCCGTTCCCAAATCGGCAGCGGCGTCCCCCAGAACCGGTTGCGCGATATGGCCCATGGACGCGCGTTTTCAATCCAACTGCGGAACCGGCCGCCGGCGGATGTCCACCACACCTTGTCATTGTTCGCCAGCAGTTTGTCCTGGATTTTGGAAACATCAATATACCACGAATCTGTCGCGCGATAAATCAGTTTTTCCTTGGACCGGTCGCCATAAGGATAAGAATGCTTGTAAGATTCGCGCGCGAACAGCCGTCCGTCCGCTTTCAGCCGCGCGATTATTTTCGGGCTGGCGTCAAATATGTTTTCGCCATCCCAATCGGTTCCGGCAAAGTTGCCGTAATCGTCAACATTCACGATTATTGGAAATTTCGGATCTATGCTTTTAACCGCCCAGAAATCGTCTTCGCCAAATGCGGGCGCGATGTGAACAATGCCGGTGCCGTCGGTATCGGATACAAAATCGGCTGATATGATTTTTCTGTCGCAATCGTAATAATCAAACAACGGCGCATAGTTCTGCCCAAGCAAATCCGCGGCGTTTATATCACGGACTTTGGTCAAAGCGGCATTGTCGTAATTTGCGCGCGCAATGTAAACCGCGCCGTCGTCGCCGGTGAATTCCGCATACCGGACCTTTGGATTTATGGCCAATGCCTGGTTCGCCGGCAGCGTCCAAGGCGTAGTCGTCCATGCCAGAACCCGCCGTCCGTCAGCCAACTTGAACCATACTGTTATCGCGTCATCCACTACATCGCGGTAGTCCATGGATGCCTCGGAATTAGATAAAACAGTCCCCAATTTCCAGTCATACGGGTTCACGCGGTAATCTTTATATAATAATCCGCGGTCATGCAAAGTCTTGATCGTCCAGATAACCGATTCCATATAGTTCATATCCATAGTGCGGTATCCGGCATTGTCGTCAGAATCAACCCAACGGCCCATCCGTTCAATGAATACCTTCCATTCATTGGTGTATGTCTGGACATCCGCGCGGCACATTTGGCAGAATTCGTCCAGCCCGCTGTCCGCCACAATATCCTTGGCTGGTTTGCCTTGCTTTTTTTCCACACTGTTTTCGGCCGGCAATCCGTGGCAGTCCCAGCCGAGTTCGCGCCGGACGAGCCGTCCGCGCATAGTTTGATAGCGGCAAACCATGTCTTTGACGGCCGAGACACCCAGATGTCCCCAATGCGGCAATCCGTTGCCAAAAGGCGGCCCGTCATAGAAACTGAACGGGGCGCCGTTTTTTGTCTGGTCCAGTGATTTCTTGAAAATACCCAGTTCTCGCCAGACGCGCAGCAAATCGCGCTCTAACTCTGGAAAGTTCGCCTTGGGTTCTGTTTTCGGGTACATCGGTTTCTCCATAAAAAAATAGACGCCAAAGTGCCGCCTATTCAATCATATTGCATAAGCAGCGGCGTCCATTAAAAAATAATTATCGTTGTCATCTGCCGCCCATTATAAACAACTTGAAAAGAAAATCAAGCGTGATAAAGTATTTTTTATGCAAAATTACGATGTTATTGTTATCGGCGGCGGTCATGCCGGGGTAGAGGCGGCCGCAGCCGCCGCGCGCCGCGGCGTATCCGCGGCTCTGTTTACTAGGTCGCCGGACGATCTGGGGGCGATGTCTTGCAACCCTTCGCTGGGCGGGCCGGGCAAGTCCCAAATGATTGCGGAAATGGCGGCACTGGGCGGAATCATGCCGCGCGCCGCGGACGATGCGGCAATCCACTGGCGGCTGCTGAACGCCACGCACGGCCCGGCGACCCAGGCTTTGCGGGCCCAGATTGACAGAAATTTATATCGCGACGCTTTGCGGCAATTCACATCACAATTCACAATTATTTACGAGAGTGTGGAAGCGCTTGATTTGCATAACAAAATCGTAAATGGAAAGTACCGGGCCGGGGCGATCGTTCTGACAACCGGGACTTTCCTGGGCGGCGTCGCGACGCGCGGGGCGGACCGTATTCCGACCGGGCGGTTGCGGGACGACGGGTCGTACCAATCGCCGGACGCCAATATTTCCGGCATTCTGCGCGATGCCGGGTTTTCGTTGATGCGATTGAAAACAGGCACCCCTGCCCGGCTGTATGCGGATTCAATTGACTTTTCCAAATGCGAGATTCAGCCGTCTGACGAGCCGCATGATTGGTTTTATGAACACCCACAAACCACAAACGCCAAATCTGCAAACTGCTTTATCACCCATACGACCGAAGAAACCCATCGCATTATCCGCGACAATATCGCGGACGCGCCGATGTATAACGGAACGATACAGGGGATAGGGCCGCGGTACTGCCCTTCGCTGGAAGACAAAGTCATGAAGTTTCCGGAACACAAAACGCATCATGTGTTTCTGGAACCGGAAACGGCGGCCGGCGAATTGATTTATCCAAACGGTCTGTCCACTTCGTTCGGCGCGGCGGTCCAAGACGCATTCCTGCGCACGATTCCGGGCTTGGAAGCCGTTCGCGTCGCGCGGTACGGATACGCGATTGAATACGACGCGATTGATCCGCGGCAATTAAAGGCGACGCTGGAATCAAAATTAATTCCGGGCGTGTTTTTCGCCGGCCAAATCAACGGGACCAGCGGGTACGAAGAAGCCGCGGCCCAAGGCTTGGTCGCGGGCGCGAATGCCGCTGGCGGCGCGCCGTTGATTCCAGACAGAACGAATTCTGTTATTGGGGTTCTGATTGACGATATAACGACGCGCGGAATTGACGAGCCGTATCGCATGTTCATGTCCCGCGCGGAATACAGGCTGCGCCTGCGGGCGGACAACGCGATTGCGCGCCTGGGGCCGCAGGGCGTTGAATTGGGATTATTATCACAGGAAGAATGCGATAAAATCATGAATCATAAATCAGAAATCATGAATCAGAATGATAAACTCTATGCCGGGTATATCGCGATGCAGGATCGGGAAATCGCGCGGTATGGCGCGGATAAAAATATAAAAATTCCGGCGAGTCTGGATTATGGGGACCTGCCGGGATTAACCAATGAATTGCAACAGAAATTAAACGCGGCGCGCCCGGAAAATATCGCAGGCCTGTCGCGAATCCCCGGAATTACGCCCGCCGCGATAATGATAGTGCTGCGCGCAATCAGATCCGCGGCTTAAAATCTTCCCAATCCGCCGTTGATATGGATTGTCTGCCCGTTGATGTATCCGGCCGCGTCGCTGGACAAAAATACGCATGCCGCCGCGACATCGTCCGGCGTTCCGAATCGCCCCGCCGGGATTTGTTTCAGATAATTTTCCCGCACCTGCGCCGGCAAGACATCGGTCATCGGCGTTTCAATAAATCCCGGCGCGATTGCGTTGGCCGTTATTCCTTTGGCGCCGTATTCCGCCGCGATTGATTTTGTCATCGCCAGAATCGCGCCCTTGGACGCCGCATAGTTTGCCTGGCCCGGGCCGCCGATTGCGCCAACGATTGACGCCATATTGATAATCCGCCCCCAGCGGTTTTTCAGCAGCGGCATGATCGCCGCGCGGCACAGTTGGAATGTCGCGCGCAGGTTGGTGTTGATGACATCGTCAAACTGCGCGTCGGTCATCCGCATCAGCAGCGTGTCCATCGTGATTCCGGCATTGTTTATCAGAATATCCAGTTTGCCCGCGCGCGCGACTGTTTCCTTGACCAAGTGATCTGCTTCACCATCTTTGGACAGGTCGGCCGCAATGTAATCGTATCCTAATTTTTTCAATTTTTCTTCATTCCGGCCGGTAATTATGACAGTCGCGCCGGCCGCAGCCATCTGTTTCGCGACTGCTTCGCCAATTCCGCCGGTCGCGCCGGTTATCAATGCCACTTTGCCGTTAAGATTAAACATGTTTCGCCTCTAAGTTTGGGTTTATTCTTTTTACCAATCCGGATAATACGCTGCCGGGGCCAACTTCTATGGTTTCGGTAATGCCGAGTGCGGGCATGTTCTGCACCGACTCACGCCAGCGCACGCCATGCGTTATTTGGTATGCCAATTCCGCCCGTATGCCGTCCGGATCGCTTAAAACAGCCGCAGTCTGGTTGGAAATGAATTTCGCGGCCGGCGTCTTCACTTCAATATCCGCCAGGGCGGCCGCCAATCTGGCCGCGGTTGGTTCTTGCAGCCTGCAATGCACCGGCGCGGAGAGTGCCAGCGGCATCGCTCGTTTTGCCCCCGCCGCCAGCGCCAATTCCATCGCGCGTTCAACCGTTTCCTTTAACCCTGAAATAACAAATTGCCCTGCCCCGTTGTCGTTTGCAATTTCGCAGCCTGCGTCAGCGCAGATTTGATTCACCGCGTCAAATTCCAGTCCCAGAACAACTGCGACCAGCCCGGTTCCGACAGGTACGGCTTCCTGCATCGCGACGCCGCGCAGACGCAGCAATCGCGCGGTGTCCGCGATTGACATCGCGCCGGCCGCGCACAGCGCGCTGTATTCGCCCAGCGAATGCCCCGCGATAAAATCATCATTGTTGGCCGTGAACCCGGCCGCAGCCCACATTGCCATGGACACAGCGAATATGGCGGGCTGGACATTTGCCGTCAGTGTCAGATCTTCCATCGGGCCATTGAAAATAATATCGGTCAGTTTCATATTCAGCGCGTCGTTCACAGCATCAAACACCGCGCGCGCCGCGGGATTCGCATCGTACAGGTCGCGCCCCATGCCGACTGCCTGGCTGCCCTGGCCGGGGAAAATAAAACATTTGCTCATATCTGTTTCCTTTTAGAAAATTCGCATCCGCAGTAATTTTGCCGGTAAAAATCGTTTTTTGCAAGCATTTCTTGCCGAATTGCATCGTCCCATTTTATCGGCAGATACTTAACCGCGCATTGCGCGTCGCGGATTGCGCATCGCGCCGCGTCATCCACCTGCGCCTGCGATTTGTGCCGCGACACGCCAAAGACGCTGGCGATTGCGTCGTACCCGTTTTCCGCCGCCCATTTAATGCCGTACGCGAATCTGTGGCGAAAGCATTGCCCGCACCGCGCGCCGCGTTCAGGCGCGTCATGCAGCCCGCGCGCGCACTTTAACCATTCGTCGTGATTGTAATCCCCGACAAAATATTTAATGCCCAGCGATTCGCACAGTTTGATTTGTTCATCCAGTCTTTTTTGATATTCATCAAACGGGTAAATATTAGGATTGAAAAACAGCACGCAAAAGTCATTGTCTGCCGCCAATTCCCGTATAGCCCCCGCGCTGCAAGGCGCGCAGCAAGACATCAAAACCAGTCTCATTTGTTTTCGTCCAGTTTTGGAAACAATGCGCCGTTGCCGCGCGCCGCCAATCCAGGCATGATTGGCGCTGCCGCCGTCATCAATGCGGCTGCGCCGCGGTTCAAGACATTCATGACCCCGGCCAGCAAATCGGCGGATTCACTGTCCTTGGCCAGTTTCCATGGCTCGGTCCTGTCAATAAACTGATTCATTGCGGTGCTCGTGCGCAATATTTCTTCTGCCAATGCCTGAATCCCGGCCAGATTTTCAACGCGGTCCATCGCGTTTTTCAACGCTGATTCAACGCCGCCGATAAATTCTGAAAATTCAGCATTCAGATTCGCGTCCCCGCCCGCGCCGAATTTTTCTGACATTTTCGCGATTCGCATTTGCAGGTTTCCGAAATTATTCGCCAAGACATCATACTCGGTCGCGACCAGATCGGGCGTCATCGGCGCGTCGCGCGATATCGGCGCGTTGCGCGCCATATAAAACCGCACCGCGTCGCTGCCGAACCGCGCAGTTATGTCGCCGGGAACCACGGCATTGCCCAAACTCTTGGACATTTTTATGCCGCCCGCCGCCGTCCAGAATGCGTGGATAAAGATATGTTTCGGCGGCTTTATCCCCATCACGCGCAGCATTATCGGCCAGTAAATGCAATGCGGCTTGGCAATATCTTTGCCAATAAGGTGAATGGATTCGTCCCAAAACGCATCGTCTTCACCCGGCTTGTTCAATTTCAACGAAGTTATGTAATTAATCAGCGCGTCGTACCAGATATAGGTTATGTAATCAGTATCAAACGGAAACTCTATCCCCAGCGACACGCGCGATTTCGGCCGCGATATGTTCAAGTCGTCCAGAGGCTCGTCCAGCATGTTCAATATTTCCGTCGCATAACTGGCCGGCTGGATCCAATCAGGATTGTTTTTTATGTATTCGCGCAGCCATTGCCGGTGCGGCTCCAATGGAAGAAAATAATTTTCTTCCACAGTTTCAACCGGCGGTTTCTGATGGTCCGGGCAGAATCCGCGTTCATCCAAATCGGACTCTTTCTTGAACTGCTCGCACCCGACGCAGTACATCCCGGTATAGTTCTTCTTGATTAGGATCCCGGCGTCATGCGCGGCTTCCAGCCACTGTTTGACGATTTCTTTGTGCCCGGGCATGGAAGTCCGGATGTAAAAGTCCGGCGCGGCGTCCAGATTTCTGAACACGGTCAGGAATCTGTCAACCAATCCGTTTGAGTATTCTGCAAACGATATCCCGCTTTTTTCGCATGCTTCCTGATTTTTCTGTCCATGCTCGTCCGCGCCGCTGGTCATGAATGTGTCCAGCCCGCGGTTGCGGAAAATTCGGCGCAGGATGTCCGCCATCACGGTTGTGTACGCGTGCCCGATATGCGGCTCTCCGTTCAGATAGTAAATTGGCGTCGTTATGTATTTTTTATTCATTTCATATTTTCTTTATATTTTATAATCTTGTTGAATGATTGCCTAATTCTGGATTTCTTGATTTTTCCGGACCGGACAAGTCTCTTTATTATCCGGTGCGTGTCGCGGCCGGCGAATTTGTTGTATTCCAGGTTGTTGCCGACGCACAGAATATCGTTGCCGGCCAGAATAGCCAGTTCCAGCGCCTGTTCCTGGCCGTAATTGTTTGTTATGCCGCCCATGCCCATATCGTCCGATATTACAATTCCGTCAAATCCCATATCGCGCAGCATGCCGATGGTTTTCACAGACAAAGACGCGGGATATTCGGCATCCAGATTTTTGTTGAATACATGCGCGACCATAACCATTGCGTCATCCGTTGCAGGGATTATTCTTTTATAAGGAATCAATTCTGATTCCAGCCATGTTTCAGAAACATCGGTGAATCCGTCATGAGAATTTTGTTCCGCGCTGCCGTGGCCTGGAAAGTGCTTTAACACCGGAACTATTCCGGCGGCCGACAACCCGTTTGCAAATGCCAGCCCGTAATCTGCGACAATGTCAGGATTTGCAGAAAAACTGCGCCCGTAAAAACCAATTGCCGGGCTGGCTGGATTCACATCAACATCAACGACAGGCGCAAAGTCAATATTAAACCCCAGCCCCCGCAGGTTTTGACCCAGATTTTTTGCAATGTCAAAAACCGCCTCTGTTGATTTTCCACGGGCCAGATCATGATTTGTCGGCGTTTCAATAAAGCCATGCTGCTTTAACAACCGCGCGACCCCCTTCTGTTTTCCGGACCCTATAAATCCTGTTCCGCCTTCCTGATCTATGCCGATGAACAGTTTGGGCCGGCCTGCGGCCGCCGCGTTCAGTTCAGCGTTTAATCTTTTCACCTGGGCCGTGGTTTTAATATTTCTGGAAGAATATTTGTTTTCCAGCCCCGGATTATCCCGCGCCAATGCGGAATCATAATTAAATAAAATTACCCCGCCGACGGTCCCGGCGCGAATTTCAGATTTTATTATTTCAAGATCCTGGACAAAATCCCCATCCCCATCGCCGCGAAATCCAACCATTATCATCTGGCCAATCATTCTATCCAAATGCCTGTTCTCTGCAAATATGTATGCGCCGCAGCCAAGCGCGGCAATAATCGGAATTGCAAACAGTGTGATAAGATTTCGTTTCATGTTTAACCCTTGGCTTGTGCGCGCAGTATAGCAGCCGCGGCTGGCATATTCAATAATAATTGCAGACGAAAACTTTAATTTGATTTTTTATAAATGAAAGTTTATAATACAGCCCTGTTGGACGCGTAGCTCAGTTGGTTAGAGTATCTCCTTGACATGGAGGGGGTCGGAAGTTCGAGTCTTCTCGCGTCCACCAATAATTCCCATCCCGCGGTGGCGGTTATTTCACCGGGGCGACGATTATGCTCTTGGTTCTTTCGTCCGGTTTTGACTTGGCTTCCAGAACACCCTTGCCTTCCAGCAATTGCAGCAATCTGTCAAAGAACGGCGCGACTGCTTCGCGCGACCGCGCCAGCGCGATTTTGCGCCCCTTGATCATGATTGAAATTTTTACTTTCTCTCCGTCTGCCAGCCATTCCAAGATTTTTTTCATCTTGGTGTTCAAGTCGTTTTCTTCAATGAACGGACGCAGCCAGACTTCGCGCAATTCGTTTTTCTTTTGAGTTTTGCGCGCCTCGGCCGCCTTTTTCTGCTGGTCATACTTAAACCGGCCGTAATCCATAATTTTTACGATTGGCGGAATTGCTGTCGCATTGATTTCCACCAGGTCCATTCCGGCGTCAATCGCAATCTGCAATGCGGCCGCCGTCGGCATTATGCCGCGGTTTACACCTTCGCTGTCAATCACCTGGACGCTGCGCGCGAAGATCTTGTTATTAGTGCGTGGCCCCAGGTCCCGCTTGTTATCTTTGTTGTATGCGATTGTAGTGCTCCTTTGCTTTCAACCGGTCGCATGTTAAACAATTATTCCGCGCCGTTCAAGTATTTTTCCAATTCCTGCAATGTTTCCCACGCAGCCTTTTTCGCCCCAGGATTCAGTATCAGATAATTCGGGTGCGGGATAGAGAATAATTTGCAGTTTTCATAATTGGCGGCGCGGACTGCCGTTTTTGCGAATTCGCCCAGCGTTAAAATCGCGCGCGCCCCGGCCAGCCTGATCGCGCGGTTTATCAATGGCTGCGTCAGCGCCAGTTCGTCCGCAGTCGGCGTGCGGCCGCCCGGCGCGCGCCAGAACACCAGCGGGCAGACAAGGCAGTTATCGCGGTCCAGGCTGATTGCACTCAGCATCTTGTCAAAAATATCCCCGCCCTGCCCTGACAAGATTTTCCCGCTGCCATCGTCTTCCGCGCCTGGCATATCGGTTATCACGGTCAGTTTGATGTTGCGGCCCGCCGCAAACAAGACTGTTTGTCCGCCAAATTGCCGCAGCGGGTTCTGGGAATTTTTTACCAATTCCGCCAGCGCATCCAGATCCTGCGCATCCCCGCTGCTTTTCATCAAATCATTCGCGGCGGCGTTTGTTTCAATCGGCGGAATCGGCGGAATCGGCGCATGTCCCGACGGTTGGGCGGGCGTTGCGTCGCCGGATGCCGCGACCGGCCCCAACTCAAATTTCACACCAGATAAATATAAATCGTAAATCCCCGAATTTTTCATAAGAAAAGCCTTGCGTTTGGAAATATTTTCATATAGAATAAAATACAAGCAACGAAAATACAAGGGAGTATTTCTATGAAAATTACAAATTTTGCGCTTATTGCTGGCGCGGCCGGATTGTTGGCTGCCTGCGGCGGTTCATCCATCCAGGAATTATCCGATGTGAACGATGCACGGGTCTTCTTTGCATATGATTCTTCGGAAATCAGCAAAGATTCGAACAACATGCTGCTGTCCCAGTCTTTGTACCTGAAAAACCATTCTGATGTCAAGATTCAGATTGCCGGAAACTGCGATGCACGCGGAACAACGGATTATAACTTGGCTTTGGGTCAACGGCGTGCCAATGCGGCCAAGAAAGTCATTGTTGCCGACGGCGTGGAATCCAAACGGATTTCAACCATTTCTTATGGCAAGGAACGCCCGCTGGTTGCAGGCGACACCGAAGAAGCATACGCGAAAAATCGTAATGCAACGACGACCAGAAAATAAAAATCCTTGTATTGAAAAAACCGGCCAATCGGCCGGTTTTTTAGTTTTCAGAGTTCAGAGTGCAGAGTTTAGTTTTACCACTACCCCGTCCGGCTACGCCGTCCACCCCTTCGCCAGCGAAGGGGAATTGCCCAGATTTCGTTTCAATAAGTGTTGTTTAGGCCAACGAATTCCCC
>JAISKV010000004.1 GCA_031260805.1 Rickettsiales bacterium
TTGGGAATCAGGGTCGGCAGCACGACATACTATGGCAATCTGGTGGAGAGCAATATTCCGGGCAAATTAAAGATAAAATCAAACGGAATAATATACTCTGTCATTGACGATCCGGATGGCATTCCACTGACTTGCCCATGATAAAAAAACGCGCCGTTCAGCGCGTTTTTTTGAGATATAAAATATGACGCTCTGTTATAATTTTTATCACTTTTTTGACAGTCGTCATTCCGGCGAAAGCCGGAATCCAGGTAAGATAAAGCACAATTTTGCTATTGGCAAAATTGACAGCAATTACCTGGATTGCGGGTCGGGGCCCGCAATGACGATGGCCTTAATATTAGCATTACTAAACAAATACCCCATCGTCATTATGCGATTCTCGTATAGTCGGCGATAAATTCATCGCGGAATTTCTGGAACTCGCCGCGTTCAATGGATTTGCGGATGCCGCGCATCAAATCTTGATAAAAGTACAGATTATGCTGGGTCAGCAATGTCGCGCCCAATATTTCATTGCATTTAATCAGGTGATGAATGTATCCCAGGGTCAGTCCGCAATGCTCGTTCAATAACTCATGCGAATCCCGGAACTTTGCATTCCGCAGATTAATCGTTCCGTGTTTTGTAAATGCCTGGGCCGTGCGCCCCGCGCGCGTCGGCATGACGCAGTCAAACATGTCTATGCCGCGCTGGACCGCGCCCAGAATATCCAGCGGCGTTCCGACGCCCATCAGGTATCGTGGCCTGTCGCCGGGCAGCGCAGGCGTTGTTGCGGCAATCATGTCAAACATTACCGGCTGCGGCTCACCCACGGCCAGCCCGCCGATTGCGTATCCGTCAAATCCAATGTCGGTCAGTTGCCGCGCGCTGCGCAGGCGCAGGTCAATCTGATCCGCGCCTTGCACGATTCCGAAAATTCCATATCCCGGGCGGTCAGCAAAAGCATCGCGCGATCGCCGCGCCCACCGCGACACCAGTTCCACATTTTTTTCCATCCGGTCGCGCGGCGCCGGCAGATGCAGGCATTCGTCCAGCACCATTGTTATATTGGAATCAAACTGATGCTGCAACTGCACTGATTTTTCAGGCGTTAAGAAATGCCGCACCCCGCCGTCAATATGCGAAGTGAATTGCACGCCATCCTCGCTCATCTTTGTCAGTCCGGACAGCGACATTACCTGGAACCCGCCGCTGTCGGTCAGTATCGGGCCGTGCCAGCCGGAAAATTCATGCAGACCGCCAAAACTCTCAATCAAATCGCCGCCGGGCCGCATCATCAAATGGTAAGTGTTTCCCAGAATTACCTGCGTCCCGGTGGACGCGACCTGGTCCATGGTCAGCGCCTTGACCGTCGCGGCGGTTCCAACCGCCATGAAAGCGGGCGTCTGAAAAGACCCGTGCGCGGTTTCAACGCTGCCGCGCCGCGCGCCGCCGTCCGTTGCGATAAGATTAAATTTCAACGGCATGATTATTTTCCCTTAAAATTATTCTTTTCCATAATTTTCTGCATGATTTTTTCATCATGGACCAGTCCGCGCAAGTCGCGATCTAACTTGTCATAAATCGTGTGCATCCGCAGCAGCGCAGCGCCCATCCGCTTGAACCGGAATAAAATCGTTTGCTGCGGATCAAATTCTTTATCCGGCTCGAACGCCTTGTCCCGCATCGTGGCGTATGATTCATATTCGGCATTGAATTTTTCAACCGCAGTCCGGTACTGCGCGCGCCGCTGCGGCGTCAGATGGCATTGGTATTTTGTATCAATTTCTTCCAGTTTCTTTTTCAGGCTGAAAATTTTCTTGGCGATTTTTTCGGCATGATTCTGAATTTTATCGCTGGTTTTTGTCCTGTGAATTTTGGTTGCCATTTTTATTATACTCCATCATTTCTGAACAGCAGGCAGCAGTCGCCATAACTGAAAAATCTGTATTTTTGTTCTATTGCATGCGCATAGGCCGCGCGCATCTGCGGCGCCCCGGCAAAGGCGGACACCAGCATGAACAGCGTTGATTTCGGCAGATGAAAATTCGTCAACAGAATGTCAACAGCCTTGAATTTATAGCCGGGCGTGATGAAAATATCGGTGGTGCCGCACCAGGCCTGATGATTCGCGCTCTCTAATAAACGCAGTGATGTCGTCCCTATGGCAATCACGCGGTTCGCCGCATTTATGATTTCTGACTGGGCCGCGGTTATGCAGCCCCATTCGCCGTGCATCTTGTGCTTGGACAAGTCTTCGTTTTTCACGGGCAGCCATGTTCCGGCGCCGACATGCAGCGTTATATTCACAACGCGCGCGCCGGCATTTTCAATCGCTGAAATTAATTCCGGCGTAAAGTGCAATCCTGCGGTGGGCGCCGCCATGGATCCCAGCGGATCGGCGTACACGGTCTGGTACCGCGCGCGGTCGGCGGATTCTTCCGCGCGCTTGATATACGGCGGCAGCGGCATTTTCCCGACGCGCTCCAAAGTGCCAAAAACATCGTCGCATAAAAACTCTATCAAAATTCCGGAATCGTCATTTTTATCAATAACTTTTATTTTGGCGGAATCGTCAATATCCAGAATATCGCCGCCGTTCAGTTTGTTGAACTTTTTGCAAAAGCCCCACCACCGATTGTTTGCCGCTGCGGTATGCAGGGTTATCTCGAACCCGCCGGCGTCAAACCGCGCCGGAATCACGCGGGAATTGTTGAACACAACAACATCCCCTGGCCGGATGAACGAAATAAAATCAGAAAAATATCTATCTTGGATCGCGCCGCCAGGCAAACTCCCCCCTCCGCAAGGAAGGGGCGGGCCATAGGAAGCATCGTTCACAACCAGCATGCGGCTGGCGTCGCGCGCGGCCAGCGGGTGCATCGCAATTAATTCTTCTGGCAGGTCAAAATCAAAATCCGACAGTTTCATTTGCCGAATTCCAATCCCTGATCTTCATAGTTTTCGCGGCGCTCCTGCCAGTCAGGCTCCACGCGCACGAACAGATGCAACCGCGCGTTCACGCCCCATTCATCCTGAATCTCGTGCCGGGCCGCGGTCCCGATGCGCCCCAGCAATTCGCCGCCGCGCCCGATTGCTATCTTTTTATGATTGTCGGATTTGACGACAATTTTTTGATAAATTTCCAAAACGCCCTCGTCATCGGTGTCAACTTTTTCAGTCGCGACGAAAATGTCATAAGGCAGTTCCTGGTGCAGATATTTGTAAACTTTCTCGCGCGTGATTTCCGCCAGCCACAACGCGTCCGGAATATCCGGCGCGTCGGCTGCGGGAAACAGGTGCGGCGCTTCCGGCATGACGGCGGCCAGCGAATCCAGCATTTTTTCCACGCCGTCGTTTTTCAGCGCGGAAATCAAAAATATTTCATGGAAAATATTGTATTCGGACAGCCCTGCGATGATGGGCAGCAGCAAGTCTTTTTTAACAGAGTCAACTTTGTTCACAACCGCGAAAACATTTGTTTTATCTTTGACTTTTTCTATTAATTCTACAATGGTTTTCGTGATTCCGTGTTTGGCGTCAATCATCAGCAGAATTGCATCGGAATCGTTGATGCTGGCGCTGGCGGCGCGAACCATCGCGCGGTCCAGCCGGCGCGCAGGCCGAAACATGCCGGGCGTGTCCGTGAATATAATCTGGGTGCCGCCGACCATCTTGACCGCGCGCAGATTGGTCCGCGTCGTCTGCACCTTGTGCGAAACGATTGACACCTTGCGCCCCATGATTGCGTTCATCAGCGTTGATTTTCCGGCGTTCGTCGGGCCCAGTATGGAAATAAATCCGGTTTTTTCTTTCATATCCGGGATTTTAACATACTCTGGCGCAATGTCAAGAAACGCGGTACACAGTGTCAGATGCGTGCGGCGTTCCGATATAAATCATCGTTCCGCCGGGGGATAAAATAAAGTCCAATTCGCGCAGCCGTTCGCGCAGAATTTCCCGCTTGGCCGCGGTGTTGCAGGTGTTGGGAACTTCCACATCGTCGCAGATGATCAGGTCGCTGCGCAGCCCGGTTATATTTCCGTGAATGCCTTGGCATACGACGGAAGGCTCGCGCACTCCGACCGGGCGGTTGACGGTTATTTTGCTGCTGCCCCATTCTTTCTTGACTGATGGCAGCATGTCGCGGCAGTCAGGATGATTTTCCAAAATATGCTTGATGTGCGAAACCATGCGCGAAGACAACTTTGTTTCCGCGGATAAAACCAGTATCCGGCTGGTCGGATGCACGGACAAAACCCATGCGGCGAACAGTCCGGCGATTGTTGACTTGCCCGAATGACGAAACGCCAGCAGCAGTCCGCGGCGCGGCGCGGTTTCCCACACGGATACCAGAAATTCCAGTATGCGCAAATGATGCCGGGGTGTTTTATTCCCCAGCATCCGGTTCCAAGAATTTACAAAAGATATTGCGGAATCCAGCATAAAAATTATGCCAGCAGCGACTCAAACTTTGCGATGAATGATTTCAGCAAGTTTGGCTTTTTCGTCTTTAATTTGGAAATCTTTTCCATGTTCGCCAATCGTTTTGACTGAAAAGGCTCTTCCGTTTCATCGCGCAGTCTTTTAAGAACCGCTTCATCGCTCATGCTGCGCCCTGATGCGCCGCTTGCGCCGTATTTGGCGCGCTGGGCGGCCAAGGCTTTCTTTACCAGATTCGCCTTGGCTTTTTCGTCTTCGGCAATCTGCGCCAAGATTTTTGACTTCTCGGCCTTGGTCGCGTTGTTTGCTTTTTTGTTTGTGATTATTTCCTGGATGTCGTTTACAATTGTTCCCATTTTTACACTCCTGTGTTTTTTATATTAAATACTGGCCTTCCATTTTTATGGAAAGTATTGTCGCGCGCATGCCGCTGGTTCCTGAAATTTCCCACGGCGACGATGTCGCTGCGCGGTTCGTTCCCAGAAATACTGCTGACACGGCACCGGAAAACGGTTCCGTGAAAGTATGTTCAGATTCTGATTCGCAAACTGTGAATTTCAGATAATCCGATTCATGCAGCACGGCCGAGATTTTATTTATGCGGACCTTTTCCGGCATGTGCCCGCCGCCCAGCATAGGCAGTCCGGATGCAGAGTATTGAAACGGCGGCTCGTCCGGGTCATCTGAAAATTTTTCCAGCCAGAAATCGTCCCCGCGCCGCACGATGGCAAAAGTTTCATTGCCCAGGGTTACGACGGATCTGAATTGCCCGTCTGTTTCATACCGCGCCCAGCCCGAGATTCCCATTTCGGAATTTTTATTCAAGACCGCCATGGTTCCGTCCGCCATCGCGACGAACAATTTTCTCGCCGCGCCGTTAAATGAAATGTCAACCGGCCCGTTCATCAAATGCCGCGCCGCCGCGCACAAATCGCGCGCGTTGTAATTCTGCTGCAAGTCATCCAGAACCAGTTCGCGCAATTCATCGCCTGTGCCGGCGATGAAAACGGTGCAGTTTTCAATGCTCTGCGGTTCCAGATATTTTTCGCCGAAAGTGCCGATGGTGGCGTGCTGCTTGATGTCAATGGTTGAAGGCGTCAGCGGCTTGCTGGAAATCGCCCACACGCCGGCCGTGGTCAGAATCTGCAAGTTGTCGCAGGATACGGCCGTGCAGATTCTTTGCCTTTTGGATGCCAGCAGAGTCATGAAAATCGCTTCGTCATCCAATCCCGTTCCAGCGTTGAAATTATAGTGGTCGCCGACCTTGGACATCCAGATTCCGGCATCCCATTCGCGCGATCCGCCGAATACCAGACGGTTCTGATGGAATGTCGCGCAGCGCGGATATCCGCGGCGCGCGCTGAATGCCGATTCAGACCAGTCGCTCGTCTGCGTGCCTGGCGTCGTCCATCCGCCGTTCGTGTACGCGACGATCTGCGTCGGAGAAATGTATGACGAAATTATCCACTGCTTGCCCAGCGCCGTCAAATTCCCGTTAACATTTCCGGCCGTCCAGAAATTACCGCTTGCGGTTATGGTGGCATAGTTCGTGCCTGCGCCGTTTTGCGCGAATGTCAGTTTAATATTCAGCGAATCGTCAAAGCGCATGAACGGGATATTGCGCGACATGTCGTCATTCACGCTGAAATAAAACTGCGCGATATCAAATGATTCGTCCGGCAGTTTTTTCAGCACCATCGGCGGATGATTTTCATGCGTGAAAATCATAGTGCCGAATCGCTGCGTGTACTGCACCGACGGGGTTTCGGCATCATTCCAAGGGGTCTGCAAATTTTGATAAAATTCGCCGTCCGGCGAAAAGATATCCACATGCCCGTCTGACAATGCCAGAATAAAATTGCTGCTGTCATCCGCGCAGTACGGGACCAGCACTGAATTTTCCGCAACGCCGTGCAGCCGCCGCAATCCGCGCCGCGGACGAATCGCTCCGCTGTCCGCGATGTCCATGTTGCACAGCCGCGCCAGCCCCGACGCCGCAAATCCGTTGTCGCCGCGCCCCAGAAATTCCGGCGATATCTCGCCGTTTGCAAAAGAGTTTTGCGTCTTGATAAATTTTCCCATGTTCACCCCCGCACGCCGATCAGCGGAAAGTTTTGTATGCCGCGAATCGGCGAATTGCTGCTGTCAATGAACTTGGCGTTCGCCAGTTCCAATTCATATAATCCGGACAGAGTTCTGAATAAATTCTGATCGCCTGTCAGCGGCATGCAGAATTCCATGGCCAGTTTTGTCGCGGCGACCCCGATGAAATGACTGGGAAAAAATTCGCAGGATTTTTTCGCTATGGCGATTATTTTTATATTTTCCGCCGCGGTGAAAATCTCGTTTCCAATTATCTCGAAATTGCTTTCCGAACAAGAAATAATGCGCAGGACATCGGTCGGAATTGCAAATCCGCCGGATGCGCTGCGCGTCAAATCATATTTCATCGTCGCGAATCTCCAAGGATGCGCGGCGGTCAGATTGTCAATCGTCATGTCCCACACGGCGGCGGCCAGCATTGCGGCGGCCGAATTCTCATCCAGGGCCGCAATCGGCTTTTCCCCCAGTTTCAGCAAAGCCAGTGAAATTAAGTCAATTTGCGTCATGTTAAATCCTTTTTATTTTTACGGCTGGCGCGGCGTCTGTTATCTTGAACAGCGCGGTGTCGTCCAAACCGCAGATTATTATTATGTCGCCGCCGTTCATCAGGCTTTTCATAGTGTTGAAAAATCCGTCGCAGCACAAAGCATCCATTTTGTCATGCGAACTGTAATGCCACAGCGTGAATCCGTTCGCGTACGCGATGACGGACAGGTTTTTGTTTTGGAACATGCTAAACTCCTTGGTTAAGTTTAAGGTTTGAGGTTTGAGGTTTAAGGTTTAAGGTAATTTTGTCAATAACCTTAAACCCCAAACCTCAAACCTTAAACCTTGTTTATTCGCCGCACTTGATTTTAACGATGCCTTCGTTGTCAATCAGAACGCTGCCTTGGCTCATGGAATTGCAGACAAAGTGCGAAGCGCGTTCGCCCACCCACGAGATGTCTGTTTTGACATCTTGGCCGACCGCGTGTCCGATTGCGGACGCGTGATACATAAAGCAGTCGCGCTCGTCATCGTCCACAGGCAATCCGTTGTGCAAAACCCAAATGACGCCCAGCCATTTCTTGGTCTCGAACCCAGACACCAGCGGTGTTTCGCCGCCGACATATTCCGCGGAAACGAATTCGTCCATGGACAGCAATTCATTCCACTGATGCACACCGACAACGGCGAACCTGCGCCCGTCATCAGGAATGTCATTCGCGTTCAGCGATTCAATCGCGGACAAAATTCCGTCCTTGGTCAAACCGTCAGAGTAATCGCCGACAAAGTTGGTGGCGGCCGCCATTGAATTGATAATCAATTCATCTGTCTTGCGCCCCAGCGCGTACGCGCCCGCGGACGCAACGACGCGCCGCTCGTCAATGTTGGTTTTGATTTCGTCCAACGCGTCAACCCAGTCGCCGGCATAGTAATCCTGCAAGGCGCATTCAACGGATGTGTGCGCCAGATTCATGACGGGAACCAAGTCATGACGGGTTTTCGTGCTGGCGGTGCCGCGTCCGACTTTTTGGAAAGTCGTGCTGGAACCGACAATGCCGTCTTTGGAACGGATGGTGCTGCGCAGTTTTGTGCCCATCTGCTGGTATGCGAGATGAACATCGGCCTCGAACTGCTTGACAAAGGCCTGGTTTATGCTTGTTGACATTATATTTTCCTTTGGTTGTAAAAAAACTTCGCGTATGCGAAGTCTGATTGATTTGATTGTCCGTTATGCGTTGCCGCGCGGATTCTCAAATATCGCGGGTCCCAAAGATTTTCCGCAAATAGAAATGCAAAAAAATCGCCCGAAGGCGATTTTTTATTTTTTAACGACTTTTTTTGCCGCCGGTTTTTTCGCAACAACTTTCTTTGTGACCGGTTTTTTCACCGCGACTTTTTTCACCGCCGGTTTTTTCGCAACAACTTTCTTTGCGACCGGTTTTTTCACCGCGACTTTTTTCGCCGCCGGTTTTTTGGCGACAACTTTTTTCGCAGCCGGCTTTTTCGCGGCGACTTTCTTTACTGCCGGTTTAGCAGCCGGTTTCGCGGCGGCTTTGACAACAGGTTTTTTTCCAAACAATGCCATTTTTCTCTCCTTTCAGGACTTAGTCATTAGAAACAAATTTTATTGTTCCTTAACCACATTGTATCTGAAATAAAATTCGCGTGCAAGAGAAAAACATTTTTTGCGAATTATTTTTTATTTTTTTCAACTGTATAATTTTCTGAAACCAGATTCTATTTTCCGGATGTGTTCGCCGTCGCGGTCGCGCCAGTATTTAGGATCCGCCATCATTTTTCGCAACGCCGCGTCATTCAGGGATTCCGCGGTGTTGGATGCGGTTTCAATTTTCGGTTCGGACGATCGCATCATCGCGAACACGGACTTGATTCCTTCCGCAGACCGCGACAAGTTTTCATACACATCGCCCGGCAGAAATTTTTCGCCGAAAGAATTTATTTCGCGCATCGCGTCATTCATTTTGTCTTCGCCGCCGAAAAATTTCTTTAACTCTGCAAAATTTTCCGATTCGTATTGCGTTGAAAAAATGTTTTCCAGAACCGGCTGCAAAAATTCGTTCGCGATTTCATAAATTTTTTCCGCCTGGGCGCGGGACAGCCCCGCGTCCTTAAAGCGCTGCTTTAACTCTGCCGATGAAAACAGTTCGTGTTCCGGGTACTCGTTCGGGTCTTCGGGAATGTCGGCCGTTCTGGCCCCCAGTTTTTTTTCCAATTCGGCATAAGATTTAATCAGCATTTCATTGTTCAGCGAGCCGTCTTCATTCTGAAACTTTTTTGGGACTTCCATTTTTTCTCCTTTTGTTATCCATGCCGCGGCGCAGGAAATAAATCCCGGCCAGCGGATAAATTGCGTTCAGCATCTCGAATATGTTTTGCAATCCGGTTAGGTACGCGCCGACGGCCGTCAAAATGCCGATGCCGGAAATTATAAAAGTGCGATGCCCGGCCAGCGCGCCGCCGGAAATTATCTGCTTTAATTTCATAGAATCATCCTTTGTAGAATAAAAAATCGCCGACTTCGGCGATGTATCCAATATTGTAAGCCCAACTGGGGTTTTCGTTCTGGCGATGAAACCGCACCGCGCCGTTCACACGATCGGGCAGTAGTTTTTTAAGCGATGCCTTTGCAACGCGCGTCGCCATTTTGATTTCCGGTGAATCGGAATCGGCGTACGCGAATCCGACCGGTGCGAACATGGGAATGATTTCTTCCCAGTCGCGGTCGTACTGTTCGCACAGATTATTTAACGCTGATGCGACGGCCTCGCATTCGGCCAGGGTCCTGGTCGCGCCCAGCGCGTTCAGTATCCGCGCTATCTTTGCGGCGGTTATGTCAAATTCGCTTTCATTTTCATAAACGGTCAGTTCCATTGGCGGCTCCATAAAAAAAAGCCGCGAATGCGGCGTAAAAAAAACGCGCCTTGCGCGCATCGTTGTTAAAAGCAGTATATCATAAAATGGCATTAAAATCAAGTCAAAAATATGATATAATTGTATCGTGCTGAAAAATATACTCTGCGGTTTGCTGGTCGGAACCATGCTGTTCCAAAATATTTCATTCGCTGCGACGAACGCGCGCCGCGGGATTTCAGCGCCGGTCAGCGGGCCCAAGATTGTCGCGCGCGCGGCGGCAACCGCTTCCGTCGCGGGGGACGGGCAAAAGATACAGGTTGCGAAAACAAACTCGCTGGCGCCCCAAGAATGCCAGGATTATTGGTTCGGATGCATGGACGGATTCTGCATGTCTGATTCCGACAATGGCGGCCGCTGCATGTGCGGCGCGGATAAAGTCAAACTGGATGCGGAACTGCAAGGCATCAAAAATCAGATAAATGACAACGCGAATGCCGCATTGATTGCCAGCGACACCATAGCGGCCGGCGCAAATGCGGAAATCGTAAATTCCGGAACCGTGCGCCAGAATCGCGCCGCGGTCAAGGCGGCCGCCGCGTTGCGGACTTCGTCAAATGACGATGACATTTCCAGCATGACCGGCATCCGGCGCCAGAACGCCGCCACGGAAATCTGCATGGAAAATCTGCCCGTCAATTGCGCGGATTCAATAACGATGACGAAAAGCCTGTATGCGACGCAAATAGCGTCCGACTGCGGCGCGTATAAAAATTTCGTCGCGTCGCAGAATTTGGCGCTGCGCGATTCCAACTATGAAAAAGACAAAACGATTCGTGCCGCCGCGATGAAGAGTTTCGAGGATTCCAACAAATACACCCTGGGCGAATGCACGACTGAATTTATCAAGTGCATGCACACGCCGGACGCGTGCGGCGAAAATTTGTGGGGCTGCATTTATCCTGACGAAAACGCGATGCAGACCGTCCTGCAAAGCAAAAAGTTGGTCTGCGATCACATAACAGCCAACTGTGTTCAATTCCGCGACGAAGTATGGCCGGCGGCGATGGCGGCGATGCGGGATGAATTTATCTTTGCGGCCCAGGCCAAGACCAGCGACGAATTGCAAAACTGCGGCGGCGAAATTGAAAAGTGCATACTGACGGCGTGCAATGAAAAAATCAACGGCGCGGACGCGAACGCATGCCTGGCGCGGCCGGAAATGGTGGAATCGTTTTGCAGGCCGCAGATAGAAAGATGCAACACGATAAACCCGCAGATTTACGAGTACAAACTGGCGGAATTGCAAGGCATGCGCAAAGATGCCTGTATGAAGGAATTTCAAGACTGCCTGTTGTCCGACAATGCCTGCGGCGAAAACATGTCCAATTGCATCGGGCTGGATCGTCCGCATATCCAGAAAATGTGCCCGCCGGAAAAGTTAGTAATTTGCAAAGGGTCAAATCCGAACTTTTCAATAAGCGACATAGACGACATGATAAACGGGATTTATCTGACGGCTGATAACGAAATGTGGAAACTGTGCAGCAAAACAATCCAAGATAAAATGACTGAATTGTGCGGCGCGACGACCAGTTGCAATTACTTTGCGAGCACGGCGATTGGCAAAGACAATGTGAATTATCAAAAAGTGAAAGACCAGCACTTGCTGACCGGAATGATAAATTGGGAAAGCGTTCCCGTGGTTGATGGAAAGATAGATACCGACGCGTACATCAAGATGGTGCGCGGGATTGGCGATACAAAAAACACTGCGGATTCCGAAGCGGTGCTGGCCGGCATCCGCACGGGGCTGGACGATGCCCAGGGCTATGCGGACCGCGTGATAAATCTGTTGACCGCGGATCCGGGCGTCAGCGCCTGCATCAATGGGCGCGACATGTCCCAGGTGTCCGGTCGCAACAGCAAAATAGAAGGCCGCTTTCCAAATATTGCCGAGCCGTATAAAAATGTCATAACCCAATCAATATTGAACTATGCGCAGATGAATCAGAATGCCCGCGTTTTGGAATTGACGCAAAAGGCCAAGGAAGGCAAAAGCGCGGAAGAAATTGAAATGATGTGCCTGCAACTGCCCAGCCTGCTGGAAGGCGGCGCCAAGCAATTCAGCCAGGATCAGAACAGCGAATTTATAACTGAAAGCAATTTTGCGACGACAAAGGTTATCGGAACAACGCTCAGTAATGTGCAGATGGCAAAGTTGAAAACGACAAAATTTCAATTCACAAAGAACGATGTCATGTCGCGCGAGACATGGGCCGTGTACGAAGCCAGGGATAAAATATGCCATATTTATGGCAAGGATACTTTCTGCGGCAAGGAATCAACGGTCAAGGCGTATGTGCAGGCTGCGGAAAAGTCGTATGAAGACATCAAGAAAGAAGCGGCGAAAAACCTGAAAAAAGAAAGACTTGGTGAGGCAGGCGAAGCGGTCGCAATCGGTGCAGGAATCGCGATTGCCGCTGTTGCGGCGAATGCGGCGATTGTCGCGACATTCGGCGCGATTATAACGGTCGGCGCGTGCGTCCCGATTGTCGGCTGGATTGTGGCGGCGGCGGCGATTATAGTCGGCGCATTGCTGATAATATTCCGTAAAGAAAAAACGCTGTGCGAAACGCGCGATTGGGATAATCCGGTGCCGTTTTAATAAAAACCGCCTTTGTGCGGTTTTTTGACTTTAATTTCGGCTTGCAATATTGGATTTATCATTTATAATGTACCGCGCATGGGGATATAGCTCAGTTGGTAGAGCGCTTGCATGGCATGCAAGAGGTCGTCGGTTCGACCCCGATTATCTCCACCAATATTCACCGCCATTTTCGGCGGTTTTTATTTCGCTGCTGGCATTCTCAAATATTGTCATAGATTGCGGTTATTTTATCGGCCATTGTTTTTGCGGTGAAATTATTCAGATAATGCCGGCGCGCGCATTCGCCAATTTTCACGCGCTGATTTTTGTCATTAATCAGCCCTATTATTTTATCCGCCAGATCATTCGTATCAACGCGCAGCCCCCGTTTTTCATCCCATACGGGGCTTATCTTTACCGCGGTGCCGGGCGCGAATATTTCGCCCAGGCCATCAATGTCCGTCGTGATAATCGGCAATCCGAACGACATCATTTCAATTGCCGCGTACGAGCATTGCTCTTGCAGCGAAGCAATAATTCCGATATCCGCGGATTTATAATATTCGCACAATTTGTCAAATTCAATCGTTCCCAGAATATTAACCGGCAGATTTAATTTGTCTATTTTCTTTTTATATGTTCCGCTTATCGCGCCGGCGACATCCAGACGGACATCGTATCCGCGGGCAATGACTTTCGCGACGGCTTCCACGATAAAGTGCAATCCCTTGCTGGGGATTTCGGATCCCGTGAACAGCAAATTGAACCGCCCGCTTGTTTTGTATTCGCGCGCAAAGTTTTCCGCGCGGTCTGCGATTCCATTATAAATGCATTCGGATTTGGCACCGCATAAATTTCTTGAAAAATCCGCGCCGTTTTTTGTGCAGCATATTAACTTGTCGGAATTCAGGTAAGACATTTTCTCAAAGTTTTCAACAATGAATTCGTCGTTGCATATTCCGTTCTGCGCCATTTTGTACAATTTGTTAAATTTGGCAGGATTGGAATTAAAATAACTTTTCCAAGGCATGCAATGCAGGTGCGATATGATTTTCGCGCCCGACTTGCCGCGTATGAATTCCGCAAAGCCCATCAGGTTCAGCGTATGCAGATGCAAAATTATGTTTTGTTTATTATCAAACAAATGCCTTATCATGTGCCATACGAATTCAGGCTGGGAATCCAGCAAATTAAAGTGAACTTGGTTTATCCCGATTATATATTCGTTTCCATTGTCGCGGAAAAACACATCCCGCCCGACAATTATTTTTATACTGCGAACGATAACATTGCCGCGGATTTGCAGTTCTTTTTGCAATTCATCAAGATATCTGACGACCCCGGATACCCCGGAATTAGAGATGTTCATGAAAAACACGGTTCGTTCCGGCGGCAATTTAGCAAGTTCCGCAGCGCACCAATTGGTTGTATTCTTATCGTCGCAGCCCTTTGCAATTCCGTCCAGATGCGCGCGGCGAATATTTTCGCTGATATCAGACTTGTGCTTTTCCAAGACTGAAATAACGGAATTCACATTGATTTTGTATTTTTTCTGATGCAGAAAATAATGAACGGTTTGTTTGTTCAGAATGGATAGTTTGTATTTTTTATGATATCGCGCCAGAAAATCCAGATCTTGATACCGTTCCAACTGTTCGTCCCAGAGAATATCCCGAACGCTGTCCGCCGTCATGACCCAGGTTGATGTCTGGGCGACGAACGGTACGCGCAAAAGGAAATTTATCATAGGCTCGCCCAGCCCCGGCAATCGCGCCGGCACAAGTTGTTTTTGGTTGATGACCAGGTCGCCGTAAACGCCATCGGATTTATCCCGCATCAAAACACGCAGTGATTCTTCCAAATGTTCCGGCACCCATGAATCATCGGCGTCCAGGAAAGCGATATATCTGCCGCGCGCCGCCTGTATTCCGGCATTGCGCGCGACATTTGCATTCTTGTGCGGCAGTTTTATCAGCCTGATGCGCGGGTCGGTGTGGCGCGCGATTTCTGATACGGTTTTGTCCGTGCTGCCGTCGTCAACAATGATGATTTCGGTATTGAACAGCGTTTGACTTATAACGGATTGGATTGTATCAAATATAGTATCCTGGACATTAAAGGCCGGAATTATCACGCTGGTCAAAATGTCTGGGAAAAATAATTCGTTAATCCGCGCAATGGATTTCAATTGAATGTCTTTCTGCGTCGCGGATACGGATTTGTCAGACACGCGGTATGCGGTCAGCGGTTCGGCAATGCAGTGATGCCGGCCGCCATTCTTTGCAATATCGCACCATAATTTGTAATCTTCGGCGGCGGGGAAATCGCCGTATTCCAGATTGTGCGCGGTCAGGAAGTCTTTGCGGATAACCGTGGTCGGATGAAAAATGCAATTTCCAAATTGCAACTCAAAAAACAAATCGTCTGTTTCCGTCTTGGATTTGGCAAGCGTGCCGGATCCGATAATATTCATCCAGGAACTGCAAATCGCAATATCCGGATTGTTGTTCATGAAATGAAATTGTTTTTCCAGACGGTCCGCCCGCATGATGTCGTCAGCGTCATGCCGCGCGATTAAATTTGCGCGCGCGCGTTTGATACCGATATTTAATGATTCGGAAATCCCGCTGTGTTCTTTGTTAATCAAAACAATGCGCGGGTCGGTGTGGCGCGCGATTTCTGATACGGTTTTGTCCGTGCTGCCATCATTGACGATAATCAGTTCCAGTCCGGAAAATGTCTGATTTAATACAGAACGAATTGAATCCGCAATAGTTTCCTGCGCATTATATGCCGGCATAATCACGGATATCTTAATTGCGTCAGAGTTCATCCGAATCATTCAGATTCGTCCGGATCAGGTCCCCAAGCGCGACTTACCGCGTCCGCTGTTCCGCCCAAATACCCATCTATATTGGCATACTCCATTAATGGCACGCTCTCGGTAAGACTTGTCGCGACTTGAATTGTGGCAAGCCCATTAATTAGAATGGCTGCCAGGCCGGTAATTGATTCTCTGACAGCCTGTTGTGCCATTCCGTCCCCCACAATTCCGGAAATATCAAATAGTATGCCGGTTACCCCTGCCATTTGGTATGTGAGGTTATCAAACTCATCTCGGGATGCAAATCCGGAAAAATTTGTCGTTAAAAGCCCCGTAATGCCAATAGCATAAATATCAACGGTTCCAGCGGAGTGAAAAGTTGGTTCTGTTCTGGCAATTGTAGCAAGGCCAGTAATTATTTTACTCACTTCACCCCCGGAAGAAATAGAAAGAGACGCTTCATACGAACCATCATATTCCCCGTAAAGTGATTGCGCCAGATTATCCGCAATGGAATCCAAGTCTGGTTTGTTTTTAATAAAATTATTCTTGGTGCTGTCCGATTGATTCCAATCCGCGACCGAGTCTGTCAGCGCGCCCGCGACATATTCGGTGCTGGCAAGATCAGCAGATGCCAAGCCCGGCGCGGCAACCGCCGCCAAAATAGATCCAATCGTAATCGTGTGTAATTTTGGATTTACTTTTACTCTACTCTCTCTCTCTCTCTCTCTCTCTCTCTCTCTCTCTCTCTCTAGAGTTCCGCGGTTTTTTATCATTTTCAGCCCCTTAATATATCTCTAACTTTTGCATTTATAGCAAATAAAGACAGCCCTTAGCAATAGGAATTTTTATATTTATTTATATAATTTTTATAAGATTTAAGGAAGGGATAACAAAATATATACCACTACCCCGTCTGCCTGCGGCGTCCACCCCTTCGCTTGGCGAAGGGGATTTACTTGGCCTGTACCATACAATAAAACAACACTTATTGAAACGAAGTCGGGATAATTCCCCTTCGCCAAGCGAAGGGGTGGCATCACGCCGAAGCGAAGCGTAGGCGGATGACGGGGTAGTGGTAAAAAAAAGTGATAATAAAGTATAAAGAATGGCATAAAAATTCTTGATTTCACCAATGAAGTTTATTACAATAACGCGGCATTGAAAAATATGAAAAAAACAATCTTGATTTTAATGACTTTTCTGCTGGTTGCAGGATGCGGGATTAAATCCAAACTGGAACACCCGTCCGGCGATAAATTTCCGCGAAATTATCCGACTGATTAAAAAAATAGTGGCGTGCAGCCGTCCGTCGTCACCCCGGGCTTGACCCGGGGTCCACTGCCGCGTAGCGGTAATTAAAAAATAGTGGCGCGCAGCCGCTAATTTTTTTATACTGCTCCCATGGCGAAATCACTTGATTTATTTCACGCCGCCCGGCATGCGGAACTGATGAAGCAGTTGCGCGAATGGGACGACGCGTACCATAAAAACGACGCTCCGCTGGTTGATGACGCGACATACGATGATGCCAAGCGGGCGGCAATTGCATTGGAAAACGAATATCCGGAATTGGCCGCGGATGCCGATTCGGTCGCCCGGCGCGTCGGCGGCGGATTGAAATCGGGATTCAATCAATTCGCGCACAGCATACCGATGTTGTCCATCAGCGATGTCTTTGACGAATCGGAATTAAACAACTGGGTTGCCGGCGTCGGGGATCAGGAGTTTTTTATAGAGCCCAAGGTGGATGGCCTGGCATTTTCAGCGCGGTATGAAAACGGCGTGCTGGTTCGCGCATTGACGCGCGGAAACGGGGCGCTGGGCGAAGACATAACCGAAAATATAAAAACAATTTCGGACATCCCCCAGGAATTGCCACAGGCTGGGGGGGGGCTTGAAATCCGCGGCGAAGTTTACATGCCGCGCGAAGTATTTCTGCGCCTGAACGAAAACGGCGAAAACTTTGCGAATCCGCGCAACGCGGCGGCGGGCAGTCTGCGCCAGTTGAATCCGGAAATCACGCGCGCGCGGGGTCTCGGCGCATTCGCGTATACCTATGGCGCGGCGGACGAAACGCATTGGAAATCGCAGTCCGAATTCTTTGATTTTATTGAAAAATTGGGATTCCGGACGACGCGCAAGTGGTGCGCGCTGGCCCGCAATGCCGCGGAAATCCAACGGCATTACGAATATATAAACAGCATCCGCAGCGAGATTCCTTTTGACATTGACGGCCTGGTGATCAAGGTGAACAACATTGCGGCCCAGTCAAAGTTGGGCGCGACGGCGCACAGCCCGCGCTGGGAAATCGCGTATAAATTCCCTGCGGCGCGCGCGATTACAAAACTGAATGATATCGTGATCCAGGTGGGGCGCACGGGTGTCCTGACCCCGGTGGCGGAACTGGAACCGATTAATATCGGCGGCGTCGTCGTGTCGCGCGCGACGCTGCATAATGCGGACTTTATTGAAAAAAATGATTTCAGAATCGGCGATGCCGTTCTGGTGCAGCGGGCCGGCGATGTTATCCCGCAATTGATATCAGTCGCAGTGCGCGGCGGCGGGGATAAATATGTTTTCCCGGCGATTTGCCCTGTATGCGGCAGCGCGGTGGTCCAGGAAAGCGGGCTGGTCGCGCGCCGGTGCGTAAACTCTTTGTCTTGTCCGGCTCAAATTTCGGCCAGCCTGCGGCACTTTGTATCGCGGCACGGATTTGATATAGAAGGGCTGGGGCCGCGGCAATTGGAATTTTTCCTAGGATCCGGATGGATAAAAACTCCATCTGATATTTTCGCGCAAATCAAAAATCACAAATCGGAAATCATAAATGCGGACGGGTTCGGTCAAAAGAGTTTTGACAATTTAACCGCCGCGATTGACGCGCGGCGCGCGGTTGATTTTCACCGGTTCTTGTACGCGATTGGAATTCCGGAAATCGGATCGGCGACGGCGAAAATTCTGGCGCGCGAATTTATAAATCTGGATGCGCTGCGCGCCGCGGATTCCGCGCGGCTGCAAAAACTTGACGGCATCGGCGAAGTCATCGCGTCAGAAATAGTTTCGTTTTTCGCAGACGAACGAAATAAACAAGCGATTGATGATTTGTTGTCTGAAATTGAAATCATAAATCATAAATCTGAAATCATAAATCAAACGGTGTCCGGCAAGAAAATTGTGATAACCGGAACTCTGTCGCGTCCGCGCGAAGAGATAAAAGAGATTCTGGAAAGCATGGGGGCCAAGGTGCAAACCAGCGTCAGCGTCAAAACTGATATTTTGATAGCAGGTGAAAATGGCGGCAGCAAACTGGCGAATGCGGAAAAGTTCAGCGTGGAAATCTGGAATGAAGAAAAATTGCAAGAAGCAATTGGCGGTTAGTAGTTGCGTGGGCAGTTCCCATTCCATCGTCATTCCGGGGGAGCGCAGCGAAACCCGGAATCCATTGAGCCATGGACCCCGGGGCGTGGCCGGGGTGATGACGGACCACGAGTACCGAGTACGAATAACGAATAACAAAAAAAACGCGGCGTCGCCGCGTTTTTTATTTCTTGCTTTTTGTATGAAATCTCTATACAATGCAGACGATACGGCGATTTGCTGTGTTTGGGCTTGATAACCCATCTTGAGTGTCCGCAGGGACAGAAAAAACTCCAACTGCTGGTTGGAGTGCGTTGAATATATTGAATACCACGCGCAATTCTCAAGATTGTTATCAAACTCCAACCACCATATCTGTTGGTGGTTTTTTATGTCGTCAAAGGAGTTGCGGATGATTATGGGCGATTGGGGATCTGCGCATTACATAACCAGTCAGATTTTTATCAGTGTTGCGTACATGCTGCTGGCGTTCAGTTATTTTATCCGCGCCAGGACAAAATTGCTGGGCACGATTATAACCAGCAACTTGCTGATGGGCGTCGGGTTTTTATTATTGAACGCGTGGGTCGGATTGGGAATGTGCCTGGTTGCGACAGCCCGCGATATTGTCAGCGAAATTATATGGAATAAAAGAAATCCCGCGGACAGGGACAAAATAACCAGGTCTGACTGGTGGCTGCTGGGATTATGGCTGGCGGCGATTTCGGCAATAACATTATTTACAATGGATGGATTTCCGACTTTGTTCGCATATTTTGCAACAATGTGCTTTACAATTTCAATATGGCAAAAGAATGGATTGGTATACAGATTGCTGGGGATTGCGGTCGGGGCATTCTGGATAATTTATAATATTGTAATCAGCAGTTTTATGGGACTGACGCTGGAAAGCGCATTGCTGGTCTTTGTAATTTTCGGGCTGGCCGCGTATATTAAAAAGAATTATCTGCGTACCGCATCGCGCATTGTTGACACTCGCGCTCTGTGACCCCACCCCGGAAAATTCTAATGAATTTTCCGACCCGCCCTCAAGGGGCGGGTAGTGAGTTCGGAGCCACTTGAAACTCGGAGCAAATCACCCGCCCCTTGAGGGCGGGTCAAAACGCCATCGGCGTTTTGGGGTGGGGTTGCATCACGCCGAAGTGAAGCGTCGCGGGATGACCAGTATGGGTGGTTCTGCACGGCCATAGACCCCGGGGCGTGGCCTGGGGTGACGATGGGATAAACATATCAGACAATATATATTAATTCACTTGAACTTAAAATTTTATGCTGATACTGGTATCAAGCGCGATTGCAGAACCGATTATATCAATATCAAATCCGTAGATTTTTGTTGACGAAGAAAATCCGCTGTATGACAATCCAACTTTAATGTTGGATGTATCGGTCAAGTTATATTGGACCCCGGCGCCAATCCCATAAGAGAATCCTGTTGCAGAAATTTCTTCACCATAAACATCAGCATCTATGTTGATAGATGCTATTCCGATATTTGTTGAAATATATGGGGTAAATTGAGTATCCATCAGCGCGTATGTCCAGCCGATATCAAATTCATTTATTGAAGTTGTATCGTCTGTTTCGCGCGCAAAAAAAACGCCGCCCATCATTTTATTATTCCCGTACCCTAATGCAAATCCTCCGTAATTGTTAAATCCGCCGCTTGTGTTTTTAGCGATATTTACCCCTTCAATTGACATTTTTATGTCAGTTGAACTGAGAACATTCGCACCAGTTGAGACTATGAACCCGTAATCATTGGCGGCATTTGCCGCGCCTGCCGCAATCATTGCCCCAAAAGACATTAACATAACTTTATTCATGAAGTATCTCCTTTGTTTTCACAAAACAACCACCAAAAATGTTTGGTGGTTGGAGTTTTCTAACAATGTCTTGTGATATTGCTGGCTTTATTCAATATATTCAGCCAACTCCAACCGTTTGGTTGGATATTTTTCGTAATCTCTTACGCACAAGATCTGGGTTAGAAAGCCCCCGTGCAATTATTTATTGCACTGATGCGAGTTTATAAAGTATTTGTCAGATTGTAAAGATAAAAATAACCCCTGTCCGCTGTGGCGGACAGGGCGCGCGCAGGCATCGGCCTGCATTTTTTATTTCTTGCACATTTGCAATTCCCATGCCGCGGCCAGACCCGGGACCAGGAACAGCACTAGGCCCGCGATTTTCCACAATCCGATCATGGTGTATGTATAGTGCACAGCCGCTCCTTCGGTACAGATCATGACATTTTCAATCATACCCATGTACCAGCCGGTCTTGGACACCAGCCAGAATATTACGACCAGAATCAAGTTTATGACAAACGCGCGCAAGTACAGATTGCGTTTATGATGCAGTTTATGCATGATTTTTTCCATTTGGATTTTATCCATGTTTTCTCCTTTTGGGGTTGCCGGTCGGATTTTATCAGAAATTATGGCAGTTTGGTCTAGGAATGAAGTCAAAGTTTGTTAGGCCAGTTCCCCTCCCTTGGAGGGGTGGCCGAAGGCCGGGGTGGTTTACAAAAGTAGAGTTCAGAGTACAGAGTTCAGTTTTTTACAAATCACGCAGTGAATTTATAAAAATATTTATTATTTTCACTCTTTTCACTTTTTTTACTTAACTTTGGTAAACCACCCCGCCGCTACGCGGCACCCCTCCAAGGGAGGGGAACTGGCCACTCTCGCACCTTAAACCTTACACCTCAAACCTTATACCTCTAAAAAACGCGGCGTCCGCCGCGTTTTTTATCAAACCGCGCTGATAAAAATGCCGCGGCGGTTTGCCGTTGCGATGACCGCGGCCCGATCAATAACAAAGCATGTTTTCGCATTGATTACAATTCCGTGCAGGCCCGCATCCGCCACCGCGTTCACGGTATCAACGCCGATTGCGGGAATATCTATTTTCAGGTTTTGTCCGGGCTTGGTCATTTTCGCAAAGACGCCGGACTTCTTTTTTCCGCAATGAACCGCCGCGACCCGTTCCAGCATTTTTGCAGTGCCTTCGGCCGCTTCCACCGCCAGGACCGCCCCGTCAACCGCAACGCTCTGACCAATGTCTTCGCGGCCGATCATATGCGACACCGCGATCGCGCGCGCACAGTTTGCCTGGTCTGACTTTGACGGCCGGGTTCGGGTATGAATTCCTGCATCCAGCGTCAGGTCGGGGCAAATATCCTGGGCCGCGACAACGCGAAACCCGCGTCGCTGCAATTCTGCGATTAATGCGGTTGACATTGAATCGTATCCCTTTGCATTTTTTGCTATTTTAGCCAGTATTCCCAAACTGAACAAGTCCGGGCGAATGTCAGACAGATTTGGGTGTCCGATTGCGCCGACAAAGCACATTTGCGTTATGCCGCGCCGTTTCATTTCGCGTATCGCCGCGCCGCCGCCGCCCAACCGGACCACCATGTCTGTTTTCAGCGCGGAATCATAAAATCCGCGAAGCCCCACGGCCAGCACGGACCAGCCGTTTTCCCGCAGCGAATCAACCACCAGAAACGGCAGTTTTAATCCGCCGCAAAATACTGCAATGCGTTTGTCTTTCATGCTTTGATTTTAATCGCAAATTGTGATAAAATCAAGGTAAATAGGTTGGCTATGAAAAAAGCAATATTACTTTCACTTTTCACTTTTCACTTTTCACTTTGCGGCTTTGCCGCGAATGCTGTCTATAATCCGGAACGATTTCGCGCGGAAATCCGCGATGGGCTGGACATCGTCGTCGCCGATACCGACCCGACGGATCGCCAGGCAGAGTTTAATGCGGGCGAATTGGGCCGCGATGTTTACGGGCAATATGGCGCCAAGGAATATGATGGTCTGACCGTATTCGTTCCGACAGACGCGTATGTCCGCGGCGGAATTGGGTTGAATCTGGGCGCGATTTCGGCAAAAATTGACGACAATGAATTGGAAAACGGAATGACAACCTGGCTGGGATTGGGTTGGGACTTGTCTTCGTATGTCAGATTGGAAGCGGATTTTCAGGCGCGCAGCCTGGCGTTCCAGGGGGCTGATGTCGGCGGCGGGCATGCGCGCGAATTGGCCGGAAATTTGTACTTTGACTTGGCGCGGCGGTTTGTGCGAACCGGGGACTTGACCGTGCGGCGGACATTTGTTCCGTACATCGGATTTGGGTTTGGCGTCGGGGACTTTCTGTTTGACGATGTTGGCGGCGTTGACGGGGGCCATGGCGGATTTATCGCCCCGCGCGGAATGGTTGGATTTAATGTCGCGCTGACCAGTTTGTTCAGCATTGATTTGTCGTGCCAGTATTCGCTGGTTGTGGCAAAAAATTACGGCTGGGGCGATGACCGGGCAACGCATGGGCTCAGTGATATTCGCGCATCAGTGCGGTTTGCATTCTAAGGGACAGTTATGAAAAAAGCAATATTACTTTTACTTTTCACTTTTCACTTTTCACTTTGCGGCTTTGCCGCGAAAGCGGATCTGGTCTATGTCGCGCAAAGGGTGGAAGATGTTGATCCGAAAAACGCGAAAGAGCGCGGTCGTGAAGACCTGTCCCGGGATCGCCGGTATTATCTGGGCGGCGACTTTTCGTATTCGTTCTGGCAGTCAGAAAAACAGAACGGATTTGACATTGATGGGCGCGGCAATACCGGGTTTGATCTGATGGCCGGCATCCGCGTGTACGATACTTTCCGGTTAGAGGCGAACTATGCGAATACTGCGGCGAAGTACCGTGGATTTTCGGTATCTGAAAATATAGTCATGGTGAATGCGATTTGGGATGCACGAATTGATTACCTGTATCGCTGGTTTCATCGCCAGTATGTTATGCCTTATGCCGGATTCGGCGTGGGATTGGCGTTTAACGATGCGTCAGGCGGTGCTGAAATTCGGCGCGAAACCAGCATTGCCGCGAATGCGATGGTCGGGCTGGGGATTGAATTCAACGAATGGTTTGCGCTGGATTTCGGATACCGGTATCTGTATGTGTCGTCGCCGGAATTAAAAATCAGCGGCGTGAAAATCAGTTCTTTCGCGCCATCCGCGCATCAATTGCGGGCGGGCGTCCGTGTCAGTTTCTAGGTGCCCGTATTTTGGTCGGTGCGGCGGCTGCAAGTATGATTTTGCAGACCCCGATTATCGCCGCGCCAAAGCGGAAACATTAAAGAATTTTCCCATTGATGAATTCGTGTGGCTGCCCGCTGGAAATCGGCGCAGGGCTGATTTTGCCTTTGCCGGCGGCGCGGTCGGATTTTATGAATCCGGCACGAAAAACATAGTTGAAATTTTAGATTGCCAAATGCTGGACGACGAAATCAGGAAAATAATTCCGCAGTTAAAGCAATTGCCGGCATCCGGCGGCGCGCTGATTACCCGTTGCGACAACGGGCTGGATATCGCGATAACTTCGCCGGTTCCGTATTTTTCGGGCAGATTGAGTTTTGATGCAATCCGCGTTTCATGGAATGGGCGCGTTGTTTCGCAGACCGCGCAGCCGACGGTTGATTTTGACGGCCGTAAAATTGATTATCCGGCCGGCGCGTTTTTGCAGCCGTCTGTCGCTGGTGAAAACGCAATCCGCGACTTGATTGCAGGCGGCGGGCGAGCGATTGATTTGTTCTGCGGATTGGGAACATGGACCGGAAAAATCAAAGGCATCGGGTACGATTCTTACGCGCCGGCAATCGCGGCCGGGCGGGCGGCGGGATTGCAGTTGAATGTCCGCGATTTGATGAAGAATCCGATTCCGGCGCGCGCCATTGCAAAATACGATTTGCTGGTAATGGATCCGCCGCGCGCCGGCGCGTCCGCGCAATGCGCCGAGATTGAAAAAGCCGCGCGCGGCGGACAGAAATTAATCTATGTTTCGTGCAACCCTGCCAGTTTCGCGCGCGATATGAAAATATTGAGATCATGGAAATTGGAAAAACTGACCGCGATTGATCAATTCCCCGGCAGCGAACATATGGAACTGGTGGGGGTGATTGGAAAGTGAAAAGTGTAAAGTTAAAAGTGGAAATAATGTGCTTGCTGCGCTCACATAAAATAATCAATTAATGTGTCGGCTTGCGCGACCAGCCGCATTTCCACTTTTAACTTTACACTTTTCACTTTTGTATTGTCTGTTTTTTCCACATGCTGGCGTATGCGCCGCGCTGTTTTATCAGTTGTTCGTGCGTGCCGCTTTCCACTATGCGCCCGTTGCCCAACACGATTATCCGGTCCATCTTCATCAGCGTTGCCAGACGATGCGCGACGACCAGCATGGTTTTTCCGGATGAAATGTATTCCAGGCTTTGCTGAATTATCCCCTCGGTCTCGCTGTCCAGACTGCTGGTCGCTTCGTCAATCAGGATGATTGGCGCGTTCTGCAAGAAAGCCCGCGCGATGGCAATTCTCTGCCGCTGGCCGCCGCTCAATTTCACCCCGCGATCCCCGACGACGGTGTTGTATCCGTTCGGCTGCTGCATTATAAAGTCATGCGCGCCCGCAAACCGCGCCGCGCGAATGACTTCGCTTTTCGTCGCGCTTTCATTCGCGTATTTCAGGTTGTCCAGAATGCTGCGGTTAAACAGCGCGGTGTCTTGGGGAATATAAGATATATTCCTGCGCAGGCTGTCCAGTGAAACCGCGGAGATATCCTGGCCGTCAATGGTGATTTTGCCGCCGCAGACATCATACATGCGCAGCAGCAGTTTGATGATTGTTGACTTGCCGCCGCCCGATTGCCCGACCAGCCCGATATGTTCCCCCGGCGATATGTTCAGATAAAAATCACTCAATACCAGATCCCCGCGCGATTCATAACTAAAATCAATATCGTCAAATTTTATCCGGCCGCGGCGGACAATTAATTCCGCCGGATTCTTTTTGTCATGAACCGAAATATTGCGGACCAATTCGGTGTAGTTCTGCGCTGTCTCGGCGCCGGACTCAAACAGTTCCGTCCACTTGAATACAAAGTTCCAACTGGCCGAATTCAATGAAACAAAAGTTCCGATTGCAAAGACCACCTGGCCAAGATCCATGGATCCCTGATAGAAAAACCAAACGCATAATCCGGCGATGACGACAAAGAATATTTCTTCCATGATTGACAGCGGCGCCCAGAATTTTCGGTCTGCGAAAACATGCCGTTGGTAATTGTCTTCGTATTTTTTCAAGACGCCGTTCAGCAGAAACAATTCTTTCAGCCGTCCGCCGAACGCGCGCACCGACAATCCGCCGCCCAGCGTGTCTGTTGTCGCGCCGTGGATTTCGCTGACCGCGGACGCGGTCTTTCTGTTTGTCGCGATCATGTTTCGGAAATTGAATCTGAACCAGATAAGGCGCAGCAGAATTTCAGCAAAAATGAATGCGGCGATAATCCAATGCAGTCTGGCAATCAATCCGAATCCCAAAACCAGTATTATAAAATCCGACCCCATTGACGCGAATAATTTTTGCAGAATCAAAATGGAGTTAAGTGCGATGTTGTTTGACTGCTGGCTTAATTTCCCCAGCATTTTCTTGTTTATAAACCCCATGGACTGGCAGTGCAAATAGTTTACCAGATCCAATAAAACCCGGGACCGGGATTGGCATCGCACGCGCTGCCAGAACCAGTTTTGCAAGATGTCCGCGAATTTCAGAATCAAACTGACGCATAGAATCATGGATAAAATTATGACCGCGGTCCGGCCTGAATGAATGCGCGCCGTGTCCAGCAAATCGGTAATCATCCGCATTGCGACCGGCGGGAACAGCGCGAATCCCACGCGCGATAAAATGTAAAAACAGCAATAGAAAATAAAGCCGACGCCGAAAAACCGGCCAAAGTTCTTGGCCAGATACCGCGTGAATGTTTTTGGATTTTTCACCAAGGAACATTCCATCGGATATGTTTCAGGTATTAATTGCCGAACCATTTCTCTCTCTCTGGGCTGCGCGTTATTTTCCAAACTTGCCGCTGCGTGGAAATCCGACCGGCACCGGGCGTCCCTGGGCCGCGCGCCGTCCCATCCATATTTTCCATTCGTCCAACTTTGTCGTGCCGCGGCCCGTCGTCCATCCGAATCCGTCGCCTTCGTTAAAGAACGCGATGTCCATGACGCTGGTTTTTTCCGCTTTGTACTTTTGCAGCATGACGCCTTTGCCGCGCGCCATTTCTGGAATTTCGGATGCCGGGAATATCAAAAGATTATCATTGCTGCCCACAATCGCGACAGTATCGCCGTTTGCGGCGATGCAGTGCGTCGCAGGATTTTCCGCATCCACATTCATGACCTGCTTGCCATTGCGCGTTTGCGCCAGGCAATTTTCGCCCGGAATTATAAAGCCGTTTCCATGCCGCGATGCCAGCAGGTATTTTGCCCCCGCATCCAGCACGAATGCCGCGATAATTTTATCGTCCGCGCCGATGTCGCACAGCATGCGCACGCTTTCGCCAAAGCCGCGTGCCGACGGCAAATCGTTTGCGGCCAGAGTATACATTTTCCCATTGCTGGCGAACAGGTTGATTTTATCCGTGGATTGCGCGTGGAACGCGGCGGAGAGCCCGTCGCCCTCCTTGTATTTAAGGTCCAGCGCATCCAGCGGCAGCGTCCCTTTGGCCGCGCGTATCCAGCCCAGTTCGGACAGAACGATTGTCAATGGCTCGCGCTCTATAAACTCTTCCGCGTTCACGACTGCTTCTTCCGTGGATGCCGCCCATTCCGTGCGCCGCCGCCCCAGCGCGGTATTTTTCGCAAATTGTTTTTTGATATCTGAAAACCATTCCCGCAGTTGATTGTTTTGGATTTCTTCACTGGCCAGCAATGCCCGCAACTCTGCCTGCTCTTTCAGCAAGTCTTCATTTTCGCGCCGGATTTCCATTTCTTCCAATTTGCGCAATTGGCGCAGGCGGGTGTTCAGGATTGATTCAACCTGAACTTCCGTCAATGAAAACTCAGCCATCAAGACGCCCTTGGGCTCGTCTTCCGTGCGAATGATTTCAATAACGCGATCCAGGTTCAAGAACGCGATAAGCAGACCGCCCAGGATTTCCAGCCGCCGCTCTATATTCATCAATCTGAAATTCGTCCGGCGCAATAAAACCGTTTTCTGATGCGCCAGAAATTCGCGCAAGACATCGCCGATCGGCATCAGACGCGGCGTGCCGGTTGAATCCACCACATTGAAATTCATGTTGAACCGGCATTCCAAATCGGTCGTCGCGAATAAGTGCGCCATCATTTTTTCAATCGGCACATTGCGAGATTTCGGCGTGATGACAATCCTGATTTCTGTCGTGGATTCGTCCGCGATGTCATCGCACAGCGGCAACTTTTTAGCGTCTATCAGGCCGGCGATTTGTTCCACCAACTTCTGCTTGGTCGGGCCGTAGGGGATTTCGGTTATGATAACCTGGGACGCGCCGCGTTCCAGTTCTTCCGCATGCCAGCGCGCGCGGACGCGGAACGCCCCGCGTCCGGTTTCATAATTTTTCACAATCGTGTCAAAATCATCGCATAAAATTCCGCCGGTCGGAAAATCCGGCCCGACCATTTTCTTTATAATCTGCGCGGTTGTCGCATCGGGCCGATCAATCATCATGTTCAGCGCGTCGCAAACTTCCGATACATTGTGCGTCGGAATGTTTGTCGCCATGCCGACCGCGATACCCATGCTGCCGTTCGCCAGCAGGTTCGGAAACGCGCCGGGCATGATGACAGGCTCGGTCGTGGTTCCGTCAAAGTTCGGAACCATCGGAACGCTGTCTTCGTCCAGCCCGTCCATGATCGCCATGGCCGCGTCCGTCATCTTGGATTCGGTGTACCGGTACGCCGCCTGGGGATCGCCGTCAATATTGCCAAAGTTCCCTTGGCCGTCTATCAGCGGGTACCGCACGGAAAAGTCTTGGGCCAAGCGCACCATGGCGTCGTAAACGCTGCTGTCCCCGTGCGGATGATAATGCCCCAGCACATCGCCGACCACAGTCGCGCACTTGCGAAAACCGGCGTTCGGGCCCAACTTGTTCCGCAGCATGGAATACAAGATGCGGCGGTGCACAGGCTTTAACCCGTCGCGGACATCGGGCAGGGCGCGCGCGACAATCGTGCTGACCGCGTACGCCAGATACCGCTGGCCCAGTGCGTCGGACAGCGGCTGGCCGCTGATATTTTCATTGATAATTTCGTTTTTCATAGCACGGATAATCTAAACCATTTGCATTAATTTCGCAATCAAAAAATCATTGATAGTTATTCTGGACTTGTATTCTGTACCTGCGTCCCATCGTCATTCCGGGCAAGCGTAGCGCGCCCCGGAATCCATGCATACCGTCTGGATTGCGGGTCAAGCCCGCAATGACGAAGGAATGTGTGGGCATGAGTTCCGAATAACCAAATCATTTTTTTCTGAACTGGATGTCGCGCAGTTTTTTATATTCGCCGCGCAGTTCCGTCAATTCGGCGTCCGTGCCGCGCTCTATAATTTCGCCGCCCTTGACCACGCAGATTATATCCGCGTCAATGATGGTGGACAGACGGTGCGCGATGACAAAAGTAGTCCGGTTTTTCATCAGATTTTTCAGCGCGCCCTGAATCAATTTCTCGCTCTGCGTGTCCAGCGCGCTGGTCGCTTCGTCCAGCAATAATATCGGTGCGTCTTTCAGAATCGCCCGCGCGATCGCGATGCGCTGTTTCTGGCCGCCTGACAGCAGCGCGCCGCGTTCGCCCACATCGGCGCGGTATTTGTGCGGCATTTTCATTATGAATTCATGCGCGTTCGCCATTTTTGCGGCCGCTTCCACCTGGGCCATTGTCGCGTCTTGATTTCCGTATTTTATATTGTCGGCAATCGTGCCCTTGAACAGGAATACATCCTGCGAAACTTCCGCAATGTTTTCGCGCAGTGTCTGCAAAGTGTATTTTCTGATATCTTTGCCATTAATCAGGACGCGTCCCGAACCCGGATCGTAAAACCGCTGAATTATGTTAAATATCGTTGATTTTCCGCCGCCGGATTCGCCGACAAATGCGCAGACTTTGTTTGACGGAACCGCGAACGAGACCCGTTTTAACACATCGCCGTCCGTCTGGTTGTACGCGAATGAAACCCGGTCAAACGCGACTGAAAATTTATTTCCGGTCAACGGCACCGCATTCGGCGCGTCAGTTATTTTTGATTCGCTGTCCAAGAAATTAAATAAAATTTCCGCAGACATCAGCCCGTTTACCAATGTCTGGCCAACGCCCGTAACACTCTTCAACGGTTTGTACGAAGCGGTCAGCGCCATGACAAATGCTGTGAAATCACCGATTGTCATCGCGCCGCTGGTAATAAAATGTCCGCCCAGAATCAGGGTCATGCACAAGCCGATTGAAATGATTATTTCCATCAGCGGGCTGCGCAGCGCGGCGTACTTGGTTGTCTTTAATGCAATTTTTGCGGACTGATCCAGTATTTTATCAAACTGCTGTGATTCAGATTCCGCGGTTCCAAATGATTGGATTGTTTTGATGCCTTGCAGACTCTGATTCACATGCTGGGTTGACGCGTTCGCGACGCCAAAAGATTTCAGCGTTAATTTCTTGCGCTTGCGCGTGATCCAAACCATCGGCAGAACGACCCCCGGGACCAGCACCATCAAGGTCAGGAATAATTGCGGCGCTACCCACAGCATGACCCCCAGCATCATCAGCAATGTCGCGGTCTGCTGGACCAGGCTGATGATCGTCGTAGTAACCAGGCTTAACACCGCGCCGGAATACAGGCCGAAATAATTCAAGTATTTCCCGATTCCCTGGTCATAGAAATCCCCGATGTTGACCTGCATCATCTTGCGGTAAATTTTGGACTGCAAATTATTGGAAGCCATCAGACCGGTTTTTGACATAATCATGTCTTTGGCATAAGAGAATACATTTTTTCCGCCGAATGTCGCGATAATCAGCAGGCCGAAATGATACAGGTCCGCCATGTTTTTATCAACAAAACCCTTGTCAATAACCTGTTTCAGAATCAGCACTGAAAAAGACTCGCCCGTTGCGGCGATAATCGTGCAGATAATCCCGGCCAGCAGCCATTTCCAGTACGGCAGCCCCAGATCGCGCCATACGCGCAGGTACAGCGACCACTTTATCTTGTGATCGTCCGCCGGCGCCCGGAATATGTTAATTTTTGATAAAATTCTTTTTATGCCCATCATATATTCTCCGTCGTCATTCCCGCACCGAACCACACCCCGTCGTCATTCCGGGGGAGCGCAGTGAAACCCGGAATCCATTGAGCCATGGACCCCGGGTCGTGGCCCGGGGCGACGATGGGGTATTACTAAATTAATATCTGCAACAATTTCCCCGGCAAGTCCGCAATCGCAACCCGCTCTTGTTGCATCGTGTCGCGATAGCGCACTGTCGCGGTTTTATCTTCCAGCGACTGATGATCAATCGTTATGCATATCGGCGTTCCGATTTCGTCGTGGCGGCGGTAATTCTTGCCAATGTTCCCGCTGTTTTCCATCGCGATCCGGCCAATATTCAATTTGCGCAAACCGGCTTCAACAGATTCCGCCAGCGCGACCAGTTCCGGCACATTGCGCGCCAGCGGTATGACCGCCGCCTTGATCGGCGCCAACGCCGGTTTCAGTTTCAGAACAATGCGTGAATTTCCGTCGCCCAGGTCTTCATCCGTGTACGCGTTCAACAGCACGGCCAGCATGCAGCGCTGCACCCCCATCGCGGTTTCAATAACAAACGGTATAAAGTTCTCGCCGCTTTGCGCGTCGGCATAGTTCAGTTTCGCAATGCTGTCCTTGTTGTCCAGATGCGCGGCCGCAATCTTGAATTCCTTCTGCGATTTCGTATGCGACCCCAGGTCAAAGTCCTGGCGGTTGTGAATCCCCTCTACTTCGTCAAAGCCGTCCGGAAATTCGTATTCAATGTCAAACGCGGCCTTGGCGTAGTGCGCCAGTTTGTCATGCGGCGTGAACCGCAGTTTTTCGGCTGGAATGCCCAGCGTGTCCACCCACCAGTCCATGCGCAGTTTTTTCCACATGTCAAAATACTTCGCGTCATCCGCCGGATTGACGAAGTATTGCATTTCCGCCTGCTCGAACTCGCGCATGCGGAAAATATAGCCGCGCGGGGAAATTTCGTTGCGGAACGCCTTGCCAATCTGGCAGATTCCAAAGGGCAGTTTGTGCGGCACGCTGTCCAAAACATTTCTGAAATTAGTATAAGTCGTTGTCGCTGTTTCCGGGCGCAGGTAAGCATTTATTTCGCCATCCGCGGTCGCCCCCAGCGACAATCCCATCATCAGTTGATATTCGCGGGCCGGCAACAAATCAGCACTGGCGCACTTGTCGCATTTGGCCGGATCGGCCATCTTGTCCTGACGCATGCGGGCGCCGCATTTTTTGCATACGACCAGCGGGTCTGTGAAACCGGCTTCGTGCCCGGAATATTTCCACATCGCGCGATGGGAAATCTGGGCGGCGTCCAGGCCTTCCACATCGTCGCGCTGGTACACCATGGCGTTCCACCAGGCGTTCCGAATATTGCGCAGCAATTCCGTGCCCAGCGGCCCGAAATCATAAATTCCGGCCAAACCGCCGTAGATTTCTGATCCTGTGAAAATAAAGCCGCGCCGCTTGGCCAGGCTTTCAATATCTTTTACTTCTTTTGCCGACATGCTTATAAATCCCTTATGTCTAAAATATTTTCTTTTTGTATTTTATTGCAGCCGCCGCGCAATTGCAACAAATCATAAATCTCATCAACCGACTTGTTCACGGCGTATATTTTTAATCCGTATTTCAATACCAAATCGGAAATAGAAATTGACTGGGTGCTGCGCACCGTATTGCCGGCCTTGAACCATTTTACTTTATCTTCCAGAAATTTGCCAATTTCTTTATTCCGCCCATAAACAATGAACAGCAATTCCGATGCCGCGCGCCATACTGACAAAGCCAGATAAATATTATCCTGCTTGAATACATCCGCCTTTTCCAGATTGGTATCATTGAATGTCGCCTGCCAGGATCGGGCGTCAAAACTGGCGGTTTTCACCTCTAAATAATCAAATCCGCTTTTGGATGCGCGCCGCGCGTCAAATCCATGCTTTTCAGTGTTCACATGGGTGTAATTCAGATATTTTGCGGCGATTGAATCGCGCACTTCATTTATGAAAGTATCTGTGTCCAGTTTGTCGTATTCGGTTTGTATTTTAGTCAGCGATTGAAAAACATCCAAACTGCGCGATAGAAACACTTCATCTATTTTCTGAAAATTGCCTTTGTCCAGTAATTTCATAATAAAGTCCCCGCCATATAATTCTTGACATTCTCGTTCGCCATTAGAACATAATCCGGATTGATTTCGAATGCTATATAATTTCCGCCGTTTTTCAGAACTGATATGCACTCGCTGCCGCTGCCGCAAAACGGGATGACGACATTGAAAGGAATGACGGGCTTGCACGATTTTATCAATTTGTCGGTCAATTCCAAGGGCTTCTGGGTAGGATGGATTATGATGTCATGCCCGTAATGCTCTTTGCGTTTTGACGGCGCGATAATTTTCCCGCAATCTTTGCAATACATGATGCGTTCTTTCAATGCCGCGCCGCCGGCCAGCGTTGACTGGCAGATTACATCCCGCGGCAGCGCGCCGCGCTCGTCCGCATTATAAAGTGTTTCGACGCCGCCGTCTTTGGCAAAACGGCCGTGCCCCGCCGGGCGAACCCTGCCGGCGCTGCCGCGCAAAAATCCATCCGTGTACGGTTCGCGCACTTCATCGCGATTGAATAGCGGCTTGCTGCGCCAATAGCAGATTATTGATTCGTGGCTGCGCTGCCAAAAATTCAACGACGGGACATTTTTATTCGTATAATACCAAATCAGCCACCGTTGCTGGTCGATCGGCAGCAGTACGGAAATATGCGCCAGAATTTCATCAAATCCGTAAATGAACATGGTGCCGGTCGGCTTTAATATCCGAATGCATTCGCCCAGCCAGGATTTCACCCATTCTATATAATCAGCATTGTTTCGTTTGTCTGAATCATTGCCAAAGTCTTTGCCAATATTATACGGTGGATCAGCGATAATTATATCTGCAAAAGCATCAGGCAGTTCTTTCATGCCGGCGACGCAGTCTTGCAAGATTATGCGGTTCTGATTATCCATTATTTTTCGGTGCGGTGGCGGCCTTGGCGATTGCCATTACGGGGCATACTGACGCGCAGGTGCCGCAGTCTATGCATTTGTTCGCGTCAATCACGCACTTGCCGGCGTCCCCGATTGATATCGCCCCGACCGGGCACATCGCCATGCAGGTATGGCATCCGATGCAGTTATTTTTATTTATTTCGTACGACATTGTTGGTCCTTGGTATAAATAGTTGGTAATTGGTATTTTTTATCTTCGGTTCAATAGCGACAGCACATACTGGAACATTGCGATGAACGAGATGTACAAGTGCAATGCGCCCAGCACCGCCAATTGGCCTTCGGATTCGCGCGGGACCGAGTTGTATGCGTTCTTCAAGAACTGCATGTCATACGCGGTGAACAGCGCGAATACCAAGACCCCGATGATGGATACTATCATATTCGCGGTGCTGCCAAAAGGCCAGAACATGCTGATAATTCCGGTTATAATTAAACCAATCATCCCGATGAACAAGAATACGCCCATGAACGAAAGGTCTTTGGTCGTCTTGTACCCGAACAGCGCCATGCATCCGAACATCAATGCCGCGATGACAAAGGCCTGCAACACGGATACAGGATTGACGGCCAGCGCGAACGCAACCAGCGGCGCGATGCAGAATCCCATCGCGGCAGAATAAATGGCCAGACATCCCGCGCCGCCCGCAGCGGACATCTTGAACGCGCGCGCCTGGGCGAACAGCGACAGTCCGAATGCCGCGAACAAAACTATGTAAAACAGCGGCGAAACACTGCCCGATTCCGTGATTATCAGCGGCAATCCCCAGCGCAGCGTCGCATATGTCGTCAGCGCGGTCAGGCCGACCGCCGCAAACATGACTGCGAAAATCCTTTTCAGATATAATTCAATTCCTGATTTTTTGGCCATATTTTTCTCCTTGTAATTGCGACAACGAATATAATACACTTTTGACTGGAAATCAAGGAAGATAAAAGATGATAATTATTCACCCAATTTCGCCGATTGCGATTGATTTGTTCGGGCTGCCGATACGCTGGTACGCGATTGCCTATATCCTTGGGTTTGTGCTGGGGTTCTGGCTGTTAAAGAAGATGACAAAATGGTCAAAAAAAGAATACGACGACCTGATGACGGCGATAATCCTGGGCGTGATTCTGGGCGGCCGGCTGGGATATTGCCTGATATATAACTTTTCGTATTACATCGCGCACCCGCTGGAAATACTTGCAATATGGCAAGGCGGGATGAGTTTTCATGGAGGACTTATCGGGGTGATTGCCTCCGTTTTTTGCTTTGCCCGTCGCTCTGTCATCACCCAGGCGAAGGCCGGGGTCCATAGTGGATTCCGGGTCGCGCTATCAATCCTTGATGCGTTAGCGGTTGTCGCGCCAATCGGCCTGTTTTTCGGGCGCGTCGCCAATTTTATAAATATGGAAGTCATGGGTCGCGAAACCAGCGGGCCGCTGGGAATTGTGTTCAGCGGCAGCGGCCAGCCGCCACGGTACCCCAGCCCGTTGTTCGAGGCCGCAACCGAAGGCCTGCTGCTGTTTTTGATAATGCTGGGCCTGTGGCGATGGACGAAATTGCGAGAGCGGGCAGGGGCGCTGTCAGGAGTGTTTGCAATTTTGTATGCGGTTTTCAGGATATTCTGCGAACAATTCCGCGAACCGGATGCCCAGATTGGATTTTTGACAAATTGGGGCCTTACCATGGGGCAGTTGTTAAGCGGCCTGATGCTGGCAGTTGGAATAGTGATAATGTTATTTGCAAAATGTGCCACCAGCCCAAGAAAATCTGAAAAGATAAATTAGTTTTCAGAGTGCAGAGTTCAGAGTTCAGTAATTTGCCCCGACTCAAGATTCACCAACCGGGCAAAGCCCACACCCCGTCGTCATCCCCGCGCACTGAACCACACCCCGTCGTCATCCCCGCGCACTGAACCACACCCCGTCGTCATTCCCGTGCACTGAACCACACCCCGTCGTCATTCCCGCGCAGGCGGGAATCCACTGTTAGCAATAAAATAAGTTAAGTATTGTTAACAAATGAATAAATTTTGAGATTGTTAACAATGGATTCCGGCCTTCGCCGGAATGACGCCTGCGCGGGGATGACGACGGGATGGCAATCTTGGGTGGGTGATTGTTTATAAAAATATTGGTGCGGATAAGAAGACTCGAACTTCCAAGGGTTGCCCCACTAGTACCTGAAACTAGCGCGTCTACCAATTTCGCCATATCCGCATAGAACGGCTGTAATTATAAATAAAAATTTAATAATTGCAAATGTTTATTTTTGCGCGTTTCACGCGCTAGTTTGTTCGCTTCGCTCATCATTCGTTCCCGCTCACTTCGTTCGCTGCGCTCGCCCATGGCTCGCTGACTCATACGCAGGTACTAGTGGGGCAACCCTTGGAAGTTCGAGTCTTCTTATCCGCACCAGAATTAGATAAAAATTAAAAGATAATAGATAAAAATTTCCGACTATCGTTCCGGCCTTTGCTGGAATAACAAAATATATACCACTACCCCGTCGCGCTGCGCGCGCCACCCCTTCGCCAGCGAAGGGGATTTATCCTTACTTCGTTTCAAGTGCAGGCCATCAAATTCCCCTTCGCTGGCGAAGGGGTGGCGCGCGCAGCGTGACGGGGTAGTGGTATATAAAAAAACGCGCCGTACGGCGCGTTTTTTCGTTATTTATTGGTGGAGTTGATGGGGCTCAAACCCACGACCTCTGCATTGCGAACGCAGCGCTCTATCAACTGAGCTACAACCCCGACGGGTATGGATTATAAACAAATTCCCCGCGAATGCAAGTGAAAAAAGACGGCGCATCGCGCCGTTTTTTTGAGACATGTGAAATGAGATATGAAACATGAACCACTACCCCGTCCGCCTGCGGCGTCAATTTATGGGAGGAAAACTGGCCACTCTCACACCTTAAACCTCACACCTAAAACCTTAAACCTAAAAAAACGGGCAACGCCCGTTTTTTTGTTTAGATTAATATCTACAAAAATGATATAATACCTACACAATGATAAAAATTGCACGATTTTTGGCGTTTGCTTTGTCTGTATTTTATGGCGTTGGTGCGGTTGCCGATACGACATTGTCGGGCAGCGGCACCGGCAGCGCAAATATCAGCGAATCAGGAAATGTTTATTTGCAAGATTACACCCTTAACGCGGACAGCATCAGCGCGGGCATAAACATTGAATCTGTATCCGGGAAAAAGTTCGTTGTAAATCCAGATTTTGTCAATAATCCGGAAATGACCGCAACAAATGCCGTCATTATCGCCGATGGAATTTTTATGGGGAATGCCGGCGTCGGATCTGAATCAATTCATATAAATTCCGGTGCGGCCGGCAATATCTTTACCATAACGGGCGACACTATTGAAATAGACGGATTTGTTAATGCCGCGTTGGGGACGCTGGTTCTGAATGGACTGAACGGCATTAATATTGCCGGTGATATCCTGGGGAATGTCAATGGATACGCGTCTGATATAATTATTGGCGGTGGCGTTGACGGGGATATAGATTTTAACCTGACCGGCGGAATGGAACTGGGCGGCGCGTCGCTGGCGCCGGGTTCGGTTGGCTCTTTTGCAGACTGGCGGGATAAATTTATATCTGGCGGCGGCGATGATGATTTGCGCGGCGGCGGCGCGATTGATGCGGTCGGCGATATTGTTATTGACAATAATATTGACGGGGACTTTGATATTTTCACCCTGGGGGATTTGTGGGTCGGCGGCAATCTGAACAACTTTTTTGATATAAATGCGGACAATGTTTATATTATCGGCGATGTAAACGGCGACGGTGTTATAAATGCCGATGATGATATTTACATTGGCGGAAATCTGGGCGGCAATGTGGATATGAACGCCGATGACATTTATGTCGGCGGCGATATCGTCGCAGGCGCGAAAATTCGTCCAAATCTGCCGAATGGGCCTGGTTCTGATGCTTTGGGAAATTTTCATATGAGCCCCAGCGGCAATCCGGCGGATCCGTTCAAGACGCTGAATCTGCATATTGACGGGACTTATTATTTTGGAAACGATTCGTATCTGCAATTGGTCTTGAATCAAGATGTAGCGGATGCGGATGGGAACAGCGCGTATAATCCGGATACTGATCGGGCTCTGCTGGAAGTAAGGAATTTTGTATCCCAAGTCAGTGTCAGTCCGAATTTTGTAGACATGAATACGACGCCGAATTTGGAAATCTTGGTTGACGGTCTGGGCCAGCAAAAGAAAATCTGGGTTATTCATGCGGATAACGCGATTGCAGGACTCGGCGACCTGGATGTTGCCGGCGTATGGTTTTATGATGCCGCCCGTACCGAGCGGTTGTTCCAGGAAGCGGCCTTGATTTTAGAGAACGGCGATCATGATATCATGGCGATACTGGCGACAATGCGTCGGATGAAGGTTCTGGCGCTGAATGCGGCCGCCCATACCGGAAACGATGTCGCGATGGCGTCCGCAATGGATGACTTGATTGAATTGCGGTTGCGCGCTTACAATGGGTCTTCGGATATAGAGGATAATTTGACGAATATCATGGGATCGCTGTTCGGCAAAAGCGATGTGTATTACAAAATGATGGTTGCCGGCGGGTATCATGATGACGCGGTTGATGTCATGGTGGCGAATATCGCAGGCAATGAAACGCCGGCCAGTTATGCGCGCGCGTTAAAGTATATCCGCGGATTCGGATTGGATTCATCGGTTGGCTTGATAAAAAATATGGCTGTCGTTGCAACGCAGATGCGCGGCGCGGCGGTTGCGCAGTTGTTTAACGAATATACTTGGAACCGCTGGCGAGATCCGCGCGGATTGTGGCTGAATTTTAATTCGTCCGGATTGGGCGATGACGATTATCTGTCGCTGAACGGCGGATTTGATTGGCAGTTCAACAAGAAGATACTGGCCGGAATTAATTTCGGATACGCCGCCGGCGATGTATCAGAAATATTTGATTTCGGATTGTACGGAACATATCGGGTTAACAGCAAGATCAGGGCGTACGCCAGTCTGAATCTGCTGTTTAATTCAGGAAAACTTGCCAGCGAAAATAAACTGATGGGCGAATTAAAGTCCGATTTCGGCGGCACCGATGTGTTCGTTGATGCTGGTATCATACATAATATTTTCAGCCCGTATATCAATGGGCGCGCTTCATTGGTCATCGGGAACCGCGGGGCGTTGGATTTGTCAAATCATATTTCCGACGGCCGCAACTTTATGGATATAAAATCGGACGGGGCGTTTGTGTTCGCGCCTGGATATGAAATAATGGTCGGCCGCGATGTGTGGCTGAATGTCAATTCTTACATTCGTCCGATGGCAAAGTTTGGATTGGAATACAATCTGGCGGCGGGCGACGAACACTTGCGGTTCAAGTTCAGCGACGCGGGCAAATGGTATAATTGGAATTACAGTTCGGATCCGCTGTGGGTGAAATACTCAATCGGAATTGATTACGCGCATTACGCACTGCGCACGACATTCAACTTGTCATACGAAGTTATCAAGAACGACAATATGAAAATGAACAACATAAAATTCGGCGGCACGGCACGATTTTAATAGAGATTAAAAGATAAAAGATTTAATGAAGAAAATAATATTATTTTCACTTTTCGCTTTTTCCGTTTCACTTTGCGGCTTTGCCGCGGTGGATCCGACGCTGTTGTGCGACGGGTCGCCGAAATGGGATAAATATCTGGTGAATGAACAGGATGTGAACTTTGCGATAAATGCAACCGGCTGCGGGAACGATTATAAACCGGACAGCGTGTACTCGCAGATACGCGTGCAGTCCGGCCGGGATGAAACCGTGGCCGGATATGGAACTGGCGCCGGTGGCAATGGTTATGGAAAACAAACACCGGCTGGATACGGCGGATACGGCGGATACGGCGGGGGATACGGAATCGACGGAATGTACGATAAATACCGTATGGATCCGTCAAAGCCAATGTACGGCCGCCCCGAAGAAGTCGGGATAGTCGTAAAGAAATAAAAAACGCGGCATCGCCGCGTTTTTTTGAGACATGTGAAATGAGATATGAAACATGAACCACTACCCCGTCCGGCTGCGCAGTCCACCCCTTCGCTTAGCGAAGGGGAGTTGTCCGAACTTCGTTTTAATGTGCAGGCCAACGAATTCCCCTTCGCTGGCGAAGGGGTGGACGCCGCAGGCGGACGGGGTAGTGGTAAAAGAAGTGAAAAAACATTTGTAAAATTTGGAATGATGATATAATATTGCCGTAAATCGGGGCGTAGTTCAGTCTGGTAGAATGCTTGCATGGGGTGCAAGTGGTCGTCCGTTCAAATCGGGTCGCCCCGACCATCCTTTGCGTTGCCGCACCACATAAAATGTAATTGATTTTTGCATCAATTTATGATACAATTCCAAGCAAGAAAAGCGGTTTTGCCGCTATTTATTTTGCCCCTTAAAGGGGCTTTTTTATTTACAACAAGAAAGGAAAAATTATGGAACCTATTTATGTGTCGGCTTTCCCTGGTATTGGGACTAACAGAATGTATGTTGGATCAAACGGAAATATTTATGAAGCCAGTGGCGGAGACCGCGCTTGGCGCAACAATAATCCTGGTAATATAGAAGACGGAAAGTTTGCAAGAAACAATGGAGCAATAGGATCTGATGGCAGATTTGCTATATTTCCAGATAGAAATACTGGCTGGAATGCAATGGTAGGGCTGCTGTCAACGGACGCATACCAAAATCTAACCATTGAAGGTGCAATAAATCGTTATGCTTCACCCAATGAAAACAATGTTAACGACTATCTGAAATCTATTGAAAATCAGACTGGTTTCCCACGCATTACCCCTATGAACAATTTATCCAAAGATAATTTATTGAATCTTGCGAAAGCGATGAAAGCGCATGAAGGTAATAAGCCTGGCAAGAAACGGCTTGTGCCTAGAAATGAAACATATATCTGGATTACACAAGGTGATGATAAAGTTCGTCCTGAACATGAAGGACTGGACGGGGAAGAAAGAAGTTGGTATGATAGTCCGCATCTGGGTGAAGAATATGGGTGAAGATGCAGTGCAAAATCGGCTTATTAAATATTTTTCAGTTTTACTGTTTTGTGCATCTTGCGCAAGCAAACCGGTATATATTAATCATGATAATATGGATTATGGATTGCCGAAAGTGCCAGATGAAAAGGAAATTTTTAATATAGAAACCGAAAATTGGGATATTTATGGCATTTCAAGCATAGAGACATTTTATATAGATGTAAATAATGATGGCAAAAAAGATAAAATTATCCGCGGGCGTTTCTCTAACATAAGCGCTCATGGATATGATTTTTATGAAATATACTCTGACAACGGCACAGAAATAGCGAAATTCAGAACTGTTGAGGGTGCGGATTGTTTTCTAGAAGCCTATAAATTTCAATTTAATCCATTCTTGTTGATAAAAGCATCTCGTCCTTGGCATAAGACTTGGGCCACACCGATGCCTGCAAAAATAGAACGATATCAAATTATTGACGATAAATTGGAAAAAATATCTGAAACTGTCGGCGGAATAATTTGTGATGTCAGAGAATTGCTATAATGTATAAAATCCCGACCATAATAATTCACATATAAAATAACTGTTGAATCTGGCGGATTTATTTTTTAATATTCAACGCATGGGGATTGTATGGAAATTTTTTCATAATGCCAGATTTCGCAATATGGCTGTTTGGGTTGCGGCGCCCATAATTTTTAGTATTAATTTTGCATGTGCAGATATTGCCGGCACAGGATATGTTCATGACTTGGCGCAGAGTTATACCGGGACGCCAATCCCTGTTGTGCCGGCCGGGATTGCCAGCACAAAATACGCGATGGAGTTTGCAGAATCTTACGGCGGCCGCAGCGCGTGTTATTCAGCCAAGATGTCAAACAATATATTGACTGCAAGAATCGCATCGGTTGATTTCGCAAACAGCGCGTTTCGGCGAAATATCGCGGATTACTGCTATATTGATTCAGATAGTCTGATTATGGATATCCGGGCAAATAATGACGGGCGTGAATTGCTGGATATCAGCGGGTATTATAATGACATCACAATGTACAATGGCGCGGCGGTTGATGTATCTGAAAATGCGGTGAAAATAGACACGCCCGGATACGGGCGCACATCGCGATACATTGACTTGTCCCAGTATTCCAGCATCACGGTAGAAGTCCGATTCCTGGCGCTGGACCCGACAAAAAGCGGCGACATATTTGAGTCCAGTATAAATTGGAACAATCAATCCGGCGGATTCGGATGCTATTACAATCTGAACAGTTCCGTGTATCGGGCGGATATGGTGCACTGCAATCATAACGGAACTGATGTGCTGAACATAACGGTCCCGATAAATACCGGCTCGTCGCATACGATAACCAAGGTTTTATCCAGCAGCGCGGCGACGAATAATCATAAATTGTATTGGGATGGATTATTGATAAATCAGGCGACATCAAACAGACCGCTGCGGAATGACTATATGTTCTTTGGCTGCCGCGCCGGCGAATCATGCACGCCATTTCTTAATTATTATTCTATAAGAATATACAAGCGCGAGTTAACCGCGGTGGAAATTTGCGATAACGCCTGGGCGGACTATAACGCATTCGGCGGCGCGGTGCCGAATTGCTAGGCTTTTTTGTTAACTTGCTCGCACATTCTATTGTGTTTGTAGATATTGCGCGCCAAATCGTCGCTGATAATGTCCCAGTCTGAATCGCGCCCGTAAATCGGATCGCATGTCTGCTTGACCGCGGCGCGCGCGGCCGGCGCGGATACGGTCTCAGGCCCGGATGGTGTACTTTGCGCGCAGGCGGTCGCGAATATCACGGACGCCAGTATTATAAGTTTCTGCATTTATTGCCCCTTTGGTATCTATAATTTCTTCGGTTATCGCGATTTGTGTCGCGCCGCTGCTGGCGGCGTTCGCGGCCAGGCATTTGACTTCGCCCACCCGTCCGCCGGACCAGTAAGCCGCGGCGACCACGGCGGCGACGCCGATCGCCATAAATAAGTAAATTGTCTTCATGATTTTTTTCTTTTTCTGCATGCCGTCATTTTATCATGCCGGCAATATGATTTTAATAGGAATGATTGCCCAAAAGATTAAAGCCAGGGGTGAATCTTTTGGGGGCAGTTATTAATTATTAGTTGTTAGTTATTATACTTTTGTTTGTTGTGGCCAGTTTCCCTCCAAGGGAGGGGAACTGCGCGCCGTTTTTTTCACCCGTTCATTGAATTGAAAAAGTCCGTGTTGGTTTTTGTATTCCGCATTTTATCCAGCAAGAACTCCATCGCTTCCAGTGTCCCCATCGGATTGATAATACGGCGCAGGACCCACATTTTCGCCAGCGTTTCCTTGGACACCAGCAAGTCTTCCTTGCGCGTGCCGGACCGTGTTATATCAATCGCCGGGTACACGCGTTTGTCGGCCAGTTTGCGGTCCAGAATGATTTCACTGTTGCCGGTCCCCTTGAATTCCTCAAATATTATTTCATCCATCTTGGATCCGGTTTCAACCAGCGCGGTTGCGATGATGGTCAGGCTGCCCCCGTCTTCAATATTCCGCGCCGCGCCAAAAAATCTTTTCGGCCGTTGCAAAGCCTGGGCGTCCACGCCGCCGGTCAAGACCTTGCCCGATGACGGCATAACTGTATTGTACGCGCGCGCCAGGCGGGTTATGGAATCCAGCAGAATGACGACATTTTCGCCGCCTTCAACCAATCGCTTGGCCTTTTCAATAACCATTTCCGCGACCTGGATATGCCGCGCGGCCGGTTCATCAAATGTAGACGAGATTACTTCGCCCTTGACGCTGCGCTTCATATCCGTAACTTCTTCGGGCCGTTCGTCAATCAGCAGCACGATTAATTTTATTTCAGGATAATTTGATGAAATTGAGTTTGCAATGTTTTGCAGCATGACCGTTTTTCCGGTGCGCGGCGGCGCGACGATTAACGATCGCTGGCCCTTGCCGGTCGGCGATATCAGGTCAATGACGCGCGCGGACAGCGAACGGCCGCGATCTTTTTCCGTTTCAACTTCCATTTTTAACATTTCGTCGGGGTACAGCGGCGTCATGTCGTCAAACGAGACGCGGTGGCGCAGTTTTTCCGGCACATTGCCATTGACGCGCTCTATCGTTTCCAATGCAAAGTACCGCTCTGATTCGTTCTGCGGGGCCTGGATTCGGCCTTCTACATAATCGCCGGTTTTCAGACCGAACTTCTTTATCAGATTCGGCGCGACATACAGATCGTCCGGCCCGGCCAGATAATTCGCTTCCGCGCTGCGCAGAAAGCCAAAGCCGTCCTGCATTTTTTCCAATACCCCGTCGCCGACCAGAGTGGTCTTTTTATCCGCGGCAATGATGGACAGCACGGCAAAGCGCAACTGTTGAACATTCAACTGCGACGCATTGTCCAGACCCATGTCTTCCGCCATTTTCAGCAATTGCTGCGGCGATTTCGCCTTTAATTCATTTACATGCATAAAAATTTCCTTTGGAAAGTTCAACGGGCGATTGCCCGAGACCTTCATCATACCGCATTTTTTGTTAAAAGTCAAGTTTTCTGATATAATGGCGTATCATGGATAAAAAAGACAAAAAGGAAAAAAAGCGCGGGTTCGGCATATGGATGCTGACCGTCGCGTCAAACGCTGTGCTGGCGGTCGTGATTGCCGTCGCTTTTTATGTCTTTATCGTGTTTTTGCAAATGCCGTCCCTGGACGCGATTCTGCGCGAAACCCGCGCGCCCAGCATTTCATTTCTGGACCGCAGCGGCGCGGAAATTCAATCGCGGAATAAAATCATGGAAACGCCTGTGTCAGTTTTGTCTCTGCCGCCGCATGTGTGGCAGTCGGTTGTCGCGATTGAAGACCGCCGCTTTTTCAATCATGGCCCGATTGATTTCCGCGGACTGTCCCGCGCGGTGTTTTCCAATCTGCGTGCGGGACATGTCGCCGCCGGGGGCAGCACGATTACCCAGCAGACGGCGAAAAACATTTTCTTGAACCGCAACCGCACCATGTCGCGCAAGGTGCAGGAAGTAATTTTATCGTATTGGCTGGAAAACAGGTTTGATAAAAATCAAATTCTGGATTTGTATCTGAACCGGGTGAGTCTGGTTGGCGGCCTGCGCGGGATTGACGCCGCATCGCGAACTCTGTTCGGGCATGGCGCGGACAAGATGACGGTGGCGGAAAGCGCGACCATCGCCGCGATGTTAAAGGCCCCCACGACTTACAATCCGCAGAAAAATCCGGAACTGGCCGCCGCGCGCGCGAAACTGGTATTAAAAGAAATGGTGCGGCAGAATTATATCAGCCTGGGCGATGCGCGCGCCGCGGCATCGCAGTTGAACAAATTTTCCGCCGTTCGCCGCGATATGAACATTTACCGGTATTGGACGGACTTTGTATTGGACGAAGTTCATTCGCAGATTGGCGATGAAATAACAAGCGACATCATCGTTCATACGACTCTGGACGGCGAATTGCAATCGCGCATCGCAAATGTCGTCGCGCGCGGCATCGCGGCCGCGCGTGATAAAAATGCGGGCCAGGGCGCGGCGGTATCGCTGGATCCGAACGGCGCGATTCGCGCCATGGTCGGCGGCGGCGATTATCAGGCCAGCCAGTTCAACCGCGTTCTGGCCCCGCGCCAGCCGGGCAGCGCGTTCAAGCCGATTGTGTACCTGGTCGCGTTGGAAAACGGCATGACGCCGGACAGCATTGCAAACGATTCCCCGTTCAGCATCGGCGATTACAATCCGAAGAATTATAATGAAAAATATTACGGCGACATCACGCTGGGCGCGGCGTTTGCAAAAAGCGTGAATTCGGTCCCGTTAAAACTGACACAGCAATTCGGCATAGACAGCGTCTTGAAAATGGCGGGACGGCTGGGCGTCGGCGCGCGCTTGCGGCGCGAATACTCCACAGTGCTGGGGTCCAGCGAAATGAGCCTGATGGATCTGGCCACCATGTACGGCGTGATTTGGAATAATGGAAATTCAGTACGGCCGTACGGCATAGAAAAAATAACGACGATTGACGGCCGCGTTTTGTATGCTCATGGCGACGGCGATAAAATAAAATTGCTGGACGATGATGCCGTCGCATACATGCAGGAACTATTGCGCGATGTTGTCGCGGCCGGTGGAACCGGCGCGCGCAGCGGCGCGGCCGGCGGCAAGACCGGAACCAGCAACGATTACCGCGATGCTTGGTTCATCGGATTTGACGGACAGAAAGTTATTGGAATCTGGGTCGGCAACGACGACAACAGCCCGATGAAGAACATAACCGGCGGCACCATCCCGGCAGAGATTTTTAATAAAGTTATTAGTTATTAATTATTAGTTATTATACTCTTGTGAGTGTTGCAAAAATTCCGCCACCACAAACAGAAGTATAATAACTAATAATTAATAACTATTGAAAATTATCAATCCATGCTTTGCGCAGGTCCGCGTCAAATTCCGGCCCTTGGGTGATGATTGAAAAATCCCCGTCAAAGTAATTCATACTGAATTTTTTTATGTCGCCTGCCGCAACGCTATCCGCCATTTTGACCGCCGCGTCAAAGTCATACAGCACGCCGTGCTTGCGATAAAATCCGATAAGGCGGTCGCGCCGCGATGCCGCGTTTTCCAGAAAGTTGGCATCGCCCAATTTCCCATAGTTCTTGTACCGCTGCAACTCGCTTTCCGTAATCCCGTTTGTCAGCGAATCGCGGCATACGCGCGCGATTTGGGCAACGCACTTTTCCAAATTTTCCGGCGCGGTTTCTGTATCTATGATGCTGACTCCGGCGTTTTCATTGCCCAGCGTGTCCAGCCCGATGCTGTATACCAATCCATGTTTCTGGCGGACTGTTTCATTCAGGTTGCGGCGCAGCATCATGTCGTATTTCCCGACGCACATGTTCTGATACTGGCCGCTTAAATCGCGCGGCGTTTTGTCTGTGAATGCAATGGACAATTTCACATTCTTCTGCCCGGGCTTGCGATTATGCCAAGCGCCGTGCGTGATCGGCAGCGCGTCGTTCGGCGCAAACGGCGTTCGCGGCGCCCATCCGTACAGCCGTTCCAAATCGGCCAGCAGTTTGTCGCAGTCTTCCATCTTGCCGGAAATTCCGATAATGCAATTCGCGGCGGATAAATGCGATTTGGCATAAGCAATCAACTGATCGCGGCTAAACGAATTTATGTTTTGGACCGTGCCGACAATTTCATGGGCCATCCCGCTGCCCGCAAACAAGCGCTCGACCGCAAAGTCATACATCTGGGTATCAGGATCATCCAGACGGCGATTCAATTCATCGGTAATAATTTTCTTTTCTGTCTCTATCTTCTTTTCATCAAACAGCGAATGTCCTATCATGTCTGCGAATACTGACGCCAATTCCCCGATATTTTCCGACAATATCCGCCCGTAAACGCGCACCCCGCGGCTGGTCGTGCTGGCATTGCGCGTTCCGCCCAGATTTTCCAGATAATCAGCAATCGCCCTGGCGCTGGGCAAACGCGCCGTTCCGTTGTTCAGTATGTGTTCCAAGAAATGAGCGATGCCGAATTCATGCAGCGCTTCGTCGCGCGATCCGGTTCCAAAAGAAACAGACATGCATGCCGTCGCGATATCCATCGGATCAATGATAACCGGAATACCGTTGGAAAGTTTGTGAAGTGTCGGAACAAATTGCACTGTAATTATCCTTAGTTATTAATTATTAGTTATTAATTATTATACATTGGTGCGTATTATGAAAATTCTGCCGCCACAAACAGAAGTATAATAACTAACAACTAATAATTAATAACTATTTTCAGTCTTCTAAAAATGACCGCAGTTTGCGCGCGCGCGTCGGGTGTTTTAACTTCTGCAACGCTTTTTGCTCTATCTGCCGTATGCGTTCGCGCGTCACGCCGATGTATTCGCCGACTTCTTCCAAGGTGCTGGTTTTATTTGACGACATCCCGAACCGCATGCGGATAACCGATTCTTCCTTGCCGTCCAGTTCCGACAATATCTGCGTGACGATTTTGCGCAAGTTCTTCTGCGTCGCCGACACAAACGGATTTTTCGCCGTTTCGTCCGCGATTGTTTCTATGCGTGAAGAATCGTCGTCCGTGCCGATCGGCCCTTCCAGCGATACCGGTTTGAGGTTCACCTTTTTCGCCTTTTGGATTTTTTCCACCGGCAGATAGATTATCTTGGACAATTCTTCGTCTGTCGGCTGGCGCGAGTGCTTGTGCACGAAAAGGCGCGTCGCCTTTTGTATCTTGTGAATGTTGTCAATCATGTGGACGGGAATGCGGATCGTCCGCGCCTGGTCCGCGATAGACCGGTTGATTCCCTGCTGAATCCAATGCGTCGCGTATGTTGAAAACTTGTTCCCCAAACGATAGTCAAATTTGTCAACCGCCTTCATCAATCCCAGATTGCCGTCCTGGATTAAATCTGACAGGTCCAGACCCAGCCCGCGATTGCTGTGCTTTTTCGCAAAGTTGATAACCAGGCGCAGATTCGCCTCTATCATTTCGCGCTTGGCCCGCGCGGTTTCAGCCTGGCCCAGACGCACCAGTTCCACGACGCGCCGGTATTCGGATGTCGGCTGGCCAATCTCGTTCGCGATTTCAATAATGCTGTCCTGGATCTTTTCAATGTCCGCGCCATGCTTGGTCGCAAATCTCACCAATGCCGGATTTTTGTGTTTTAATAATTTCTTGACCCAGTTCCGATTTAATTCATTTCCGCTGTATTCTGCCAGAAAGTCATCGCGCTTGACCCGAATCCCGACTGCCAGGCGCAACAGTTTTCCTTCCAGCCCGACCAGCAGTTGATTGCGTTTGATTAATTGATCCAGAATTTCTTCCACGCGGTCTTCGTTAAGTTTAAGTTTATTAATCTGGTCAAACAAATCAAACCGCAATTTTTCGTATTTCTTTTCCAGCGCATCGTCCAATTTCGCCGTTTTCAGCAAGTTGTCCATGCGCATCTTCTGAAACTTGACCATCTGGTTGAAAATCTTTTTTATCTTGGTAAAAGTTTCCGTGATGACCGGCATCAAGGATTCTTCCATAACAGGAATCGGCACGCCGGATGACCCGCGGGCATTTTCTTTGCCGGTGTTTTCTTCTGCGGCTTCTTCCTCTTCCTCGAACTCTTCTTCCACTTCGTCAAGATCTTCGTCGCCCAGGTCTTCTATGCTGTCCACGCCCTTGGATTTCAAGACATTGGAAATCGCCGCCAGGGACCGCTTCTCGAAATCATTGGAATACATCAGTTCCAGATTGACGATGTATCGCAGCCGGATTTCGTCGGCCAGCAGTTGTTCGTACCATTCCAGCAAAGTTTTTATGGTCAGAGGACTCTCGCACAGGCTGTACACCAGCAGGCACGATGCCGTCTCTATCCGTTTGGCAATCGCAACTTCGCCGGCCGCGGTCAGCAGTTGCACCCCGCCGATTTGTTTCAGGTACGATTGCACGCTGTCCTGGGCCCCCAGAACCAAATTCCCCAATTGCGACCGCTCTAACTGTTTGGCGTAAAAGTCGTAATCGTCGCTGTTTACATCAACCTGTTCCGGTTCTATATCATCACGGGTGTCTTTTTCAGAATCATCTTCGTCTTCGTATCTGGTGATTTTTTCATCAAAAATAGAGGTTTCCAGGATTTCAACGCCCAAATCTTTCTGGAAAAAGGATAAAACTTCATCCTGCTCGTTGTCCGGGATTTCATCCAGAGATACCGCGGCGTCAAATTCCATCTGGGACAGATAGCCCAGGCTTAACGCGCTGTCAGCCAACTTTTTCAAGTTTTTCGGCAAATTGTCTTTCAGAAAAGTTGTTGCGTCATCAATGATTTTCGGCATAAGCGGCTCCGTTATATCCCATCCCCATCGTCATTGCGGGCTTGACCCGCAATCCAGGTCATTATTGTCAATTTTGCCGCCGGCAAAATTGGGCTTTATTTTACCTGGATTCCGGGTTTCGCGTTGCTCCCCCGGAATAACCAAGCAAGGGGCACTCACCTCTCTAATAGAGGATAACTGCAATTTTATTATTTCTTTCTTCCGGCTTTGGCCAATTGATCTTGCAGCGCGGATTCAGATGCCAGCCCCAAAACAATCGGATTCTGCACCACGATAGAACTGTAATTTTTATGCGTTTTGTTCCGTATGGACGCGACTGTCGGATTCGTGCTGCGCATCAGGCGCGCAATCTGGCCATCTGACAGGTCCGGATAGTTTTTGACAATCCACAAAATCCCGCCCAGGCGGTTTTGACGATGCAGTTTCGGCGTATACCCGACGCCTTTTTTGTTCATAGACTTTTGCGCGTCAACGATGACGGTGCGCAAATGCAGTTCCGCCGTCGGATCTGCTTCGGCCGCTTCAATGTCTTCCTTGGTCAATTGGCCGGAAATTATAGGGTTCAGGCCATTGATTTTGTGCTTTTCTGCATCGGCAATGGATTTAACCTCTAACTCGTGCATGCCGCAGAACTTGGCAATCTGGTCAAAGTTCAGGGCAGTGTTTTCAATCAGCCACAAAGCAGTGGATTTTGGCATATACGGGTAATTCATAGGGAACCTTTCTTATTAGCGGATAGAATATAATACAAAGTTTTTGATTTTTCAAGACTTTTATGAAAAAAGAAACCCGCCTTGCGGCGGGTTTCTTCCGAGTATCCAAAAGGAAGGAAGGAAGGAGAAAACGGACACTCTAAACTGTAAAAGGTGCAGCACGGATCAGAGGAGAGAGAATGTAGGAGGGAGTCTGAATCCGTGCTGCTTGTTGATTGGTTTCCCATCCAACGAATCGTAATATAATACATAAAATCCGTTTGTCAAGTATTTTCTTGACAAAATATTTTTTATCGTCGTTGTTTTACCACTGCCCCGTCATCCGCCTACGCTTTGCTTCGGCGTGATGCCACCCCTTCCCCGGGCCCCGCGAAAAACTTCGTTTTTCGTGGGTGGGTCCCAGCGAAGGGGATTTAATGGCCTGCATCACACAGTATTAAAACGAAGTCGGGATAATTCCCCTTCGCTGGCGAAGGGGTGGCCGCCGCAGGCGGACGGGGTAGTGGTAATATATTTTGTCATCCCATCCTTAAATCATACTTCATAAATCCTGTAAACCACCCCGCCGCTGCGCGCCACCCCTCCAAGGGAGGGGAATTGGCCGCTCTCGCACCTCAAACCTAACACCTTGAACCTCAAAAAAACAGGCGCCTGCGCGCCGTTTTTTAATGCCGCTTGCGCCACCAAATCGTGGCAAATATGCCTACAAATCCCAGTATCATCAAGAATATCCACAATGCGGCATGACTATGCCCGGCAAATGGCAGCGCGACATTCATCCCATAATACCCGACAATTATTGTCGGTATCATCAGTATGATATTCCAAATTGTCAGCCGGTTAATATATAAATTCGCGTCAATCTGGGTGGCGCTGTAAAAAGTATCCTTGACCGCGCGCAGCATTTTGGAATAACTGGTAATAATCTCGCTGGCCTGGCTAAGTTCAATTTTCACATCTTCCAGCAAATCTTCCAAATCTTCTGTTGCCTTGAAGGCCCGGATTTTCTCTAATTTTTCCACAACCCCGATATTTCCCTTGATGCCGGACATATACAGCGTGTAAGAGTTCTCTATTTCCAGCAATTGCATCAGATCGGATTTGCTGATTTTCTTTTGCAGATTGGTTTTGGCGGTGAACACCTTGCGATTCAGTTCTTTCAGCGATTTCAAGTAAGATTCTGAAATATAATACAGCGCGTTCAGAATCAGCATTTCGCGGCTGTCTTTTTCGCGCGATTTGATTTTGTCCAGCGCGTCGCACCGCTTGCGGCAGATGGTTATTACGCGGTTTGGCGCATAGATTATGGATAAAGGTTCTGTATGCCAGGCTGTTTCCGTCTCGCGGTTTACGATTGGAAAGCGAACAATGATGTTTTTGTAATCGTCTTCGGTTTCCACGCGCGATTGTTCGTCCGGGTCCAGAATGTCTGTAATGGTGTCTTCTTCAATGTCATAGTATCGTTGCAGGCGCGAAAAGTCATCATGGTCCGGGTGCGCCACATTAATCCAATTGAAAGAATTTAATTTATCGGTGTCAAACATGCCTGCATTCTACCGCGAAACCCGCATATTTGCAAATTTAAGTGCAGGTGTAGGTGAAGGTGTAGGGTGAAGGCCATTAACTTTCACATGCACCTACACCTGCACTAAAAAAACGGGCTTGCGCCCGCTTTTTATTTCTTCCAGAAACCCCAGCCCTTGCGGTCGTCGCCATCGCGTCCACCGCCACGACGGTCGCCGCCGCGATCATCACGACGGTCATATCCGCCGCGCCGTTCGCCGCGATCACCGCCACCACGACGGTCGCCGCCGAATTCGCTGCGTCTTTCCTGAAACTTTTTCGCGCTTTCTTCGTCGCGTTTCACCATTTCAATTGTTGTAACGGACAGTTTTCCGTTTCTGACTTCGGTATCAAACTTAACAATATCGTTTTCGTTCAAGAAACGAATATCTGCATTTTTCAGAGCAGTTGCGTGAACAAATACATCTTCTGTGCTGTTGTTGGCATCCGGTTCATCAGGTGTTATGAAACCGAAACATTTTTTACCATTGTACCATTTTACTTTACCTTGACGCATAATTGTAATCCTTTACTATGCTTGTTATGACCTGGCTGCGCCAGACCTGAACAGAGTGTAGTCTTTCTTTTTGACAAAAGCAAGATATTTAATTAAGATAAAAATCTGCGCAGGTATGGTATATATACACTGGCAGATAATGCGTCCATGGTGGAATTGGTAGACACGCTACCTTGAGGTGGTAGTGGGGCAACCCTTGGGAGTTCGAGTCTCCCTGGACGCACCATTAAAAGAATGAATAAAGAGTTTCTATCTTCCGATTTGCAGTTCATACGGGGTATCGGGCCGGTTCTGGCGGCGCGGTTTGATGAACTGCTGGGCGGCCGCCGCGTGCTGGATTTCCTGCTGCATGCGCCGTCTTATGTCAAGCCGCGCGGCATGACGGACACCATAATCGGCGCGCCTGCGGGCGAATCAATAACTGTCCCCGTGCTGGTCAAATCTGTACGGCGTGCGGCGGTTGCGCGATCGGGGCGGCGGCTGCCGACCCAGGTTATCTGCGCCGACAAACTGGGCGGCGAACTGACTATCCAATTTTTCGGGTCGTCATTTTTGGATTACTGGCTGGAAAAACTGCCGGTGGGCGGGTGGCGGATTGTCAGCGGAAAACTGGACATGTCCGGATCGCGCGCAGTCATGAATCATCCGGACTTTATTGAAAAACCCGAAGACGCCGGAAAAATCCCGGAATTCCAGGCAATTTATCCATCCAGCAACGGACTGACCCAGAAAATATTCGCAAACGCGCGCGATCAGATTTTTGCAAAGTTGGAATGCAATACGGACTTTCTGGGCGCGTTGAAGAAAATTCATTATCCGACCAGCAATGAAGACCTTTCGCCGGAAAACCGCAATATTCAGACGCTGGCGTATGCGGAACTGTTAAGCCATCAGATGGCGATTTATCTGACGCGTGAAAAGCGGAAAGTCGGCGAAGTCGCAACGCCAATTGCGGGCGATGGGCATCTGCGCGGAAAATATTATGCTTCGCTGCCATTCAGACTGACCGCCGCGCAGAGTCGCACAATTGAAGAAGCCGAGCGCGACATGGCCTGCGCGACGCCAATGTTCCGCCTGGTCCAGGGCGATGTGGGCAGCGGTAAAACCGCGGTCGCGGTCGCGGCGATGCTGAACGCGGCAGAGTGCAAATTTCAATCGGCATTGCTGGCGCCGACGGACACGCTGGCCAAGCAGCATTATGAAAAGATTAAGCCTGCGTGCGACGGACTGGGGCTGGAATGCGATTTGTTGACGGGCAGGGACAAGGGCAAAATCCGGACAGAAAAATTAATAGCCCTGCGATCGGGGCGGACAAATATTGTTATTGGAACGCACGCGCTGTTTTCCGAAGATGTGGCGTATAAGAATCTGGGCTTGGTTGTTATTGACGAACAGCACCGGTTTGGCGTGGCCCAGCGCGAGGCATTGCGGGCCAAGGGCCATTGCCCGCATGTTCTGGCGCTGTCCGCGACGCCGATACCGCGAACGCTGTCCATGACCGCGTTCGGCGACATGGATATTTCAGTTATAAATGAAAAGCCTGCGAATAGAAAGCCAATCATTACGACGGCATTGCCGTTGAACAGATTGAATGCGTTGGTTGACCGGGTGAAAACGATAGGCAAGACTTTCTGGGTATGCCCGCTGGTGGAACAGTCGGAAACCAGCGACATGATGGCGGCGGTATCGCGCGCCGACGCGCTGCGCGAAATCTTTGGCGACAATGCGGTCGGCCTGGTGCACGGCAAGATGCCCAAGGACGAGCGCGATAAAATCATGGAAAAATTTGCGGATGAAAAATCGCAGATGAAAATACTGGTTTCAACGACGGTTATAGAAGTCGGCATAGATGTCCCGTCCGCGACGGTCATGGTTATTGAAAATGCCGAGCGGTTTGGTCTGTCGGCGCTGCATCAGTTGCGCGGCCGGGTCGGACGCGGCGCTGCGCAGTCGTTTTGCATCCTGCTGCATGGATACGCGGTTGGTGAAGACGGGCAGAAGCGGCTGCAAATCCTGACCGAGACGGACGACGGATTTGTTATCGCGGAACAGGATTTGATGATGCGCGGCGCGGGCGAATTGCTGGGCGCGCGGCAGAGCGGATGGATGAATTACCACTTTGTAGACTTTCGCGCGCACCGCGATTTGTTCAAGTTGGCGCAGGGCAATGTCCGCGATAAAAGGTACGATGCGGCAATGATTGCGGACTTGATGTGGTTCTTTGGACAAAACTTGACAATGGGCGCATAAAGTTCCCCTCCCTTGGAGGGGTGGCCGCAGGGCGGGGTGGTTTACAAAATTAAAGTTCAGAGTACAGAGTTCAGTTTTTTACAAATCACGCAGTGAATTTATAATTTCACTCTTTTCACTCTTTTCACTCTTTTCACTTTTTTTACTTAACTTTGGTAAACCACCCCGGCGGCTATGCCGCCACTCCTCCAAGGGAGGGGAATACGCTTGACAATGGGCGCATAGTTGGTAAACTGCCCGCAAAGGGAAGCGCGATGGAATTTCAGAATACAAATCTGCCGACAAATTTGGAAGCCGAACAGGCCGTCTTGGCCGCAATTCTGGTGAATAACCGCGCTTTGGAACGATTGGACTTTCTGCGCCCCGAACACTTTACGCATCCGGCGCACATGGAAATTTACAAACTGGCATTGCGTCAATTCGCGGCCGGAATTCCTTTTGATTTAATCACTGCTAAAAACTATTTGGAACAGGGCGGAACGCTGGAATCTGTCGGCGGCGTCAAGTATCTGGCCGATTTATCCGGCGCGGGGCTGGGCATCATGAATGTTGAAGGGTACGGCCGGGTTATTTATGAAAACTTTATGCGGCGCGAACTGATATCGCTGGGCAAGGAAATTGCCGACAGCGCGTTTGTGGAAGATTTGGACAATGGCATAGACAAACAGATTTCCAGTGCGGAAGCGAAATTGTTTGACCTGGGCACCAGCGGGACGATTGATCGCGGCGCTTCGTCAATGGGCGACGCGCTGCGCGCTGCATTGATCGAGGCTGAAATCGCGTATAAATCCGACGGCGGACTGTCCGGATTGACAACGGGGCTCCGCGATTTGGACAAGCAGATTGGCGGATTGCACAAATCGGACTTGGTAATTATCGCGGGCCGGCCGGCAATGGGGAAAACGACGGTTGCGATGAACATCGCGTTCAATGCCGCGCGCGAGATTTATGAAAAACGCGCGAACAAGAATTTTACCGGCGCGGTCGTGTTTTTCAGTTTGGAAATGTCGGCGTCCCAGTTGGCGGGACGCATCCTGTCATCCACGACTGAAATCCCTGGCGATGCAATGCGCAAGGGAACGATTAACGACACTGAATTCATGAAGATGTCCCAGGCGTCCGAATACTTGGCGAACATCCCGCTGTTTATTGACGACACCCCTGGGATGAGTGTTTCAATGATGCGCACTCGTTCGCGGCGGCTGCATCGGAAACATGGCGGATTGGCCTTGATTGTTATTGACTATCTGCAATTGATGCAGTCGGACGGCGGGCGCAAGTCTGACAACCGCGTCCAGGAATTGTCTGAAATCACGCGAAAATTAAAAATGCTGGCCAAGGAATTGGAAGTCCCGGTAATCGCGCTGTCGCAACTTTCGCGAAATGTTGAATCCAAGGACCGCAGCGACAAGCGGCCGCAACTTTCCGATCTGCGCGATTCCGGATCCATTGAACAGGACGCGGATATCGTAATGTTCACTTACCGTGAAGAATACTATTTGCAGGGGCGTGATCCGGCGGAAAAATTGGGCGGCCGCGGGGAACTGTCATTGGCCAAGGAACACGATACCTGGATTAAGCGATTGGCGGCGGCGCGTGGCAAGGGTGAACTTATCATCGGCAAGCAGCGCCATGGCCCCATCGGCAGCGTCTTGTTGCGGTACCAGGCGGAATACAGTTTGTTCAGCGATCTGAATATGGGGCCGGTTTATGATGCGCCTGGCGCAGCGCCCGCAGGCGCGTCCATTGCGCCGATTCCGGATATGGCCGATATCCCCGAAGATTTATAGCAAAATATTCTTATTTTTATAGCGCGCCGTAAATGCCAGAATTCAATCCATGGAATGGGTGGTTTTAATTATCGGCCTGGCTGCAATGATACTGGGCTCGGACCAATTGGTGCGCGGCTGCGTCCGCTTTGCGCGCAGGGTTCAATTATCTGAATTTATCACCAGCATCCTGATTATCGGAATCGGGACTTCGCTGCCGGAATTGGTTATCTCAATCTTGTCGTCGTTTCGCGGAATCGGCGGATTGGCTTTGTCAAATACGATTGGATCAAATATCATAAATGTCTTGGGAATAATGGGGCTGGGCTTTGTGCTGCATGCAGTGCCGACGGATGCCCGCGCGCGGCGGCTGGATATCGCATTCGTCATGATTGCCGGCGTCGCGCTGGTTGTCATGATGATGACTGGGATTTTGGGACGGTTGGACGCGGCGATACTGTTTTCAATGTTTTTGATTTATTCAGTCCTGGCGACGCGGCGGCCGGCGCGCAAACCCGAAGCGCACAAAATCCACGCATTAAAGATAGCGATTCCGATTGCAATCGGCGGATTGGCGTTGTATCTGGGCAGCAAGTATTTCATGGACGCGCTGACAGTTATAACGCGCAGCCTGCACATGGGCGATCGCTTGGCGGGGATTCTGATAACCGCGCCCGGGACATCCGTTCCGGAATTGCTGGTTACGATTGTAGCCGCGATTCACAGGCGGCCCGGAATTGCGTTGGGGAACATTCTGGGCTCTAACTTGGCGAACATATTGCTGGTCGTGGCGGCTGCGGCGGTAATCAGGCCGATAACGGTTTCGCCGGAATTGATGCGCCTGGACATCTGGGTTATGATTGCGTCAACAACAATGCTGTGCGCGCAATTGTGCGTCGCGAAAAAATTGGGGCGCAAAACAGGAATCTTGTACCTGCTGCTGCTGGCCGTGTATTTTTACTGGCTGATATAAAAAAATCGGGCGATGCCCGATTTTTTTATCTTGAATAGAATTCAATGACCAAGTGCGGCTGCATCGCGACCGGATACGGCACATCTTCAAACGCGGGAACGCGGACGAATGTCGCGACAAAGTTCGCGCTGTCCACTTTCACATAATCCGGTGTCTGGCGTTCCGCGCTTTCCAGTGCCAAAACGACCAGCGGCATTTGCTTTGCCTTGTCCGAAATAGTGATTTCGTCGCCCGGCTTGACCTGATAACTGGCGATTTTCACCCGCTTGCCATTGACATTGACATGCCCGTGCGAAATCAATTGACGCGATGAAAAGACAGTCGGCGCCAGTTTTGCGCGATAAATCACGGCGTCCAAGCGGCGTTCCAACAGACCGATCATGTTCTGCGGCGTATCGCCCTTCATGTTCAGGGCTTCTTCATAATATTTGTGGAATTTCTTTTCGCCGATGTTGCCGTAATAGCCTTTCAGCGTTTGTTTCGCGCGCATTTGTTTCGCATAATCGGAAGAGTTTCCGCCACGCGCGGTCGGACCGTGCTGGCCCGGCTTGTACTTGCGTTTGTTGAACGGGGATTTTGCCTGGCCCCACAGGTTGACGCCCAGACTGCGTCCGATTTTAAGTTTTTTTGTACTGCGCTTTGCGCCGAGTCTTGCCATTTTGTTTTCCTTTGGTTATGCCGGTGTCTTTCAGAATCCTTATTAATGGCGTTAATCAGTTCTGGTTGACCAGCCGGGCAATTTTATACATATTTTTATGAAAACGCAAGTTTTTTCTTGCAAAACTGCGGCGGAATTTGTAATTTTGCGCAAAAGGAAGTAAAAATGCTTGAATATTTAAGAAACGCGTCGGAAAAACCGCTGGCCAAAGTTTTGATGTTTTTGTTGATTTTCTCGTTCGTGGGCTGGGGCGTGGCCGATTGGATTCTGGGCCAGTCTGCATCTAACACGACCATCGTGAACGCGGGCGGGGCAAAAATTGAAATCGCGCAGTTCGAAGCGGTGCGCAGCCGCGCCATCGGCGAACTTACCCGCGCCCAGCAGAAAGAACTGTACGCGGACAAATACGCCCAAGCCCGGTTAAACCGCCAGATTTTATCTGAATTGGTCAGCCGGACTCTGCTGGACAACCGCGGGGCGGACTTGAAATACACTGTGTCAAATGCGGCGCTGGCCGGGATAATCCGCACTAATCCGCTGTTTATGGAAAATGGAAAGTTCAGCGCGCAGAAATTTGACTATGCGCTGATGCAAAGCGGCATGACCGAAGCGCAGTACTCGGCCAGCCTGCGCGACCAGGCCATCCGCGCGCTGGTGGTTTCCGGATTCGTCGCGAAAATGCCGGCTGCAAAATTCACTGAACAGTCCTTGTACAACGGGCGCAACCTGCAAAAGAAAATATCGTATGCGACTGTGAAGTTCGCGGATTTCAATGCGGCGAATCCGACGGATAAACAACTGGCCGAACTGCACGCGCAAAATCCTATACGGGTTCCGGAAAGCCGGGTTGTGAACTATGTCTTGCTGGAAGTCAAAATGGATGTGCCGGACGCGTACGACCGCGGCTATAAAACCGCCATCGCGATGGAAGACATGATTGTCAGCGGGGAAAGCATGAGGGCCGCTAGCGATAAAAGCCATGCAAAATTCGTATCCGTAAAACTGACAGCCGGACAGCCGGCCGCGGATGCTGTTCTGGCCGGCCGCGATGCGGAAATCTTTGCGATGGACAGCGGGGTTGAATCCGAAATTATTGAAACCAGTCGCGGGTTTGCAATCATCCGCGTGGAATCAGTCGCGCCGCAGCATAACGCGGAATTGTCGGCCGTGCGCGGCGATCTGGCCAAAATCTGGAAAATGAACGAGCAGAAAAAGCAGGCGTACCTGCGCGCGAATGAATTGCTGAACGCAAAGAAATTCGGGACCGCCGCGACAGTGTCGCGCGCGGGCGGCGCGCCGCTGGAAGTCTTGAACGCGGCGTTTGCGAACGGGGCAGGGACCCAGACCATAGTGCCGGGTGCGAGCGCGTTTTTCGTTCTGAATATTGAATCTGAAATCGTGCCGAAAACGGACGCGGCGAAGTTGGACGCGCTGCGGGGCGAAGCGCAAAAAATGCTGAACCTGAATCTGACCGAAGATTATACGGCATGGCTGAATCGTCAGTACAAAACGAAAGTAAATCAGAAATTGTATAACCGAATTTTCGGGGAATAATTTTGCGGGGCAGTGGCGGAATTGGTAGACGCGCTGGATTTAGGTTCCAGTAGAGAAATCTGTCAGGGTTCAAGTCCCTGCCGCCCCACCAATAATTCCCATCCTGTGGAGGGGTGGAAATTTTGCAAAGCAAAATTGACGGGGAGGGTTTAATAGTTCCGAAATCGTCCGCAGTATGTTAAAAAAATCAGCAATATTTTCACTGTCCGGGATTATGATGGTTCTGCCGCATTTGTTTTGCTGCGTTTTGCCCGCGGTTCTGGCCGTCATCGGCGCGGCATCGCCGGCAGCGATTGAAATTATCCCGCACAGGGCCGAGATATGGCTGCTGGCATTTTCCGGAATTTTTCTGGCAATCAGTTTTTATATTTTATACTTCAACGATTGTCCTTGCGGAAATCACGGTCATCGGTGGCAGAAGTTATTGCTGTGGATTTCTATAATCATTTATGCTGGCGGTCTGTGCCACTTTCTGTTCGGCGGGCATTGATTTCGGCGCATTCGCAACAACAGGCGCGATGCGCAATTCAATTCTGCGATTCATCTTCCGTCCAATGATTTCCTGGCCTGCAATCGGTTTGTCGCTGCCGCGGCCGACGATAAACAGCCGCTGGGCCGCCACAGAGTTTTTAACAAGGAATATTCCCGCGCGCTGCGCCATGTCCGTGGTCATCAGGCCGGCCGCGGTCTTGTCCCGCATCGCATCGGCATATCCTGAAATCTCAATCATCGTGTCGTTGTATTTTTTCAGGATTTTTGCGACCGCGCCCAGCGTCCTTTCCCCATTTTCAGAAATTTCCGCCGCGTCAGTGTACATGAAGGCATCGCGCACGATTAAAACGATTACTTCGGTTCCGACGCGCTGGACGCTGACGCCGCTGACGCGCAGCGCGTCGTACAATTCGTTTTCCAGAATTACGGCGCGGGCGCGGGCGTCGCCGCTGAATATTTTTCCGCCCGCGCCCAGATAAACAGGCCGCGTCGCAACCTGCATTTCCGGGGTCATATCGGTGAAATTCGCGCCACTTAAAACAGTTCCCCATTCGGCGCGCGGCGGCGTTTCATATTTCGCGCACGCGCAGAGAAAAAATAAGAAAGAATAAAGAATAAATTTCATTGCGCGATGAATGTCAACTGGTTCGGTCCATCCTGGCAGTGATTGTCGCCGCTGTCGCCGGTATAGCCGTTGATTACGGTTTGCGCGACGCCGTCAATTTTCTTTATCGCCCAAAAAGAGCAGTCGCCGTAATTCATGTTTGCAAAGTTTACTGCAAACGCGATATTCCCGCTCATCGGCGAAACAGACCACTCTGTGTTTTTTACCGGGCTGGCTGAATTCCGCAACGCCCCGGCATTCACCAGATAATCAACGGATATGTTTTTATAGTCCCCGCCGCCGCGGAACAAGACGCGCGCATTGGTTATTGTTTCGGAAATTTGCGCGGCGGCGGTCGTTCGCGCGATGCGCGTGCGGACAGTGTTGTAAACTGCGATTGTCCCGGCCAATAAAATTCCGGCAATCGCCAGATATCCGATTGTTTCCATCAGGCTGCGCCCGGATTCTGTGTGTGATTCTTTCATCTTTCTCTCCATTATAAACTCGTTAATATTTAATTAAAGCCGCCCATTCGGGCGGCACCCCTCCAAAGGAGGGGAACTTAAATTATTGTTGCGCCGAAAAGGTCTATTGCGGCCGCGACCGCAGGATCGCTGGCGATTTCGGCCCTTTTTTCTTCTGCAATCGTCGGCTTGTTCTGCGATTCAACAGCGGTTAAAATCCAGTCGCGGCCGGTTTTATCGCGCAGGAATTTTTTAAGGCGCGCCATGAATTCCGCATCGTTCTTGCGATCGCAGTACCTGATATTCCCATCTGAAAATTCCATTATTTCCAGATTGTTGTTCCAATGCGACAACAGCATCAATTCTTTGTCTTCTTGCAACGCCGCCGTCAGATTTTCGGCGGTTGAAATTCCATTTGGTTCTTTTATTTCCACTTTCAACTTTTCATTTTTCACTTTGTCCTGCGCCAGCAAGACAGAAAAATCCGGGATTTCCGCAATGTTTATCAGGCGCACGACCAGCATGTCAAAAGCCTGCTTTTGATTTCCGGCCGTCTGGATTTCCAAAGTGCTGGACACCATGACCTGCCACAATCGGGACAGAGTATTCAGTGAAACGGTCTTTAAGATTGCAGCAATCTGTTCCCGTCCGTCCGCGGTGTACGGCGTGTTCTGCGAATTGTCCATGCGCAGCGCCGGATGCATTCGCGTCGCCCAGTGCGTCCATTCCATGATGTCGGTCAGCAGCAGGGCCATGTCAGCGCCGCTGTTGTACAGTTCGTCGGTTTTGGTCAGCGCCGCCGCCGTGTCGCCGGACAAAATTGTTTTCATAAAATCCAGAACCACAGCGCGATCGGCGCGTTTCAGCATTCCCAGCACGGCGGCTTCGTCAACATGGCCGCCCGTCTGCGCGATTGCCTGGTCCAGCAGGCTTAATCCGTCGCGAACCGACCCGTCCGCCGCGCGCGCGATTAATTCGTCTGCGGCGTCGGACAGTTCAACCTGTTCCGAATCCGCAATCATCGCGAAATGCTTTTTAAGAGTTTCCACCGGCACGCGCGCCAAATCAAACCGCTGGCACCGAGATAAAATCGTGACAGGCACTTTGCGGATTTCGGTCGTCGCCAGGATAAAGACCACATGGGCGGGCGGTTCTTCCAGCGTTTTCAGCAGCGCGTTGAACGCGCCCGTGGACAGCATGTGAACTTCGTCGATGATGTAAACTTTGTACCGGCCGTTTGTCGGGCGGTATCCTGCGGATTCCAGCATGTCGCGCATGTTGTCAACGCCCGTGTGCGATGCGGCGTCAATTTCAATAACATCAATGTGCTGGCCCGCGGCGATTGCACGGCAGTTGTCGCATGTCCCGCACGGCGTCGCGGTCGCGCGGTCTGATGACAAACAGTTCAATGCCTTGGCCAGAATTCGCGCGGTGGATGTCTTGCCGGTTCCGCGAATGCCGGTCAGCATGTACGCATGCGCGATGCGGTCGGTTTTTATCGCAGTGGTCAGCGTCTTGACCAAAACATCCTGACCGATTAAAGACTCAAAATTCTGACTTCTGTATTTCCGTGCCAGAACAGTGTAATTCTCACTCATTTCGTACTCGTTACTCGTTATTCGGACTCGGGACTCGTGGTTTAATCATGCCACTCAGCATTTGTCCGATGTCATTAGTTTGTTTTATTAAATTACTTGCGATTTCACGATCCATAAACCCCAAGTCTCGCGCAAGTATTATATGATATTTTAATTCAGATGCAGAACCACGGGATATTCCTATGAATTGAATTCTCTCATTTATCGTTCGTCTTGCGCCGCCTTCCATCAAATTAGCGTTTATTGATGATGCGGATCTTCGCATCTGCGATACAAGTCCGTATAATTCGCTTCTTGGAAATGACTCGGTTAATTTATAAATGCTTAAAGTTAATGCATGTGCTTTCTTATAAACATCTAATTCTTCGGTAAACATTTTTGCACCATTATTTACGAGTCCCGAGTACGAGTCCCGAATTACGCTTAATCACCTGCATCTGTAAAATTCCGAACAAGTTTGACACAGTCCAGTACAGGACCAGTCCAGCCGGCATCCATGCGAACATAATCGTGAATATGAACGGCATGTACTTCATAGCCTTGCCCATCGGATTCGTGCTGTCGGATTGGGATGCGGATTGCAACCTTTGCTGCCACCACATGGTCGCGCCCATCAGTATCGGCAGGATAAAGTACGGGTCCTTGACCGCCAGATCCGTCATCCATAAAAAGTCAGCCGCGCGCATCGGAACGCTGATTAGCAACGCCTTGTACAGCGCAAAGAAAATCGGAATCTGCAACAGCATCGGCAGACATCCGCCCATCGGGGATACCTTGTTCGTCTGGTACAGTTTCAGCATTTCCTGCTGCTGGCGGATTTTATCGTTAGCGTACAATTTCTGGATGCGTTGCATTTCCGGCTGGATCTTCTGCATCGCCGCCATGGAAGAAAAACTTTTGCGCGTCAGCGGCCACATGATGATGCGCAGCAGAATCGTAAACAGAATAATCGCGATTCCATAGTTCGCGACGAACACGGCCAGATAATTTATTGACCATAAAAACGGCCGCGCCAAGAAACCGAACCATCCGTAATCAATCGTGCGCGTGATGCCAGAAATCGCGGCCGCCGCGGTTTTCAGATCGCTTTGATTTTTCGGTCCGGCATAGATTGTGGTTGTGAACTCGCGCGTGCCGCCCGCAGGAATTGCGACAGAGTTCGCGGTTGTGTCGGTTTGGTATCTGGAAAATTCATTCAGCCGCATGCGCACGGTTTGATCGTTTCCGGAAACCGCCGCGATTGTTTCCCAGTACTGGTCTTCAAACCCTATGAATCCGCTGCGCGTGGACCATGCGTATGACCGCTTGTCCAGGTCATCCCAGTCCTGGCGCGTGATGCTGTCCGCAATCAGCGCGATTCCGCCGGTCGCGACGCCCATGGTTGACTCAGTATTCTTGGCGCGGACAACGCGCGCGGTTGGCGCGACGGATATGTCGCGGCGCGACTTGTTCACGACGGTGTCGCGGACGGTTATCACATATCCGGAAATATCGTGCGAGCGGTTGAATTCAACGCCGTCGCTGTTGCGCCAAGACATCAGATTTCCGGCCGCATTGCGTGATTGCTTCCACAGCGTCGTCGCAATCGGCGCGGTCGTTCCGTTCGCGGTCAGACCGACTTCTATAAATTCATTTTCGCCGCCCAGCAGTTTTTCGCCGTACTGTTTCAGTGCGATATCGCTGATGCGCAGCCCTTGCAAATGAAAGTCAATATTTTCAGCATCAACGCGCGCCGCCGGAACATTGGACACATCCGCCGCGATTTCCGCGCGCAGATTTGTCATTGGCGCGGGCTGCTTTTTCGGCGTTAAAAATAATGACGCAGCGAACCATGCCGCGCAGATTATCACCAGCCAGCCAAAGAATCCGATGCCTTTTTTCTGCGCCGCTTCCTGTTTGGATTGAAATTGTCCGAATCCGCTTACCTTGTTATCAATGTATTTCACCATTATTTTTTGTTCCTTTGTATAATCCAGCTTAAAATATAAACCGCGACGCCGGCGCAGATGAAAACATCGGCCAGGTTAAATGCGGGCCAATGCCAGTCGCCAATGTGCCAGTCAATGAAATCCGCCACCGCGCCAAAGCGCAACCGGTCTATCAAGTTCCCCAACGCCCCGCCGACAATCAATGCCAGCGCGTACTTTTCAGTTGTCTTGCTTGCGCGGAAAATCAACTGGTGCAATAAAAATAGAATAATCAATCCCGTCAGAACCACAATGATAATCGGCGCGGATTCGCCCAGATTTCTGAATAATGAAAACGAAGTCCCCGGATTCCATGTGAAAACCAAGTTAAACCAATCGGTTATCCGCGCAATCATGTACGGGTAAGGCAAAATCTGAAATGCGTCCCCGGTTAATGGCACGGTCCCGGTCAGCATATATACAAGGCCGCTTTTGGTCAGGGCATCCAACAAAACCGCAATAATTGCGATAATTATAAATCTCATCTTGCATTCCTTTGGCAACTATAATAAACTTTTTACGAATAAAGTAAAGGAAGAAAATGACATACATACTCGCGCTCAATTGTGGCAGCAGCACGCTGAAATACCAGATTTTTGATGTTGATTCGCACAAAATCGTTATCAGCGGAAATGTGCAGAAAATCGGAAATCCGGGGTCTTTCATAGTCCAGAAATATACGGACGGAACAAAACAGCAAAAAGATACTCAAATCGCAAATCATAACGAAGCGTTGAACCTGGTGTCATTCATGATGCGCGAAGCGTCCATAGACTTGACGCAAATCGTCGGCGTAGGGCACCGCGTTGTCCATGGCGGGGAGAAGTTTTCTTCGTCTGTTGAAATAACGGACGAAGTCATCCGTACTATTTCTGAACTTTCGCCGCTGGCCCCATTGCATAATCCTGCGAATCTGGTCGGGATTGTCGCTGCCCAGCAGTTGTTGCCGAATGCAAAGCAGGTCGCGGTTTTTGACACCGCGTTCCATCAGAGCATGCCCGACTTTGCATACCGGTATGCCGTGCCGCGCGCATGGTATACGGAATTGGGCGTGCGCAGGTATGGATTTCACGGAACTTCGCATTTGTATGTTTCCAAGCGGGCGGCCGCCATGCTGGGCAAGCCCGCATCGCAATGCAATCTGATAACCATGCACATCGGCAGCGGGGCGTCCGCGGCCGCAATCCGGGGCGGGCGCAGCGTGGATACTTCGCTGGGCCTGACGCCGCTGTCCGGACTGACCATGGGAACGCGGCCAGGGGATCTGGATCCGGGCGTGATAATGTATGTCATGGACAGGTTGAAAATTGACAGCAAAACAATGCAAACGATACTTAACAAGCAGAGCGGTATTTTGGGAATCACCGGATGCTATGAAGACCGCCGCGATATTCTGGAACATCTGGGCGACAACGACGACTGCCGTCTGGCGCATGACATAGAAGTTAACAACGCCAAGAAATTCATCGGCGCGTACATGGCGGAACTGGGGCATGTTGACGCGATTGTATGGACAGCCGGTGTAGGCGAAAACGGATCGCTGCTGCGCGCGAAAATAATGGCCGGATTGGAAGATTACGGAATAAAGATTGATGCGGAGAAAAACGATGGCACCGCGACAATGTGGGGCAGCGGCGAAACAGAAATCAGCGCGCCTGATTCGCGTGTGAAAGTATTTATGATTCCGACGAATGAAGAATTGGTCTTGGTTGAAGATACGATTGCGATAATCAACGGCACATACAATCCAAATCACTTGGAAATGAATTATAGTTTTGTGTAAAATCCCCTTCGCTGGCGAAGGGGTGGCGTCCCGCCAAAGCAAAGCGTAGGCGGACGACGGGGTAGTGGTAAATAAGATTAAGTTTCTGTATCCACTACCCCGTCTTGCCGCTGACGCGTCAATCCACCCCTTCGCCAGCGAAGGGGAATTAAAACAGAGGTTTTCTTATGAATATTGGGATAATAGGGCTGGGCAGCGTGGGCGGCGCGATTGCGACCGCCGTGCACAACACAGGGGTCGTTCGCGAAATGGTTTTGTTTGACCGCGATCCGGCGCGTTCTTATGCGGCCGCCGAAGATCTGGGGCACGCGTCAATTTTCGGATTCAATGTTGATATCCGCAGCGGGCAATACAGCGACTTCAAGGGTTGCGACATTGTTATAATCGCGGCCGGCGCGAATCAAAAACCGGGCGAAACGCGAACTGATTTATTGCAAAAAAACGCCGTTGTGATTCAGGATATCATTCCAAAGTTAATGCGGCATGCTGACAAGAAAAAGGTTGTTCTGATTATTGTTTCCAACCCGCTGGATGTCATGACAAAACTGGCCGCGGAATTGTCCGGATTGCCGGCTGGCCGGGTTATTGGCACCGGAACCATGCTGGACAGCGCGCGGTTCAAGATTATTTTATCGCGGCAACTGGGGGTGTCGGCGACTTCGCTGCACGCGATGATTCTGGGAGAGCATGGCGATTCTTCGGTCGCGGCATGGTCTGCGGTGCGCATCGGTGGATTGGAACTGGACGAATTCTGCCGGCAGACAAAGCATGGAATGACCGCGGCGACCAAGAAAACGATAGAGCGGCGCGTCAAAACGGCGGCATACGAAATTATCAAAGGCCGCGGCGCGACCTGGGACGGGATCGGCGCGGCGGCGGCGGATCTGGTGCGATGCGTCGCGCGGGACGAGCGGCGGATTCTGACCGTGTCATTGGGCGACGGATCATTGCCGCGAATTGTAGGCGGCAGCGGGGTGGCGGCAACGCTGCATCCGAAATTGGACCGCGCGGAAACGGCGGCATTGAAAAACAGTTTTCGCGTGATAGACGGGAATTGGAAAAAGTTGTAATTTGTTATTCGGGACTCGTGGCCAGTTCCACTCCAAGGGAGGGGAACTGGCCGTACCAAAGTTTTTTTATTGACGCGGTTTATGCAAAATTTGTATGATTTTTCACATAGTGAAACGCGTATTTATCTTTTATCTTTCATCTTTTATTTTTCTGACGGCAATGCCCGCATTCGCCGCGTCGCGCGCGACCGACACTGGGCGCGCGGCCGCGACAATCACCCGCGCGGCCGGACCGCAGAATATTTCCGCGCGGACTGCGGCCGCGCCGTCAAAAACCGTATCGGCGCGGGTTGCGCAAACGGCCGCGCCGGCCAAGGCGGTTGTCGCGCGCGCGGCGGATGCGGCCAGCGCTATGTCTGAATCCAGAACAGGGGCGGAATACGAGCAATGCAAGTCCGCCTATGTATCATGCATGGATCAATTCTGCGCATTGAAAAACGACAGTTATAAGCGGTGCTCGTGCAGCGACCGGATTTTTGAGTTGGAAAATACTAAAACCAAACAGCAGAATGTCGCGGATGAATTGAACAAGTTCAATGAAAATCTGAACAGCGTCGCATTGACCGCGGCCCAGGCGACCAGCATGAAATCCGCCAGTGACGGCGAACGCGCATTGTCCGAAGACGGCAGCGCGTCCAAGGCGCTGCTGTCCGCGATAATGAAATCCATCAAGGGCGAAGACGCCAAGGTTGGCGGCAAGCATCAGTCATTGAACAGCATGGACATGATGAATATCCTGACGGACAGCGACGGCCAGGCAATCGCGACATACAACGGGACCGCACTGTATACTGCGATTTACAACCAGTGCAGGTCGGCGACGCGCGATGTGTGCAACAATGCTTCGTTGCAGCGCGCTGTTACCTCTTATTTGATGAGCATTGAAAACGACTGCAACACATTGCAAACCGCGCTGAACAGCAACGCGAAAAAACTGGAAGGCGCGGGCCGCGAATCCGGCGCGATGCTGGAACTGGCGCGCATTGAAAATCGCAAGACGCACAACAGCGACGATATGGCGACCTGCGTCAAGAATGTTGAATTGGCGGTTTTGTCAAACGAAGTCTGCGGTCCGAATTACAGAAAGTGTCTGGATAACGGAAAATACATTGACATCTCGACCGGATCGCCGATCGCCGGAATCGTTGATTTTTGGAAGTTGGAAAAACTGCTGACATTCAACGCGGAAAAATCATTGGCGGACCAAACGCTGGCGCAGATACCCGGAAATCGTGGCTTTGTCGCCGCGTTCGAGACCAGGGTGAAAAAGTTCGCCGCGCCCGCATTGGACAAATGCGCGGAAAATTCAGACGCGGTCTGGGCGGACTATCTGAATAAAGCGATGCTGGACATTTATTACGCGCAAAAGTCCAAGGTTGAAGAAATCCGCACGGGATGCATTGACTTTGTATCGTCATGCTATGCCGGCGTGGAAACAGGTTTGTCAAATCCGATGCTGTCCGTGCTGCAAAATACGGATTTGTTGTTGCAGGCGGATCTGCTGAAACTGAATGACAAAGTGTGCGACAGGTATATAACTTCATGCGACGGAATGTTCGCGGATACGGAAGACGAAGTTGGAAAAAGCATCATTGCGGATTACCTGAAATACAAAACAAATGTGGATGTGATAAATTCTTGCCGCGCGCTGGTCAAGCAGTGCTTTGATTCGTACGGCGGCGCGGGATATTCCAATTTTTATCTGCGGGGCAGCGGCATATTTGCAACCGGCGGCGCGCTGGATTGGTTTACGATGAACAAGGTTGATGAAAATGGCGATTTGGCGGCGGACAGTTCCGGATATGTGTCCCCATGCGCCAGACAATTGGCCGGCGTGTCTGCTTGCAGGGATCCGGGTGTTATAACCAAGGCTTTCGGGGGATTTGATTACTACGCGGGGAACTCGTCAGCGACGCCGCCGGAAAATCCGGCATACAGGACAAAAGAGAGCGGCGAATGGCGTCCGCGTCAAATTGGCGTCGCGACCGAGATTTACAATCAGATTCTGGATGCTCTGCAAACGCAATGCAGCAATGTGTTCGGGCGGTTTGTTAAAAAATGGGACTTGCCGGAAAATGCGTACAACGGATGCGTGGCGACATTCGGCGCATTAAAGAATGACGGGTCTGCCGGGGATTATAGCACGCTTGTGGCTAATTACAAAGTTGGCACTTTATACGGTGCAAACGAAAATATGTGTCCAATGGATTATGATGCGACGGTTGATGTCAGCAGTTGGGGAATATGTTCATGCTGGGAATACGGCGCGCACAGATCGGCGGGTGGAACAAGTCTGAAATGTATTTTGCCGGCCGGATTTGATGGCAAAAATATGTATGACCAGGCATGCCCGATTAATTCTGTTTCTAACAATGCCGTAGATAGTGCAACTGGCGAATGTGCTGTCGGCACAGCGGCGATGCTTGCTGTTCCGCGCGGAACGAATGTTGATTGATGCGGATCTGGACCGAAGATCTTGTGTGGAAAAAGATTTTGATGGAACTGGGGTTTGCCGTCGCGGACGCGCGCGCGGACGCGGATGTGAACTTTGATGAAATTGGCGGCGGGCCGAAAACATTGACTGAATTGCGGTCTGGAATTATAAAAATTCGCGATGCGGCGCGGACTGCGGTCTTGGGCGATGCACGCCTGTCCGGATTGCAGGAAAAATTGGCCATGCGGATAGCAGTGATGCCGTCGTCGCGCGAAGAATTGGCGGCGTTCGCGAAAACGGATCTGCATTCCGTTGACAACGCGATCTATGAATTAAGGAAAAAGTTGAGCGTTGAATTAACGAACGGCCAGTACAGGATGATTAATGCGGATGGCATAGTTGATAAAAGAACATAACCCAGTCGTGGTTCCCGCGGCGGCGGGGATGCGCGGGGGGCGGGGTAAGAAGGTAATTATTTTTTAAAAATGAATAAAAATTTATTTTTGTATAAAATGTATTGCGCC
>JAISKV010000011.1 GCA_031260805.1 Rickettsiales bacterium
CGTCCACCCCTTCGCTGGCGAAGGGGATTTATCCTTACTTCGTTTCAGGTGCAGGCCAACGAATTCCCCTTCGCCTAGCGAAGGGGTGGACGCCGCAGGCGGACGGGGTAGTGGTAGAAAAAGTGAAAAGAGTGAAAGAAGTGAATGTGTCGCGCAAAGCGCGACGGCAAAATTAAACTGTTTCACTCTTTTCACTATTCACTTTTTTACTTAAATTCTGTAAACCACCCCGGCGCTACGCGCCACCCCTCCAAAGGAGGGGAACTAGCACTAACCGTGGTATAATAACTAATAACTAATAATTAATAACTAAAAATCGCCGAATGGCGATTTTTTTCATTTCCCGACAACAACCATTGCGGGACGCAGCACAACTTCGCCCATAGTATATCCGCTTTGCAATTCGCCGACGATTGTATTCGGCAGCGGCCTTGCCGCGCAAGGCTCTTCCGATTTGGGCATATCAACAACCTGAATCGCGTTATGCAATTTCGGGTCCAGAATCTGGCCCGCAGTTTCCATACGGCGGACGCCTATTTTATCCAAGACGCCGTCCGCGGCCGACTTCATTGCCGCAAAGTCCGTATTATCAGGGCTGTGCGACACTGCTGTTTCAATCGCGTCAATCAGCGGCAGAAAGTTTTCCGCGACGCCCGTCGCCCGCGAACGCGCCAGATTCTGGGCGTCCAGGGATGCGCGGCGGCGGGTGTTTTCCAATTCCGCCGCAACGCGCAGGTACTTGTCATTCAATGCCGCCAATTCCGATTGCAATTTTTCAGTTTCGGATTGTTCCGCAACCGATTCCGTTAAAATTTCTTCGCTTATTTTTTCTTCCATAGCCAATACCATTCATAAAATAAACTATACCGCCATTATTATAGGTAAAAAGTCATCCGGTTTCAAGGACGCCCCGCCGACCAGACATCCGTCAACATTCGGAATTGCCATAATTTCCGCCGCATTGCTGCCCTTGACCGAAGCCCCGTACAGTATCGGCGTACCGCCCAGACCCATAGATTCCAGCGTTTTTGCAATCAATTCATGCGCTGCGGCGATTTCCGCAGTTGTTGGCGTGATGCCCGCCCCGATTGCCCAGCGCGGCTCATACGCGACGATTATCGCAGGACTGCATGACGGGACTGATTCGCGGACGCCCTGCTCTATGACCGCCAACGCATTGCCGGATTCTTTTTCATCCATCGTTTCGCCAACGCAAATTATCGGCGTCAGATTATTTTTAATCGCCGCGGACGCTTTGGCATGGACAACCGCATTGGTTTCCCCGTTGTACTGGCGCCGTTCGCTGTGCCCGACGATTGCATACTTGGCGCCCGTTTCCGCAATGATGCGGCCGGATACCTGACCTGTGTACGCGCCGGACTCAAATTCGCTGATGTCCTGGGCGCCCATGGCAAATGGCGATATTGATGCCGCCCCCAGATAAGTATACGGCGGACAGATAATTACCCGGTTGTCCGTTTTGACATCCCGCAGCGCGTTAATCATATTGGCCAGCATTTCCGCCGACCCGTTCATTTTCCAGTTTCCTGCTATTATTTTTGACATGTCTATCTCCCTAATCATAATGCCTATTTGTTAACAAAGTGCACGATGACATTCGGGCTTTTCCGATCGCCCAGCAATGGACGCACGACGCCTTTCACCGCTTTTTCAACGGCCGCGTACAGATTGTCTTGGCTTTTGCGCTCGGTCTTGCTCATCCCGTCTATGGTTTTCGTTATCTGAATCTGAATCTGCCGTTTCATCAGACCCGTCTGATCAGACTCGAACAGACCGGTTGAAGACACTTCCGGCGTTCCTTTCAGAAATCCTTTCTTATCCACAGGCAAGGTGATAAACGCCGCGCCTTCGGTGGACAGTTTTTTACGGTTCTTCAAGACCGCGTCATGTTCAGGGCGTTCTGTTGAACCCTCCATAACAATATAGCCCGTCTTGACCTTTTCAGAAACAAACGGTTCCGCGTTCAGTTTCATTTGGACGACATCCCCGTTATGAACCAGCATGATATGCTTGGCACCGCCCCGTTCCTGGGCCATTTTGCCATTCAGCATTTCTGTAATATATTCCCCGTGCATCGGGATGATAACCTGCGGATGGACCAAGTCGTAAAAGCGCTCATACTCCGGCCGGCCGGCATGCCCGTTCGCGTGCAGGCGATCCGTGTCAAAGATGGTCTTGGTCGTAATCCCCATTTTAGCCAGTTTGTTGTACAGGAACGAAACCTGCTCTTCCCGGCCGGGAATTATTATCGCGCTGAACACGACAGTGTCTGTCGGCATCAGTTTCAATTCTTTCACATTGCCGCGGCACAGGCGCGTCAGCATAGCATACTTTTCACCCTGGGATCCGGTCATGTAAATCGCCTGCTTGTCAGCCGGCAATGACGAAATGTCCCTGAATAATGCGGTATCGTCTTTTTCCAAGAATCCGCATTCTATCCCGATTTCACGCAGTTCCGGCAATCCGACATACGGGACGGCGCGCGATGAAGACCGCTCCTTGATCGCAGGCACGCGGCCGGCGGCGCGGGCGGCGACGCTGAACATCTTGATACGCGCGATCGCGCGGGAATATCCGCAGACGAACACGCGGCCCGGCGCCTTCTTCATTATTTCTTCCAGCGTTTCACTTACCTGGATTTCGGTCGTCTGCACCGCCTGGCGCTGGATTTCCGTGGAATCGCAGACGCACGCCAGCAGTTTCGGATCGCTGCCGATTTCACGCAGCCGTTCGTAATCCGTCGGATTTTCAATCGGAATCGCGTCGTTGAATGTCCAATCGCCGGTATGAAGTATTTTTCCAGCCGGCGTTTTTATGACAATCATTTGCGCTTCGGGAATTGAATGCGACGCATGAAACGATTCAATCTGGAACGGCCCGACATTGAATTTGTCGCCATCGTACTTGTACTCAACCAAATCCGACGGCTTGAAGTCAATCTCCATCCCGCGGAAAGTCCGCGTCAGGAACTTGTGAACGAATCGCGTGCAATAAATCGGGCAGCGGAATTTACCCCAGACATACTTTAACGCGCCGACATGGTCTTCGTGCCCGTGGGTTATGACAATTCCGACGACATCATTGCGATGCTTTTCCAGGTATGTCGTGTCGCAGTACTTGGTGTCGTCGCCGCCGACATCCGTATCCAGGAATCCCATGCCGCAATCCACGACCAGGAATTTTCCCTGATACTTGTAAACATACATGTTCTGCCCGACATGTTCCAGCCCACCCAACGCAAAGAACGATATGATGTCCGGGGATTCGTTTGACGATTTATGATTTTTTTTCTGCTCAACCGCATGCGGTTCTAACTTTGGCTTTTTATTGCCATTTCCGCCATCATTCCGGACGGCCGCGCCGGCATGCGACCTTGAATCCACACCCCTAGCGTCATTCCGGCGAAGGCCGGAATCCATTTTTTTATTCTTTATTCTTTTTTCTTTATTCTTTTCCTGGGCCCTTTCCGCAATTTCGGCGATTTCAGCGTCAAAACTGTCGCCATAGCCCAGCGTTTTTGCCAATCCTGACAATTCCTGTTTTTTTAGATCTTCTTTTATTTTTACCATTTTGTATTTATCGGATTAAAAAATAGTTGCTTTTCGCGCGTTCATAAAATATAATCGCGCTGCGCCGGTGTAGCTCAGTTGGTAGAGCATCTCATTCGTAATGAGGGGGTCGGGGGTTCGAATCCCTCCACCGGCACCACCCTTCGCGACACCGTCGCTTTGGGCGGCAGGCCACCAACCGCAACTTTTCTTTTTCCAATTTTCCTTTTGTTTTCAGTTTATTTTATCCGCGGGCGCGAAATTCATTACCAATAAAGCACAATTGCTTTATATGCAGTGAATCTGCGCCTGCGGGACCTGCCCTTTAATATAATTTAATCTTCTTAAAAATACAAGGGGGATTTTTTCGGGTATCGCCCGAACAGTGTTATTATAACATAAATTTTTATAAATGCAAGTTTTCCCTTGCCCCGCGTTTCACAAAAATTGTATAATGCCGCAAAAGGGAAGGGTTAAGCATGATAAAAAGATTCTCACTGTTTGTTTTGGCGGCGGCGCTGTGTGCTTGCGGCGGCGGAAATACCGGGATGCCGGCCGAAGACGGCGGCATGGTCGCGACGCCGACGACCGACTATGTCGCTGGGCTGGATGTATACAGCAGCGCAAACGGAAATTCTTTCCTGAACCAATTGGCGATGAATTACCGGTCTTACGCGATGTATAACGCCGAAACTTCCGGATATCCGGACATCGCGGAACAGTTTGCGGCCAAATCCGTCGCGGCTTTTTCCGGCGAAACGCCATATCCGGAACGGCTGGAAAACTGGCCAGTGGCCGACGGCGATCTGCAATTTGAGTTGCAGCAGGGCTATGATAATCTGAACAATGCGCTGAATAACGACTTTTCCTTGGACCAGCCGCTGCTGGCGGCCGAGGCTCAGGCCAAATTTGACTGCTGGCTGTCCGCATCCGCCAGCGGGCAAATGGCGACTGCAAACGAATGCCACAACCGCTTTGATCGGGCGATGAACGCTTTCGAGACCGGCAATGGCGAAGTTATTGAAAAGATCGTTGAAACGGAAATGATTACCGAAACTTCTGTGAATACTGCGAAAAAGCGCGCGGCCCAGGAATATTACCCTGAAACCGCAAAGTTGCGCGCGGCAAACCGCACGAATCGCACCCGCGAAGGCGTCGTTATTGTGAACAATGTCAATATTCCTGAAAATTTGATCAAGCCTGTGCCGGTCCAGCCGATGGTGTTCAACCAGAATATTTACGGCGGCGATAAAAGCGTGTCAAACAGCGACAGCAGCACGAGCAATAACAACAGCAATAATATCAGCGTGCCGGGTCAAAAGGGCCCTGCCCCGCAAATGTCGCCATGCCAGCCGACATACACTAATTCGGCCCCTTGCGCGGAACCGGCCCAGCCTGCGGCAGCCCCGGAACTGGGCGACGAATATGTTCGGCGGGACGAATTTATCAACATGATGCTGGCACTGCGCGCGGATATCGCTGCGATTAACGCGCGGCTGGATAAAATCCCGAACAAACCGGCGGAAGAAAAAACCATCCTGAAAGTCCAGCAAATACCGCTGGAACCGCGCCAGCGCGTCATGGAAGAAATTTTTGAGATCCGATTTGATTTTAACCGTGCGGAAATCAAGCCGGAATACGAAGCCGTAATCCGCAAACTGGTCGCGACGACCCAGGAAAACCGCAATGTAAAAATATCGGTCGTCGGACATACGGATACCGTCGGCACCAATTCTTATAACTATGCGCTGGGCGGCCGCCGCGCGGAACAAGTTCGCAACATGCTGATACAATACGGCATCCCCGGCAGCCAGATTGTGGCCGTGTCCAGCGGAAAAACGGATCCGAAAGTTCCAACCGGCGACCAGGTGAAAAACGCAGAAAACCGCCGCGTCAATGTGATAAAAGAAGTGCATTACACCGAACCTGCCGCCGCGCCGGAGTATAAATTGCAGGAAATAACGCGCAAGAAAAAGGAATATAAAAACTTCCCGCTGCCAGAAGTTTTGATAGACGAATAATAATATTGACAAATTATTTTTTTAATATAACATGATGATTAATCAAAGGGGTTATGAAATGACTGAATTTCCAGGGGGGAAAGCAGGAAAATTAGTAAAGATGAAAACGGCTTTACAAAATAACCCTGGTCCAGCGATTGACCGGGCTGGCGGCCGATGGGGAAATTCCAAGAAACAGATTGTGCATTTGGATATGGAATTAAAAAAATACCTTGCGCCGGAATTCCAAAAGAAATTAAGTGAAAAGGTTGAAGAAAGTTATCAACTGACCGCATAAAAATAAAAAAAATCCGCCCCGGCGGATTTTTTTTGTTATCCGTTATTCGTACTCGGTACTCGTGATTCATGGTCATTCACTCTCCATCGTCACCCCGGGCCACGACCCGCAATCCAGGTCATTATCGTCAATTTTGCGAAAAGCAAAATTGGGCTTTATTTTATCTGGATTCCGCGGGATGACCGATAGAACAGATGCAGGATTACGGGATGATAAGCTCTAATTTACAGGGTGTGGTTGCGGAACAAACCGAGCTTGATCTGCCACAGCAATCACTTGAACAGTCAGCATTTACCAAACATGCAGCGCCATTCGGTAATCCAGGTTGTACAGGCGGTAGACTACTGCAATCACTGCCAACGGCACCGGTATTTTCGCATTTTCCACTTGCTGTTCGTGTTGTAAAGTCAAAATTGCCTTTGGCATCGCTTAATGTGCCGCCGGTCGTGCATGCGGCGGCATAGCATGCAGCGGCGGCGGTGCTGAACTGCGGGCTGGTGATGCCGCTTATCCCTTCGGTCGGGCATGCATTACAAGTCGTTGCCGAAACCGTTGCGCCGTCAAGCGTTCCATAGTATCCTGCATCACATGCGTAATATGTCGTTGGCTGGCATGAATTAGAATCATCGCACACAAATGCGGAATAATTAACATAACTTATCTTGCCGCTGCCTAAAGATTGAGTATTCTGATGAGTCTTTCCACAATTGCCGGTGTCATAGGTTGCTTTGTTAGAACACGGAAAACATGAAACCGATCCAACATTGCAACCGGCGTTTGTAGTATATGCGGTTGGGCATGATTTCGATTCGGCAAAATAACATCCGCCATTTAATTCACCCAAACAGAAAATACTCCTGGCCACATAATTACCTGCGGATGCAAAACATGTATGAGCTGATGTACACTTTCCAGTAATGCAAATTCCAGCACCATAACTGGCACATTGCGAATCTGTCGTGCAACTTGCCACCGCGCTTTCTGATGCAAAATAATACCCACATGCGCATTCTAATGCCGCATGTGCAGGCAACAACATTAATGCGGCAAAACAAAAAATTATCAGTTTTTTCATATACATTCTCTCTTTATCGTAATTGCAGGCCACGACCCGGAAACACAGTCGTACCACTCCATCGTCACCCCGGGCCACGACCCGGGGTCCATTCAGCATGGATTCCGGGTTTCGCTGTGCTCCCCCGGAATGACAAAGGAATTTATTGTTCTCATTAACCAAACAAATTCCCAATCGTTATTCCCGCACGCCGAACCATTCCCCATCGGTCATCCCGCGTGATGACCGGTGAGAGATGTGCGGGATGACGACAGGGTGAACCCGTCAACAATCCGCAACCACAGTACCCTACTTCACCGGGGCGCCTGGAAATTGCGCGTTAAACTGATTTCGTGTAATCCACATGAATGTTTTGCCGAATTCAGTCAATGATGTCATGTGATATCCGCCATATTCCGCGCCGCGATCACTGAATTTTTCGTTTAATATTTTTATGTTCAGAACCTCGAACAATCTTTTCACAACACCGTTGTTAGTGTTGCATGCGACGCTTAAATCACTGCCGCTCAGATTGCTGGTATTGGTTAATTTACCGGAGATTTGCCAGTCCGGCGTTCCATATATTTCTGTCAGAATGTCGCGGGTCAGCGAGCCTGTCCAAACAATATTATTCTCAAACACGACAATATTCAGCGCAGCATCATAATTCCACTTTTGTAGAATGCCATCCATGCTGTACAGCGGATTGTTGATAGGCAATGATTGAATGCTGATCGGCTTTACAGACAGTTTGTTGTTTCCCGTGTATTGCCATTGATCAAACAATACTGTTGTGTTGTTTGTGTTGATGACGCCGCCGGCGCTGCCGTTTGGCAGCACAATCTTCGTCGTGGCGGATACACGGGAAGACAGCATGTCTCCGGTGCCGATATTCCACTGGTCCGTTGTTATGCTGCTGTATTGCGGGTTTTGGATTGCGCGG
>JAISKV010000003.1 GCA_031260805.1 Rickettsiales bacterium
CCATATACAGCGGAACAGTCAGCCCCGGCTGCAATACTAAATCTCTCAAAGGCGCAATATAGTTTTTCATGATTCCTTGAATATAGTGCAAATTTAGATTTTTGCAAGCATTATAAGAATTTCTCATACCACTTGCAAACTGCGTTCCTTTATGTATAATTACTCGGCCGGACAGGTGGCAGAGTGGTTGAATGTACCTGACTCGAAATCAGGCATACTCGCAAGGGTATCGCGGGTTCAAATCCCGCCCCGTCCGCCAGGTTATACAGGTGTCGCAATCCTGCCAATTTTGATAGTCTTCATTTTCGCCTGCGCGGGGATTAAGACGAACCTGTGGTTTACTTATCCCCTTCACCTGCACATCCACCTGCACTTTTTAAGCAATCAAACTTTTCCCGGTCATTTCAGCCGGCTGGGGAATACCCAATAATTTCAGCATGGTTGGCGCGATATCAGACAATCCGCCATCGCGTACGCTGCAATCCAATCCCGCGACAATAAACGGGACGCAATTCATCGTATGCGCGGTCCAAGGCGTGTTCAGGTCCGCATTCCACATCTTTTCCGCATTGCCGTGATCCGCGGTTATCAAAACCACCCCGCCCAGGTCCAGCACAACCGGGATAAATCGCGCCAGTTGCGCGTCAATCGTTTCCATTGCGCTGATCGCCGCAGACTCTATCCCTGTATGCCCGACCATATCGCCGTTTGCATAGTTCAGAATAACCGCGTCAAAATTGCCCAATCGCGGCAGCAGCGCGTCTGTTATTTCCGATGCAGACATTTCCGGCTTCATATCAAATGTTGCGACCGCCGGCGATTGAATCAGGACTTTTTCTTCGCCGGGGAAATCAATCGTCCGCTCTGAATCAAAAAAGTATGTTACATGATTGTATTTTTCCGTTTCCGCAATGCGCAATTGGCTTTTTCCGTTTTCCGCCAGAATGTCGCCAATAGTAATGCCCGGCTGTTCGTCCGGCAAAATCGCAGGAAAGATATCGTTCAGCCCTTCGCCGTACTGCGAAAAAGTCAAGACATTCTTGAACCCGTGTGACGCGAATTCGCGCAAAATCTGGCGCGCCCGATCGCTGCGGTAGTTAAAGAACAGCACCCCGTCGTTCGGTCCGATGACTTCATTGCTGGCGCGTGCAGGGATGATAAATTCATCCGCGATGCCGGCGGCATAAGATTCTTCAATTATCTGATAAACATCGCGCGGCGCGGCGGCATTAACCAGATTGTCGTATGCCAATTGCGTGCGTTCCGCGTGCCGGTCCCGATCCATTGCATAGTACCGGCCGCTGATGGAAGCGATTGAATCCGCGCCGAACCCTGCGATAATTTCAGCGATATACTTCTTGGCCGACATCGGCGGGGTGTCGCGCCCGTCGGTTATGACATCCCAAACAACCCGTTTTCCCATATCGCGCAAATCGCGCGCAACGCGCATTCCATCGGCCAGCGATGCATGCACATTGCCGTCGCTGCACAGCCCCAGCATGTGAACGGTCCCGGAAATTCCGGCCGCCCAATCCGTCAGCAATGCGGGCGAGTAATCAACCTCGAACCGGCGTAAGAACTGATTAATGATTCGGCCCGCGCCGATGGTCAGATGGCCGACTTCGCTGTTTCCTGTGGTGCCGGCCGGCAATCCGACAGCCGGACCGGCCGCTTCCAGTTCGCTGTGCGGGCAGGTCTGCCACAGGTTGTTAAAGAAAGGCATTTTTGCCATTGCCACGGCGTTATGATTTTTTTCAGACGAAATTCCCACCCCGTCCAAAATGCAAAGAACAACTGGTTTTATCATAACCCAGATTGTATCATTTTATATGCAAAAAACAATATATTTCGTTCTGTTAAACAATTTTTTTACTTTCCCCCATCGTCATTCCGGGGGAGCGTAGCGAAACCCGGAATCCATTGAACCATGGACCCCGGGTCGTGGCCCGGGATGACGACGGAGCGAAGGTTCTGTGCGAGAATAACAGTGGTTGTTTATATTGACAAATATAAATTTCTGATTATAATATCCAGTATGGGAACGAAAAATAACTTATCTTTGACGCCGGCGCGGCAAGCGCAATTACAGGATGCTTTACAGGCGGCATACGATGCCGGACTGCCGATGTCTTCCATTCGCGGATTTCGCAGGAACATTGTTCTGTACTGGAATGCCCAGCATTTCAAGATATTTCCAATCAACCCACGGAACGCTTATACGACCGAGCAAAGAGTCGCGATTTTGACCGAAATCGCGGGGGGGGGTACTGTTGCCGAAGTTGCGCGAAAATATGGCATAAACAACAAGTTATTGGTTGAATGGAATAACGAACTTCATATCTATCCCAAACGGCCCGCGGTGCATACCTATACCCTGGGCGAACGCATCGGATTATTGGAACAGGTGCAGCATTACAATGTGTACAATAATTTATGCGATGGGTGGGAGGTGGTCGCGGCCCGTGAAAAAGTATCTGAAAAGACTCTGCGCAATTGGAACCTGAAATATAAAATCGTGACGGTTCGCGAAATCGCGCGCCAGCGGATTTTGACTGACATAGATATCCAACGGATAATCGGCGAATATGTGAAAAATAATTACAACATCAGCAAAGTCGTTTTATCCACCGGCCATTCGCATGAAACCATACTGAAAATTATCCGCGAAAATCAGCAACAAATTGCAGCACCCGTTCGTCAAATATAATATCGCGCGGCCGCAAAGGACTGGCAATGTGAATGTCCGCAGCGCAGCGCGTGCGCGACAGCGCGACATAGGTCTGCCCGTGCGCGAACGCCCCGCGCGAAATGTCAATATTCACCGCATCCAGCGTTTTGCCCTGGGCCTTGTGAATTGTCATCGCCCAGCCCAGTTGCAATGGAAACTGGGTGAAACTGCCCGTCTCGGTTTCTGTAATTTTGTCGTCCGCATCGCGGCCGTATTCAATTTTATCCCATTTTTCAGGCTTTACCCGAACGACAGCCTGCTTGCCGCCCAGCAGTTTGACTGTAATTTCGCGCTGGCCCAGTTCTTGAACAATCCCCAGCGCCCCGTTAAAGCATTCTGCGCCTGATTCGCGCACCGTCCGCGTGAACATGACCAAGGCCCCGACCTTTAATATTAATTCCAAAGGCGATGGAGTGTCTTTTTCACTGAAATTCCCGTTCAGCATGCCGCGATACAAAACCTCGGGCGCATTTATCTTGCCCAGCCGCGAATTATTGATGTTTTCCGCGATTGCACGGAAAGGTGTTATGATGACCGCATTTGCCAGACGGTCCGCATCCGTGATTTGCAGCCGGTTGAAAAATTCCAGCGCGGATTCGTCGCCGCCGCGCAGGGCGGTTAATTTTTCCAACAATTCGGCGTCGCTCTGCCGGTACACCACATCAAAGTTCAGTTTGTCAAAGTTTCCGCGGCCCCAGACCACGCTGTCAAAGAAATAAGCGTTCGGATGGCCGTAGAACTGCTGGTGATATTGTTCGGCTTCGCGCGTGATGACAGGCGGCAATTGATGCAGGTCGCCAATCGCGACGACTTGCAGCCCGCCGAACGGAGCATTGTTTTTGCGCGCCGCGCGGGCCAGTATGTCCATCGCGTCCAGCAGATCCGGCGCGACCATTGAAATTTCATCAATGATTAAAATGTCCGCGCCGGACAAGACATTCCGCGGCTTTGACTTCAACTTTAACAATTCAGGCATGATAAAATCGCGCGGCTGAATCTGGAACAAAGAATGAATGGTCTGGCCGCCGATGTTCAGCGCGGAAACCGCGGTGGGGCAGGCGGTTATGATTTTCTTTTTGCTGGCGGATTTCAGATAATTTACAAAGGTTGATTTTCCGGTTCCCGCCTGGCCCAGAATAAGAATGTTGGCATTGTCGTTTTCAATGCGGCTGAACGCGTCCAGTTGCGTGTCGGATAAAATTGGGGATATCAGAGACATGTATAAATTTATTTGCCTGGCGCGCGGCCTTTGCGAAGCGTGGTGGGTCGGCAGGGACTCGAACCCCGGACCAAAGCGTTATGAGCGCTCCGCTCTAACCAACTGAGCTACCGACCCAACGGCACGGATTATAAAGTATTATTTTATAAATTACAAATGTTTTTTATATTACCACTACCCCGCCGCTGCGCGGCACCCCTTCGCTGGCGAAGGGGATTTGCCCTTACTTCGTTTCAAGTGTGTAGGCAAACAAATTCCCCTTCGCTGGCGAAGGGGTGCCGCGCAGCGGCGGGGTAGTGGTGAAAATTATTATTCATTTGACTTGATTGCATTCTTTTTACTAAACTTTCAATCAACAAAAGGAAGATTATGAATAAAGCAATCAGTTTGTCATTGGTTTTCGGCGCGTTTCTGGCATTGTGCATTGGCGCGGCAAATGCCGTTTGTCCGGTCTGCACTGTGGCTGTCGGCGCGGGATTGACATTTTTGGAAGCGTGGGGGGTTGATTTGGTTCTGGCCGGAATTTGGGCCGGTGCGCTGACTTTTTCGTTTGCTGCCGGAACCGCCAAGTGGCTGAATGCCCGCGGATTGCGGTCGCCTTGGTGGTATTTGGCGGACGCGGTTTTATGGTATGGATTTCTGGCATGCGTTTACCTGCTGCCGGCATTCAAGTTTGGCGGTCCGGGAAATACCGTGTTTGGAATTGACAAGTTGATGCTGGGGATTATAGTTGGTAGTTTCGGTTTGTATTTCGGCGACCGCTGGTACGCGCATATAAAGCGCAAGAACGGCGGCCACGCCCAGTTTCCGTTCCAGAAAATAGTCGTGCCGATTGGCGTTCTGGCGGCATTAACAGCAATATTTGCAGGGGTTGTGTACTTATGAAGAAATTAAGCATAGAAGAATTGATTGAAAAGGTTGATGCGGCGAAAAAAACAAATCCTTTGGATTTGTCGTCTGACCAGGACTTGTCCATCGCGCTGATGAATCTGGTATCGCTGGAAGAGCATTTCTTCTTTTCCGGTGGAAAAACCGGCAAGACCGGATTTTACGATCTGATAAATACTGTCCGTGAAATGCGCAAGGATTTAATGGCGAAAATTGTCAAGAAATCCACGGCGGAAAACGGCGAAGTCTGGTGCATTTCCAAGCATTTGCTGGCGGCCAGCATGCGCTTGATGGAGGTCGGGACCAAGGCGCTGGGCGCGGGCAAAAAGGATGAAGCGACCGGGCTGTTCAATCGCGCGTATGAACTGTATTCAATGTTCTGGGGCATAAACATGGACCTGATAGACCTGTCCGATGTTAAAATGATAGAGTTTCAGCAAGGTTCAGAGTGCAGAGTTCAGAGTTCGGATAAAAAAACAAAAACAAGTCCGGATACCAAGTCCGGGATATCAAAGTTAGGCAAATGGGTCCGGGATAAAGTGAATTGCTGTATAGAGTAATCCGCCCCATCGTCATTCTGGGCGGTTCACGGCTGTGCGCAGCACAGACGGATGACCTGGAATTAACACCAGTCATTCCGGGCTTGACCCGGAATCCATAAATTTGATACAATTCAAGCGCGAGAGAATCTTGAAAAAATTAATTTTTATCTTTTATCTCTTAATTTTTATCCTGCCCGCCGCCAACGGCGCGGTCCGCGATGGCGCGGCTGTCTCGCGCGCCGCGGCCCAGACACTGCGCGGTGCGCCGGCTGAACAAATTGCAAGCCGCGGAACGGCATCGCGCGCCGCTGCGGATCGCGTCGCCGCGCCGCGCAGTGCGGTTGAATCTGTCGCATCGCGCGCGGCAACCCAAACAACGGCTTCCCGCGCGGCAACGCCGCGCAATGCGGTGATGCCGTCTGGTGCGATTTCCGCGCGCAGCGGCATGACGCCGGTTAATTCCAGTCGCGCCGGAATCGCCCGCGCAACTGCGGTCTTTTCAGACATGTCAAAAATGGGCGGCTCGTACGGCACCTGTCGCGAGGCTTATAATACCTGCATGGACCAGTTTTGCGCGACATTGAACGATACTTACCGCCGGTGCATTTGCAGCGATCGTTATACGGTGATGCGGGACAAGGAAGACGCGCTGGATCGCGCTAAAACAATGCTGGTGAATTTCCAGGACGAAAATCTGAACGCTGTGAATCTGTCTGCGGCCGAAGTATCCGCGATGTACACCGCGACAGCCGGCGAAAATGCGATTAAGAAAGACCCGTCCGCGTCTGCGAAAATGCTGGAAGAAATCTCGGACATTTTATCGGGCAAGGCGACTGCAAAAAAAGGCGCGGCGTCAAAACTTATCCAGGTGGATTTTTCCGCGAATGTTGACGATATTTTCGGCGGCGGCGATTTCGGGGACCAGGGCGGGGCCAAGGTTGCGGACTTGGTCGCGGGCGAGTTGTACCAGGAAGTGAACAAGCAATGCACGAACGCGGTCGGGTCTTCGGCATGCGAAGACAAATCCGTGCTGACCATGGTGCGCAGCAGTTATTCAATCATCATCGGCCAGGATTGCAACGCGTACCAGAAAAAGATTGACACCCAGTCAAACGCGGTGGAAGATACCGTGCGCATGGCGTACAAGACTCTGCGCGAAGCGCGCCTGGAAGAATACCAGTCGCACAACAGCGCGGACATGAATCAGTGCATCGGCGCGGTCAAGACGGCGGTTCTGGATGAAAATGTCTGCGGCAAGAATTACAATAGATGCATGGACACGACCGGGCAGTATGTCAATGCGACGACCGGCGAAGTCATTTACGGCCCGATGCTGTTTAATCTGACCAAGGTTATAAAACTGGAACTGGCGGACAACCAAGATGTGTTAAAGGCCAACCAGAACTTTGATAAATTCCTGGATACGAAAAAGCCTTTTGCGGCCAGGGCGCTGGATGCTTGCCGCGACATTTCGGCGAATGTTTGGACCCAGTTCAAGCGGAACGCGCTGATTGAAATCGCCCAGGCCCAGGACGAAAAAATTGAAGAAATAAAAATGTCCTGCGTTTCAATCATGAAGGAATGCTATGACACTCAACTGGGCGGGTTAAAGGCGTTTGACGACACGACCGCGCAAAAGACCGGCGCGCTGTCCGCATACGCCGCGCGCGCGATGTGCCAGGATAAAGTCGTCGCCTGCGCCGCATTGTACACCCCGTCCGGCGGGACCGAGTGCAAATTGGATAACAACGGCCGGGTCAGCAACGCGCAGACATGCGGCCTGGGCAGCCTGATGACATTCGTGGGCAGCGTGGACGCCACCCGCGTGGAAGAAGGATGCGAGGTTGGATTGAACAACTTTGTCAAAGATTTATGCACGCCGGTGGAAACCGGGCAGGCTTATCCTTACCGTTGCCGCATGATGAAGCCTGGAACCGCGGATGATACCGGTGCGGCGGACGCAACCAGTCTGTACGGGCAATTGTATAAATTTACGAGCGCAAACTGCAATATAACCCAGGATGCAGGGGTCAGCACGCGCGGATTTAACCCGGATACCGCCCGGATTACCGATCGCGTGTTTGCAGACGCAACCGATTTGCTGTCCAGCCAATTGAAAAAGACTTGTGTCGCGGGCGGCGGACTGTGGGTGAACGAGCCGGCCTTGATTGAAAACGGGATGGAATTTGATACGACATACACCAGCACTGTCTATGGTTCCGGCAACAGTGTTCTGGGCGTCATGAACGGGATAAGCCTGAACAGTGCGGGCAAAATAGCCAAAACCGGTGCGGCAACGGACAGCCTGGGCTGGGGCGCGTGCGTGAACAACAGCGTACAAATCGCATGCCGCCAGTCTGATATTGATACGGGCGGCCAGGGCCTGGCCAAATATAACGCGGTGTCAAATGAATGCGAGTACGACGAAGGCTGGTATAAATATAAATGCGAAATAATAGTTGGCGGCAGATGGACGGCAGACAAGGCCTGCTTGTATAAAGGAGATGCGTCCTCCGGGGGGGGGGGGGGGGTTGATGTTAAAAAAAAAGATTAACCCAAAAATAATGAAAAAACCAAGAAACAAAAAAAAAAAAAACAGCCGCCAGAAAAAAATAAACCCCCCCAGCCCAC
>JAISKV010000009.1 GCA_031260805.1 Rickettsiales bacterium
ACACTCTGTTTATTATAGCAGACAACGATAATTCTTAATTCTTATTTTTTAATTTTTAATTAAATCTGGTAAACCACCCCGTCGCTGCGCGCCACCCCTCCAAGGGAGGGGAACTGGCCACTCTCGCACCTTAAACCTCACACCTCACACCTTAAACCTTAAAAAACGCGGCGTCGCCGCGTTTTTTACTCGTCTTCGCTGGGTTCTTCCATTTCTATGCTTGTTGCGCTGATTACCCGTTCGTCTTCCGCCGTCTTGAACAGCGTGACACCTGCGGTTGCGCGCCCGGCGATTCTGATTGATGCGACCGGCGTTCTGATAATTTTCCCGCCGTTCGTAACCATCATGACATCGCGGCCGTCGCCAACTGGGAAAGTTCCCGCGACCGCCGTATTTTTTCCGCCCAGTTTGATTCCGGCAAAGCCCCCGCCGCCGCGGTGCGTTATACGATACTCGTACGCGCTGGTGCGCTTGCCGAACCCATTCTCGCTTACTGTCAGTATGAACTGTTCCGCCGCTTCCAACTGGGCAAACCGTTCGTCTGTCAAGACCAGGTTCGTTGTTTCTTCATCCGCGTCCGCGCTGGCTTCTTCTTCCACGCCGGTAAGCGCGCGGCGTTTCGCGCGGCTTTGTTTGATGTATGCGGCGCGTTCTTCGCTGGTTGCGGTTCCGTGATCCAGCATGGCCATGCTGATAATCCTGTCATTTTCATCCAGCCGGATTCCGCGGATTCCATCAGACGCGCGGCCGGCAAACACGCGGATTTCCGGCACAGGGAATCGTATCACCCGGCCGTGCAGCGTTGACAGCAGGACATCTTCGGATTCCATCGCCGGCAGCACTGATACCAGCGTGTCGCCGTCATCCAATTTCATCGCTATCTTGCCATTCGTGCGGATGGACTCGAAATCATCCCACTTGTTGCGGCGCACATTTCCGGACGCGGTCGCGAACATCAGGTACCCGTCCTTGGTTTCCGGTTCCGGCAGAATCGCGGTTATCGTTTCGCCGGCCGCCAATGGCAGCAAATTAATCAGCGGACGGCCCTTGGCTGCGGCCGCGCCCTCGGGCAGTTTATATGTTTTAAGGCGATAGCACATGCCCAGAGAACTGAAAAACAGCAGCGGCGTATGCGTATTCGCGACGAACATCTGCACGACGAAATCGTCTTCCTTGGTCGTCATGGCATTGCGCCCCTTGCCGCCGCGCCGCTGCGCGCGGTAAGTATCCAGCGCGACCCGCTTGATGTATCCGGTATTGGAAATTGTAACGACCATGTCTTCGCGGGCGATTAAATCTTCCATATCCATATCCAGTTCGGAATCAGAGATTTCCGTCCGGCGGTCATGTCCAAAGTTTTCAATGATAAAGTTGGTTTCTTCCTTGATAATTTCAACTATCCGTTCATGGCTGCCCAGGATTTCCAGCAAATTCTTGATAACCGCGCCCAATTCAACCAGATCGTTATGAATTTTCTCGCGTTCCAATCCTGTCAGTCTGTGCAGTTGCAGTTCCAAGATGGCTTTGGCTTGCTCCGCGCTCATATAAAACATTCCGGCTTCGTATGTGCAGTTCGGGTCTTCAATCAAATTGATATAGTTTTCTATATCCCCCGCGCGCCATCCGCGCGACACCAATGCGGTGCGCGCCGCCTCTGGATTTTCGGATTTTTTGATAAGTTCAATGACTTCGTCCAGATTGCCGACGGCGACCGACAGCCCCAGCAATGTATGCGCGCGGTTCCGCGCCTTGTTCAACTCAAAAATAGTCCGCCGGCGAATGACATCCGTTCTGAAATCAATAAATGAATCCAGCACTTTTCGCACAGTGAACAACAGCGGGCGGCCGCGGTCCAACGCCATCATGTTGGACGCGAAACTGCTCTGCAATTCTGTGTATTGGAACAACTGGTTTAATACGACTTCCGGCACGGCGTCGCGTTTTAATTCAATAACAACGCGGACATCCTTGGCCGTTTCATCGCGGATTTCACCAATGCCTTCTATCCGTTTTTCTTTGGACAGTTCGGAAATTTTCGCAATCAGCGTCGCCTTGTTCACCTGGTATGGAATTTCATCAACGACGATAACCGCATGGTCTTTGGATTGCTCGAAATGAGTTTTGGAACGAATTATCATGCTGCCGCGGCCTGTGGTATGCGCGCGGAACGCCCCGCTGCGCCCCATGATGATTCCGCCGGTGGGAAAGTCCGGTCCGGGAATAAAATCAAACAACTGCTCGTCCGAAATTTCAGGATTATTAATGACAGCCAGCATGCTGCGGCATACTTCACGCAGATTGTACGGCGGCACATTAGTCGCCATTCCGACGGCGATGCCCTGGCCCCCATTAACCAGAAAGTTCGGGAATTTGACCGGCAGAACGCGCGGCTCGCGCAGGCTGTTGTCGTAATTGGGCTGCCAATCTATGGTATCCTTGTCAATGTCGTCCATCAGATACATGGCCAGTTTGGTCAATTTTGCCTCGGTATATCTGGCCGCGGCGGCTTTGTCCCCGTCCATTGATCCAAAGTTTCCCTGGCCGTTCACCAGGCATTCGCCCATGGAAAAGTCCTGGGCCAGGCGGACCATCGCCTCGTATATTGAACTGTCCCCGTGCGGATGGTATTTACCCATGACTTCGCCGACAATTCGCGCCGACTTAATCGTGCTGCGCGTCGCAGGCGCCATGTCCCCCATGACATACAGAATTCGTCTGTGCACAGGCTTGCACCCGTCGCGCGCATCCGGCAGGGCGCGTTCAACAATAACACTCATCGCATAGTTCAGAAACGATGTTTGCATTTCGGATTCAATCGCGGACTGCGGCACGGAAATCGGATTTATTTGATCATTTTCGTTCATTATTTTTATTCCTTATATTGCCCGATAAACATAGCAAAAATCCGCATAATTGGTCAAGAAAAAAGCATTTCTTGCAAAGCCTTTTTTTTCAGGTAAAATGAGAACGAAATGGAAATAATTTTTATAATTTTGGGCATTGTAATCGGGTTTGTCATCGGGTGGCTGGCACGGCCCCAGAATAAACTCGGCGACCAGTTGCGCGCCGCAATGGACGCCCAGCAAAAGATGATGATGGACAAGTTCAAGTCCATATCGTTTGATGTTGTGGAAAAGCAGCGCGATGCTATGGTTGGAACCCAGAAATTGGTGGTCGGGCCGGTCGCCGAAGAAATGAAGAAATTGCAGGCTTCGTTTGATGACAAGATTAAAGAAATCGTCGCGTCGCGCGCGCAGATTCTGGCGGCCAGCACTAACCTGAACGCCAGCGCGGAAAACCTGGCCAACGCGCTGAAAAACAAAAAGCAGCAGGGCTGTTGGGGCGAACTGCAACTGGAAGTAATTTTTGACATGCTAGGCTTTGTTGAAGGGCGCGAGTATTCGCGCGAAGAAAACACCAAGACTGCGGACGGCAATATTCGCCCGGATTATATCCTGAATCTGCCGAACGACCGTCGCGTGATTATTGACAGCAAGGTGTCGCTGGCCAGTTATATAAACTATGTGAATGCGGCGGACGAATCGGAAAAGCAAAAGTTCCTGAACGAATTTATCGCCGCGACGGAAAATCATATCAAAACTCTGGGCAGCCGCGATTATCAAAAGCGCGTAAAGGATTCCAAACTGGATTATGTGTTTATGTTCATGCCGCTGGAATCCGCCTATTTCGCCGCATTGAGCGGGCGCAAGGACCTGTACCAACTGGCGTTCGAGAATAATGTCGCGATTATAACGCCGTCGCTGCTGCTGCCGATGATGCGGACGATTGACACCTTGCTGAAAATGGACAAGCAGAATAAAAATATTGAGAAAGCGGTCGGCGAACTGGAAGGGATTTATAACCAATTCGCAACATTCACGAAAACTTATGCGGAAATCTCAACAAAAATTGAGACCGCTGAAAAGGCGATAAAAAATGTCCGCGACGAATATGTTCATTCGACCGAGCAACTGGGCCGCGGCGTTAAAAAATTGGAAAATGCAAAACACATCGGCGGCATCCAGCCATCCAAGCAAATGGCGGTGTCCGATGAATAACCTGCAAATGCGGCTTGTCGGAGACTTGTCCCTGCGCGAAACAGCGGCGCCAGTGGCAGATATCGCAGCGATTTCCGACGCCATGAATGACATGGTGAATATGATGAATGACCAGCGCGGTGTTGGACTGGCCGCGCCCCAGGTCGGGATTTTGCAGCGATTCTTGGTCATGCAGGATCCGGACACGCATGAAGTCTATAAAATCATCAACCCGAAAATAATCTCGTTTTCGGACAAGACCTGCAAAATGGAAGAAGGCTGTCTGTCGGTCGTTGATTCTGACGGCATTCCGATATTCGCCGATGTAGTGCGGCCCGACGGTGTTGTTATGGAATGGACGGATGAAAACGGCGCAGCGCATTCGGCGAAGTTCATAAAAACTATGGCGCGAATCGTACAGCATGAATACGATCACTTGGACGGGAAATTATTTATTGACTATCTGTCGCCGATAAAACGCGAACAGGTTATGAGAAAGGTAAAGAAAAGAAAGTGAAGTTGTGGGTGAAAGTGTAGGTGAAGGTGAGGGTGTAGGTGTAAATGCGTTTGTTGCGCTCACCTTCACTTACACCTACACCTTCACTAAAAAACGGAGTTTTTTGTGAAACTAATCCTGATGGGGACGCCGGAATTCGTCGTTCCGATTTTTGATAAAATCGCAGACCAGCATGAAATCGCCGCAGTCTTTACACGCGCGCCGAAACCTGCGGGGCGCAAACGGGAACTGACCAGATCGCCGGTGCACGAATGGGCGGAATCCAAGGGCGTCCCCGTTTATACCAAGATTTCAGAATGCAGGGCGCGGGATTCTATTGATTGCGTTGTCGTCATTGCGTACGGCGTGATAATTCCAGACGATTTATTGGCGCAATTCCGGTTTATAAATATTCATCCCAGCGATCTGCCAAAGTACCGCGGACCTTCGCCGATTGCGACCGCGATTTATAACGGGGACGCGGAATCGGCGGTATGCCTGATGCAGGTCGCGCATGCCGTTGACGCGGGTGCCGTCATGATGCGGCGAAAATTCGTTATCAATGAAAATGAAACAGCAGCGGATATTGAAAACAAAGTATCTGCTATCGCCCCTGACATGATATTAGAATATCTGGATGCGCCGGATAAGTTTCCATCCACGCCGCAGGCTGGGGAACCTACATTCACGCGCAAATTCACAGGGGACGATGAAATTATTGACTGGACGCGCAGCGCGCCGGAAATCCATAACCAGATCCGCGCGATTGGCGGCCGAACCAAGATTAATGGGATTGATGCCAAAATTTTGGAAACGCAGGTGGCGAATAACGAATTGAAAATAATCAAGTTGCAGCCGGCCGGAAAAAAGCCTATGGATTGGAAATCGTTTACCAACGGACTGCATTCTGATAATTCCCCTTCGCTTGGCGAAGGGGTGGGCATCACGCCGAAGCGAAGCGTAGGCGGATGACGCGGTATAAACTGACTCTTGAATACGATGGAACGAACACGGTCGGCTGGCAGATTCAGAACGGCCATGGCAGCGATAAATACCTAAGCATCCAGCAATTGCTGACCGACGCGGTTTTCCGGTTCTGCGGCCAACAGGTTGCCGTTGTCGCGGCCGGCCGCACGGATGCGGGCGTGCACGCGCTGGGCATGGCCGCGCATTTTGACTTGACGGGCGATGCGCGGCATGCAGACACCGTTAAAAACGCGCTTAATTTCTGGCTGCAAGATGCCGGCGCGCCGGTGGCGGTATTGGGCGCTGAAATCGTGCCAGATGATTGGCATGCGCGATTTTCATGCGTGCGGCGCAATTACCGTTATGTTATTGTGAATCGCGGCGCGCCGACGGTCTTGGATAAAAATCGGGCTTGGTGGGTGCCGCGGCCGCTGGATGTCGCGGCAATGCAGGCAGCGGCGGCACAGTTAATCGGCAAACACGATTTCACCAGTTTCCGTGCGAGTGAGTGTCAGGCGCGCAGTCCGGTGAAAACGCTGGATGAATTAAGAATTAAAAAAGAAGAATTAAGAATTATTATAGAAGTGTCTGCGAAATCGTTTTTGCATCACCAAGTGCGGAATATGGTGGGCACGCTGGTCGCAATCGGTCTGGGCAGGCCTTATTCAATCCCAGAAATTCTGGCGGCGCACAGCCGCAGCGCAGCCGGCCCAAACGCCCCCGCGCACGGATTGTATTTTACCAGCGCAGAATATTAAATCTCTCTGATATCGCAGATCACCACTACCCCGTCCTCCTCCTCACACTGAACCTATCACACCATCGTCACCCCGGGCCACGACTCGGGGTCCACTGTTCAATGGATTCCGGGTTTCGCTTCGCTCCCCCGGAATGACGATGGGGTGGGGACTGGCATCCAACTACCAACTAACTTGTCGGGCATGAAACGCCGTTCGTCAATATTCCGTTATTTGTGCATTCACAATAATTGATTGGCGATGCCTTGGTTGATGCGGTGCCCAGATTGTACTTGGCAGTAATCAAAAATGAAGAGTTCGCATACGCACTGCAAAATCCTGTGCTGGTTATGCATTGTCCGCCGTAATAGACATAGCCCGCATCGCACATGCACTGGCTGTTCGCATAGACGCGCGTATTCGCCGCTGTTCCGGTGGTTGGGACATTTACTGCATTCAGGCTGCCCGCTGTCGCTGTTCCTGTGGCTGCGGTTCCGATATACTCTGAATTATCCGGGCACAACAGCGACTGATAGAATATATTGGAAATATTTTCCAGGCATGTTTTTTCAGGTGTTGTTCCGGTCGTCGGGCATCCTGTTGCGGTCGCATCATCTGCAAACACGGCATACGCGCAGGTCAGCGCGACGCTGCGGCATGCGCCGGTCATAATATTTTTGATATAGGTCTGGTTCGCTGATGTCGTCCATCCGTTTATCTGCGATACCTGCTGGTTATAGCATGCCGCGATATCGGTCATGCAGTTCGCGGCGTATTCAGCGATGATTGTTTCCTGGGCGGCCTTGATATTCACCATCGCGCGCTGGACATAGTTCACGACGACTTCATTGTAAGGGTTGTATTTTTTCTTGCCGACATCCCCGGTATAGGCAACCTGGCGACAGTGATCCAGCACCGGCCGGCACAGCCCGGAATTCACATCCTCGCTGACGCCCATTTTCGTCATCAGATATTTCATTATGCAGCGCCCGTCATTTTGATTCGTCGTTGTGCAGTATATCGTGGTCAGTTGCGCGGACATCGCTGTGTTTTTCAGATATTCGCCCGTGATTCCGGCATTGTTATAGGTTGAACCGATAAAAGCCTTGATATCCGTGATTTTCTGCCCCAGAACGACGACGCCATTTTCGTTGATGTATTTTTTCGTCGGATCCAGGCACTTGTAATAGTTGTCGCCGCACACCATGTCGTCGGTCATGCAAGTGTTCAGCGCGGATATGCATTCCTTGGTATCATATTCGGTCTGGCTTTCCAGCACGGACAGCCGCGCTTTTTGCAGCATGTTCGTCGCGCTGCGCACATTGGTTTTCAACTGGGTGTTTAACTTTTCCAGGCCGTTTTCGTAAGTAGTGCAATCCTTGTCAATTTCCATGTCATACCGGCCGGATACCTGGTTTGTCGTCGCGCCGGCCGCCTTGCATTGCTTTAACACCGTTTCGCACTGCTTTTTCGCCGCGCTGTAAAGCGCGGTTCCGCGCAGGTTGGTAAAAGAAAATCCGCTGTCCAGCGCGCCGACATTAAACATGTCCAGCCCGGATGCGTCGGTAAAGTCCAGATCGGACCAGTCATAACTGCTGCTAGATCCTGACGAAGCGGTGGTTGTGAATGTTCCCGGTTCTTCAATCAATTTTTCCAGATTCGCCAGCAGCCGTTTGTTCTGGGTGGTGTCTTTGACCTTGGACATTTCGGTCTCGGCCTCGGTCGCGCTCATAATCGCGCGGATTTCGGTCGCGGACAGTCCGACATAGCGAATACGCTGGGCGACCTGGTTCAACTGGTCGTTCGCTTCCTTGACCGCCTTTTCTACCTTGGTATACTGGGACAAGCGGTTAGAGCACACGCACCGCTTTTGATTCGCGTCAATAACATTGCAGAATTGGTCCATGCAGTCCACATACTGCGTGACGCAGGCGTCGGTCGCGTCCTTGGACGCCTTCATGTCTTCAATCGTGATTGTCGGGACGGCCTTGGTCGCGCGCGCAGTTACCAATCGCGCCTGTTCAACATTTGATCCGGTCATCTGGCCGCTGTCGCCGACAATCGCGCGGCCGCCGAATTCTGCGACCGTCGGACGCAACGAAACGCCGGCCCGGCGCACAGCGCCTGAATTGGAAACGGAAAGTTCGGAATCATCGCGGCCGGTGCGCGCAGCGGCTGCCGCGATCCGCGCGGATTCGCCGTTGACCGCGCCCGCTCGCGATACTGTCGTGGCCGTTTCCGCCGCGCGCACAGTGTCGGAATTGGATACCGTTCGCCCGACAACCGTGGTGCGCGCCGCAGATTGGTTCTGATTTTGTTGTACTGGCGCGACTGGCGTCAGGTTCAGGCTGCGGCTGGGCTTTACCTCTTCCGCAAAAACTGTTGAAAAAGAAAAAATAATAAAGAATACAGAATAAAGTTTTCTCACAGAGTTATTTTATCAGAAATGTGAGAAAACGAATAGTGAAAAATAGTTTCAAGTCGCTGGATGACCAGAACCTTTGATTTTATCTTTGATGCCCTGGGTAATCGCGTTCGCCGCTGCGGCCCATTTTTTCATCCGCGCGCGCAGATAATTTTCATACACAAAGAATAATCCCCCGACCCCTATCAGCGGCAGCAGATAATAGATTATTCTGAATGCCAGCAGGCTGGCGAACAGCGTTGCCCGATCCGCGCCCGACGGCAGGATTGCCAGAAATATAGACTCAAACACGCCGATTCCGCCCGGCACTTGGCTGAACACGCCCGCGGTCTGCGCGATAACGAAAATCCCCATGAATGTTCCGAACGGGATCTGTATAAACGGCGTCATGACAAAGTACAGCACCAATCCCGCCAGCACGCTGTCCACAATCCCGGTCAGCATTTGCACTGCGGCCGCAGACACGCCAGGCACGCGAAAGTCCAACTTGAAAATTTTTATCTTCTTGCCAGCAAACAGCGCGGCCAGCGCAAAGTACGCCCCCAGGCAGCAGCAGCAGAAAATAAACAATCCGCCGATTCCAACGCTGACCCCGACTGATTCATTAAACAGCGAGTGCGGCACCATAAAGTACCCTGCGATGACAATCGCAGTGCAGCCCAGAAAGTAAGTAAATCCGTTGAAAGTCAGGATTTTCACGATTTCCCCGGCTGTTATGCGCCACCGCGTGTACAGCCGGTATCGTATCGCCGCCCCGCTGACCACCGCGTGCCCGGCGTTGTTTGATATTGCGAACCCCATCATCCCCGCCAGCATCCATTTCCACCAAGGCAGTTTCTTGCCGATGTACCGCAATGCCTGGAAATCATAAAAAGCCAGCGCGACATACCCGGCCAGGCATGCGATGCACGCGTACACCAGGTTTATAAACGGGATGTTCCACAGCGCGCGCGCGATATCCATCAGCGAATAGTGCCGCAGTTGCCACCACAGCATGCCGATTGCCAGCGCAAAGAAAAATATGCCGGCATAAGAAACAGCCCGCTTAAAAACTTTTTTTAATCTGCCAGCCACAGTGAATCCTTTATCTCTTTCGCGACCCATTCGCGATGCGCGGCGATTTGTTCAGCCGATACGGGGAATTCGCGCCGCGGAAAGTTCCCGTCCGACTTTGGCGCGGCCAGGAACGCCGCATGTTGCTCTGCGGCGATTTCCGCGATTGTTTTCTGATCCGCCGCCGCGGACAGTTCCAGCCAAACCTTGGCCAATATTTCGGCGTCTATCAAGGCGCCATGGCTGTCCGCGCGCGTCGCCAATGAAATATTGAACCATTTTGCCAATGCGTCCAGGGTGTACTTTGGAATATTGTAAATCTTGCCCTGGGCGACAATCATGGAATCAACCTGCTGGCTGCGCGGAATTTCAGCCAATCCGGCCGCCCGCAGTTCCCAGTTGATAAATGGAAAGTCAAACCCCAGCCCGTTGTGCGCGACAACCGGGTCGTCCCCGATAAATTCCCGGAACGCGGGCGCAATCGCGGCAAACAAGGGCTTGTCATTCAGGAATGCGTTTGACAACTTGTGAACCCGGTAAGAATCCGGCGGTATAATTTTCCCGCCCGGATTGATGTATTCGTGGAAAGTTTTGTCTGTTATTTTGCCGTCAATAAGTTCAACCGCGCCGATTTCAATAATCCGGTCGCCGGATTGATAATTGAATCCTGTTGTTTCAGTGTCAAAGCAAATGGTTCTGGTCATGGCGGTCAATTTACAAAATTTTCGTTGTTTTTGCAACCCCGAAATGTTTTAATGGAATCCATGGACAAATTGAACGATCGTCAGCAGGAAGCAGTTAAAACGACAGATGGCGCGGTTCTGGTGCTGTCCGGGGCCGGAACTGGGAAAACCACAGTCATAATTTCGCGCATCTCGCATATCTTGCAAACGGGTCTGGCGCGGCCTTGGGAAATTCTGGCCCTGACATTCACGAACAAGGCCGCGAACGAGATGAAGGAGCGGCTGCTGCCGTCGGTTTTTGACTGGTGCGGGACTTTTCATTCAATCTGCCTTAAAATCCTGCGCCGGGAAAGCGAGCGCAAAAACTTTCTGGTATTCGGCGAGGATGAGCAAAAGGCGGTTCTGAAAACAGTTTTCGCGGCAATGAATCTGGATAACAAAGATTACGACCCGGGGACATGGGTTGAAAAAATAGCGTTGTTCAAGGATACCGGCCGTAAAAATGACAGCAAAAAATTCAATGAAATTCTGGCGGCGTACAATGCAGAGTTGCAAAGGCTGAACGCGATTGATTTTGCCGATATCATTAATCATGCAAATGCTTTGCTGGCCGAAAATGCCGCGGTGCGCGAAAAATATCAAAAACAATTCAGATACATTCTGGTGGACGAGTTTCAGGATACAAATCCGCCGCAATATCAATTGGTGAAAACTCTGGCGGCCGGATACGGCAATATCTGCTGCGTTGGCGACGATGACCAGAGCATTTATTCATGGCGCGGCGCGGAAATCCAAAATATTCTTAATTTTGAGAAGGATTTTCCGGGCGCCAAGATTGTCCGTCTGGAAATAAACTATCGCAGCACCGGGAATATTCTGCTGGCTGCGAACAAGTTGATAAAAAACAATAACGGGCGGCTGGGCAAGGAATTGCAGACAACCAGCGCGGCTGGAAATTTAATAAATATCCGCGGGTTTAATTCGGACCTGGAAGAATCATCGTACATTGCCGACAATATTAGCGAGCCGAAAAACACTGCGATTCTGATACGCAGCGGATCGCTGTCAAAACGGTTCGAGGATGAATTTCTGCGCCGCGGCGTTTCATACAAACTGGTCGGCGCGCAAAAGTTCTATGACCGCATGGAAATCCGGGATGCGATTGCGTATATCCGCTTGCTGGTTTACCGCTTTGACGATTTGTCGTTGCTGCGGATTATCGGCAAGCCGCGGCGCGGATTCGGTGATAAAGCAATTGCGGACCTGCGCCGCGCCCGAATCCCATTGTTTGACGCGGTCATGGCGCATAAAAACGGCCCGTTGTTCACGGACGCGTTTGACTTTGATTGGCGCGAATTGCCGCCGGCGGCCGCTGCGTTAAAAATACTGGAAGATTCCGGGTATATAAAATATTGGCAGGAGTCCAAGGATGACGCGGCCCCGGACCGGATAAAGAATATTCACGAATTGATAAACGGGACGATTGCGAAATACAACACTTTGCCGGAATTTATTGAAAACGCCAGCCTGATGATTGCGGACGATATCCAGGATGACGCCATGACGAAAGAAGCCGTTTCAATCATGACGATTCATGCGGCCAAGGGCCTTGAATTTGATACTGTGTTTCTGCCCGCGTGGGAAGAAGATATTTTTCCGAACAAGATGTCCGTGGAAGAAGGAAATTTGGAAGAGGAGCGCCGCCTGGCCTATGTCGCGATAACGCGGGCTCGCAAAAACCTGACCATTTCCCACGCGTACAGCCGCATGCAATACGGCCAGTTCCAGAACAACATGCCCAGCCGGTTTATCAGCGAACTGGGCGCAGGTATTAAAAGTGAAAAGTTAAAAGTGAAAAGTGAAAAAATAGGCAATACTCTGCCGCCGATGATTGGAAAAATGGTCCGGCACAATGAACTGGGCGACGGGGTTGTCATCGCGATTGATGAAAATATTCTGACAATCGCGTTCAAGAAAAGCGGAATTAAGAAAGTTGAGAAAAGTTTTATCACGCTTGCTTGACGCGGTCATGCCGCCGCTCTGTCCGTATTGCGACGGCCTTGTCGCGGCGCACGGCCAGTTGTGCGCGGCATGCTGGAACAAGTTCAATTGGATCGGCGATCCGAAATGTGACATTTGCGGATACCCTTTTCCCGCGAACATTCATGGCGACAAGAAATTAATGTGTCCGGTCTGCGCGGCCGGAAAAAACGAATTGGACTGGCTGCGGTCCGCATGCGTTTACGATGATGTCAGCAAGAATATCATGCTGCCGTTCAAGCATGCCGGCAGATTGCAGTATAAAACACTGATGGCGCGCGCGATGATTTCCGCGCTGCGCGGGCATCCGGAATTTGATGTTGTCATGCCAGTGCCGCTGGCGAACAGGCGCTTGTGGAAACGCGGATACAACCAGGCGGCGATTCTGGCCAAAATAATCGCGCGGGATTTCCAGCGGCCGGTTGACTATGATTCAGTGCGGCGCGCGCATCGGCCGGATATGGGGCATAAAAACGCTGCGGCGCGGGCGGCAAATATCCGCGGCGTCTTTACGGTCGCCGGCAATGTCCGCGGACTGCGGATTTTATTGGTGGACGATGTAATGACGACCGGCGCGACATTTTCGGAATTGCGGCGGGTGTTAAAGCGCGCCGGGGCGGCCGCCGTTTACGGCGTTTCATTCTGCCGGGTGGTCAGGGCGATATAAAAAAGATAAAAATTGCTTTTTGCGATATTTTTGTTTAGTATTTAACGACCCTGACGGAGAAAATTATGACAAAATCTTTATCTTTTATCTTTTCATTTTTATTTTTAATTGGTGTTTGCGGCGCAAACGCGGCAATGCCGCTGACCGGATTTTATCAGACCATTGATGATGAAATTAAAAAGCCTAAATCAATCGTCCGCCTGTATGAATGCGGCGAAAATTTATGCGGGCGCATTGTCGCGCTTTATGACTTGGAATCCGGAAAAGTCAGCGAAACGCTGAACAAGCCGGAACGCGTTGCGGACAAGGTTGACGGCGCGCCAAAAATGGCCGGGCTGGATATAATCTGGAACATGAAGTGGGATGCGGACGACAACGAATACAGCGGCGGGAAAATCATGGATCCGAAAAAAGGCAGCGTGTATTCCAGCGTGATTTGGGCGGATAAAAATGATGCGGACAAACTGAATGTCCGCGGCAAGATAGGGCCTTTTGGCCGCACCCAGATTTGGAATGTTATGAATGCGGCAGAATTGCCGTCGGATTTGCAAAAACTGGACACCGGAAAATGGGAAGCAAAGATTATAAAATGACAATTGAACTGGAAAAAATTGAAACGCGCGATTTGGAAACCGGAATTCAGAAATTCTGGGACGGGCATGACTTTTGGGAAAACGATGTAAAATCGCAAAAGCCAAAGTTCTGCACCATGATGCCGCCGCCAAATATCACGGGCAGCCTGCATTTGGGCCACGCGTTCGAGAATTCGCTGACCGACATCATCTGCCGGTACAAGCGGATGTGCGGGTATGATGTCTTGTGGCAGCCCGGGACCGATCACGCGTCAATCGCGATGCAATTGATGGTTGAAAAAGAACTTTCCGCGAATGGCCGGAATCCGCGCGCGATGACAAATGCCGAATTATTGGACGCGGCGTATGATTACAAGGCGCGCGTCGGCGGGCAGATACTTAACCAGTTTCATATTCTGGGAATCACCCCGGCATGGAAGGCGGAAAGATTCACGATGGATGCGGGGCTGTCGCGCGCTGTAATAAAACTGTTTGTGAAAATGTATAATGAAGGCTTGATTTACAGGGCGAAACGATTGGTGAATTGGTGCCCGAAACAACGAACGACTATTTCCGATTTGGAAGTTGATGTTAGGGAAGAAAACGGCAAGTTTTATTATTTTAATTACCCGATTGCGGGCGGCGGCGCGGTACAAATCGCAACGACGCGGCCTGAAACAATGTTCGGCGACCGCGCGATTGCAATCAGTCCGGAAAATGAAAAGTTAAAGCATCTGATTGGCAAGACCGCAATAATTCCGCTTACAACAATTGAAATTCCGATTATCGCGGACGAACACGCTGATCCGGACAAGGGCACGGGCGCGGTGAAAATCACGCCTGCGCACGACCGGGATGACTGGGCGGTCGGGCTGCGTCATGACCTGGCGCCGCTGTGCATCCTGACCGAAGACGCAAAGATGGCGGACGATCCGGCGGTTCCGGAAAAGTTTCGCGGAATGGATCGTTTCGCCGCGCGCAAGGCAATTATCGCGGATCTGGAAGCGGCCGGATTATTGGTCAAGATCGAGGACAAGATTATCCCGATGCCTTATTCCGAACGCGGCGGATGCATCATTGAATACATGGTACGCGACGAATGGTTTGTGGACGCTGAAAAGTTGGCCGCGCCGGTTATCGCGGCGGTGGAAGCGGGCAAAACCAGATTCTTGCCGGAACCGCGGTACAACCTGTTTATGTCATGGATGAAGAATATTCACGAATGGTCAATTTCGCGCCAGTTGTGGTGGGGCCATCAAATACCGGCCTGGTATGATGAAGACGGCAATGTCTATGTCGCGGAAACCGAAGAAGAATTGCCGCGGGATAAAAAACTGGTTCGTGATTCGTCATGTCTGGATACTTGGTTTTCGTCGGGGCTCTGGCCGTTTTCTACCCTCGGCTGGCCGGACAAGACGCAGGAATTGGATAAATATTACCCTACGGATTTCATGAATACCGGGAACGACCTGATATTTTTCTGGGTCGCGCGAATGATGATGATGGGAATTTACGCAACGGGGCAGGTGCCTTTTGATCTGGTGAATTTTCATGGAATGATACGAGACAACAAGGGCGCGAAGATGTCCAAGACCAAGGGCAACGGGATTGACCCGCTGGTCGTTATTGATAAATTCGGCGTTGACGCGTTCAGATACTGGGCGGCGACCGCGCCGATTGGCGGCGATTTGCGATACAGCGAGGACGAGATTAAGCGGGGCAGCAAACTGCTTACCAAACTGTGGAATTGCGCCAAGTTTATCTGCATGAATCTGGGTGATTACCAACTACCAACTACCAACTGCCAATTACTAATAGAAGATAAATGGTTGCTGTCGGAATTGGACAAGACGATTGCCGCGGCGCGGCGGGGGCTGGATAAATACGATATATTCAACGCGCGGGCGGAAATTGATTCGTTCTTTTACGATGTGCTGTGCGACCAGTACCTTGAATTTGTAAAAGACAGGCTGTGGAATGACGCCGCGTCCAAGCCGGCGGCGTTGCAGACGCTGCGGACCGTGCTGCGCGCGGTTCTGGGGCTGTACGCGCCGTTTATCCCGTTCCAAACCGAGTATTTGTGGCAGAAAATTTTTCAAGAATCTGAAGGCGGCGAAACGCTGCATCTGACTGAATTTCCGGCCGTGCAAAATATGGATGCGCCGAATATCCAGCCTGCGTTGGATTTATTGAAAGCGGTGCGCGGATTGCGAACGGATAGGAAAATAGGGGGCGGCGCGCGGATTTCGGAATTATTTGTGCCGAATGACACGCCGGCGGAACTGTTTGATCTGATAAAATCGGCAGCGCGCGCGGATAAAATCGTTATCGGCGACAAACTGGATTTTGTTTTGTAAAGATAAAAAATAGTTTTTAGTAAAAACTGAAACCCGCAGGCGCAAAGGCTCTGCGGGTTGTTTTTTATTTTCATAATTTTTCTATGTCTGCAATATGTCTTTTTTCTGAATCTATATCAAATCTTCGCCGTTTTTCTTCTTTTTCACGACATCATCTGATGTATAAACACCTGTTTCGGCAACATATTTCCCGTCAATAACTGCAATCGCTTTATGTTTTTTATTCCCCGCTCGGACAAATTCTATGGCTTCGCGAACTTGGGTTGTTTGATGTCCGCCTTCTCCGTGAATTGTTTTTTGAGAGCCATAAATTTTCTCTTTTTTATATTCCAAAACAAAATCTGCCGATTTTGTCAAACCATATTCTGCTTTTGCTCCGATAACTATTTCTCCATTATCCATTCTGAAACGAATATTTAACTTTCCTCCGGCAGGAAGTTGTTCCGCCCCGATTTTTTTGATTACTTCCGCTTCATCAAGATTTTGTTTCATAGCATCTTTCGCCATTCTTGCGCATAATTTTTCATTGGCAAGACAATCGGCAGCAACTTGCTCTCGCGTCCAATGCTTGCTTGGATAGCGCGAGATAAAATTAGCAATGCGCGTTTCATCCAGTTTATCCAACTTTCCTGAAACAAGCCGCGCTCTGAATTCTTTCAATGTTTTTTCATAAATTGTTTCTGTCATCATATTCCCCTAGAATAAAGCCGGTTGCCGCTTCGAGATATGATTATCACCGCTCATTTTGTCAAAATACAAATAATTTAGAAAATTATATGCAAAGTTGAACGATATTCGCTTTCTGTCTTTATCACGATAATTCGTCATAAACAAGGAATTATATTCCTGCCGCTTTTCTTCCAGTTCCCGATTGAATAGTTTTATAAGCTCTTCCTGTTCCGCCACAGACACAAACGAAGGAAATACAAGATTTATCTGATTACGGCTTGTTTTTATGCTAACCAGCGCGTCATATCCATATTTGCGTATATCCTCCAAACATATCTTTCCGTCATCGGTTCCCGTATCTATCGCTTTAAGAACGACTATATTATTTTTTATTATATTCCAAGTTGTTTCATCAACTCTAAATTCGCGAATAGTATCCAAATGATTATACGCGGCTGTAATAGGATAATTTCCAATCCGCAAATCATCTTCTTCCAGCCGATATATTTTTAATTTATTTTCATATTTGTTTATCAGGGCAAGAAAATCGCCGCCAATCTGCCAATTATGATTGCGGAAAACGCGGATGTGTTTTTTCATTTTACTGGGATAAATGGTGAAATCTATTTTCATTTGCGCCGAGAATTCGGATTTTTTGCGATAATGAAAAGCGATAACATTATAAGTCGTGTCATCAAAAACCTGTTCTGTAAAATAATTCGCTTTTATTATCTCAAATTTATCCAAAAATATCTGGCGTATGTATTTGGAGTTTTCAGCGGATAAAAAGTTTATCGGGACGATAACAATGCCTTCTTCCGAATCCATAATTTTTTCAAGCGATAGCTGATACAAATCCGTATGCTTGCTATTTTTCAGAATCGCATTATCTGACATCTTATTTTGATAAAGGTAAGGCGGATTTGTTAAAACAAATTCATATTTTTGCGGATTTTGCAATGAGTCATTTTTTTTTATGCTTTCACAAACCAACGCATCATCTATATCAAATCCTAAAATAGAGCCAGCGCCATTTTTCTGCGCCCAATCCAGCAAATCACCGCCGCCTGCGAATGGGTCTGTTATATTCTTATTTACAACAAAAGATTCCAGCCCCGATAAAATATAATCGGTGTTTCTAGTAAAAAACTGCCCAAATTGTTGTTTCTTGCACATGCTCCAATTTCCTGCTTTATATCATACGAAATCTTGATAAAAAATACCAGCATTTTTATTTCTTGCCGGATAAAAAAGGACGAGAGCCGGCAGGGTATAAAAAAAAATCCGCCTGGGGCGGATTTTTAGAACTGTGTCTCAAACGACAGCAGGAATCGCTGCTCGCGATCATACGGCTTTTTCGTAATCGGCCAGCCCCATGAAAAATTCATCGGACCCATCGGCGTATTCCAATAAACGCCGACGCCGGCCGCTGTGCGGATTGATTCGTCAATCTCGCTGGGGATGCCATAGAAATTATTTTCTTCCGCCGGCGGGCGGCCAAGAACGCCGTAATCCATAAATACAAAGCCCTTGACCTGATATTCGTCCGGGATAAATATTGGAAAGTTCAACTGCGTTGTGCCATTCAACTTCCACAGTCCGCCCAGCGCGTATGTCGGAAACAGTATATTGCGCGATCCGACGCCCGCGATATCAAATCCGCGCAAAGATTCCCCGCCCAAAAAGTACCGGTATACGCGCGCGATATATGTGTCGGCCGGCGCCTGAATCAATCCGAATTCCAGCGTTGATTTCAATTGCCAACGGTTGTCAAAAAAGTTCACCAATCCCGTAAAATCAGCGTTGTACCGCATAAATTCATCCGTGCTGATTCCAAATCCTGTGTATGCGGCGCCAAAATTCGCAACGATTCCCGTATGCGTGTTTTGCTGAAAATCCGTATTCAGATTATAATAGCGGAAGTTCGTCCCCAGCGTATACAGGTTCGCATTCACCCAGCCCTTGTGAATGTCATAGTTCTGATCGTACGCCGCCGACAAACGCAAAGATTGCGACCAGTGATCGGACCATGCCCAACCCAATCGTCCGCCGATTGACAATGAATCCCTGTCATACCCATAACTGCCCAGTCTGGAATAGTTATACATCGTGTACGATATATCAAACCCGCCGGACAATGCGCGGCCGAACAGGTATGGTTCCGTGAAACTGAACAAAGCCTGTTTTTGATACTGGGCGATGCTGCCCTTGATCTGCACGATTTGTCCGCGGCCCATAAAATTGCTTTCCGTGATTCCGGCGTCAATCATGAATCCGTTGATGTTGGACCAGCCTAGCCCGCCAGACAATTCGCCGGTAGGCTGCTCTTCCACCTTGATATCCAGATTCATCAGGTCCGTTCCGGCAACGCGCGTCGGCACCATGTCAACGCTCTTGAAAAATCTGGTGCGCATCATCCGCTGGCGGCCTTCTTCAATCGTCTGCAATGAAAAAGGATCGCCGCTGCGCATCGGCGTCTGCATTTCAATAACGCTGTCAAATGTGCGCACATTGCCGAGTATGTTTATGGAATTCAGATAAACCCGATTCGTTTTCGCAATATTGAATTTTATCCCTATCGTGCGATCGCTGTCATTCTTGACCGGCACAGGTTCCACATTGATAAAGGCATACCCTTTTTCAGCAACCGCGCCGCGCAGATTGGAAATCGTTTTTTCAATCAAGTCCACATTGTAAATGTCGCCGGCATCAAACGCGACCGCATCCTGCAAATCATCGTCGTCAATATCCGGGAAAGGATTGTCAATAGAAACCTGGCCGAATTTATAGCGCGGCCCTTCTTCCAAATCAAACACGACAGAATACCATTTGCGGTCATGCGTAAAAGAACCGGCGGCCGATTTTATCTTTACATCCGCATAGCCGTTGCGCAGATAAAACTGGCCCAGCATCTGCTGGTCATACTTTATGCGGTCTTCGTCATAAACATCAAACGATGCCATGAATTTCCACCATGCGTATTCGCGCGAAAGTATCGCATCGCGCAGAGTGCTGGCGCGGAACGCGTGATTCCCGGTAAAGTCAATGCTGTCTATGTATGTCGGATGACCCTCGGCAATCTCAAACACGACATTCACGCGGCCGTCGTCCGTATTTATTTTTTGCGGATTCACTGTTGTTCCGAAAATTCCCTTGCGCTGGTACAGCGCCAGTATCCGCTGGACATCGCCGCCGATAACCGATTCGTCGTATGTCCCGCGCGCAGCGGTCCGGATTTCTTTTTTCAGATCATCCGTGCTTATCTCGTCATTGCCCTCGGTCGTGACCATGGCGATTGTCGGCGCTTCCGCCACTTTTATTTGCAGCAGCGCGCCGTTTTGCGATACTGAAACATCGCTGAATAATGAAGACGCCTGCAACTGCTTTACAATCTGGTTTATCGCATTGCTGTCCGGATTGTCGCCAACCCGAACCCCCGCCAGCAAACGCACGGATTCCGCATCCATGCGCTGGTTGCCGATGACTTCAATGCGCGAAACAACATTCGCGCAAAGTGAAGAGTGAAAAGTGAAAAGTGAAAATATCAGTAATATTTTTTTCATAACTTAAATACCCGTGCGATGTCGTTCCACATGGTCAGTACGAAAATAGCGCCGATCAAGATCCATCCGCCGACCAGAATCCGCTCCATCATTTTGCCCTGCAACCGGCGCCGAATCACGCTTTCCGTACCCAGTATTAATAAATATCCGCCATCCAGCACCGGCAGCGGCAGCAGATTCACTATCCCCAAATTCACAGACAGCAGCGCGATGATTGACAGCAATGCGAATATCCCGGCCGACAATGCCTGGCCGGAAACCTGGGCGATTGTTATAAAACTGCCCAACTGCTTTGACGACCGTTCGCCCGTGATTATTTGTTTCAGCACGACGACCAGCGTTTTTGACTGCACCCAGACTTCCCGCGCGCCGGACCATGCGGCCTGGACTATATTTTTCCGCTGCTGGAAAGTCTTGGTCCCGTCCGCAACCATGCCCCATCTGTCCGCCGGTTCCAGTTGGACTGTAATCAGTTTTTCCCCGCGCAACAGAATTACCGTCGCGTCATCGCCGCCGGCCAAATCCTTGGCAATAACCAATTCGCCCCAATTGCCTATCTTTTCGCCATCAATGCGCAGCACCCGGTCCCCCGCCCGAACCCCGGCGTTGTATGCGGCCGAATCACGAATAACCTGGCCCACCACCGGCGATTGAATCTGCCGCTCTTTCACCACAAACATCGTCGTGTATATCGCCCACGCCAATATAAAATTCATCGCGACGCCGGCGACCAGAATCAAAGCCTGCTTCCAACCGCTGACCGACAGATAATGCCCGCGCTTTTGCGCCGCGGTCATTTTATTGTACTTCGCGCGGTCAAACATGTCTTCCTGGCCGTACAATTGACAATATCCGCCGAACGGAACCCAGCCCAGCCGCCATTCGCATCCGCGTTTGTCCTTCCAGCGCAGAACAGGCTTGAACCCGATGGCAAAAGCCTCTACCCGGACGCCGGACGCGCGCGCAGCCAGATAATGGCCCAGTTCGTGCACAAACACGACCATCCCCAGAACAATTATCAATGCAATTATGGTTAAGATTATATTCATAGTTTATCTCTTTGTGTAGGTGCAGGTGTAGGTGTATGGCCAAGACTATTTATTAAGCCTGTTAACATTCTGCAAATTTTATTAAGTTGATCTGTCAGCCTGATATAAGTTTCATTATCAATAAAACCTAGTTTATGCGATATTTTCATCTGACATCTTAATTCTGCCGCCGATCCCTTGGATATGCCTACAAAATGCCTGTATTCGTTAGATGTGTTTCTTGATGCGCCTTCTGCCAAATTAGAAGTTATTGATACCACCGCTCGTTTCATCTGCGATACCAACCCAAACATTTCACTTTTTGGGAATGTATCCATAATTTTATATACATCAACTGCGGTATCTATACCAAGATTATAAACATCTAAATCTTCAACTGATTTCATACCCACACCTTCACCTACACCTTCACTTTCACCTACACTTTCACCTACACCTACAACACCATCACCAGCCATGTTATCGGCAGAACGAAAATCCACCCGTCAAAGCGATCCAGCGCGCCGCCGTGTCCAGGCAGAATATTGCTGTAATCTTTAATCCCCAATTTTCTTTTTATCGCGGATGCCGCCAGATCCCCGTACTGCGACAACAATGAAACGCTGATTCCAATCCACATCAATTGCGGCATGAATTGGGCGTACGCCAAATGCCCCGCTTGCAAAGCGGTGCCGATGTACCCGTACAAGACCGCGCCAAGCGTTCCGCATACAATTCCCGCAACCTGTCCCGACCAAGTCTTGCCCGGGCTGACCGACGGCCACATTTTTTCGCCGCCAAAGAATTTTCCGAAAAACCACGCGCCGATGTCTGCAAAACTTATCGTCATCAACAGCAGCAGGATTATCCAAGGCCGTGTCCCGACCATGTATGCGGAAACAATAAAGATCAAAGAATAAAGAATAAAAAGCATCAGTTGCCGGCCATTTATTCTTTTATCTTTATTCTTTATTATTTTCCATATCAGTTCTGCGCTGCAAACCACGGCGACCACCGCGCACAGCCAGCGCACCGCCGGCGCGCCAAAGTATTCGGCAATAACCGCCCCCGCGCCAACCAAGACCATAACGCCGGCCGTCAGAATTCTTTTAATCGTTTCGCTCATTTCTTGCCACCATAATTTTTTTCCTTGCCACCGCCGAACCGCCGATCGCGGCCTGCAAATTCTTGCAATACCGCCGCCCAATGCCGCGGGCTGGCGACAAATTCAGGCCAATGGTATTTCGGAAAATACAATTCCGCGTACGCCAGTTTCCACAGCATGAAATTGGAAATCCGCCGCTCGTTGCTGGTGCGCACCATGAAATCAATCGGCAGCAGGTCGCCGGTATCCATAAAAGTCTCAAACAATTCCTTGTCCACGGCCGCGCCGCCGGCAACCGCGTCGTTCATCGCATTGATAATCTCATCCTGGCCGCCGTAATTCAGCGCGAACACAACCGTCCCGCCGGTGCCATCGGCCGTTTTACCCTCTAACTCGTCCGCCAGTTTCGCCAATTTGGCCGGAATCCTGTCCCGCGACCCGATAATGCGATACCGCAGATTTTTCTCTATCGCAGTTTTAAGATTCTTTTTCAATTCCGCATAAAACAGTTCCATCAGAAAATCTGTTTCTTCTTTGGTTCTGTCCCAATTTTCGGTTGAAAAGATAAAGAACGAAATCGTGCTGACCCCGCGCGCGATGTAAAAATCAACCAGTTTCTCGAACCCGTTTATCCCGGCGCGATGCCCCATGACCGCAGGCAGTCCGCGCGCCCGCGCCCAGCGTCGATTGCCGTCGCAAATGAACGCGATATGGTTCGGGATTTTTCCGATTTTGGCGCCCATGGCCTTTTTTCTGAACAAATTTAATATTGACATTTTTTCCCGTATATTTTGCCATGGCAGGTTAGCAGTAAAATCTTATAAAAACAAGTGCTTTTTGCTGTTGACGCGGCGGCCTAAAAATCACTATAATCCCCGAAAAGGAGAGTCTGCATGAAAAAACTCGCTTTACTTGGATTGGTCATTGTGGCCTTGGCTGGTTGCGGCCAGGTTTATGACAGATCACCGGTTGGCGTCGGATATGACAGCAATGAACTGAAATTGTCACCTTGCGCCTGCATGCTGGTGTACAATGCGTAAACTAGTTATTAGTTGTTAGTTATTAATTATTATACCATTGTGCGCGCCGCGACAATTCCGCCACCACAAACAAAAGTATAATAACTAAAAATTAATAACTAATAATTAATTATTGGTGGATTATGGATTATCCGAACGGATTTGATTTGACGGTGTTTCCGGCCGCGCGGCGCGTGGCTGTATTGCGCGCGATTTCAATCTGGACCTGCATCGCATTTCTGGTTATCGCCGCATTGTGCGGATTGTTCGTGTGGTCGCGCAATTCTCTGCAACTGAATCCTTATTTGATAGCAATAACCCCGGACGGCGCAGGGTGGTCGGTTATCACAGACAAAACGCGCGGCGCGCCGATTACGCGGACCGATCTGGTCCAGGAATCCGTCGCGAATTCGTTTATCCAAAATGTTCTGATGGTGTCCGACGATGCGGAAACAAACAGCGCGCTGTGGTGCAGGTGCGACAATGGCGCGAACGACAACTCTGCAACGCCGTGCATGATTTGCAAAAATTCGGATTCGGTCGTGTTTTCAGCGTTAAGCACGCGGGTTCTGCCCTTGTGGCAGGAAAAATTTGCAAACGGTGAAACCGTTTCCGTCGGCAATGTCGCGTTAAGCAAATTGGTCGGGAACGAATTCAGCGGCGTATGGAAATTTACGGCGACGCTGAATTCCGATACCGGCATAACGGGATTTGTGCAACTGGGCCGCGATCCTAACAGATACCCGCTGAACATCGGGTTCTTTGTTTCGGATTTCAGTTTTTATGAAACAACGGGAACGCGGGCCGGACAATGAAGAAAATCGTTTATTTCTTAATCGGATTCTGCATAACGGGACTGGCCGTGTACAGCATTTATCTGGGCGCGGTGTTCTTTGACGCGTCGCGGAACATACGGGTGCGGCCGGATATATTCCAGCCCAACAACCTGTCCAGCCAGCGGATTGGCAAGCCGATTCCGATTGAAGACTTGTCAGATAATTACATCATGACGCGATTGGTGAAAAAGTACATGCACGAATACTTTTTCGTAATGCCCAGCAGCGAGAACTTGACCGCGCGCAGCGCGAATACGGGAATACTGGCGCGGCTGTCCGACAGGGCCGTTATGGATAAATGGACGGCGACGCAGTTGCCGGTCATGCAAAAATTGGCGGCCGACAAAAAATACAGAATTGTGAATGTTATTGAACCGATTATCCCCCAGGAAGATTATCTGGAAGTGAACTTTCAATTGCAAACATTTGACCCGTACGCGCTGGGCGGCGCGCCTTTGATTGAAAACGGCACAGTGCATATAAGAATCAAGTACGCGAATGGGATCCAGGAAGTGGCGGATGGATTTGATGCGAAAAAATATCTGGGCGGCGGCGGGGATCCGGCCGGAATATTCAAGTTCCGCGTCATGGAAATGAAGTAAGAATGAAACGATTGCTTTTTATCTTTTATCTTTTAATTTTTATCTTGCCTGCGCCGCTGCATGCAGACGACCCTTTTGCGCTGGGGGACGCGGCATTCGGCAATCCGGCGACGATTGACGCAGGCGTACTCGGCGATGCGTCATTGAATGCAAATTCCGCATTCCGGGATGTTGACGGATTTGATATCGCGGGCGCGTATTTGGGAATGGACTTTGACGCGGTGCACAATTTGTTTTTCAAGCAATCGGGCAGTTTGTACAGCCCGCGAAAAAAGAACTCGCTGATATACGCGATTGACGCGAATTGGAAAAATAATCTTGATTACGAATGCCGCCAGCAGAAAATATTTGTCCCGGCGGAATTGGAAAAGTGCATCCGCAATCTGGCGACCAAGCGCGGGCTGCTGTACGCGTCCGAGTTGCACTTGGAACGGCCGCAAACCGGCGAAACGATAACGGTGTACTTCACCAGCAATCAAACCGGGAATATCGTCTGGCAGGTAGAGTATAAAAATGATGCGAACACCGCGGACGGCGCGGGGGATAGTTTCTTGGACCAGCGCAACAAAAAGATATTAAAGTTCTGGCAGGATGTCTTGGACAAATACGGCCCGCCGAACAGCGGGGACGACACTTGGCTATCCAGCGATAATGAATTTGATCCGATGCTGCGCGCGTACTATGGCAAATTAACACTGTCTTATCTGGGTAAAAAGTCTGACGACGATGCGATGAACGCGATGAAATCGCGCGAAGAATTTAATGCCAAGCCATATTCGTTTTAACCGCATGTCTCAATTCTCATCTTATCAGTCTGGAAAACTTGCAGAATTCTACGCGCGGTCGTTTTTGCGGCTCCATGGGTTTTCAATTGTGGAATCGCGGCATATCACGGGCCGCGGAACCGGCCGCGCGGAAATTGACATCATCGCGCGCCGCGGCAAATTGCTGGTCTTTGTGGAAGTAAAACGCCGCGCGACCATAGAGCGCGGTTTTGCCGCGATTCGCACGGACCAGCGGATTCGGTTGCGCCGGGCGGCGGAAAATTACTTTGCAAAAAACCAGTGGCGCGGCGACGCGCGGTTTGATGTGATCGTGGTATGCGGATGGCGCATTTTCTGGGCCCGGAATGTGATTTAGTTCCTGCTTGCAATAAACAATTTTCATGCTATAATTTATTCGTCAATCATGACAAAAGGAGAAAATTATGAAAGTAGTATTCGCATTGGTTGCGGCCGCCATGCTGGCCGGTTGTGTCGGCTTTGTTGACGGCAAATCCAAATCAGGAAAAGCAACGCACGATCTGTATGTCCTGCATCCTGCCATCACAATTTCCGGGTATACTTCGGGATTGTAAAAAATCGCCCTCGGGCGATTTTTTAGAGTGCGGTATCGCCATGTCTGAAAAATTCTCGCAAAAAAAACAACTTAAAACTTACCAGTGCGACCGATTTGGCAACATGCGGCCGGTCATGCTGATGAACGAATTGCAGGCTGTCGCAGACACCCACGCGGACATGCTGGGGGCGGGGCGGGCGTACTGCATGGAACACGGCATCGCATGGGTGGTCACGCATTATCTGATTGACATTATTGAATCGCCGCGCGAAACGGAAGAACTGGAATTCATAACCTGGCCGGCGGCACATGATGAATTAAAGGCCGTGCGTGATTTCGAGGTGCGCGGCATGGACGGACGGTTGCTGGTCCGCGCAACCAGCCAGTGGATTTTGATAAACACGACGACGCGGCGGCCGCTGCGTCTGTCGGAAAATCTGCCGTTTTGGTCGGTGGTTCCGCAGCGAGCGTATGACAGAACTTTTGATAAATTTGCAATGCATGATGCACAATTCACAATGCACAATTTTAATTGCAGATATGATGATGTGGATGTGAATCAGCATATAAATAATGCGGTATACGCGGTGTGGGCGACGGAGAGCGTCAGCTTTGAGTTTCAGAATTCGCACCGATTGACAAGATTGGAAATAAATTTCAAGAAAGAAATCCCGGCGAATACGCCGATGATTGCGGTGGCCGTTGCAATTGATGGATTAATCAGCCATCATACGATTAAAACCGGCGATACCGTGAATGCGGATGTGATTTGCGAGTGGGCCATTCCAACTCACAACTCAAACTAATAACTATTTTTCACTTTACTCGGACTCGGCAATTGTTTTACAATGAACCCAAGGGAAGGGTTTTTATGCACAAAACAATTGCGATTATTCCATTGTTTTTATTGGTTTTACCGGCGTTTGCTGATGCCGCGCTGCCGATTGTAAATGTATCCGCCGCCGGTGTTTCTGCGCGCAGCGCGTTTGGCGTCGCGCCGACGCCGCGCCCGGCCGCGCCCGCGCAGCGGGCTGTCGCGCGCACTGCAACCACACTGAAAACCGCGCCAATCGTGCAGACAGATGTGCTCTCCCCGCGCAGACCCAGCGATAATATTTGGGCCAAGAACGATGCCCCGGCCGCGCCGCGCGTCGCCGCGGTTGCAGCGCGGCCGTTCCCGCTGCCAGAAATTGACATGCTGGGCGAAGAAGAATTGGAAGTGGCGCAAATCCGCGAACAAACATTTGCAATGGACGCGCAACTTGAAAAACTGGCGAAATTGCAGGGTCGCGCGGACGCCAGCGCCGCAATGCCGGCGGAAACAAAGCGTGCTATATCTTCGTTTGATGCGCCGCGCAAAACTGCGGCGGTTGCCGCCCGGACAGCGCCGGAATTAGATAATCAAATCGCAGTCCGCCGTGAAATCATCGGCATGGATGACAACGATTATATTGAAATGGCAACGCCGCGGACAACCGCGCGTACGGCCGCACGGGATGAAAATGAATTTGCGAAACTATCCCCGGCAGAATTGAAACGCGCGTTCCATAAAACTTATATTTCCGGGAACAAGCATTTGTCGGCATACGCGATTGCGGACGACTTTAATACGGCCAGCACGGTCAGCCGGTCTGCAGCCGGATTTGATTCCACGGCGGACTTGTCTGAAATGGGCGCGGGAATTCGGCCGCTGGAAATCAAGTTGGGATTTCGCGGCGGGGACAGTTCGCTGTCGCGCGACAACTATAATTTGCTGTCCGAATATGCCGGAATTGTTGTGAATAATCCGAAACGGGCGATACAGATTTCAATTCCTGAAAATTCAACGCGGTCTTTTGACGATCGGAAACTGGCGGCGAAAAGATTGGCGATTGTGGAACAAGTACTGCATGACGGCGGTGTTGCGGACGGACGGATTGTACCGGTGCTGTCAGAGCGGACGGACGACAGTTTTGTGCTGCGCGTGATTTCCAGCGATCAGTTCGAGTCAATAACGCAAAGCAAACGGGATATGTTTGGTGATAAAATCAGCGGCAAAACACAAAAAAGCATGACATGGTAAAAAAAAACGGCCACAAGGCCGTTTTTTTGAGGTATAAGGTTTAAGGTATAAGAGTGGCCAGTTCCCCTCCTATGGAGGGGGTGGCCGCAGGCCGGGGTGGTTTACAGGATTTAAGTGAAAAAGTGAATAGTGAAAAGAATGAAACTGATATAAAAATTCCTTTTAGTTTTTAATTTACAGTTATTTATGTTATAATTAGCAGCGTGAGAGAGATGAAGAGCAGATTATTCATTATTCATTATTCATTATTAATTGCGTTTGCGGCATCAGACGCATTTGCTGCCATTAATGCGCCGGTGGTGCCCAAGGGCTTTGGCGATAATTTGACCAGTTTCAGCGGAAACATGGGAGCGATTAACAATAATCAATGGAATAATTCAATAAACGGATACAGCGGCGCGGCAACCGGGCCGACTGCGAACTTTGGGAATTGTAATGCGGCGGTCATGCGGTGCGCGACGCCAAAGTGCGCGAACGGCGGCTGCACGGATATGGCGGTCGCGACGCCTATTGCCGCGGGATGCGTCCAGGTCACGGAAACTTGCGCCCAGCATGGCGACCCGCTGGTCCAGATGATTGCTGGCCAACTGGTGGCGAATTCAACGGCCAAGTCAAATGCGGCGAATGCTGCGGCGGCTGCCGCCGCGGGCGAGCAGAGCGCGGAGCAAATGGCTGCGATGCAGATGCAAATGCAGCAGATGCAGTCCCAGATGCAACAGCAGCAGGCGGAATCCGCTGCGCGTCTGGAACAGGCTTTGGAACAAAGCAGGGCAGAAGCGGCCGCAAACGCGGCGGCGATGCAATCGGCCGCGGCCGCGCAGTCCGCTGCGGCGACTCAATCCGCGCCGATGCAATCGGCGGATCAGATTGCAAGCGCCAGCGGCGTTTCAGCCGAAGTATTAATGCGCAACCAGGCATCCGGCGAAATATTGTCTAAATTGGAAAATGTAACGGACGCGCTGGCGAATCTGAAAAAAAGAATGAATGATGTGTTTGCCTATGCTGGCTGCGATGACTTTGGAAACAACTGCACCGGGCCGAAACGCGTGGCCAAGTTCAAGGAAATGGCGAACGGATTTTTCACGCCGTACGAGCAGGTGCTGGAAGAAGCATACGACGCGCTGTCATACGCGCAGATTTTGGGCGTGGACCTGTCCGATATTTATATGTTCTTGTCGGATTCCTGCAACCAGTGGGGCCAGTTCATGTGCCAAGCCGGGGCTTCATTGTACGGGAATGATTGCGCGTGCAAGGCAGGGGCTAAACCGGCGGCCGGACAATCGGGATGCGCGTGCGAAGGGAAAAATCCACGATGCAAATTGCTGAAAGCATATTCTCTGAACGATACGGACGCGGTGTACCAGGAATGGCTGTGGCCGGAAAAACAACAAAAAGAATGGGTGAAACAAACAGTATCAAAACCAATTTATGCCGCAGATGGAATAACAATTGAAAGATATCAGGATGTTGTTGAAAATGTTCAGGTTGAAAATTGGAAAACTTCCGGTCATATAGAGGTTGGATGCGCGTCTGATGCGATTGAAACTATTGGTATTTTCAAGAATCTGAAAAAGAAATCCAAGATAGATCCGGAAGTCCTGCAAATGATAATAAGTCAGGACGGGACGCCGCAGACAAAACAAGGCGTGTTTAATAAAGATGCGACATTGAAAAATTGCTTTACACACGATGGGAATACGCGAACGCAGGTTGATATTGATATCCTGCAACAATTGGTCGGAACCAAGTCATTGCCGCGCAATATTTGCCTGTCCGCGCGCAATACCGTCGCAGCGACCCAGTTGGTCGGCATGGCGTCCGGCACTTGGTGCGAAGAAACCGGCGGAACATGGGAAGCAGGACAGATTCATGTAGAGAATAAATGCAAATGTCCTGTAAATTCAAGTGCAAACTTGCTGGATGATGAAAATAAAATAGATTATAAATGCAAATGTGAAACAGGTCGCATTATGGTCAACAACCAATGCATGAATGACAATGAATTTGCGGTATATATGGCAAACTATGTAGAATTGGGCAACGCGTCAACCAAAGATCAAATCCAGGCGTGCGCAGAAACTGCGAGACGGGCGCGAGATGATGGAAATACAGATTCAAGTGTGTTTACAGATTGTGTGAAGAAAATCTCTGGAATGAATGAATATGGTAATTAAAAAAAACGCGGCCCGCCGCGTTTTTTTTAAGGTATAAGGTTTGAGGTGAGAGGTATAAGAGCGGCCAGTTCCCCTCCTATGGAGGGGTGGCGCGCAGCGCTGGGGTGGTTTACAGGATTTAAGTAAAAAAGTGAATAGTGAAAAGAGTGAAAAAGGTGAAAATAACTCTTGTTCACTATGGTAGACAACAATAAGTAAACAATTCCAATTCCATCGTCATTCCGGGGGAGCGCAGCGAAACCCGGAATCTATTGGGCGTTGGATCCCGGGCCACGACCCGGGGTGATGATGGCTTTGATATATCTGCTACTTCAACTGCCCCCAACTAAAAAACTGAACTCTGTACTCTGAACTCTGAAAACTATTAAAAAACGGCCGTTCGGCCGTTTTTTATATCCCCAGCAATTGCTGTTCGCCGACTGTATTTTCACGCGCCAACTTTTCGGCCAATTCTTCCTGACGCGCAATCTCGCGCGCGCGGCGGATGTATGTGCCGGTGCCGGCCGGTATCAATCTGCCGACGATCAAGTTTTCATTGATTCCCTGCAATCTGTCCGTCGCGCCGTTAATCGCTGCATCAACCAAGACCTTGGTCGTCTGCTGGAACGCCGCGTTGGATATGAACGAACGGCTGGTGATGGATGCGCGGGTCAGTCCGACCAAGACTTTGCTGATTTCGGCCGGTTTGCCGCCGTCGTGAATCACTCGTGCGTTTTCTTCCTCGAAATCAACGCGGTCTATGACCTGGCCGGCCAGGAACACTGTGTCGCCCGGATCTACAATTTCAACGCGCCGCGTCATTTCGCGAATCATGATTTCCATGTGCTTGTCATTAATCTGCACGCCCTGGACGCGGTAAACTTCCTGGACCTGGCTGACCAAGAATTGCGCCAGCGCTTTTTCGCCCTTGATTCGCAGAATGTCGCGCGATGATATTTCGCCGTCAATAATCATGTCCGCGCGGCGGATATGATCACCGTTGCGCACCAGCAGGGCAGACCCCTTGGGCACTGCATATTCGTATTCCGCGGTTCCGTCGTCCGGCGTCACGCGCACGATAATCTTGGCCTTGCCTTCGTCAATAATTTCAACTTCGCCGTCAATGTCGGACAACAGCGCGGGTGTTCCGGGATTCCGGACTTCCAGCAGTTCGTTGACGCGCGGCAGGCCGCCGGTAATATCGTGAACCTTGGTCGCGTTGATTGCTATTTTCGCAATAACATCGCCCGCATTGACCATGTCGCCATCGCGCACATTGATTGAAGCGCCCATCGGCAGAAAGTACTCCGCCGTCTTGCGCCCGCCCAGCGACAAGATTTTTCCATCGCTGCCGGTTATCAGCAATGCCGGCTGCAAAGGTTTCTTGGTAACATTTTTCCAGTTGGAAACCTTGCGGTTTGTAATTCCGGTCAACGGATCCGTTTCTTCCGATAAAGAAACATTGTCAACCAGGTCGCTGTATTTGATTTGACCGGTTTTTTCTGCAACGATGATTGAAGCATATGGTTCAAACCCGGCCAGTTTCGCGCCCGCGGCAACTTCGTCGCCATCGCCCGCCAGCAAGTTTGCGGCATACGGCACAGCGATTTCATGCAATGCCTTGTCGCCTTTGCCCATGATGATAATTTTGCCATGCTTGGACAAGACAATCAGTTTGTTTTCAGTATTCTTGATTGTTTCCAAGCCGTCAAACTTAACTCGGCCCGCGACCGGTGTTTCCAAATAGTTGTTTCCGCCGGTGCCGGTCGCGATTCCGCCCAAGTGGAATGTTCGCAGCGTCAGCTGGGTTCCCGGTTCGCCGATAGAGTGTCCGGCGATGATGCCGACTGGCTCGCCTTCGTGAACCAGCGTTCCGCGCGACAAATCCATGCCATAGCATTTCGCGCAAAGCCCGTCCGCCTGGCATGTCAGCACGCTGCGCACATCAACAGACGGCAGTCCGCTGGCATTTATGATTTTTGCGGCGGCTTTGGTAATTATGTCGTTTTTAGATACGATTAATTCCTTGGTAATCGGATGAACGATATCCTGGGCGGCCACGCGTCCCAGCACCACATCGCCCAGCGCCACAGACAGTGTTGATCCCGTATACACGGGTTTCGCAGTGATGCATTCGTTTGTCCCGCAATCGTGTTCGGTAATCACAACATTGTGCGCCAATTCAACCAGACGGCGCGTCAGATATCCGGCGTCCGCGGTTTTCAGCGCGGTATCGGACATACCCTTGCGCGTTCCGTGCGTTGAAGTAAAGTATTCCGCCATCGTCAAACCTTCCTTGAAGTTTGATATAATCGGAACTTCAATAATAGAGTTATCCGGTTTCAGCGGCATTCCGCGCATTCCGGACAACTGCTGCATCTGCGTTTTGTTTCCGCGCGCGCCGGATTCCGTGAACATGGACAGCGAATTCCAATTATAGCCTTCTACTTTGCGCAGTCCGGAAATCGCCATTTCGCCGATTCTGGTCGTGACGCCCTGCCACATGTCAACGATTTTATTGTGCCGTTCGTTCTTGGACAGCAAACCGTTCTGATATTGCGATTCAATTTCAGCCAGTTTGTTTTTTGCATCTTCAATGATTTCCGGCTTGCCTTCGGGAACGCGAATGTCGTCAAATCCAAAAGATATTCCGCTGCGAGCCGCGTATTCAAATCCCAAATCTTTCAACTTGTCCGCCAGAATAATCATGTCCTGGTCGCCGCAAGTGTCGTATGTAATTGTCAGCAGTTTTTTGATTTCGCCAATCGGCAATACTTTATTGATTGAATCAAACGGCATTTTTTCAGGCAAGATTTCGCCCAGCAGCATGCGGCCCGGGGTCGTTTTAATCGTTTCGCCCCTGAACTTGGTCACAATCGGAGTGTGGTAATTGACAGTCTTGTTGTTCAAGGCCAATTTGATTTCGTCCAGATTTGCCATGCGCGGCGATTTTTCAGAATGCTCCCCCGCGATTAATGACAGATAGTACACGCCCAGAACCATGTCCTGGGTCGGGACAATCATAACTTCGCCGTTAGAAGGATTCAGAACATTGTTTGATGACAGCATTAATGTGCGCGCTTCCAATTGGGCTTCCAACGAAATCGGAACATGAACCGCCATCTGGTCGCCGTCAAAGTCCGCGTTGAATCCCTTGCACACCAGCGGATGCAGGCGGATTGCCTTGCCTTCTATCAAAACCGGATCAAACGCCAGGAATCCCAAGCGGTGCAATGTCGGCGCGCGGTTCAGCAAAATCGGATGCTCGTGCACAATATCGGCCAGCAGATCCCAAACAATCGGCTCTCCATGTTCCACCATTTTCTTGGCGGTTTTCAGCGTGTTTGCGTAATCCCCGGTCATCAAGCGCGAGTATATGAATGGCTTGAACAATTCCAAAGCCATGATTTTCGGCAATCCGCACTGATGCAATTTCAATGTCGGGCCCGACACGATGACGCTGCGGCCCGAAAAGTCCACGCGTTTTCCCAGCATGTTCATACGGAACCGGCCGGATTTTCCGCGCAATGAATCTGACAGAGATTTCAGTTGATGACGGTTCTGGCTCATCAGCGGGCGCGCCTTATGACTGTTGTCAAACAGCGAATCCACTGCTTCCTGCAACATGCGCTTTTCATTGCGGATGATAATTTCAGGCGCGGACAGGTCAATTAACTTTTTCAGGCGGTTATTGCGGATGATAACGCGGCGATACAGATCGTTCAAGTCGGATGCCGCGATATGGCCGGCTTCCAGCGGGACCAGCGGCCGCATGTCCGGCGGGATAACCGGAATGACATCCGGAATCATCCATGCCGGCGAAGACTTGGAATCCAAGAAAGATTCCACCAATTTCAATTGCTTGATAATTCCGCGGCGTTTTGTTTCTGACTTTGTCTCCGCCAAATCGCTGCGCAGACGGGTGCGTTCAGCCCCCAGATCCATGCCGGAAATAATGTCGCGGATTCCATCTGCGCCAATTCCGACGCGGAACGCGTCCGCGCCAAAATCTTTCAATGCGGTCTGGTACGCGTCTTCGCTGATGACATCGTACAACTTCAAGTCGGTCAGCCCCGGTTCAATAACGATATACGCGTCATAGTAAATGACCTGTTCCAATTTTTTCTGCGACAGGTTGTTCAGCAGCGTTGATATTTTCCCTTCGCGCAGGAACCATGTGTGCGAAACCGGCATGGCCAGTTTGATATGCCCCATGCGCTCGCGCCGGACCGACGAAGATATGACTTCCACCCCGCAGCGTTCGCAAACCACGCCGCGGAACTTGATGCGCTTGTACTTGCCGCATTCGCATTCGTAATCGCGGACCGGACCGAAAATCTGCTGGCAGAACAGGCCGTCCTTTTCAGGCTTTAACGAATGATAGTTGATTGTTTCCGGCTTTTTGACTTCGCCGTGCGACCAAGACATTATTTCATCCGGGCTGGCGATGGAAATGCGCAACGCATCAAAGTTTTCTTTGGTTTCAATTTGACCGAAAATCTTTTGCAACATGTTTGTCATTCGTTCTGCTCCACTCTTCATTGTTCATTATTCATTGAAAATCCGATGCGCTCGGCGCGTCAGATTTTCTTTGGCGTCATCGCCAGACCCAGTCCTTTCAATTCGCGGACCAAGACATTAAACGCCTCGGGCGTGCCGGTTTGGAAGTCCGTATTGCCTTCTATGACCGCCTCGAACATCTTGTTGCGGCCCGCAATATCGTCTGATTTGACTGTCAGCATTTCTTTCAGCAAGTGCGCCGCGCCATGCGCTTCCAACGCCCAGACCTCCATTTCACCCAGTCTCTGACCGCCGCCGTGCGCTTTTCCAGCCAATGGCTGCTGGGTCACCAGCGAGTATCCGCCACTGCTGCGCGCGTGCATCTTGTCGTCAACCAAGTGATGCAGTTTCAGCATGTACATGACGCCGACTGTCACAGGACGATCAAACTTTTCGCCCGTGATTCCGTCAACCATCGTGAACTGTCCGGTTTCAGGCAGTTTGGCCAGTTTCAGCATCTTGTGAATTTCGTCCGCCGTCGCGCCGTCAAACGATGGCGTCGCGGTCAGAATCCCGGACGACAGCAACTTGCCCAGCCCGCGGACATCCGTGTCCGTCATCTTTTCCAACTTGTCGGCCATCTCTTTGCCATAGATTTTTCCAATCAATGCGCGCAGATCGTCCGTCACAGCCGTCTTGTTTTTAATAGAATCCAGAACTTCGCCGATTTGCAGGCCCAGATGATACGCGGCCGCCCCCAGGTGGGTTTCCAGAATCTGCCCGACATTCATACGCGACGGCACGCCCAGCGGATTCAGAACGATGTCAACCGGCGTTCCGTCTTCCAGATGCGGCATGTCTTCAATCGGCACAACGCGCGAAACAATGCCTTTGTTTCCATGGCGTCCCGCCATTTTGTCGCCCGGCTGCAATTTGGTCTTGTGCGCGATGTAAATCTTGACTTCCTTCAAGACGCCGGCGGACAGAGAATTGCTCTCTTTCACTTTTTCAATATCGGTGTTTGCAACCGCTTCAATATCTTTGATTTCAGCGACATGCGCTTCGGCCAAGGACTTGATTTGTTCCTGGATTGCCTTGTCCTTGACAACCAGTTTCTTGATGTCGGACGGCTTGATGCTTTCAAAAATTTCGCGGTTCAGTTTCTTGCCGATAAAAGGCTTGATTGATCCGGTTCCGTTTTCAATCGTGCATCCTTCGGCGATTTGGAAGATCTGTTCGCCAAAGCCGCCTTCAATAATTGATATTTTTTCGTCGCGGTTGCGCGCGATAAATTCAATCTTTTGCAGTTCAATCATCTGGGTGCGTTCGTCTTTCTTGACCCCGTGCCGCGTCAGAACATTGACGCCGATGACGACGCCTTCTTCATTCGGGCCGCATTTCAGCGAAGTATCCTTGACTGACAAGGCCTTTTCGCCAAAGATGTTGCGCAGCAGCGCTTCTTCGGGTGTCAGCATCGTTTCAGACTTTGGCGACACGCGGCCGACCAGAATATCGCCAGGCTTCACCGCCGCGCCGACATAAATAATCCCGCTCTCGTCCAGATTGCGCAATGCTTCTTCGCCGACATTCGGAATGTCGCGCGTCAATGATTCCGGCCCCAGCTGGGTGTCGTGAACCTTGAATTCCTTTTCCACAATCTTGATGCTGGTAAAGACATCGTCGCGTGAAATCCGCTCTGAAATAACAATGCTGTCTTCGTAATTGTATCCGCGCCAAGGCATGAACGCGACCACGACATTCTTGCCGATTGCCAGTTCGCCATAGTGCGTTGAACTGCCATCCGCAATGATATCGTCTTTGGACACGCGGTCGCCGACCTTGACCAGCGGTTTCTGATGAACGATTGTTTCGCTGTTGGATCCCTGGAACTTTTCCAATTCGTAAATGTCAACGCCGCTGATGACGCCGCGCGAGTTGACGCATTTGATAACGATGGTGTTCGCATCAACGGATTCCACGATTCCGCTGCGCTTGGCAATCCGGCAAGTGCGGCTGTCGCGCGCGACTTCGCGCTCTATCCCGGTTCCGACCAGCGGCGCTTCGCTGCGCAGCAGCGGCACGCCCTGGCGCTGCATGTTTGATCCCATCAACGCGCGCTGTCCGTCGTCGTTTTCAATAAACGGGATAAGTCCTGTCGCGACGGAAATAATCTGTTTTGGCGCGACATCAATCAGATCAATTTCTTCGCGCGGAATCATCTCAAACTCGCCCGCGACGCGCGCTGTTACCAATTCAGTTTCAATCGCGCCGCCGTTTGTCAATTTCGTATTTGCCTGGGCGATTTTATGAGAGATTTCTTCGTCCGCGGTCAGATAAAGGATTTCATCCTGGACCTTGCCGTTTTTCACGACATAGTACGGCGTTTCAATAAACCCGTACGGATTCACGCGCGCGTAATTCGCCAAGTGGGTTATTAATCCGATGTTCGGACCTTCGGGCGAATTAATCGGGCACAGACGGCCGTAATGGGTCGGATGGACATCTCTAACCTCGAATCCGGCGCGCTCGCGGTTCAGTCCGCCTGGACCCAATGCGGAAATCAGCCGCTTGTGTTCAATTTCAGCCAGCGGGTTATAAGATTCCATAAACTGGGACAATTGCGAAGTTCCCAAAAATTCCGCGACCAATGCGTTCAATGGCTTTGCATTTATCAAATCCTGGGGCTGCTTGCTGGCGATATCCTGGTTGTTCAACTGATCGCGCGTCAGCCGTTCAATGCGCGACAAACCGATTCTGAATTGCTGTTCCAGCAATTCGCCGACACTGCGCACGCGGCGGTTTGACAAGTTGTCAATATCATCCACAACATCCTTGCGGTCAATGATGTTCATAAGTGTTTTCAGAACGGCCAGAATATCCGTCTTGGTCAGCGTCCGCTCGTCTTCGGGCCGTTTGCCTGAATCAATGCGCAGCCGCTTGTTCAACTTGAACCGTCCGACCGCGGTCAAATCGTACCAGCGCGAATCAAATCCCTGCTGCGCGACCAGATTGGCGGCGGTTTCCACCGTCGGCCGTTCGCCCGGACGCAGAACATTGTAAATTTCTATCAAGGCTTCCTCGCGTGTTTTCAATTTATCCGCGACCAGCGTGTTTCTGATCTGCGGATTGTAAAACGCATTGTCAATCGCCAGGATGGAAATATTTTTGATATTCAATTTTTCCAAATCTGCCAATACCTCGGCAGTTATTTCAGTGCCGGCATCAAACAAAACGGCGTCGCCATCCATGATTGCATCACAGATAAATTCGCCGATAAGATTTTCAGCCGCAATTAAAAATTCTTTGTTCGCCGCAACCAGTTTTTCAGACTTTTTTGCATTCAGACGCGTGCCGGCCGTTGCAAAGGCCTTTTTATCCTTGGTTCCCAGCAAATCGTGATTCAGGCGGAATTGGCCGAGATTCGCATAAGACTGGGTCTGGCCGCCAAAGAACTTGCCATCAAAAGATAATTGAATTTTATTATAGAAAGTGCCGAGTATTTCCGCATCGGTCATCCCGCGCACTGAAATGTCGCGCGGATTCTTTTCCCACTTTTTTTCATCGCCGGCCGTCGGCATGCATCGCAGCAAAGTCGTCGCATGAATTTTGCGGCGCGTGTCAATGCGTACGAAAATCTGGCCCTTGGACTCTTCCATGTCAATCCAGGATCCGCGTTCGGGAATAATTTTCGCCGCGTACGCGTTTTCAACATCGCTGCCGCGCGATTCTTTCGTTAATGTGAATATGACGCCTTGGGCGCGCTGCAATTGCGAAACAATTACGCGTTCAACGCCGGCTGCGATAAAGGTTCCGCGTTCTGTCATCAGCGGGACTTCGCCCATAAAGATTTCCTGTTCCTTGATGTCGCGCAGCGATTTTTTGCCGTCTTCCGCGATGTCCCACAGAATCAGTTTCAGACGCAGGCGCAGTTTGCTGGCATAAGTCATGTTGCGCATCATGCATTCGCGGACATTGTAAACCGGCTTTTCAATGCGATAGTCAACGAATTCCAATTCAACGCTACCGTCGTTGTTCTTCATCGGAAACATGGACTTGAACGCGCGCTGCAACCCGACATCTTTGCGCGATGCTGGCGCGGCGTCGGCCTGCAAGAAATCATTGTAAGATTTGTATTGTATTTCAACCAGATCGGGGAGTTCGGTTTTTTGATTCAGCAGATTTTTTCCGAATGATTTTCTTGGTTTCCAAATTACAGCCATGTATTTGCTCCTTGCAGTCGCAAATAGTGAATAATGAATAGTGAATAATGAATAATGTTTGCGCTCGCTTTGCTCGCAGCAATATTATTTATTATTTTTTATTCTTTCTTCACTTTTGCTTGCTGAACAACTATTCATTGTTCATTATTCATTATTCATTAAAATAATCCTTGGGCGTTCGCCCAAAGATTATTTTAACTCAACCTTGGCGCCAGCCGCTTCCAGCGTCGCTTTCAGTTTGTCGGCTTCTTCCTTGGACAAGCCTTCTTTCACTGTTTTCGGCGCGGATTCAACGAATGCTTTCGCTTCGCCCAGACCCAGTCCTGTCGCGTCTTTGACCGCCTTGATAACACCCAGTTTGTTTGCGCCGGCATCCGCCAGAACAACATCAAACTCGGTCTTTTCTTCCACAGCCGCCGCCGGGCCGGCCGCAACCGCGACAGCCGCCGCGGCTGAAACGCCCCATGTTTCTTCCAATGCCTTGGACAGTTCAACCGCTTCCAGCACTGACAATTTTGACAATTCTTCAACTAATTTCTGAATATCAGCCATTTTATTACTCCGTAATAATTAAGAATTAAGAATCCGGAATTTAAGAATTATTTCTTAAATCAAAGATTAAAATTCATTGTTGTTTTGCAAGAACCAAGATAAGAACCAAGAACAAAAATTCTTAATCCTTAATTATTGATTCTTAATTTTTTTTCCCATATTCCGCAGAAACGCGGGCCAAACGAGATGCCGGTTCTATCAGAATCCGTGCAATCGTTCCGCGTATTTCCAGCAGTGATGGCAGTTTTGATAATTGCAACACCCCGTCCGCATTCAGCAGATTCGCGTCCATTTTGCCACCCAAAATAACTAATTTCGGATGTGCTTCGGCGAATCGCGCCAAAACCTTGGTAACCGCCAATGAGTCATTTGCGATCGCCACGGCCGTCGGCTTTTTCAGCAATTCGGACACCGGCGCAAAGTCCGTATCCGTCAGCGCCAGTTTCATCAGACGATTTTTGACAATCTTGAAGACAGAAACAATCGGACGCAATTCGTTGCGCAATTCTTCTGTTTCCCGAACCGTCAAGCCATCGTTTTCTATGACGAAAACACCGTTTGCCTGTTTCAGTGAGTTTTGCAATGTGGATATCAACGAAGATTTATCTTCCCGCTTCATAATTTTACCTTTCCCACATTTGTTTTTTTATCCGGTGCTTCCACCGGGGCTCTTTTGAGTGTTCAGTTTTCAGAGTTCAGAGTTCAGTATTTTTACCGAACTCTGAACTCTGCAAACTGAACACTGTTATTCTGTCCCAAAAGAGCAATCTCTTTTGTCTATGACGGCTTTGTTTTTTAAGGGTTTCCCCGCCATCAGTCTCGGACAAGAATCTTTTGCAGCGTGCAGTTTTCAGAGTTCGGTAAAAATACTGAACTCTGAAAACTGGACGCTTATTTTACTTCCACTTTCAATCCCGGGCCCTGGGTCGTGCTTAATGCCGCGCCCAAAATATACTGGCCTTTGGAACTGGATGGCTTTACCTTTTTCAATTGTTCAATCAGCGCGTTCACATTCTGAACCAATTGGTCGGTTGTAAAGGACATCTTGCCAATTCCGGCATGAACTATGCCTTTCTTTTCCGCGCGATATTCAATCTGGCCGGCCTTGGCTGTCTTGACAGCGTCCGCGACATTGTTCGCGACCGTCCCCAGTTTCGGATTCGGCATCAAGCCCTTGGGCCCCAGCACGCGCGCAACCTTGGACATTTTCGGCATCATGTCCGGCGTCGCGATGACCCGGTCAAAGTCCATGAATCCATTTGCTATTTTATCAATCAGATCTTCGCCGCCGACAATATCCGCGCCGGCTTTCGTGGCTTCTTCGTCCTTGCCATTGGATATAACCGCGACGCGGACCGTTTTGCCCGTGCCGTTCGGCAGCGACAGCATTCCGCGGATATTCTGATCCGCCTTGGTTATGTCAATGCCCAGTTTTATCGCGATGTCCAAAGACTCGTTGAATTTTCCGGATGAAAAACCGCGCAAAGTTTCAATCGCATCAGCAATCGCGTAAACTTTTTTTGCGTCCAGTTCTGCCCGTTTTTGCAATCTTTTAGAAATGTGTTTCATGTTTTCAGCCCTCCACCTTGATGCCCATAGAGCGGCATTGCCCGGCAACAATATTCGCGCCGGCGTCAACAGTCGTGCAGTTCAGGTCAGGCATTTTCGCTTCGGCGATTTTGCGCACCGCGGCCATGCTGATCGTGCCTGCGAAATCCCGGCCCGGCTTTTTGCTGCCTGATTTCAGCCCCAGTTCTTTTTTAATGAAATAAGAAACAGGCGGCAACTTCATTATAAACTCAAACGAGCGGTCCGTGTACACCGTGATGACCACAGGCGTCGGCTGACCCGCTTCCAAATCCTTGGACGCGTCGTTGAATTGTTTGCAGAATTCCGCGATGTTTACGCCATTGGATCCCAGTATCGGTCCGATTGGCGGCGACGGATTTGCCTGTTTCGCCGGCACAACCAGTTTCACAAGCGATTTTACTTCTTTTACTTTTGCCATTTTATTACTCCGTAATAATTAAAATTAAAAGATGAAAGTTCACTTTTAATCGTTAGAGTTCGCGGTCTTCCGGTGTGGCACACCTGCCGCATTTTATCCCTCAGACCTTTTCAACCTGAGAAAATTCCAAGTTCACAGAAGTTTCGCGGCCGAATACCAGCACGCTGGCCGTCATTTTCTGTTTAATATTGTCCACATCCTTGACAACCCCGTTAAAGTTCATAAACGGCCCGTCAATGATTTTGATTTCCTGGCCGATTTCATAATCTGAAATCTCGCCCACTGATCCGCCTTCTTCCATCTGCTTTTGCAGACGGCGCGCCTCGGCCTCGGTAATTGGGACGGGCGTCGGCAGAACCTTGGCCCCGTTGCGCCGCTGGCCCAAGAACATAACCACCTGGGGAATCGTCTGGACCGCGGAAAAAGTCGCATCCGTCATGACCATTTGCACGACGATGTATCCCGGAAAGAACTTTCTTTCGTTTTTGACGCGTTTTCCGGCCTTGACCTCTACCACTTCGCGTGTCGGAACCAGAATTTCGCCAAACAGCGGGTTCAACTTTGCCGAGTCAATTTTTTCACGCAATTCACGGGCAACCTTGTCTTCGCAGCCGGTATGAACATTGACGATAAACCATTGCATGTTATCAGACATCTTTACCCCTTAGAATATCCAGCCGACCAGCGCATTCAGCACGCTGTCTGTTAAAAAGAAAAACAATGCGGCGATTGCCGAAAAAACAATGATCAGAATCCCTGATTTAATAACAGCGTCGCGGGTCGGCCAAGTTATCTTGAACCATTCGCTGCGCACATTTTTAATATAATTAAATATTCTGTTCATTTTTTTTATCTGACTCTTGGCAGGGGCAGTAGGAATCGAACCCACATCAAAGGTTTTGGAGACCTCTATTCTACCGTTGAACTATGCCCCTAAAACTTTTTACCTAATGTTTTCAACACCAAACCTGTCCGTCTTTGTTCGCCAGGGGCGAATGCGACACTGGCAAAACTTCCATTTTTGCCGAAAAACCGCGAAAATTCAACCAATTCTTGCCACAAGTTCGTTCAGTTTAACACAATTTTTTATAAAATCAAGCGCAAATATTATATATTTTTATCCCGCCCAGCGCAAGGGGAAAGTAGTTTAAGTGCAGGTGAAGGTGAAAGTGTAGGTGTAGGTGGAGATGAAAGTTAAATGCGTCGTCATTCAAGCACCGAACAACACCCCGTCGTCATCCCAGCCTGCGCGGGAATGACGACAGGAGATGGCCTTCACCTTCACCTACACCTACACTTTCACCTTCACCTACACTTTTTTCGCTTGCGCTGCATGCGCTTTTTTTTCTAAACTGAATTGACATCAGGGGGAATAATCACAGTTGAATCAAGTACAACCGCCAGTTTTAATGACCAGAATCATGTCTTTTGTCTTTGCCGCGTCGCTGGGCGTCGCGCTGACAATGATTCTCGCGCTGTCAAACTTGATGCCGCTGACCCGCACGCAGGTGTTTTTTTTAACGACCTATCCGCGTGAAAATACTGAAATTTCGTTAAAGCCGTATTACCCCAGCAATGCGAACTTTGACGAATTCAAGATGAACTTTATCAAAGAGTATATCAAGGCCAGAAACGAAATCATACCAAATGCCGGGGTTATGAAGAAAAAATGGGACAGCGACGGATTGGTGCGGGCATGGTCAACAGATGCGGTTTACAGCGCTTTTGTCGGAACAACGCTTTGGAACGAATTGATGAATTCGGCCGGGGCATTGGACTTTGACTTTTCATGCCGCACTGAGTTTACGAAAAACATCGCGCCGCGCGCCGCGGACAAATATGCGGCCAGTTTCCGGTACTTTTGCATTGTCGGGGACCAGCAGACCGTGCCGCGGGATTATACGATTGCGATAACGCTGAAAACGGACAATCCGACCAAATGGAGCGAGCGGCTGGATAACCCGCTGGGGGTCTTGGTTGTCGGATATGATATTGAATCTGGCGGCGGGGATCCGCTGGATTTCCAATAAAAATTAAAAGATAAGATAAAAAAATATGGTGGGCAATATGAAAAAAGTATTGGTTGTAATTTCACTTTTCGCATTTCACTTTTCACTTGTTTGTGAAGATTACGGAATCCAGGAAGCGTGGGACAATCCGAACATGAACATGGCGGCCGGATCATCCAAGCCGGGCTATGCCCAATTGACATGGGCGGCCGGGACGGTATTACCGATAAAACTGCGCAACGGCATGGTTACCATGGTGAATCTGCCGGCGGGCGAAACGATTGAAGACGGCGTTGTCGGCAACGACGGGCTATTCAGTTTTGAGCCGCGAAACGGCGGAAATTCGTTTATAGTGACGCCTGATGTCACGAACAGCGGCGGCGATACGAACCTTATCGTGACGGGCAAGTCCGGAAACAAATACATATTTTATCTGCGCGCGGAACCGGCGAATTCGTCGGAAATTACTTATTCCCAGGTTGATGTCGCATTGGATGGGCGCAAGCAGTTGGTTGTTCCGGGCGGCGGCAGCGGTACTGGCAGCATGAACGGCAATGTCTTTGCGCGGGCCGCCAAGACGGCGACCGGCGTTGACAATGAAGATTACGGATGGATAAAGTCAATGAAGATTAATCCGTCGGAATTCCGGTTTGATTTGGATATTTTCGTGCCGAATCCGGACGATTATGTTATTGCGCCTGAACGGGTGTGGCGCGACAGGATATTTACTTACATAGACTTTGGGGATAAGGTTATAGCGATGACCCAGCGGCCGGTCGTGTCGCTGCTGATAGAAGGCGGCGAAAGCCCTGTCGGATTTCGCACGGATGGCGAAAACGGGCGGCTGCTGATAGTAGAGGCGGTCGGCGACATGGTTTTGCGCAGCGGCCAGCGGCTGGTCTGCATCAAGCGGCGCGAAAAACCGTTCCTGGTTGCGGACACGCAGAGTGTTATGGCATTGGCAGAAGCGAATGTAATGCAGAGCATGGCCAGTTCCCAGTCATTGAACAATGCGGCGTATTACGGCCAAATGCCACAGTACGGCCAGCCGGCCCAGATTATGAATACGAACGGATATGGCGTCGCGCCGACAATGATGATGCCGGTCCAGCAGAACTATGCGCCGTCCGGCAGCGGCGGCGGCAGCGGGTACAATGTAAATATGGTCCCGCAAGAGCGGAATACCGCGGGCGCGTACCTGCCGCAGTCAAATATTCCGCTGATATCCGGCGCGCAGTCTGGGGTCGCGGTTGAACTGCGGTCCGATACCTCGGTCAAGGCGCTGAATGATTACTGGTCCGACTTGCTGGCGCGGTTCAGCGGGGATGAAGGCAAGGGGATACTGAATCCATATCGCAACATGGTGTTCTTTGCGGTGGATGAAACAGGCGTCGGCGAATTGGGCGCGGACAACAACACGGCGCGGCTGTACCGTCTGCGCGTGGGTCCTTTTGCAGACATTGACGGCGCGCAGAAACTGTGCGACCAGATGCTGCGGTTCAATGGCGCGGCATGCCATGTGGTGCGGGTGCAGTAAAGGTGTAGGTGAATGTGTAGGTGAAAAGTAAATGGCAGGGTTAAAGCAATCTTTGACGGAATTAAAAAAGACTACGCCGAAACATGTCCAGTGGCTGTTTATGGGCGTGGCTTTTATAATTGTTTTGGTTTTGCTGTTCTTGCTGCTGTCGGGAAAATCTGACAAGAAAAACGGTTCTGGGGCCGGCGGATCGGCGGCAGTGCTGGCAGCGGATCCGGACCAGATTGACTGGACTGAAAATGAAATCGGGGCGGCGCGCACCGCAAAAATTACATTGAACCCATCCGGCGGGGACATTCGGGTTATATCGGCAAAACTGTCCGCCGCGGTCATGGGGGTGAAATTGCAATCCGCCGGTTGCACGAATCTGGCGCGGATTACTGAAAAAATCCCATGCAGCCTTGGGTTATCTTGGGACGGCCGTGAAATGGGCGAAACTGGTTTGGAAATAAACATCGCATATGTGCCGTTTGGCATGTCCGAAGAAATGGCTGAAAACTTGGTTGTCGCGATTGCGTTGGGATCGGCTGCGAAACCGGTAGAGATTGAAAAGCCGGCGGAACCGCCGGTCGCCAAGCCTGTTTACGAAATGACCGATGCGGAAAAAGAGGCCTTGATTAACGACACGCCGTCTTTGCACCGTCCGGAACATGAACCGATCGCGCCGCCTGTGGTTGTGTCGCGCCCGGAACTGACGCCGGAAAAAAGGTCAAATCCATGCTATGAATTCGCGTTTGTCGGATACGATCTGAATGGCAATCAAATGGGCTGGATACGGCCCAGCGGCGGAACTTACAAATTTCATCCGTTCAGCGACCGGGATTGTTCCAAGCCATCCGGCGAATATAATGCGGAAACCGGCTTTATCATCGCGAACGGAAAAAAGATAGGCAGCGATGCCGAACATATCAGTTTCAGCGCGATGGCAACTGGGAATCTGCCGAAACTGTCTAATGCCGCGCCGGAAAAAACAGTCATCCGCGCCCGCCAGTTAATTATGGCGCCTGATGCCAAGAGCGGGTCAAAACAAGTATTCACGCCGACGGCCGCGCCGACAAACCTGGTGCCGAGCAGCGCGAACGATGCTTTTGTTTCCAGCGAGCCGTACGACAGAAAGTTCGTTCTGCGCCAGTACAAGCCGATTCCGGCGACGATAGTGAACGAAATACGCGCGGAAACCAAGAATGTTGGATCGCAATTGCCGGTCCAGGCGACGGTTGACCGCCATGTGTATTCGGACAATGGGCGGACGATTATTGTTCCGGCCGGAACACTGATGCTGGGGTACTTGACGGGGGATTTGCCGGGGCCGTATAAATCAATCGGCCGCATGCATATAAACTGGTATCGGTTCGTGCGGCCAGACGGGGTGGAATTTAACTTTAATGGCGAAGACGGCAGCGTGCCTTTTGCCGGGGATTCCCAGGGGCGCGTCGGGGTACCGGGCTATGGCAGCAGCGATTATCTGGAAAACATGCTGATGCCGATGGTTACGGCGATTGTGCCGGCAATGGTGAACATGATCGCGCCGATTTCGGACAAGTTTGTGAACCAGATTGACCTGGATAATAATACCGTAACGCAAAGCGGGCAGATGCGGTCCAGCGAATTGGCGAAACAAGAGATAATATCGGCTTGGAACAAGGTTGCGAACCGCATGGCGATTGACATGCTGGATAATACGGTGCCGCCTTTTTCCATCGCGGCCGGCACGCGGATCACGGTGTATTCGCCCAAGGATTTGATAGTCAATTTCTGCGGCAAGGGCGATGCGGCATGTGCATCAGTTATCCAGTCTTCGCCGTATGTCGCGCACATCGCGAACAAGGCGACGGCCGCGAATCAAACGCCCGAAGAAAGATTGGGCCAGGTGCGGTCTTTGGCGGTTGATCTGAATGGAAATATTGATCCCAGCCAGATAAATGACGAGCGGTTGAAAGAATTCTATCGTCAAATGAATCAGTATCAAGGGAAAGCCGTCGCCGCAAATCAGGCGTACGCGACGCAGCAGGCGACGAACGGCGGGGTTCAGAATAAAAAGACTGGGGAAGTTCTGGTCAAGGGAACCAAGGAATATAATGAACAGGTGCTGGGGATAAAATATAACGACAAAGGCGTCATGCAGGATCCGTCGGGCAGTTTTCAACAGGAGGCCCCGCCGCCAGCGGCACCTGTGTCATCTGCGCCGGCCCAGATTTTATGCCCTGATGACGGAACGGTCCCGGATATGAACGGATGCTGTACCGGGGAAACTTATACCGATATGGGGGACGCAGGGTTTAATTGCTGTCCCGCCGGCGGGGGCGATTGCTTTCCACCGATATTGTAAACGCGGCGAATGCCGCGTCATATCCCATCGTCATTGCGGGCTTGACCCGCAATCCATTAGCGGAATGGACCCCGGGTCAAGCCCGGGGTGACGACGGATAATAATGAGTCCTGAATAATAAATTCCAAACCCGAATTTCCCTTGATTTTTTCGCGATTTTGTGATACAATAAAAACCAAGTCGCCCGCGCCAAATGCGGGTGTTTTTTTATACCACTACCCCCGTCTTGCGCTACGCGGCCAGTTCCCCTCACATGGAGGGTTGGTGCGTAGCACCGGGATGGTTTACAGGATTTATGATTTATGAAGTATGATTTAAGTATGAGATGAATCACAGTTGTCTTATTATAGCAGACAACATTAATTTATCCCCAGAATTTTCAGAGTTTTAATGTATAGCATACTAGTATGCTATACATTAATTCAATAATAAAAGAACTAAAAAAGTTCCATCCTTAAATCATAAATCTTGAAGACCCCACCCCGGAAAATTCTGACGAATTTTCTGACCCGCTACTGCGGGGCGGGTAGGAAACTCCGAACCAAATTACCCGCCCCCTGAGAGCGGGTCGGAAAATTCGTAAGAATTTTACGGGGTGGGGTCGCAGAGCGGCTTTGCCGCGATGCGTGGCAGTAGTATAATTAAGAATTATAAAATTATGTCTTATGCTCTGTTTATTATAGCAGACAACGATAATTTTTAATTCTTCTTTCTTAATTCTTAATTAAACTCTGTAAACCACCCCGGCCTTCGGCCACCCCTCCATGGGAGGGGAACTGGGTAGTGGTATAAATCAACAATAATCAACAAGGAGCAATCAAATGCCAAAGTACAACAGCATATCCAGAATAATGTATGACAGCGAAAACAATTGTTTGGTGCGCCAGACCCCGGATGGTCCTGTGCCTATCAGCGGCGCGTCCATCAGCGGCGATACTGTCGTTGATTTCAGCGCGCCAGGGGCGAACCCTTGGTACCGCAAATACAAATCCGGATGGGTAGAGCAGGGCGCGCGAACCAATTCGTATACCCAGCCGGGCTTTAACTATTTTATATTTCCGGTGGAAATGGCGGATGCCAATTATTCAGTCATGGCGGGGCGCGATGCCGGCGCTGGCACACCTAATGACTATACGGCATACAACATGCTGTGCGAGCAAAAGACGACGACCCAGTTCACCCTGTTTGGGGGCGGCACGCGCGGCAGCGCGACGAACAACAGCCTGCCGGCGGACGGGGTTTGCTATGTCGTCCGCGGCTGGGGAAAACAGTCTTAGATTTTAAGTGGATTCTTCCAAGGCTTCTTTTGTGGCTTGCAAATAAGCGTATCCGTATTTTTTATCCGGTTCCAAATGTTGGCCTTCGGCCCATTCATTCCAAGAAGATAAAAATATTGTATCGCGATCTGTGGTTTTAATTAATTCAGACAACCATTTCTTATACAATTCTGGCGTAACATGAAATATTGACGCCCCAGTATAAATTTTTCTGGCGGTATTATCAAAATTAATTATTGGACTTTTATAAACAGGGTATTCCGATACAGTTTGGAATTTATTGCCTGTAACAAATGATTTCATGTCGTAGAAATTTATTTTTGCCAAAGGATTTGTAACAGATTGCTTGATCCTTTTGCTAAAAATATCACCGCGCTGATGAATACTGAATTCCACCGCAGAATCTGCCCCGATTGTGCGCGGATCCGAATTTGTTGGTCTGACAATTGATATATGCGCCCGTTTCATGCCGCGCGATTCAAGTAAATTTTGGAAGTCTTCTATGAACTGTGGCAAGTTTATATCAGCATCAGAACGATAAATTATCAAATGCGGCTGGCCATTTACTTTTATATATCTTGGATCATTAAAAAATGGAATTATCGAATCAGCGAATTTTTCAACATCTGATTTAGTTGTTTTTGCAGACCATGTCTTTGTATTAATATCCCCCTTGTCCCCCCAAGTATTTGTCCAGTCTTCGTTTGCCCAAAACAGCATGAATGGGAAATCAATTGTTTTATCCGCTAGAAAATTATTTACCGGCTTTTCCATAATGCGTTCGCCGTCATGAAACCAATAATAATAGAAACAAAACCCATATATCCCATACATCTTGGCCAGTTCAACCTGACGATGCATAGTATGTGTTGTTTCCAAATTATAATATCCGGTATCAATCGGAATATGTGGTTGCCAGTGCCCGACGAATTGCGGAACCGCTTGACTGGTGTTTGTCCATTCCGTGAATCCTGTACCATACCATTCGTCATTTTGTTTAATTTGATAATATTGCGGCAAATAGTATGCTATCAATTTTTTTGACGGTTTCTTTTTTAATGGCGTTTTGGTAATTGTAATGAAATTTGATTTATCCTGTTGTTGATTGAGAATATAATTCAGAAATTTTGTTTTATTAATAAGCAAGAATTTTATTCTGTTCTTCAGCATTGAAAAAAAAGAAGTTCGTGGGATAAATATCAAAGGCATACCAATAAATTTGATTATCTTAAAGAATTTATATCGTTTGCTGTTTATGATGTATAAAGGCGCTGTATTTGCTAGAAAGAAAATAATCTGTTTTAACCTATTTGTAAACGGATCTTTGATTTTGCATCCTTGTTTGATAAAACTGCTGCCAAAAAATTGTTCCAAGACATGCGCGGTTTGTCCGGTGATATTACTGGTAAATTTAACAAAATCGGATTCTTGAAAATTAAGTTCTTTTACTATGCAAAATGGTTTTGCGCGCGCCAAGAACATTGTTCCGGCACAATATGAAATGTGATTTTTCTCTCCCCCCCCCCCGAGCAGTTTTTGGGTCATGTTGTCGGTGATTTTATCTTGCGGATTTTTAGTAAACGAAAATAGAATAACTTTATGATTGCAAGCCATACCGAGTGTTTTATGACGATTAAATTTGGAAATGCATTTTGCGAAATTATTAGGTTGTAAAAATGACAACAATGTTTCGCGCCAAATATTTCCGCTGACCAAAAAACCAGTTGGCAATCTAAATTTTATATTCATATCCCGTTTCGTATGCACCTTGACCACAAAGTCGTAATCGTCCAGGTTCACCAGCGACAGCACATGGACAAACGGCCACACATCCGCGCCTATATTTTTCGTGATGATTATTTTCGCATCCG
>JAISKV010000010.1 GCA_031260805.1 Rickettsiales bacterium
GTTGAAGGCCAAACATGGGGAATTTGGTCTGGCCGGCATTTTACCAACATCTTTATCGCGAAATTACGCCGTTTTCCGGGGTTTGTTGGGCGCAATCCCTTTCACCCCCCCCCCCCCCCCCCCCGCACGCACGCCAACCAAGGTTTTAATAGTGCAACGATTTGGGATACCCTTGATTTTGGCAATATTTTTGATTTCGCCCGGATTTTCCGATACCGGGCCGCTGGCCGCCAAGTCCTATGTTGACGGCGCAATTGCATCACTTGGCACGATGAAAGGGGATAAAGGCGACAAGGGGGACCAAGGCATTCAGGGCCCGCCCGGTGTTGATGGCATAAATATCCCCATTTGGCACACAGCCGCAAATGGCGTCGCCACGAACGGCGTAGTTTCAATAACTGTTCCGGATGGCATCCAGTTCAAGGCGACCAAACAGTCAAACACAAATTATTGGGCGTTGCGCATGGTTAATAATTCCGCGCAAACAATTACTTTCAGCGAGCGGGGATTTCATCAATACAGCGGCAATCAAACCGGCCGCAATACCGATGGAACGCTTGCGCCGGGGGCCGAAGTCAATCCTGACAACGAATCCGGGGATGTTGGATATTCCAGAGGGGATGTGTATAACTCGTGGTTCGCGGATTTTACCAACGGGCACCTGTACCGGTGGACGGTCAGCGTGTATATCAATAATATCATGATGAGCGTGGAACAACTGCATTAATCATAAAACATTTGCAATTTATAATTTATAACTTATAATTCGCAATTGCATCGGGGCGTAGCTCAGTCTGGTAGAGTGCCTGCTTTGGGAGCAGGATGTCGCGTGTTCGAATCATGTCGCCCCGACCATATCTTATATTTTCAGGATTTTTGTTTTTTTGTTCGCCATATTCAGGTATTTGATGGATATTTCTTCCATATAATCCGGCGAATGTTCCTGGATTAATTTTATATGATTTTCAATTTCATTGTATTTTGCCATTTCAGAGTCCAAAACATGCTGGCCGCGGTCGTACTTAATCGCGTTTATCACAAATCCTTGGATTGATATGTCGCCAAAAAACAGCCGGCTGAACAAGAATACCCCGAACACCAGCAGGACCAGTCCGAATTTGCCGCGGATTCCCGTTGTCCAGCCGTGTCCCAGAAACACAAAGAAATTTTTGATTTTATCCCGCATCGCGTTTATTATACTATAAATGTTCGCTCCAATCAAATCTTCTGAATTTGTCGTGTTCGCCGCGCCGATGGCCGGGATTTCCGATCGCCCGTACCGCAAAGTCTTGCGCAGGCTGAACCCGGACCTGCCTTTGCTTACCGAAATGATTTCATGCCATTCGCTGGTCGCGGCGCATAAAAATTGCAACCGGAACTTTGACGACTATGCCGGCGAAGGCCTTATCGGGGCCCAGATTTTCGGCGCGGACCCAAAACTGATGGGCGAAGCCGCCCGGATTCTTGCGGACCAGGGGGCCAAGTGGATTGACATAAACATGGGGTGCCCGGTGCCAAAGGTCGCTACGCGGGCAGGGGCGGGGGCCTTTCTGATGCGCGATCACAAACTGGCCGGGCAGATTATTGAATCGGTCGTCCAGGCGGCCGGAATACCGGTTTCAATCAAGACGCGACTGGGCTGGGACGACGGGCATCTGGACAGCGGTGAACTTATTCGTATTGCCGCAAATGCAGGTGCGGCCTGGGCCACGGTTCATGGGCGGACGCGCGCCCAGGGATACTCTGGAAACGCGGACTGGAACAGGATTGCGGACATAAAGCGGGCGGCGGCCATCCCAATTGTTTTCAATGGCGACATCAGGGGTGAAAAAGACATTGCCGCGGTTGCGGCGCTGGGCGCGGACGGCGCGATGATTGGCCGCGCAATGCTGGGAAACCCGCGAATTTTCCAAAAACATGCAACGGGAAGCATAAAATCTGAAATTGCCGAACATTTCCAGAATGTGCTGGAATATTACGGCGACCGTGCCGGGGTGCCGCTGTTTCGCAAGCATGCGGCTTGGTACAGCGCGGGGATGCCGGGCGCGGCCGAATTCCGCACCAGGGTCAACCAGATAACCGACGCAGGCAAAATGCGGGTTGCAATTGCTGATTTTTTTGTTTAACATCACGCGTATTGAAAGGGAACCGATATGACTGAAAAAATTGAAAAGACAGAAATGACCGCGGGCGAAATGCTGCGCGACGCGCGTACGAACGGACGCAGAAAGCGCGAACTGTCAACCATATCAAAAACGCTGTGCATCAAGGAAAAGTTCCTGGACGCGCTGGAACGCGGCGCGTACACCGAGATTCCCGAGGTTGTGTATGTGCTGGGCTTTGCGCGCAATTACGCCAAGGAAGTCGGTTTGGACGACGAAATGATATTAAAGAAAATCAAGGCGGAAATGGGGATTTACAGCATCCAGGAAAAGAACGCAATGCGCGAATCGCAGACAAAAATGCGCAGCGGCGTCATGCGGCGCGGTGTCAAAAAGTACTGGAAATTCATTGTCGGAACAATTCTGGCGCTGGCGGTTTTATGCGGGATTGCAATCGGCATCGCGGAATTGGTGCGGGCCGTGTCAAACCGCGGCGGCGGCGTGGAGGTATCGGAAACCGTCCAGGGTCCGAAATTCGCATTGCCCCCGCGCGAAGTCTTTGGCGCGGAAAACAAATCCGCGGACGGCGTCGCATTGCAGGCGACCGGCGAAAGTTGGCTGAAAGTTGAAAATTCCCGCGGGCAAACCCTGTTTTCCAAGGTCCTGCTGGCTGGCGATGTGTACTATGCGCCGACCGGCGCGCGCGCGATTTTCGGCAATGCAGGCGCGATTGATATCTGGGTCGGCACGGTTGCCGCGCCGCGTGCGGGCGGCGATCATGTCCGCGTCGCCGATATTGATTTATCTCCGGACGCGCTGTTGAAAAATCAGAACCGCGCACTATAACCATATCATGGAAAAATTTATAAAAATCCGCGGCGCGCGGGAAAATAATCTTAAAAATATCAGCATTGATATTCCGAAAAATAAACTGGTCGTAATAACCGGCGTGTCCGGCAGCGGAAAATCTTCGCTGGCATTCAACACCATATACGCCGAAGGCCAGCGGCGGTATGTGGAATCGCTGTCTTCGTATGCGCGCCAGTTTCTGGACATGCAGCGCAAGCCCGATGTGGATTTCATAGAGGGTTTGAGTCCCGCCATTTCCATAGAGCAGAAAACTACCAGCAAAAATCCCCGCTCTATCGTCGGCACCGTGACGGAGATTTACGATTACATGCGGCTGCTGTGGGCGCGCGTCGGCGTGCCGCATTCGCCTGTTACAGGAAAACCCATAACCGCGCAGACGATTCAGGAAATGGCGCAATGGGTTGTTCAACTGCCGGCGGACACGAAAATTTTTATCATGGCGCCGCTGGTCCAGGGACGCAAGGGCGAGTATCGCAAAGAAATTGCTTTCCTGATTAAACAAGGCTATCAGCGCGCGGTTATTGATGGCGCGATTGTTGATTTGGATCGCGCGCCGGAATTGGATAAAAACAAAAAGCATGACATTTTTATAATTGTGGACAGGCTGGCGGTCGGCGCCGGCGACGATTTTTTATCGCGCGTCGTCGCATCGTTGGAATCTTCGTTGAAACTGGTCCCGGGGATTGTTTTCGTGCGCCGTCTGGATACGGATGAAGACATTTTATTTTCTCAAAATTATGCTTGTCCGGTCAGCGGGTTCACGGTTCCAAAGATTGAGCCGCGCATGTTCTCGTTCAACGCACCCCAGGGCGCATGCCCCGAATGCGACGGGCTGGGCGTCAAAATGAACATGTCGGCGGACCTGATAATTCCGGACGCAGCAAAGACAATTTTGCAAGGCGCGATTGCGCCATGGTCGCGCAACGGCACGCTGACCCAGTACGATCATTGGATAACCGCGCTGGCCAAGCAATTCAAGATACCGACGGCCAAACCTTGGGCGACGCTGACTGATGAACAGAAAAATATAATTTTATACGGCACCGGCGACACGGCCGTCCATGTCAACTGGAACGGATTCCAGTATGACAAGCCGTTTGAGGGCGTTATTGAAAATCTGACGCGGCGCTGGCGCGACGCCGACGGCGCGACAAAGGAGGAATTGGCAAAATATTTGACCGAGCGGCCTTGCCCAATGTGCCACGGCAAGCGGCTGAACATTCACGCGCTGTGCGTGAAACTGAACGGCTGCGACATTTCCGAAGCAACGGAGATGTCTGTTGACGACGCGCTGGAATGGTTTGCGAATCTGCCGTCCGCGCTGGATTCCAAACAGAATGAAATCGCGCGGACGATCCTGCGCGAAATCGTCAGCCGGTTGGAATTTCTAAAAAATGTAGGGCTGGGATATCTGACGCTGTCGCGGCGCGCGGGAACTCTGTCCGGCGGCGAAGCCCAGCGGATCCGGCTGGCGTCGCAGATTGGCAGCGGGCTGTCCGGCGTTCTGTATGTCTTGGACGAGCCGTCAATCGGACTGCATCAATCCGACAACGACAAACTGCTGGACACGCTGAAAGCATTGCGCGACAAAGACAACACCGTAATCGTCGTTGAACATGACGAAGATGCGATGCGGTCCGCGGACTATCTGATAGACATCGGGCGCGCGGCCGGCGTGCATGGCGGAAACATTGTCGCGGCCGGCACCCCGGACGAAGTCATAAGCAACTCTGAATCGCTGACCGGCCAGTACTTGTCCGGCGCCAAGAAAATCGCGGTGCCGGCCAAGCGGCGCAAAGGCAGCGGCGAACACATCGTCATTCACGGCGCGTCGGCAAACAATCTGAAAAACATTGATGTTGAAATACCGCTGGGAAAATTCATTGCGCTGACCGGGGTGTCCGGCAGCGGAAAATCTTCATTGCTGCTGGGCACGCTGTATCCCGCGCTGATGCGGCTTTTGCACAATTCGCGCGCAGAATCAGGCAAGCACGCCTTGATAACCGGCATGAATAATATTGACAAGGTCGTTGACATTGACCAGTCCCCGATTGGGCGGACCCCGCGCAGCAATCCTGCGACATACACCGGATTGTTTGACGAAATCCGCAAATTTTACGCCGAATTGCCGGAAAGCCGCGCGCGCGGGTACGGGCCGGGCCGTTTCAGTTTCAATGTCAAGGGCGGACGATGCGAATCGTGCAGCGGCGACGGGGTTATAAAAATAGAAATGAACTTTATGCCGGATGTCTTTGTTCAATGCGAAGTCTGCCATGGCCGCCGCTATAACGACGAAACGCTTAAAATTCAATACCGCGGCAAATCAATCGCCGATGTTCTGGATATGAGCGTGGACGAAGCATACAGATTTTTCATAAATATTCCAAAGTTAAAGTCCAAGTTGGAATTGCTGAAACGCGTCGGGTTGGACTATGTCAAACTGGGGCAGAGCAGTTTGGAACTGTCCGGCGGCGAGGCCCAGCGCGTGAAATTGTCCAAGGAACTGGCTGCGCGCAGCACCGGGCGGACCCTGTATATTTTGGACGAGCCGACCACGGGCCTGCACTTTGACGACATAAAAATGCTGCTGGCCGTGTTGCAGGAATTGACGGACCAGGGAAACACTGTCATTGTTATAGAGCATAATTTGGAAGTCATAAAAACCGCGGACTGGGTTATTGATTTGGGGCCGGCCGGCGGCACTGGCGGCGGAAATCTGGTGGCGTTCGGCACGCCTGAAACGGTCGCGAAAAATAAAAATTCCATTACTGGAAAATATCTGGCAAAATATCTGGGCAAACCATCGTCGTCATTGCGGGCTTGACCCGCAATCCAATGGATGCCGGATCGAGTCCGGCATGACGGCGGTTGATAAAAAAGGAGTGAAAAATGGCTTTTCTTGGATTCGGGAAAAAGAAAGAACTTGAAAACGCGGCGGGAATGCCTGCGGCGGAAGAAAAAATACCAAGCGGCATGAAAGAAACCGCGGCGCGCATGATGTCGGGCCAGTTTGACATGAACGACATGCTGGCGCAGTTGAAACAGATGAAAAAGATGTCCCATGTGTCGGGACTGCTGAAACTGATGCCGGGCGCCAAAGACGCCGTGAACGCGCTGAAAGAAAAAATCGCAGACGGCAGCGTGGACCGCCAGATAAAAATACTGGAAGCCCTGACCGCGGAAGAGCGGCGCGATCCGTCAGGAATATTCTTGAACCGCAAGAATGAAATTGCTGAAAAGTCCGGCGCGTCTGTCCGCGAATTGGAACACTTGATAAAAAAATACGAAGAAACCAAGCGCCAAATGAAAATGATTCAGCAGATGGGCGGGATGGAGGCGATGATGGAAAAAATGCGCGCGGGCGTGCCCGGCGGCGCGAATTCCCCGATGCCGACCAAGGGGAACTAGAATGAATTTATATAAATACCTTGAATCCGCCGCCGCGGACGCGCCGGACAAATTGTTTCTGGTCAAGCAGGGCGCGTCCTACGCCGCGTTCATGAAACTGGTCCGCGCCCGCGCCGCGACCATCGCCGCGCGCGGAATCGTCGCCGGCGATGTCGTCGGAATCCTGGCGCGCAACATTCCCGAATATGTCATCAGCGCTTTTGCAATCTGGTTTCTGGGCGGGCGCGTTTTATTGCTGGACAACAAACTGACCAACGGCGATTATGAAAAAATGTCCGCGGCAGCGAATGCGAAACTGGTGCTGGCGGAAAATCAATTTATTTTTGATTCGCCGGGCATAAAATTCGCGGATATTGAAAAATCAGACGACGACGATGGCGGCAATCTGAAACCGCACGACACGGACGGCGCGGAAATCGCCAGCCTGTCGTTCACCAGCGGCAGCACCGGCACGCCCAAGATTGTGCCGCTGACCCATGATAATTTAATCGCGGCGGCGAACGGGCTGGAAGACCTGCATGACTTTGTCGGCCGCGGGGACGATTTTCTGCTGTTTCTGCCGCTGTATCATATTTTTGGCCTGGCGTTCATCACGCTGCACGCAATGCACTATCGCGGCGGAATAATTTTGGAAACCAGTTCCAATCCGCGCGAAATCATCAAGAATTTCAGAATATACAAGCCGCGCGTCGTGCCGGCCGTGCCGCGCATCTGGGAAATCATAAAAAATATGATTGTGGATTTGTACAAAGAAAAAGGCAGTTGGAACTTTGCAAAATTCGTCTTGCGTCATCAGAAATTTTTTAACGCAATCGGCCTGAAACAAATGGTGCGCCAGGTTCAGTGGCCTGTGCATGAAATGTTCGGACGCACCCAGGTTTCCGCAATCGGCGGCGGCGCCGCGGTCAAAACCGATGTCATGAAATTCTTTGAGTGGTTCGGATTTGACTTTCTGCAAGGCTACGGTTTGACCGAAGGTTCCGGTCCGAACACGGTTTCGCTGCCGCACCGGCATCGCGTCATCGGCAGCGTGGGCAAGCCGCTGACCCCGAACGAGTTCGAGATTCGCTCGCGCGATCGCGACGGAATCGGAGCGCTGTGCCTGCGCGGGCCGATGATTTTTCACGGGTATCTGAACAACCCGGATGCGACCGCGGACGCGCTGGATAAAAACGGATGGCTGAATACAGGTGATCTGGCGTCCGTAGATAAAAACGGTGAAATACACATTCACGGCCGCGCGAAAAATATCATCGTTCTGGACAGCGGAAAAAATGTTTATCCGGATGAATTGGAAGCGCATTATATAAAAATTGAAGGCGTGAAAAATGTGCTGGTCATTGAACGGGTCTTGAATGGCAAAACCGTCGCGTACGGGCTGTTTCAGGTAGAACCTGGCGTCGCATTGGATGATTTGTCCGCCAGAATCGCGGCAATGAACGCCGGCATCGGATCGTACAAGCGGGTCGTGAACTTTGCAATGACGACGGAAGATTTTCCATTGACCAGCAGCGGAAAAAACAAACATTTCGAGGCCAAGAAATTATTAGAGCAGGGCAAATACCCGCTGCGCAAGGAATAATGAAAATACTGAACAAAAAAATTGCGCGAAAAAAATCAAGCGTCGCATGGCTGGAACGCCAGGCGCATGATCCTTATGTCGCGCGCGCGGCGGCCGAAGGCTGGCGCGCCCGCGCGGTTTACAAACTGACTGAAATCAACGAAAAATACCGGTTTCTGAAAAACGGCCAGACCGTTGTTGACCTTGGCGCGGCGCCGGGATCCTGGTCGCAGTATATCGCCAAAACTTTCCCGAAATCAAAAATCATCGCAATGGATTTGCTGGAAATAAAACCGATTCCCGGCGTGGAATTTTATCAGGGCGATTTTACTGAACAGGCCGCGCTTGACTGGCTGAATTCCAAGACAGAGTCCGTTGATGTCGTGCTTAGCGATATGGCACCGAACACAACGGGGCATCAGAAAACCGACCACTTGCGCCAGATGGTTTTGCTGGAATACGCATGGGACTTTGCGCGGCAAACGCTGAAAGAAGGCGGGACATTTGTCGCGAAAAGTTTTACCGGCGGCACGACAGACGAACTACTGCGTGAAATCAAGCGGCGGTTCCGGTCCGTTCATCACATCAAGCCGCCGGCCAGCCGATCCGACAGCGTGGAAATGTTTATCGTCGGGCTGGGGTTCAGGCATGAACCGGACACAGATTAATTATTCTTTAATTTCTCCGCTTCCGCGCGCGCCAGCGCGTCAACGCGTTCGTTAAATTCTTCGCCCGTATGCCCGCGCACCCAAACCCAGTGAATTTTCTTTCCAGCCGCAGCCGCATCCAATGCAATCCACAAGTCCTGATTTTTGACCGGCTGTTTGGTCGCGGTTTTCCAATTATTCTTTTTCCATCCGGGCAGCCATTTGCTTAATCCGTCCGCGACATACTTGCTGTCCGCATGAATTTCAATCTCGCTATGTTTGCGCGCGGCAACCAGCGCGCGCAGGACCGCCATCAATTCCATGCGATTATTTGTGGTGTCCGCGTCGCCGCCGCTGCGCGTCGCGATATTCGCGCCGTCTGTGGCCAGCCAAGCCCAGCCGCCCGGTCCAGGATTTCCCAAACATGATCCATCCGTCCAAATTTTCAACATCCCAATCTCCATCGTCATTCCGGGCCTGACCCGGAATCCACTGTTAATTTTATCAAAATTATGATAATATAACCATGTAAAAATTGATAGCGTTTATGGTGGATTCCGGGTCAGGCCCGGAATGACGATTTTGATAATAATGATGGTGATAAAATGAATTTCAATTCCAAACAGTTGTTTTTAATGGCGGCGGCCGCGCGGTTGAACGCGTTGCGCGCAATTCTGGCGGCCGACAGCGGTCATGCCGGAATAGCGCTGGGCGCTGCGGATATCATGACTGCGCTGTATGCGAACTTTATAAATCCGAATACGGATAAATTCGTTCTGTCCGCGGGCCACGGCAGCGCGCTGCTGTATTCCGTATTGAAATTATCAGGACATAAAATCGCGCCGATGAATTCTTTCAGAAAATTGGGCGGACTGCCCGGCCATCCTGAATACGGAATTGACGGCGTCGCCGCGACCACCGGGCCATTGGGCCAGGGCGTCGCGAATGCTGTCGGAATGGCGCTGTCAAAAAAGTACAGCCGCGTTTACTGCCTGTGCAGCGACGGCGATTTGATGGAAGGCGTCGCTCAGGAGTCAATTGCTTTCGCCGGCCGGAATAATCTGAATAATTTCATGCTGCTGTGGGACGATAACGGAATTTCAATTGACGGCGCCGCCCAGACGGACATGGATGTCCCGCTGCGCATGCGCGCCGCAGGCTTTGATGTTTACAAATGCAACGGAAATGATTTTGATTCGCTGTGCCGCACATTGCGCGGCGCGCATCGGTCGCGGCGGCCGGTCTTTATCCAATGCAAAACGACTATCGGGCTGGGCGCGCCGGCCCAGAACACAGCGGCCGCGCACGCGATGACCGGCGGGCTGGACGCGCTGGCCGCGCAGTTGGAAACTTATGCCGGGGACGGGGAAGAATTGTGGAAATTGGTGCGGCCGGGCATAGTGCAAAAAATCACAATGCCTGAAATTCCGCCGATTGAAAATTCTGAAATTACCGGCGGCGAAAATCTGGCGACGCGCGTGGCCAGCGGCAGAATATTAAAATTGCGCGAAAAATACTTTGCAATCGGCAGCGCGGATTTGACGGCCAGCACGGGCCTGGGCGACATCGCGAATGTCATCCGGTACGGGGTGCGCGAACACGCGATGGCCGGCATCATGAACGGATTGGCGCTGTCGGGATTGCGCCCTGTGGGTGGGACTTTTCTGGCGTTCAGCGATTACGCGCGGCCGGCTGTGCGTCTGGGCGCGATGATGAAACTGCCCGTCATCTATGTATTCACGCACGATTCAATAACAGTCGGCGAAGACGGCCCTACGCATCAGCCGATAGAGCAATTGGCGTCGTTGCGATTGATTCCAAATATCCTGGTATTTCGGCCTTGCGATATTTACGAGTGCGCCGCCGCATGGAATATTATTTTCCAAACAACCGACCGGCCGTGCGCAATGGTCTTGTCTCGTCAGAATCTGCCGCAGATTTTTGGTGCTATTCCAGCAAATGCCGCGCGCGGCGCGTACATTGTCGCAGATGCGGCGCGGCCGAAAACGACTCTGCTGGCCACGGGCAGCGAAGTGTCGCTGGCATTGGCGGTCGCGAAAAAACTGGGGCATTGCCGCGTGGTCAGCGTGCTGTCTGTGGAATTGTTCCGCGCCCAGCCGGCGGCGTATAAAAATAAGATTTTGCAGGGCAGGGTGGTCGCGCTGGAAGCCGGCCGGCCAGAGTGCTGGTTTGAGTTTGCCGATGCAGTTGTCGGATTGGACCGGTTTGGATTGTCTGGCGGCGGCGCGGCAACCTATGCCGCGCTGGGCTTTGACGCAGACGAAATCGTCCGTGAATTAAAATCCAGAAATTGAACAGAATTTTCGCCACGATTATTCTACCACTACCCCGTCCGCCTGCGGCGTCCACCCCTT
>JAISKV010000005.1 GCA_031260805.1 Rickettsiales bacterium
CGTCCGCCTGCGGCGTCCACCCCTTCGCTAGCGAAGGGGAATTTGATGGCCTGCATCATACAACGAAACAACCGAAGTTGGGACAAATCCCCTTCGCTAGCGAAGGGGTGGACGCCGCAGGCGGACGGGGTAGTGGTAAATATTACCTGTTATTTTACTGCGCGGGATTTAATCTGATTCAATATGATTTCTGAAAAATTTTCATATCCGCGCAAATTCGGCTGGAACGCATGATCTGCATTATCCAGAACCGCGATTGTTTTGTGCGGAATTTTCAACCCGCCAATCAGCCTGCGATTAATACTGTACTCCGCCATGGTGTCGTCCATGCCCAGAATGAAACTGATGTGCTTGCCGCGGCATCTTTCGCCCAGATTGTATTTTTCTGAAATATCGTATGCAGTCTTTAATGGAATATCCGATAATTCTACATCCGGTATCGGCAAGTCAAAGCATTTCGGCGCATTTGGAACCTCGAATACTTTTCCTGCAATATCCTGCCGCGTCATATAGACTTTGTCGGCCAAATTGCGCCACAACGCGCCCGACGGATCGCGCTTCATCATCCGCGCGCGCGCCTTCATCAATTTGGTCGTCGTGATAAAGTAAGGATTATTCAAGACAAATTCATCAAAGAATCCCGACACAAATCGCGAATCCATGGCCAGATCGGACAACGCGCGGCAAGAAATAGAGTGCGCCCATGCGATATTGTAATTCTGGCACAATCCATGATTGTTTTTGGCGCGCAAAATTCCGCGCATCAGCGCGCCGCGCTGGTGGTCCAGCCGCATTTTGTTTATATCTTTGGGTTCGCCGGATGTGGCGGACAGCGCGACGCCTTCCACGGCGGCGATATCAAACCCAATGTCCAGCGCGATTTGCTGGGCCGCCAACAGAAATTCTTCCGCCGGACTGCCCCCGAACCCGTGCATGAAAAACACAGTGCCGATGGGCGCGCGATTTTTTGTGTATGAATAATATAAATTTGTTAAATGATCACCAGTCTTGATATTGTATACTGCGTCCGTTTCGTCAAAATATTGCGACGCGATTGTTTCAACTTTCATTTGTTAACTCCGGCCGGGAATTTACATCAAATCTTGGGAAAAATCAACATTAAATAGTGCGGCCCAGCATGTTGTTCCAACCAATCGTCTTAAATCCGCGCTTTGGATCCTTGTACCAGTTCAGCGTTTTAGGATCCGGCGAAGAATAAAGCCATGTGTACCGACTGTTCATTTCCCGGGCGGCCGCGCAGTACGCATCCAGCAAAATGCCGCCGATTCCATTTTTGTGCTTGCGGTGATCTACATACAAATGATCCAGTTTCAGCGGGTTCAGGGCAGGGTCCAACCCTACATATTCTGGCGGCATTTCCAAATGTCCCTGAATAAATCCCAGAATTCCATGAACTTCATGTGAAAAAGTGTATAAAATCCCTGAAAATTCAGCCTTTGATAAATCGTAATACACCATTTCGCTGTCGTTGCAGTCGCAATGAATGGCCAAATCCGTGCAATCACAACGCAGTTCCGGCGTCAAGCGATAAATTCTTTTGATAATTCCGTCCATGATATTCCACCAATTCAATTTGATATTAACCGAACCGAATATAACATGAAATCTATTTTTGTCAACTTTTTCAGATAGTCAGTCCCGTCGTCATTCCGGGGGAGCGCAGCGAAACCCGGAATCCATGGGGACCCCCCGGGTCATCCGTCTGTGCTACGCACAGCCGTGAACCGCCCGGGGTGACGACAGAGTGGCACGACGGTGTTTTTTGGGTCTGGACACCCGCAACAACATGAAAAGTGGATGATGATGAACTCCAGAATGGGCGATCCCGAGCACGAATGTTGCGCGTAGCGATAGCGAGCGCGCGGCCGGAATAGTTAGCAATCACCAAACTATACATAATATATATTATACGCCTTTTGAGTGTTCGGTTTTCAGCGGATACGACTAATTACCATAACTCCAACCTTTCATCCCATCCCGCCGGCCATAACCATCCAACCCATCCACTCCAACCATCCAATCCAACTCACCACTCCAACCAACAACTTTTCTCTTGCATCGGGTTTCGCAAATTTGTTATAATCGCATTACAGAGAGATTATGATTAAGAAAATTGCCATCTTATTTGGATTTATTGCGTTTTTTAGCGGCGCGAATGCTGCTTCCGACGACTTCCAGACTGCCGCGCAACTGCTGTCTGCGGCGCGCGCCGGCGATGTGAAGTATGTGGAAACCCTGGTAAATGCCGGCGCGAATGTGAATTTCGTTGACAACACGGGGCTGTCCATCGTATGCACCGCGCTGATGAACAATGATATTCGCGCGGCGCAAATCCTGCAAGTTTACGGCGCAGATGCATCCAATTGCGACAAGCAAATCAAGAATTTCAAGAACCGAATACCGTCCGAGGAGTCCGGGGGACTCTTTTCAGGGCTTTCCACTGCCCAGGGAATGACATTGGCGGTCGGTGGGGCCGCCCTTGTTGTTGGTGGGCTGTATTTATTGACTGATGTGTTCGGCAACGGCAATCATAACAGCACAAATCCCAGCGGAAACCACCCCGGCGGAAATGGAAACAGCGGCGGGAACAGCGGCGGCGGCGAATGGTCTTATGGCGCCCTGCCCAGCGGCACGCGCAGCGATTACGATCTGAACTTTTACAGCCCGACCGACGCAACCAGCATTTATGCCAAGGATTTCGCATTCATGAGCGCGGTTCCGGTTTCATCCGTAAACGGCGCGCCGTACGCGGCCGCACGCCAGAATTATTTGCTGATGATGCATGGCTATTCCCCCCTGGCCCGCGGATACCAAGGAATGCGGACTTTCCGGCGCGCCGACAAATCCGCGCTGAATGTTTCCAATGTTGAATTTGATGTGAACAATGCGGCGGGCGGCGGGCGGCCCGTGGCTGTCGCACTGATAACAGACAATGGTATCAATCCGACGGGCAGCGCGGAAAAAGGCTTTTTAATCGCGGCGCATTGCAGCACGGGCAGCGAAGATGTCGGATGCACGGCGGCTGCGACCGGCAAAGACGATGTTTTCAGCAAATATTACAACGATAAAATTGAAACGCGCGGCGATTCCTTGGGCGATTTCACCACCAGCGAGCGCGCCGGATTTGACCTGTCCGGAAACGGCACTGTGTTTAATTTATCTGCGACCGATGATGAATCAATGCTGGCAAAAATAATCGCCGGATGGTTTGGCGGCGGACGGGCGGACGGCGATTACTATGGATTCATGCCGAACGGCCAGTTGGTTTTGTACCGCACCGGCGGCGATATGGCGGGCAAGGACTTTAATTCCTGGAAAGCCATGTATCTGGCGGCGCAATTGAATACCAGCGATACGGACCTGTCCGATCTGACCAGCATTATTGTAAATGCGTCCCTGCCCGCTGCGATGCGCGCGACAAATGCCAAGACGATAACCGGCTTTCTGTCCGCTTACTATGGCGCTGACGCGGAAACGCGCAAGAGCGGATTTGTCGCGCTGATTGACTCTATTTACGACGATGTTGCCGATACGGACGATGCAACAACGCCCGGGATTTATGCCAGCAATCTGTTTAATTCAATCGGCAACAGCAACTTTCAGATGATAGTCATGCCGACCGGCAGTTTTGTTTATAATGCCGGCGACCCGATATTGGAAGCAACTGTTGAAAACGCCGCGCCGCTGGCGTATGCAAATCTGAACAAATACTTTATGTCTGTCGTCGCGGTCAGCATGTCCGGCGGCACTGATTCAGCATCTGTCGCCGGTTGGAGCGGCCCGACCAAGACAAACCAAATCACCCTGTCCAACTGGCGCGATGAAAACGGCACGACCGTCCAGTCTGCAATTGACGCGCTGGGGCCGACGCCGACATCGCAACAGGTCTTGGACGCGATTGCCGCGGCGACCGCCGACGACACGATGAATGTATCGCGCGCATGCGGCGTGGCCGGACGCGGCGGGAATGGGATTGATCCTTGGTGCTTTGCGGCGGCGGGCGCAACGCCTGCGGCGGCCGCGGCGGCGGCAGGCGGCGCGGTTGGCGCGATCAAGGGCGCTTTCAATTACATGTCAATGAAACAGATTTTCACCCTGCTGGCCGTGACCAGCGAAGGCGGATTTCTGAAAACCGCGTTCGACGGAACCATTTATACCCAGGATACGCTGACCGAGCATCTGAAACAAATTTATGCCATGCCGCTGCAATATCAGCAGCGGATTGACAACGGCGAAGACTATCTGTCCGTGTTTGCCGAAGTTTACGGATACGGGCTGATAAATCTGGAACGCGCGACAAAACCGGGCAGCCGGGTGTATTATTTTGACGGCGAAAAAATATCCAGCGCGAACGGAAACGCGTACTGGCGCGCGGCATCAAACACTGCATTTCGCAATTCCGCCGCGTTCGGCGCGCGCAGCGCCAGCATTTCTTCGTCTTTTTACGATATGGTGGAGAGTCTGGACGGCGGCATCGCCCTGCCCCGCGTTTGGAATTATGATTTCAGCATGGGCGCGGATTCACGGCACGCGCTGTACATGGGGGATGTACTGTCAGAGTTCAGGGTTCAGGGTTCAGAGTTCAGAAAACATACAGATGGGCTGGATGTCGAGATGTCATTTTCGGAAAAGCAATTCAATGACAATCTGGGCGGATTGGATAACCTGAAATTCGGATGGAACGGGGAAAATTATTCGCTGACCGCGGATTATCAGCGGCACTTTACAGACGGGCGCGCGCGGTTTGACGGCACTGCGAATCCGATACTCGGACTGGCGTCAAATGTGATTTCCAGCGGCGCGAATTTTCGCGCGGGCAATTGGTCATTCGGCGGGCGCGCGTTTTCGGGCGCGATAACCGATGAATCCTTGCTGGAAAACGATCCTACCGTTTCGGCGCAGTTTAATCCGGCAATAATCGGCCGTATAAATGGCGGCGAGTCCGGACTGGGATACAATTTCGGCAAATTGTCATTCAATGCGAATGTCGGGTTTATGAACGAAACAAACACTCTGCTGGGGGCGTATTCGGACGGATTGCTGGCCATGGGCAGCGGGCGGACGACCTATATTGACTCGTCAGTGTCGTTCGCACCGGCGGACTGGCTGAAAATCGGCGCGCGCGCAACGATCGCGGCGACAAAAACAGGCGGCACGGGCAACCTTATCCTGGGCCTGACGAATGTGAATTCCAATGCATTTTCCGTATCGGCGGATGTCGGTAATTTCAGTTTTGCGGCGGCGCTGCCGCTGGCCGCGACCAGCGGCGCGATGCGGTACGCGGACGCCCGGTACGGCGTTGTCGAGCATGATGACGGATCGTATGAATTGACACAGGATTTCGGGGTTGCGGAAATTGGGTTGGCGCCGGACGCGCGCGAAACGCGGCTGTCTGGCGCGTACCGCGCAAAACTGGGGGCCGGCACAAACGCGGCGTTCGGCTTTATTTACAGAATCAACCCGAATCACACGACTGCGTTTGGGAACGAATCAATCTTGATGACCAAGATCAAAACAGCATTTTAGAAGGTTTTAGATTTGAGGTTTAAGGTTTAAGGTTTAAGGTAATCATGCCGACAACATCAAACCTTAAACCTCAAACCTTAAACCTAAAACCTATTTTTTCCTTTACTATTCCCCAGTTATCCGGTAAAATTCCCGTACAATTTATCAAAGGATTATTTTTTATGGCTATTAAAATTCGCGACTATGAAGTCCGATTGACCAGAAGCAAAGAAGAACGGCGTATGGTGCGCCAATTGCGGTACAGATGTTTTGTTGAAGAAGAAGGGGCGTCCGCAACCGAAGAACAGCGGCAACTGCGCGAAGAATACGATTCTTATGACACTTACGCCGATTACATGGGCGTGTTCCACAATGGGCAGATTGTCGGGACTTACCGCATTATTGACCGTGAAATTGCGGAAAAGACCGACGGCTTTTATACAGAGTCTGAATACGATTTGCGCAAAATCCGCAGCATTCGCGGGAATATCGGCGAAATGTCGCGCGCCTGCGTGGATCCGGCCTACCGCGATGCAGGCTTGGTCATGCGCCTGCTGTGGCTGGGCCTGGGCGAGTACTGCATAAAAAACAAAATTGTGATTCTGTTCGGCGTCGCGTCATGGGTCGGTACGAATCCGGCCGAATCAGTGCATGCGATTTCGTATCTGTATTACAATCATCTGGCGCCGCTGTCGTTGCGCGCGACGGTCAAGACTGAAAACTTTGCCGAAGGCGTCAATCCAAAATTATCGCGCATGAAGATTCTGCCGCGCGAATTCGCGGACAAGAAAATCGCAGAATCGCAGATGACGCCGCTGGTCAAGGGGTATCTGCGGCTGGGCGCGGACTTTGGCAGCGGGGTTTTTATTGACAAGCCGTTCAACACTTACGATGTATTTGTTACATTGCAAACGAAAAAGATAGCCAGCGCTTACCAGAAAAGATTTACCGGCGACGGCGAGTCATTTGACAGGTTCAAGATAAAATACGGGCCGTTCAAGACATTCGGGAAAATCATGTCCCTGCCCTTTACCGGGGTCGCGGCATTGGCCAAGTTATTGCTGAAACCGGATGACATTGCAGACGCGGAATTGGAGCGGGATTAATGAAAATATATTCAGATTCTTATGCGACGGCGACGCAAAAGTTCATCCAGGCGGCGGAAAAATACGGCCCGGTGAAATGGTATTCTCATCCGAAATCGGATTACCGGATTCCGACGCTTAACCTGGGCGACGGGCCGCGCAAAATCGTGATTAATTCCGGAATGCACGGGATAGAAGGCTTTTTCGGCAGCGCGTCAATTCTGCGTTGGCTGGATGGCGGCGCGGACTTTCTGCATCCGCGGTATTGGAATGATTTTCAGATAACAATCATTCATATAATCAACGGGTACGGCATGGATAAACTGTCGCGCGAAAATGCGAGCAATGTTGATCTGAACCGCAACTTTCGCGATTGGAAAACCGCGCCGGAACGAAATGATCTGTACGCAATCGGACATGACTTGATCGTGTCGGATCCGCGCGGGAACGGCGCGCAAACAAAATTGAGCCTGATGCGCGAATTTCATGCCGCGCACAAGGACGACGGGGTGTTCAAGTCCCTGGCCCGCGGCCAATATGAATTTCGCGACGGGATATTTTACGGCGGCGCGGGACCAGAGCCTGAACACGAAATGATCATGCAGATTTACAATGCCGTCATGTCCAAAAATGCAAAATCATTGTTAAGCATCGGACTGCACACGGGATGCGGAATATTTCGTCCAAAAACAAAGATTCAATCCCAGGACATTTTGGTATCGCATCAGACAAATCATAAAAATACTGAATTTTTCCGCGATATTTTCGGGGAGAAATTCGGTATCGTCCCGGACGATCGCGCGGAAGTGAACGCGGCGGCATTGGGCGGAGATCTGGTTGATTATTTGGAAGCACAATTTCCCGGCGCGATGACGGCTGATTTGGAAATTGGAACCGGCACCTGCATTTCGTCTGTAATTAAAAAGCGCATGGACCAGGGGGACCGGATTTGGGAGATGGCGCACCTGGGCCGGCTGCGCAAGACAACCCAGGCGCACCTGATAGAAAGTTGGTTTCCGACGAACCCGGTCTGGCGCAAAATGGCGGTCGGCGCGATGGACAACTTTGCATCGTGCATGGCGCAATATATGGAAAAGAGCAAATTAAAATAAGTTTGACAAAGTCTGTTAATTCGGTTAACATATGTATATATCCGCTAGACTCGTAGGCGAGCCAATTTAATAAGGGTGGCTTTTGCCACCCTTAATTTTGGAAAGGGCATTATGATGAAGACAATTTTTCTAATAGACTCTGGATGTTTGAGGCATATATTTAAGCAAAACGAATGTTCATATACTGCCGATGGCATAGAAGCATTTGCCCTTGACTGCATGGATCAAATTAATGAAAAAAACAGTTTGCTTAGAATATTATTTTATGACTGCCTGCCGTTTCGCGGAAAAGTCAAATCACCAATAAGCAAGACAGATATAGAACATATTGGCGAAGACAGACTGCTGGGCAAACTCGGGCAAAAAAATTATTTTGCAATACGGTATGGGAAATTAAAATTCCGTGGCTGGGCTCTCAAAGAAGAATCGTATAGTAAAAACTGTGAATTGGAAGACAGTGATTTTAATCCGATTTTTGAGCAAAAAGGCGTAGATCTCCGCATTGGCATGGATATATCAAAATATGCTCATGATAAAACTATCGGGCACATAATTTTATTGTCCGCCGATACTGATTTTGTGCCCGCTCTGAAATGCGCGCGAACCAATGGTATTAAAATTTCCATGCTGGTGATGGATAAGTTTGATATACATTTTGACTTAAAGACCCATAGTGATTCAATTATGGTGATAAAATTTCCAAAGAATAATGCCAATATTAAAAAGTGGAATAAATGAGATTCATTATCGCATGCGTGAAATTTTTCTTGTTCTGGTGCGCGGTTGTCGTGCAACTGCCGATTCTGGCCATACTGCCATCGGGCCGGATTTCAATCGCATACAGCCGCTTTTTCTGGATTGTCCTGATGTGGGTTTCCGGCGTTCATTATAAAAAAACAGGCGTGAAATTATCAAAAAATCGCCCGCTGATGATTGTGTCCAACCATATTTCCGTCTTGGAATTCGCGGTGTTTCCGATTGTATTCGGCGCGGGAATGATTGGCAAGGATGGCATTAAAAAAATGCCTTTGGTCGGATATGTCGCGAAAAAAGTCGGCGTTGTATTCATCAAGCGGGAACGCAGCGCGGCCGCGACGGAAACTGCAAAGATTGCCGATTCCATAATGAATGTAAAATATCCGATGCTGATTTTTCCCGAAGGAACGACCACATCCGGAACTTATGTCCTGCCGTTGAAAAGCGCTATGTTTTCGTTTGCCGAAGGAAATGACAAATTGACAATCCAGCCGGTCGTCATGCATTACCGCACCGCGCGCGGCCACAAAATTTCGGACCAGGTTATGGCCGACGACTATGCATACTTTGATAATGTGAAAATGACCCAGCCGCCGTATTGCAAGGTAGAGCGCAGCGCATTCGGGCAATTGTTTCACATCATGAAAATCGGCGGCGTGCGCCTGGACCTGCATGTGCTGCCGCCGGCGGACACCGCCGGACTGAATCGCAAACAAATTGCAGAGTTGCTGCATGCTCAAATAAACGAATATTTTAACAAACACAAATAAAGAGAATCAAAATGAGAATACAAAACTTGTGCGTGAAACTGGAACGAAATGATTCCGGTCTGGATACCACGCACGGGACAAAAATCGCATTGCGCGGCGGATACATCCATCAAACAACGGCCGGGGTTTACACCCTGTCGCCGCTGGGCCTGCGCGTGCAGCGCAAGATAGAGCAGATCGTCCGCACGGAAATGGACGCGGTGGACGGTCAGGAAATCCGCATGCCGGTCGTCAGCGGCGCGGATCTGTGGCGCGAATCCGGCCGCTATGACAACATGGATAACTTGCAGAAATTCAAGGGGCGCAACGGGGTTGATTATGTTCTGAATCCCACGCATGAAGAAGTCGTTGTGGATTACACGCGCGCCGTTTTGGAAACTTACCGCCAGCTGCCGTTCATGGTTTATCAGATTCAGACCAAGTACCGCGATGAACTGCGCACGCGCGCGGGCCTTATCCGCACGCGCGAATTCACGATGAAGGACGGGTATTCTTTCCATGAAACGCAGGGCGATTTGGAAAACTATTACCATCGCGTGTTCGGCGCGTACGAACGGATTTTCGCACGCGTTGGACTGCGCGGCGTGTTCGCGACGGAATCCGACAACGGCGACATGGGCGGAAATTTTTCCCAAGAATTCCAATGGCTGTCCCCGATTGGCGAAGACACGGTTTACTTTTGCGACGCATGCAAATACAGCGCGAACAAGGAAGTCGCCGAAAATGGAATCTGCCCGAAATGCGGCGCGCAAATGCGGGCCGAGCGCGGCGTGGAAGTTGGAAACATCTTTCAATTGTCCACAAAGTATTCCGTCGCGATGGGATTGAAATTCACGACCGCGGACGGCGCGCAGCAGCATCCGATAATGGGATGCTATGGCATTGGCATCGGGCGGACGCTGGCATGTTTGATAGAGCAGGACGCGGATGAAAACGGGCCGAAATGGAACATGGCGGTTGCGCCTTTTGCGGTCGCGGTTATCGGAATTCCTGATAAATCCGGCGACTCTTTGCGTCTGGCGAACCGCGTTTACGATGAACTGATTGCGGCTGGAATTGATGTTATCCTGGACGATCGCGATGCGCGCGCGGGGGAAAAGTTTGCGGACGCGGATTTAATCGCCGCGCCTGTGCAATTGATTGTTTCTGAAAAGAACACCGCGAATGGAATCGTGGAAGTAAAATACCGCACGCCGATTGATACAACCGGCCTGCCCGACTCTGTCAAGATTGACGATGCGGCGGCAGGGGTCAAAAAAATAGTTGAATTATTGCAATAATCAAACCACTACCCCGCCGCTGCGCGGCCCCCCTTCGCCAGCGAAGGGGAATTGTCCCGACTTCGTTTCAAGGTGCAGGCCATCAAAATCCCCTTCGCTGGCGAAGGGGTGCTGCGCAGCGGCGGGGTAGTGGTATTATTTATCCTTTATTATTTTCAATAAATCGTTCGCTTTCAGATATTCCGGGGAATTTTTTTGCAATTTTCCCATTGCGGATTTCGCGTATTTTTTTGTCTCGCCCGGCTTTTTAATCAAGTTGTAATATTCCGCCATCGCCCAATCGGATTCGCCTTCGTTCCCGCGCAATTTTTCCGCGCGCGACAAGACAAAGTACGCCAGCGGGCCGGGATCCGAAATTATCGCCAATTTCGCAAGCCCCGCCGCGCTGTCCGCGTCCCCTGGCCGGCGCCGCTCGGTCAAGACCAATGCCTGCGCGGTTTGGATTTGCGGCGCGTTCGGGCGCAGTTTCAATGCCGCACCGTACGCAGCGATACTGTCGTCGTAATGCCCGTATTTATATTCCAAATCACCCATTAATTCATAAAAGAACGGGTTGCCGGGCCCCCGCCGGATTAGCGTTTGCGCGCCGGTTTTTGCCAATGCCAGATTGCCGCGCGTCATGTTGAAAATCGCGCGCGCGTAAATCGCCGCATCGGATTTGTCCGCGGCCGGGTAAGTCGCGGCAACTGCATCCCGGGTCCCCAGATACCCGTCCAGTTTCGCGCGGACCAGCGCGTAAGATTTTTCATCCGGCGCCGCTGTTTTATCCTGTTTCATGCTTTTTAATTTCTCTTTTATATTCTGCAATCTTTCCGCGGTCAGCGGGTGATTCGTATTGTTCGGATTTATTTTATCTTCGGATTGCATGTCCTGCATCAGCCGCATAACTTCCAGAAATCCCGCCGTCGGCACCCCCGCACGCGCCAGCAAATCAAGCCCCGCCGCGTCCGCCTGGCGTTCTTCGTCGCGCGAAAAGGCCAGCAGCGATTGCTGGGCCATGCCGCCCGCCCCCGCCAGCAATCCGACGCCCGCCTGGGGATTCAGCGCGATTAATCCCGCGCCCAAGGCCTGCATCACCAGCATCCGTTTCATTTCCGCGGCCATGCGGTCGGACATCTGCACCATGTGGCCGCCGGTCATGTGGCCCAGTTCGTGCGCGACAACCGCCTGAACCGCATTTGGATTTTTAATTTTCTGAATCAGCCCGGTGTAAATGTAAATGTCTTCGCCGCCCATGACAAATGCGTTGAATTGGTTGTCGCCGATTAAATGAATGCGCAGGCGGCCGTCAGGAATTCCAGCGGCGCGCCCGATTGGCGCGACCATTTCGTATAAAACGGATTCTATTTCCGTGTCGCGGATCTCGGTCGCGGCGAACGCCGCTGGAAAAATAAAAATTAAAAGATAAAAGATAAAAATTAATTTTTTCATGATAGTAGTTTGTACGGATGATGCGCATCCTTTTGGTAGTTGGTAAGTTGCATATCCAGTTCCCCTCCCATGGAGGGGTGCCGCGCCAGCGGCGGGGTGGTTTACCAAAGTTTTATTTAATAAATACTAAAATTCATTCCATCCTTAAATCATACTTCATAAATCATAAATCCTGTAAACCACCCCGGCCTGCGGCCACCCCTCCAAGGGAGGGGAACTGCCATTGTTTCATGACAGCGGTTCTGTAAAAATCACAATACCGTCTTCGGTTATTCCGATTGTCTGCTCCCACTGCGCGGACCAGCCGCCGTCCGTCGTTCGCGCGGTCCAGCCATCCGCGTCAATAACCATGGCAGCCGATTTTTCGCACAGCATCGGTTCTATCGTAAAGACAAATCCTGGAACCATTTTCAACTTTTCCTGCGATTTTTCATACCAATGGTAAATCTGCGGATCGTCGTGCATTTTTTTTCCAATCCCATGCCCGACAAAGTCATGGCTGATTGAAAATCCGTTCGCCGTCGCGATTTCTTCTATGACGCGGCCGATTTCGGACAGCGCCGCGCCCGGGCCGCAGACAGAAATAGCAGTGTTCATGCAATCTTGGGCCGTCTGCACCAATTTTCTGTGCGGCGCGGAAACATTTCCGACACAGAACATCCGCGAAGCATCTCCGAAAAAACCATGGTATTCCGCTGTCAAATCAATATTGATTATATCGCCGTCTTTTAATATTTCATCTTCGCGCGGAATGCCGTGAACAATGACATCATTCACGCTGGTCGTGATGTGCATGGGAAATCCCATGTATCCGAAATCCGCGCTGCGCGCGCCGCGCGACACCAGGAAATCATTTGCAATCCTGTCAATTTCCGCCGTTGAAATCCCGGCGCGCACATGCGGCGCGACATGGTCAAAGCATTGTGCGACAATGTCGCCGACAATGCGCAGTTTCTTGAAGTCTTTGGGGGCGTAAACACTGGGGATCATTTCAACGGCCTCTTTTTCTGATTGCCATTTTCGCCGCCTTGATAACCAGCTTTAACGCAAAGTCGCGCAGCAGCAGTTCCAATGGAATTTTTGTTGTCCGCGACTGCGTTTCTATTTCCGCCAGCCTGTCCAGGACGGACACCAGATCGCCGGCTTCCCAAATGCGCCGCGCCGCGTCGTAATGCGATTGCCACTTGTAAAACACGCGCGGCGAAATCCCTCCGGAAACATCATTCAGCAAAGCCCGGAAATGCCGCGTCAATGCGGATAAAATCATGAAATGCTCGTAATCGGACATCTCAAAAAATATCCGGTCCATCGCGCGCAGCGTCTGCTGCATATATCCGGCCGTCAGCGAGTACACGAATTCATCCACATTCATCGCGCCGGTGTCCGGCAGACATTTTTCAACATCCGCCAGCGACACGACAGCCGCCCCGTCGCAGTAAATCGCTATTTTCTTCAAGAATGACCGCACGATTCCGCGATCGCCGCCCAGATGGACGCACATGTACTGCATCGCGTCCGGATCAATTCTTTTGATGGAATTGGTCGCGAACAAATCTTTCTGAATCAGCGCGGCCAGTCCGTCCGCGCTGTCCGCATAGCACGCCAGGCATGCAAAGTCTTTCGCGTTTTCCGCAAACGCGCGCAGTTTTCCGCCGGCTGTCAGATTGTCCGCTGTTATGACGACAAACGCGTCCAGTCCCGGCGCGGCGCATAACTCTGTCAATGTGGCGGAATCGCCGTCGCGCGCGTTGGCGACCAGCACCATTTTTCGTCCGCCGAAAAACGAAGGGCTGCATGCTTCGGCAAACAGAGCGTCGGATTTTTCTTTTAACTCTCCGGCTTCTATGGCATACAAATTATCAGGGGAAATTTCCAGTTTCTGCGCGGCGCGGTCCGCAAATTCGTCAACCTGGCCCGCATCAGGTCCGAATATCAGAATCCCGCGAACGCCGGCTATCGCCGCATTAAAATCTTTTTCATAAATCTTCATCTGATCAGATTCTAAACAACGCCGCGCCCCAAGTCAAGCCGCTGCCGAATGCCGGATACAAGATCAATTGGCCCTGCTTAATCATTCCGGTATCCAGCGCGTCGGCCAATGCCAAGACCCCGCTGGCCCCGCTGGTATTCGCATGCTTGCCGACCGTCAGAATTATCTTGTCAAACGGGAACCCCAGTTTTTCCGCCCCGCTTTGTATAATTCGCAGATTCGCCTGGTGCGGGATAATCCAATCTATGTTCTCGGCCGTTATGCCGGCATGCTCCATTATATACCGCGCGGCATCAGGCATGCAGGTCACAGCCTTTTTATATGTTTCCGGCCCGTTCATGAAAATATGGTGATCGGGCGTCGCGTGCAGCATGTCAAATCCGCGGCCGTCCGCCATGACGACCGTATCAATAATTCCGCTATAAAAACTGTCCGTATACTCAAATATCAGCGCGCCCGCGCCGTCGCCGAACAGCACCGCGCTGGACCGGTCGGTCCAATCAATAAAGCGCGTCATCTTTTCCGCGCCGATAATCATTATCCGCCTGTGCATGCCCGCCGTGAAAAAAGCCCGCGCGCAATGCATTGCGTAAATATATCCGTTGCACGCGCCGCGCACATCAAATCCCGGAACATCGCGCGTGATGCCAATCCGTCCCTGAACTTGGAGCGCGACTGACGGAAAATCCAATTCAGGCGTCGTCGTCGCGACAATAATCATATCCAGATCGTCCGCTGAAATCTTTGCGTTTTCCAGCGCGCGCATCGCCGCAGCCGTCGCCATGTCCGCAACCGTTTCATCATCGCGGGCAAAGTGCCGCTGGTGCATTCCGGTCCGGCTTACAATCCACTCGTCAGTCGTGTCCATAATCCGCGCGAAATCTTCATTCGTCATTATTTTTTCAGGCAGATATGACCCGTATCCGATAAGTTTGCTTCCCATTTACTCCCCCAATTCCACGCGTATTGCCGCCAGTTTTTCAACGCGCTGCGCTATCTTGTCGTTAAAGTTCGCATTCGCCAGATTCGCCGCGTATGAAATCGCGTTCGCGAACGCAATCGCGTCGCTGTTCCCGTGCGTCTTGACGCTGAATCCGTTCAGCCCCAGAAACACCGCGCCGGCATAAGACCGCGGATCCAATTTGTTCTTTAACCGCTTGAATACATGCGCCAGCATGAACGACAATGAAATGAAAATCCACGACTTGTAAAAAGTCTCCTTCATCACGCGCGTTATCAGTTTCGCTGTCCCTTCCACCGTTTTCAGAACTATGTTTCCGGTGAACCCGTCGGTCACGACAACATCCACCAGCCCCGCGCTGATATCGGTGCCTTCTACGAATCCAACATAATGATACGGCAGAACCGCGGCGTTTTCCTGCAAGACCTTGTTCAGTTTTATCAGAACTTCATCGCCCTTTTGATCTTCTTCGCCAATGTTCAGAATACCCAGTTTCGGCCGTGTCGTCCTGGCCATTATTTCTGAATACACGCTGCCCATTATTGCAAAGTCAAACAGATTGAACGCATCGTATTGAATGTTCGCACCCAGATCCAGCATGACCACGCGGCCGTCGCCGCCGCCGGACGGCAGCATGGTTGTAATCGCAGGCCGCGAAATTCCATCCAATGTTTTCAACGCCAACTTTGACAAAGCCATCAGCACGCCGGTGTTGCCCGCGCTGACCACCGCGACGGAGTTCCCTTCGCGGACATCGCGCACAGCCATGTACATGCTGGTGTCGGACGCATGGCGAATGACATCGCGCGGCTTGTCGGTTGATTTTATAACACCGGACGAATGAATTATCTCGGAATCCGCTGCGACGCGCTTGTACTTTTTCAGCAGAGGCCGAATGCGCCGCTCGTCCCCGAAAATTCGGAACTTTATTTTAGCGTCCTGGTTCTGAAACAAGAATTGGTTGATGCCGCCCAAAACAGCGCGGGGGGCATGATCGCCCCCCATCGCATCAATCGCAATAATTTTTTGCGCGGACATGGTTATTTTTTAACCACAGCCCGACCGTCGTAAGTCCCGCAAGCCGGGCAAACATGATGCGGACGGCGTTTTTCGCCGCATTTGGTGCAGACGGACGCCGGCATGACATCCAATGCGTCATGACTGCGCCGCTGGGCGGTTCTGGCTTTTGATACTTTGCTTTTTTGCACTGCCATTTTGATTCCTTTTTGCTATCTAAATCGGCTGTATTCTAACAGATATTTTATATATTTCAATACTTTTATCTGGCATTTATCTGCCTGGCAATATTTGCCATTTCTGAAAAATCAACACGCGATTCAATCGCCGCGCGCAGCCGGGCCCGCCCGGTGTTTATCTTTGCGCCTTGGTTTATCTGGCGCGCAATGTTTCCGGCCATGGCCAAATCGCCGCCCGGAACATTCTGGAACCAGTCCGCCGCGCCGCTGCGCGCCGATCCGATGACTTCATCCAGGGTCTGTGGCAGCCCGGTTGAATTCGGCAATCCATTGATTAAAAGATCTAAATTTTGCGACATCGCTGCTTTCTTTATTTTGGTGGCTTGCCACCCGAAGCGTCGCAGACGCGAAGGGTGGTGGGGATAGTGGGACTTGAACCCACACGATTGCAATAATCAAAGGATTTTAAGTCTTTTAATCATTGCTTTAACAATCTTGATTAAACTTAAATAATCCTTGATATTCCGCCGATTCTGCTTTATAATTACTTTAACCAAATGCGGTAGCAAACAACCATTTTTAGTAGCAAATACCGCTTTTAGTAGCAAATAGGTAGCAGAATGAAGCCCAACCATATCCACTTTACAGAAAAGAGTTTAGCAGACTTGTCCACCCCAGCGCAAGGCGAAAATCAAGCCGTGTATTATGATAAGAATAATACAGACGGCTTGTGCGTGATTATTACCTATGGCGGAACAAAGACCTATTATGCCTATATGAAACACCTGGGCAGACCATGCAGGGTTAAAATCGGGCGCGTCGGGGATACAAAACTTGTAAATGCACGCAAGAAAGCCCACGAACTGAAAGAGTTGTCTATCAACGGCAAAGACCCCAGTGCAAACCGCCGCGACGAATTGCGCGATATGACACTGAAAACATTCTATGAAACACAATACAAGCCGCGCCATGGCGAAATCCGCAAAAAGGAATCGTCCCAGGCCCGCGACGAAACGATTTTTAATAATTACCTTTCTGATTTCCACAGCCGTAAAATGATAACGATAAAGCGCGACGAAATAGAACGGCTACACAATGACCTAAATAAACGGCTTAGCCCATATACGGCTAATCGTATGTTATCCCTTCTTAGACACATGTATAATATAGCGACTATATGGGGTTATCCCGCAGACAGAGGCAATCCAACGGCAGGGATTCATAAGTTCCCAGAAAAAAGCCGCGACCGCTTTCTGTCCCCCGACGAATTGACGCGATTTTTTGCCGCGCTGAACAAAGAAACCCATACGATGTTCAAGAACTATGTTCTGTTATCCCTTTTTATTGGCCAACGCGCCGACAATATGATTTCTATGCGCTGGGATAATATAGACCTGCAAAATGGATTTGTGTATTTTCCCGACACGAAAAACAACGAACCGCACCGCGTGCCATTGTCGGCCACTGCAACAAAGATTTTAACCGATATGAAAAAGACGGCGAAAAGTGGGTGGGTGTTCCCCGCGCCATGGGACAAGACCGCAGGACAACATATAGGCGATTTTCGTAATCCATGGATAAGATTCAGAGAACAAATAGGAATGCCAGATTTGCGAATTCATGATTTGCGTCGGACACTTGGCAGTTATCAAGCGATAGAAGGTGCGAGTTTGTCGGTTATCGGTAAATCATTGGGACATAAATCCCTGGCCGCAACAAATGTTTATGCCCGCCTGCTAAATGACCCAGTTTTAGAATCCATGCAAAAAGCCGAGGATAAAATGCTAAGTTATATCAAGTCCGACGATACAGAAAAATAATGCGCTGACCTATTGTTTGTATTTTTCGCTGACGGGGGTATAATTTGACGGCTGATAGCGGCTTATTTTATATTTTCCGACCTTGCCCTGCATATTCTCGCCTTGAAGTATCTGTGAAACATCATAGGTCGTTTTCCAGGCATTCGCAATATGCGACAATGAGGAATAGCCCCCTTGGTGTTCTTTGTATCCAAATTTGGCGTTCAGTTGCAGAGTGTAGTCCTCGCCATTGTATAAATCTGAATATAAAGAACCCTTGCCATTATTCTCTGACCATGTATCGGTTAAAATTCCATTTTTTATATCGTCATAATTATTATAGGCAATAAATTTCATGCTATAACTCTCATAGTATCTTGTTTCATTATAAACAGATGTTGTATAGAGGCCGTAGTTTCCCGATGTATAAGCAACTGGTCTAGTTGATTGTGAACTATACAACCAATTTGACAATGGGGCTATAAAACTAAATCCGTCTTGTGCGGCAACAATCGCGGCCGCGACAAGCAGTTTACCCTGCGGGTCGCGACTTTCAACATATCCGCCCTTAAAAGACACTTCGTATTCTTTGATGTTCAATCTTTCGCCCAGCCGTATATCCTTTTTATAGCATTCGTCTTTTTCAAGTGGAATACATCCCGCAGTATCCTTTTTATTTGCGGGCGCGAAAAAAGCCCCGTCGTTGTTGGTTGTGCTTTCTCTTGCCTCAATATAATCAAAAACATTATTGTCGGTTATGCGCCTATCTGACACACCGCCGCAAGCCGAAACAAATATAGATAAAATCAAAATTAGTTTTTTCATATCTAACTCCTAAATAAAAAACCGCCAACAGGAATTGGCGGTCGGGATGTTAGAAAAATCATGATTTAGTATGACCTCGCAGTTTTCGGGTTGCCCCTATTTTATGACTGCGACAACCCGACCATGATTTTTTTAATGAAATTACGGCCAGGAAATATCGGCATACAAGACACCGATATTGGGAAATACAATGCAAGGCATCGCTAAATCAAAGAACTTTTCTAAGGTTCCCGAACCCACTTCCCAATGGATTCAAGACAAAGTATACATTCTAAAACATAAAAAATAAACAAATAAATTGTGCATAGGGTGGGCAAAATTTTAACAGAGGCCCTGGCACACCCCTTTTAAGAATTATTGGGGCGGGTAAGTGGAATATGGGGGCATACACATTCGCACAAACCACGCGGAAAACAGGCAAAAAATAATATGTAATTGACGCAGGCCCCCGTTTGCCTGTATAATCTATCTGAAAGATAATACAAACCAGAAATAAGCGATGTGTGCCTGCACACATCGCTTATTTCTGGGCGGGACTTTAACAATCGCGTATTTTTCCCGTAATTCTGGGATTTTTAATACCGACACGCCATAACCAGCGGCTAGCCGCTGGTTATGGCGTGTCGGTTGGTGTCGGTTTTAGTGATAAATTAAACAATTCCTCGGACGGAATCCAAACACTGGTATCTATTCGTCTTGTTCCGTCGGGCCATATATGTTTAAGAACATACTTGTGTAATCGCGCGGGTGTTTTTTTAATTCGTAATACTAATAAATCTGGAATTGGCTCGCGCGGCTTTTTCTTTGCCGTTTGGAATTTATTGTGTATTTCTCTTTTGTTGTGTGCCTGGTCTTTTAATAATATATGCCCATGCCAACCATAGACGGCGTTCTTTTCTGCAATCATTCTGAAAGTGATGTGATTACGCCTCCACCTTGCCCCCAACATTGCTCGTTCCCACCGCCCCATAACCACACGAACATATCTTTTCAATGTTTCAATATCTTTCGGTTTATGGTTTGTATCAAATTGCAGTGGTATATGAAAGGTCGGCTCAAAACTTGATAAATCGTCATATATCGCTTGTCTGATTTGCTCGTGCTGTCGGTTCATTTTCATATCCCTTTTGTTGTATGTGAAAACTGGAAAAGTTTTCAATTTTCCTTATTGTTTTTCAGACATTCGCCGCCTTTGCCAGTCATTAAAACACGATGCAAATGCGGACGAAATAAAGCAGTATTTGCGCGGGGCCATAAATTGAAAAAAGGGGCTGGGGTGGCACAATTCTAAAATTATGCCCACCCTATGCCCCTTCAACTTTGTTTTCTGTTTGCGACGCAATCCATATATCCAGGTCTGCCTTGCGGTATCTGATACATTTTCCCCAACGCACGAATGGAATTTTTTGTTTCCCATAATGCCGCCAAGAGTTCAGAGTGCCGATAGTCGTGCCAAGATACTTTGCCGCCTCTGTTTGCGACATAAGAACCGCCGAACCTGTATTGTCTTGATTTTCCATTTTCATTTCCTTTCGTATAAACACAGCAGAATCGCCTTGTTTACTTGTATTTTTTCATTTGGAAAAATCCGTGTATAGAAAAATAATAAAAGTATAAAAATATGTAAAAAATCCGCAGAAGGCGGATTGGGATACTTTTATTATTTGGAATAAGAGTATAACGAATCGTTATAGCAGCGATTCAATTTCAAGAATCTTTTGTCGCTGTGCATCCGTCAAAGGTTTATTGTTTTTGCGTGCCAGAGTTATACTGATATAAGACAGCGGATTATCCAACATTCCATAATACCTGGTATAAAGATTTTCTGCGCTTTCTTTATATCCGTATTCCGCTTTTATATCTTTCATTATATCAGTCAATTTTGTTTTTTTCGGGAATTTGGCTTTATGTTGCTCAACGCGGTTATAAAGTAATACGCCGTCATTACCAAGCCACTTAGTGGGCTGTCCTGGTGTCTTTACTTCCTCTCGGTGCATAAACCCAACAATGCCGTATTCAACGGCCATTTTTTGTATAAATTCTCTAACGACTTTGGGTAATTTTTTGGGTCTGACAAGACCATATTTCTCAAACAATGCCTGTTCTTTTTCAACCAAACAAGAATCCAGTGTATCATGTGCAACAGCGGGGCTTATCTTTCGGAGGCCCTCTATAAAAACTTTCGGGGGAAGTGGTCTGTCTAAGACACTATCTTTTATCGGTCTTTTGCCCATGTGTAGTTCTCTTAAAATGGTGGTCTTGGCGGGACTTGAACCCGCACGAGTGCAATACTCAATGGATTTTAAGTCCACAGCGTCTACCATTCCGCCACAAGACCATTTCCGAAAACTATACTTTACTAATGTTAAATTTTCAAGAACGAAAATCAACACTTTTTATTGCCGTCAGTAGCAAATAGGTAGCAAAAAGAAAAATTTAGGAAATTGCAAATTTATAACAATCGTCGCAAACCCGCTTAAATCTAATCTTTTCTGGCAGATTTACAATCCATATAATCGTAATGATTACAGGATTTTAAGTCCTCAGCGTCTACCGTTCCGCCATATCCCCGGCGTTGTGCAATATTAACACAGATAAAACGAAAATCAACGGATTTTTATTGATTTGCCGCGAACAATTAAACATCGTTCATGCCAATTAAATCAACTTTTTCTTTTCCCGGTCAAATTCCGATTTGGTTATCGCGCCGGATTTCAGCAATTTATGCAGTTTTTCCAATTTATCCAGATTGGTATCCTTGGCGACCCAATCGCCCGGCTTCCATACCAGCGACAGTATCAGCGCGACCACCCAGGTAATGCCAAAGAGCAATCCGCACCATGCCAGAATCCGTATAGCGCTCAATTCGCTGCCGGTTATCCCGCGCAAAACCGCCACCCGTATCGGTATCTGGATAATCAGAACTGCAATTATCAATATTAATACAAACCATACAAGAAATATCATTTTTTCACCGCCTTTTTTACTTTTTTAATCATGCCGTCGCCCAACTCTGCCAGTTTTTTCAACGAAATTTCAGGTTCTGCCGCCACGACCGGCGCGGCCTTTACAGGTTTCAGCGCGCTCAAACAATACGGGCATTTCGTCGCATTAACGCCGACATCCGATTTCTGGCAATACGGGCAAATCCGCGTTGTTATCGCCGCCGGCGAATGAGCGCGAACTTTGCTGACAACGCGCACAATCATGAACACCGCAAACATTGTTATAAAGAAACTGACCAGAGTGTTGATGAACAGCCCGACATTCAGCGTGGTCGCGCCCGCGGACTGCGCCGCCGCGACAGTATGATAAACCGCGCCTTCGCCGCCGCCGCGAATAATTATGAACCAGTTGGAAAAATCCACCCCGCCGATAAGCAACCCGATCGGCGGCATAATGATATCCTTGACCAAAGAATTCACGACCCCGGTCATCACGCTGCCGACAATGATACCGACAGCCATGTCAATCGCGCTGCCCTTGGCAATGAACGCCTTGAATTCCAATAGAATTTTTTTCATTTGCCCCCCCTTTGCGCATGCATTGTAAGTTAAAAAGCAGTAATCAGTCAATCAATATTTGCCAACTGCTCTAACTTGTCCGCCGCGGTGTTTGCGTCAATCATTTCATCCAGGCCAGCCCCGCCCGCCAAAATATCGTCCAGTTTGTACAGCGTCAATTTTATGCGATGGTCCGTCACCCGCTGTTCCGGGAAATTATAAGTCCGGATTTTCTCGCTGCGATCGCCGCCGCCCACCATTGACCTTCTTAAATTGCCACTTTTGGTTTCTTGTTCAACCCGTTGTTTTTCGTACAGTTTTGCACGCAAGACATTCATTGCGGATTCTTTGTTTGACAATTGGGAACGACCATCCTGACACGCGACAACTATCCCGGTCGGCAAATGGGTTATGCGAACCGCGCTGTCGGTTTTATTGACATGCTGACCGCCCGCCCCGCTGGATCGGTAAGTGTCAATGCGCAGATCTTTGTCGTCTATCACGACATCCAACTCCTCCGCTTCGGGCATGACCGCGACGGAGGCGGCGGAAGTATGAATACGGCCGGACGCCTCTGTCTCTGGAACCCGTTGAACACGGTGGATTCCGCCCTCGAACTTAAACCGGGCGAACGCGCCTTGGCCCGCGACGCGAAAAACAACTTCCTTGTACCCGTTCAGACTGGTTGGATTTTCTTCTATAACCTCTATCTTCCAACCATGCCGGGCAGCGTAAAGTTTATACTGATTGTACAGGTCGCCAGCGAACAAAGCAGATTCTTCACCGCCAACCCCGGCGCGAATTTCAACGATAACCGAATGGTCGTCCGCATCGTCCCGGGGTAGTAAGGCAACTTGAAGTCCTTTCTCTACTTCTGGCAACAACTTGTTGAATTCAGCCAATTGTTCTTCGGCCATACCTTTTAATTCCGGTTCGCGCAACATCTCGGTCGCGTCATCAATCCCGGCCTGGATGCGAAAATATTCATTAATAATCGGCATGATTTCATTCAGCGCTGAATATTCTTTGGACAGCCGCGATAATTCGGCCCCGGAAATATTTCCACCGTTCATCAAACCTTCTATCTCGGTCGCGCGCGCCCGAATATCTTTTAATTTTTGTCCCGCTATCATTATTTCACCAACTTTATAACATCCGCCAGGGCCAGTTTTTGCTGATCGCCGCTGGTCATATTTTTAACCGTCAGCATTTCAGAACTTACTTCATCTTCCCCGATTATCACACTGAACCTGCTTCCAATTTTATCAGCAAATTCAATTTGATTCTTGAATTTTTTATCAGTATCCAGGTACGGCACCGCAACAACCCCGGCGCCGCGCAATTCATTCAAGACATTTATCGCGTACGCTGCCTGCTGCTGCCCAATAACCAGCACGGCGACATCTGCCGGCGTTTCATATTTTGACCAATCAATTCGTCCTGAATCAATCGCCATCGCGACAACGCGGTTTATGCCAATAGCCAATCCGACGCCGGCAATCTTGGTCTTGCTGAATTTTCCGACCAGATTTTCATACTGTCCGCCGCCGCCGATTGATCCCAATTCCGGATAATCGTCCGATACCGCTTCATATACCAGACCAGTGTAATACCCCAGTCCGCGAACAATCGCCACATCTATCTGAAAATTTTTCACCCCGGAACATTCAAGCAGTTTTCCAAAATCATCCAATTCCGCAATCGCGGCATCAATATTAACATCACAGTTTAATAAAACCGAATAACCGATTGTAAAAACACTGTTAATTAAATCTGCATTTTCTCTAAAAACCGTTGCCAGCCCCGCCAGAAATTCGTCGCCCGGCATTTTTTTCTGTTTGTCAATCAGCACCAGCGCCGCGCGCCGCGCGTCATCGTCAAACCCCATCCAGTCAAACACCGCGTTCCAAAAACGACGGCTGCCGATGCGAATTGTGTACCGGCCGACCAGTTCCGGAATCACGCTGTAAACCTGTTCCCAAACCGCAATCAGTTCAGCGTCATAGTTTGTTGACAACCGGCCCACGCCCATAATGTCCATGTCCAGCTGGTAAAATTCGCGATATCGGTATTTTTGCGGCCGCTCGCCCCTATACCGCTTGGAATACTGGGTCGCGCGGAACGGAAACGCCAGATCATTCAGGTGTCCCGCCACATACCGCGCCAAGCCGACCGTCCCGTCATAGCGCAGCCCCATCTTGGTCTCGCCTTTCTGGAAAAGATACATTTCGGTCGCGGTATCCTCGAAATCTTCCGCATCGGTCAAGACTTCGGCACGCTCGACCGCGGGCAAGTCCAAATACTCAAACCCGGCGTTTTTCAGCACGCCGCGCATGCGGGCGACGCAATCGTCCATAAATCTTTGCTGGGCCGGCAATAATTCCACAAATCCCGACAGCGGCTTTGTTGATTTTAATTCTGTTGTCATTTTATATTCCTTTTGATTTTTATTATAGCGCATCCGCGCGCAAAATTGCACGCGATAAATTTTGTATTAAATCGGGTATGCTAAGAATTCACGCCGGCGGCGTGATGGATAAAAGAAAACGACAAAGAATAAAATTCTGCGTTCATGCGGGCTATTATAGCGCGAAAAAGTCAGAAAATCAAATTTTATTGTGCAGTTCCGCGCCATGATTGTTCAGCCAGCGGCGCGCGGCCGCGACATTCCCGTCATACAACTGCCCGACCAGATTCCAAAATTCCGGCGAATGATTCATAAACCGGCGGTGCGCCAGTTCATGCAGAATGACATAGCGCATGATTTCCGGCGGCGCGAATGCCAGCCGCCAGGACAGCGAAATCGCGCCAGAAGCCGAGCAAGATCCCCAACGGCTGGTCGTATCGCGGGCCGTCAGGCGCGTCGGATGCAACCCCCGCGGCGCGGCGCGGATAATTTCGCGAGCGCGGATTAAAAACATTTCCCGAATTTTATCGCGAACGCGCCGCTGATAAAACTCGGGCCGGCACGCGATAAGCGGGCATTCGTACGGACTTCCAAAAATAGTAATTGTATCGCCGGGCGAAATTCGCGGCGCGGCCGCGGCCGGCGCATTTGCGAAAAATTTTTCCAGCCAGCCGCGGCGCGATTCCATGAAATTTAGCGCGGCGCGGCGCCCCGCCGCCGCCGGGACTGACACGCGGATTTCGCGCCGCGCCGCAGCGCGCGGCCGAACGCAGATGTTTTTCAATCCGCGCCGCGTTGTAAAAATTACCGGGATTTTTTCGCCTGATAAAAGGGTGAATTCATCGGACATGTTTTATGAAGAATTTATGACTTATACTTATTGTATCATGAATTGAAATAAAGTTGCTCATCTTTTTGCGCTCACTATCCCCCATCGTCATTCCGGGCAAGCGCGTCAGCGCGCGACCCGGAATCCAGGTCATTGCTGTCAATTTTGCAACGCAAAATTGTGCGTTATTCTACCTGGATCCCGCATCAAGTGCGGGATGACGATGGGGGAATATTCAGTTCAAGGAAATACAATACACACAAATACCCTGCCGCTATTCCGAATCTTCTTCCAGTTCTTCTTCCAGATCTTCGTCAACGGCGTTCAGATCCAGTTCCGGCGGCACGCCCATCATGTCTTCTATCTTCAATGTGGCGGAATCCAAGTCAATCTTGTGCAGAATCGCGTACTCTTGGGCCATTCTTTCCAGCGCGCGCAGATACAATCCGCGGGCCGAGAAATTCATCATATCCGTCGGTTCGCGGCGGCGCAGATCGCGCAAAACATCCGCCACGCGGGCCGGGTCGCCGGAATTAATGCTCTCTTCATACTGGGCGGACCGGCGCGCCCAGATAAGCCTTTTCGCGACCGGCTTGTCCCGCGCGCTTTCAATAATTTTATTCAATTCTTTTGGGGACGCCAGCGGGCGCAGGCCTGATATTTCCGCGCGGTCAACCGGCACGCGCAGGGTCATGCGGTTCCGCTCGAACTCTATAACCAACAGCGTTATTTTTTGTCCGCCGACACTCTGCTCTTCGGTGCGCAGCAATTTGCCCACGCCAACCGTCGGATAGACCACAAAATCGCCATTCTTGAAACTTAATTTCTTTGCCGCCATGTAAAAGCCCCAGTTTTGGCGATTATACCACAGAAAATGCACATCCGCAAATTAAAGTGCAGGTGTAGGTGAAGGTGTAAGTGTAGGCCATTAACCTTCATCTCCACCTTCACCTACACTTTCACTGCCCCAGACCAGCCGGCGAAAACCGCCCGACATTATTCATCAATTCTTGCAGCGCGTTCAATTCAACCGCTGCCGGGATTGGCGTTTCATCGCCGTCCAGACCAATGCCGGCAAAGTCCCCATCGTGCAGAACCCGCGTTTTTGTAATGCGTCCCGCCCCGTCTGCCCATGCGAACAGCGCGGTTTTATTGGAAAACGAATGCGGAAACGGCCCGTTATAGTTTTCATCCGCGCCGTAATACATCAATATTTTTTCGCGCCCGTACAGGGTCTGACCCTGGGGGCTGCCGAATTTCTCTTCCAGTCCCGCGACAGTCTTCACGCCGGCCGCCTGTGCGTCAATATCATCCGGGAACACATACCCGCGGTGCTTGGTCTGGCACGCCGCCAGACAAATGAAAGATAACAGATAAAAGATTGCAGTTTTTCTCATCGTTCGCCTTTGCCATCATTTTGGTCTTTAATATACCGCTTGTCAATACCCATGATTGTTTCGGAATATGAAATCTCAGCCTGATTTTTATCCATTTGGACCGCCGGGACGAATTCATCCGGCGCGTCAAAGACAAACTTGATGCCGCCCTGCCCGGCCGATACCGCCGGCCGCTTGCCGCGCATCAGCATTTTGGCCGCAACGCCCAGTTTTATAAACTTGTCCATCGCGCCGGCGCCAACGACCGCCGAAATTATTTCATTCAGTTCCGCGCCGCTTAACGATTTGCTGGGATTTTTAGAGTATTCAATTATGTCGGAAAGCGCAAACAAACCTTTCTGAATATCCGCGATATAGTCGGCGTTTACGCCCAGAATTCCGGCTTTCTTTGACATCTCTTCGGTCTTTTTAGAAATCGCGACCGCCAAATCCCGGCCATGCGCGACAGAATTCGCGACAGATTCCAGCAAATCGCCCAGCATCAAGCGGTCATTCTTGCCTGGCCGCCGCATCATCATGCCGCCGGTGTCAAAGATATTTATCGCGACATTGCCGTCGGGCAAAACCTGAAAATTCTGCTGGCCTGCATGCCGGTCAATATCCCACGCGCCGCCGGCCAGCATGTTGCGCAGTTCCAGCGCGACATACGCGCGCGCCATGTCGTGCTTTTTATCCAGCGGCAATTCGTCGCTGTTCAGCGACCGGCCCGCCGCCATGTCCATAATTTTATAGCCGTCGCCATAAAAGTTCCACTTGGCCGCGCGCGGCGAATATTTCACCCCGTCAATTTCAACCGCGGTTCCGGAATACATTTTTTCCGCCGCGACAAACTGTGCGTTTCCCGCAATCGCGTTTGTCTCGGTATCGGCGGACTGCCGCGCCCGCTTTGCAATATTCTTCATCGGCGAATAAGCGGAATCAATTTTTGACAAATCCGCGACCGTTTTTTCAATAACGCCAAACCCGAACGCGGCCTTGTCCGATGCATTCGGACGCAGCAGTTGCAGCACTTTCGGACCGCCGTCAAATTCAATCGCGACCGTTATCCAAAAACTGCCCGCGCCCAACAATTCCCCGACGCGCCCGATGCGCGCGCGCAGTTCATTCGGAACGGTCCGTTCAATTATGTCAAAAATTTCCGCCCTGTTCGGCGATTCCGCGCTGTCGCGCAAACGCGCCAATTCGCGGCGGATGCCGACCGGCAGCCCGTTGATATACGACACCAATTGCCCGAATTTTATCCACGCGGGGCCCATCGTCTCAAAGAACTGGCGCAGGCCGCGCCCAACCAAGGCATCCGCATCGCCCGCATCTGATTTTTCATCACCCAGATGCCCGGACGCGGCAATTGCGGCCAGCATTGTCGGACCCGCGTTGCCGAAATTTTTTACAACGCTGGACAAAATGATTTTCGCCATAACGGAATATTTGCCGTCATCGCCGAAATACAAATTTGCGACGAAATCAACATTGTTATTCATGCTGGATGATATTTTCATGCGGCTTAACAATTTGTCCATCACGACGGTCTTTTCCGCGATGGACGCGTCGGCATAAGCCTTGTGAATCTGGCGAAATGTTTCCGCGCCAGCCCGTCCCAGCATTATTTCTGGAATCTTGGCCACGGATTCATCCGTCAGCGGCGACAGCAGAAAATTTATAATGGATTCCGACCTGTATCCGACGGCATCCATAAGTGCGTCAAACAAGTGGCCCTTGGCTGAATGCTTATCAAAATCGGCCGCGTCAACCGTAATCGTTTTTTTGTCGCCCAACAGTTTTGCGGCCGCCGCCTGGGATACCACCCGCCTGGACAGCATTTCCAAAATCTGCTGCTGGGTCTGCGCGTCAAATTTATACGCGGCGATGCGGTCTGATTCAGCGCGGATTGCGGCCAGTTTTTCCGCGCTGCCATCATCAATGCCAATTTTCTTGACAGATTCGGCCAAGTATAAATTTATCAGCCCGGCACGCTGGTCCATGAATTTCAACGGCCCGCGCCGGTTCAGATAAGTTTTGTCTGAAAAATAATTGCCGCTTAAAACCGCCGCAGACATTTCCTGGGGATTCGGCAATGCCGCAATCGCGTCAACCAGACGGTCCAGAAAATCACCCTGGTTGTCAGCGAACAGACCAGCATGTTCGCACACCGCGTACCAGTCAAGCAAGCCCTGGGCATCTATTGGAATTTGTCCGGATTTATTCAGCGCATCCCAAAACAACTTTAATAACGCTTTGTTGATTATTGATGAATCTACGGATGACATTTTATCCAGATCGCTGATAATTTTTAGAAAATCGGGCGCGCCGCCAAATATTTTTCCAGCAATATAAATATTTGGGTACTGCGTGCCGTGCATCTGATACAAACTGTTATCCGGAACGACGCAAAGCCGTGCAAAAATATCGCCAAACTGCCGGTCTGGCAGTCTGGAAATCGCATAATCAATTATTTTATGTGTAAGAGATCTGAAATCTGATATCCGCGATAAATATTCTATGGCTATCGCGTCCTTGGCGGCCGGGGACCATATTTCTTTGCCATCGTCGCGGCCATCAACAAATATATGCCTTTCAATTACGGAATAACCAAATTTTCCGGAAACGCACGCCATTTTTACCAGCGCAGATGCCAGGTTATCTGGCCAGAATTTCCCGCCGCCCGCGCCGAATGTCTTGTATCCGCTGCCGCCGTCATCACCGTTTTTCTTATAATATTCAGAAATTATTTCCCAACCGATATTCATATAATTATTAAAAATTTTGTCATAATCGTCATTCTCTGAAAAAACCGCGGCCGCGGATTGCGGATCTCTGGCCCCGTTGAGCAAATCCGCAAGAGCATTTGTTTTCGCGGCATATTTTTTGATGTTCTGTATATTTAATAATTCGTAAAACACAAGTGAATCCACCAGGCCGTGTAATATCCCATCTGGGCCGATTTTCATATATCCGCTGCTAGTGTTATAATAATAAAATCCGTCAATTATTGACATTTTTTTACTGGATAAATTGAATACATCTTGTAAGACCCATTGCAATTCATTAATATCATCCGCCCACAGCAACAGATTCAGCCATGGCACGCGTTCGCCCGGCGCAAAGTCCTGTTTCGGCAGATTAAATCTGAAATATTTTATATAAATCTGGTGCTCCCTTATGTTGGGAAGCGTCCTTTCGGCCGAATTCTTGTCAGCGGCCAGCAGCAATTCGTCAATCAAATCGCCAACATTTTGCATCTCGGGCCAGGTTGATGGCGGCAACCGCAAGGAATAATCGTTCCATATCCTGTCCATAATTGCGTCGCATTCTTTGAGCGTCCGGCCCGATTCCGCCAGCGCCGCCATGAATCCAGGATAAATCGCGCTCAATTCCGCATACGCCGGCGAATTTTTATTTATTTCGTCCCATGCAAAATTATCATCTTGGAATCTCTCTTTTGGCAAAGATTTAGAGTTCAGAACCGCTTTGCACAGGTCTGAAAATCTGTGATTATTGCCGATATTGCCGGCCCGGATTTCAGGAATCAGCGCGCGCATGATTTTCGCGGTCAAAATCTGCGACGCGTCGTCTGTCTTGAATTCGCGCCGCAATACCGATTCAACAAAACCGTATGCGCCGTCTTTCTCGGCCGCCGCCAGATACTTTTTCTGAAACCCGCCCCATCCGACGCGCAGCGCGGGATTCGGTTTCGGCGAACCCAGTTCTATTTTTTTCTTGGTCAGATAAATCCGCAGATCTTCCGATCGGGCCAGTTCGCTGCCGTGCACATCCAATGATGCCAGCAGATTTATGCTTTTATCAAACAGTTTGTCCGTAAATGCCAACGCCGCGTCAGGATCGTATCCCGCGGATATCATCATGTCAATTGAGTGCAGATCCGCCAGCCGTTCCTGGAAAATATTATTTTTGGAATCCTTCCAGATATATTGGTAAATAAAGTGGCCCAATTCATGGCCCAGAACATACGCCAACTCCGATTCGCTGGCGCACATTTTTATCAGCGCGTCATTCGCGAAAATAATATGCCTGCCGTTCAATGCGTGTTTTTTATTCACAAAGCAGGCCTGCGGCCCGTGGCCGCGGCCGGTCAGGAATGTGAATTCATTGATATCAAATTCAGGCCCGGCATGCGCCATCAGCCGCGCCGCAACCGCGCGCATTTTGTCGGACGCCATCCTGCCGGCATCTGATGCCGGATCAATGACATTCAGTTCTTCCCATAAATCTTTTGCCAGAATCTTATCCATGTCTTAACTGTCTTTTTCGCGCATGGCGAAGTTTGCGATGTGCTGCTTTAACTCGCGCCGATAATCATTATTTTTTGACGCGCTGGCCACCAGTTTGTCAAAGTTCTTGTTCACCGCCGCAGCCGCCGCAAAGCGGTTTTCCGATTTTATAAATTCGGCGAACGCAGCCGCGTCCGCGCCGCTGCTGTCCATGGACAGCCCGGTTTCCGGATGAAACCTGAACAGCGGCCATGCGCCGGAATTCACGATTGACTGCTGGTGCGCCACAGAGTTTTTCAGATCAAACCCGTGCGAGATGCAAGGGCTGTACGCCAGGATTATTGACGGGCCGTCGAACGACTCGGCTTCGCGGAATGCACGGATTGCCTGGACCTGATTCGCGCCCAATGCAATCTGCGCGACATACGCGCCGGACATCATCGCAATCAGCCCCAGATCTTTTTTCGCATGCTCCTTGCCGCCGACCGCGAATTTCATGGACGCGCCGAACGGCGTAGATTTTGACGACTGGCCGCCTGTGTTGGAATACCCTTCGGTATCCAGAACCAGGACATTCACATTTTCGCCGCTGTGCAGCACATGATCCAATCCGCCGTATCCGATATCGTACGCCCAGCCGTCCCCGCCGATTATCCAGACGGACTTGTCGGTTGCCGCATCAGCCATGGAATCCAGCATTTTCTGATTTTTATTTTCTGATTTTTCCAATGTTTCCAAAAACGCTTTTTTCTGATTCAGCGCCAAACGCATGCCCAGACCGTATTCGGCATTATCCTCAAACAGAGAATTTGACCATGCCGGGCCGCATCCGCGCGAATCCGCGCGCCAGGGCGTCGTCGGCAGGTTTCCGCCGTAAATGGAAGAGCATCCCGTCGCGTTCGCGACCACCATCTTGTCGCCGAACAAATGCGCCAGCAATTTGATGTAAGGCGTTTCGCCGCATCCGGCGCACGCGCCCGGAAACTCAAAATAATGCGGCAGCAGTTCAATGTGCTTTGGAATGTTCAGGTTTAATTTTTCGCGCGGAAATTCAGGTAAATCCGCCGCGTCGTCAAACGCCGCCTGGTCCGCTTCGTTAATCGGAATCATGCGCAGCGCGGATACCGGACAATTTCCGACGCACACCTTGCATCCCGTGCAGTCCGCTGGACTGATGTTTAATGTGAACCGCGCATCCTGCCCCAATTCCGGCGTTTTCATATCAACAAATTTCACTTTTAACTTTTCACTTTTCACTTTATCAGAATCAACCGCGTTGATTCTGATTGCCGCGTGCGGGCACAGCATGCTGCACTTGCCGCATTGAATGCACTTGTCCAGATCAACCGCCGCGACATGCGCCGCCATCGCGCGCTTTTCATACCTGGCCGTGCCGACCGGGAATTCGCCGTAATTCTGAAACACCGACACAGGCAGATCGTCGCCGCGCATCGCCGCCATTTCGCCCAGCGTCGCCGCAATGCCGACCGGCGCGCCGATCATCGCCGGGATAAAGTCCGGCGCGTCGGCCGCTGGCGCGGACGGCAGCCGGAATTCAATCAGAAATTCCACGGCGCGGTCAACCGCCGCCCAGTTAGCCGCGACGATATCCATGCCTTTCTTTTTATATGTCTTTTCAATCGCGTCTTTGGCGGACCCGGCCGCGACCGCCGGATCAATAATTTTCGTCAGATTGAAGAAATTCAGCATGATGAAAGTATTTGTTCTGCTGCCCAGCCCCAGTTCCGCCGCCGCCCGATTCGCATCCAGAAAATAAACGCGCGCGCGCATGCGTATCAAATGCTCGGCCGCGCTGCGCGGCAGCATCGCGAATGCATCCGCGGGCGCGATTCCGGTGTTTATCATAACAGTGCCGCCGGGCCGCAATCCGCGGAAGACATCAAACCGCCGCGCGATGATGAAATTGGAAACCGATATGAAATCCGCGTATTCCACCAAGTATTGCGACCGTATGTGATCCGGCGCGAATCGCAGATGCGAAGCGGTCAGCCCGCCGCTTTTCTTGGAATCGTAAACCGCGTATGACTGGGGAAACAATTCCGAATTTTCACCGACAATCTTTACAATGTTCTTGACCGCGCCGACCGTGCCGTCAGACCCAATTCCGTAAAGAATCGCGGACCGGTATCCCGCATCGTCATTCGCGAACAGCGGATCGGTTTTCAGCGACAGCCCGGTCAGATCATCATTGATTCCGACGGTAAAGTTATGACGCAGTTCGCCCAGTTTCATATCGCGCACAATGGCCGCGACATCGCGCGGCTTGAACTCTTTGGACCCCAGTCCGTACCGCCCGCCGAAAATTTTTATATCTTTATGCATTTAATCAAGCCTTTGTTTCTTTCAACCAACTTTTAATAGATTTTACCGATGAAACGGCTATCACAATCTCTGCGAAAATATACAGCCAGGATCCGGACATTGCAAATAAAAACACCCCGAAACTGTCGGCGGCAAGAAAGCAGAACCAAGCGTCTATTTTCTTTCTTATAATCAGGACATTTCCGACAAGAATCAACGCGGTATACAGCCAGTCCATGATTGTAATCGCCCCCAGTTCTGTTCCGAAAAACATCACCCAGGCAGCGGCAGCCAGAACGAGAGCGATTCTTAACCGACTGTCCAAAAACGACGGTTTTAATTCTTTTTTATTCTTGGCCGGGTGCCGCCAAGACCAGATTGACAATGCCAGAATCGCGCATAAAACAATGGATAGAGTCATGTTCCCATACAATCCCAAATGCCAAAACCACCACGCCAAAATTGCGCGAAACGCCATGTTGAAAATGAAACCCTGAACTTTTTGCCTGCGGATCAGATCAATTGAAACAGGAACGATTATGACCGCAATCAGTTCTATCGGCGACACTGAAATTCCGAAACAAAAACGCAGCGCGGCAACCCAAACGGCCAAAGCCGCCCAGAAAAAAGCAATCATTCTGTTTTCATAAACAAACCGTCTCATTTCAGACATTCCTGTTGTTCAGTATCGTAATTGTCAATTTGCACTTATTCCCCTTCGCCAGCGAAGGGGAATAATCTGGAATAAACACCGCTTCTTTTTTAGTCACACCTGTGCCAACAGATATAATCATATCAAGATTGTAATAATCTAATTCTTCTGTCGTTGTGCCGCGAAATCCTTGCTCTATGACTGTTGCAATTTTTGCAACAGTCGCGTTTTCCGTCAGTTCACCATCGGAAAATATATTCTTTATATGCCTTGATATATTTGATTTATCCCTGCCAAACAGGGTTGAAATCTGATTAAGATTCAACCATACCGTATCATTTTCCAACCGAACTTCAACATGATTTCCATTCGGATTTTCATAAATTATTATCTGATTATTTTCCATTTATCTATCCGTATCACAACTCTTTTATCATCTCAACGAAAGTCTCGCCGGCGACAAAGCCAAACCGCTTGTAAAAATTCACAAGGCGCGGATTTTGCGAATCTGCATACAAAACTAAGTATTTGCCACCGTTTTCTTTTACGCGCGCGGCAAACGCGTCCATAATTTTTTTATAAACATCCGTTCCGCGAAAATCCGGATGAACCGTAAAATAACTCCCCATGGCCCAGGTCGGATTTACAAAATTTTCACCAAACACGAATGCGATAATTTTATTGTTTTGTTCCGCAACAAGAACTATGCCGCGCTGCGCGTCTATCTGATTTTGCAAATCAATATCACTGAAAGAAATTTCCGCATCAGAACCGGCGCCAAAAGTCAGCACCCCAATTTTTTGCAGTTCTTTGATTGCATCAAAATCTTTGGGCTGCGCATTGCGAATTATCATTCCTCAATCCTTTCTCTGCGCCAATGCCGCGACGATGTCCTGATACAACGGCTCGCCCGTGCTGCCGGGCTCTTTCGTTCTGTCCAGCACCGCAATTTGCTTTGCCGTTTCCGGCAGAGCGGCCAGGAATGCGGCAACCGGAAACGGGCGATATAGCCGAATTATGATTAATCCCGTCCGCGCCGGCAGATGCGCGATTGTTTCCGTTATTGTTTCTGTTGCGCTGCCCATTGCGACCAAGACATCCGTCGCGGCTGGATCGCCGACATATTCAACCAAGTTATATTTGCGGCCCGTCAATTCGGCCAGTTTGTCCATTTCGCCCTGCACAATCCCGGGCAGCGCGTCGTACAGCGGATTCGCCGCTTCGCGTCCCTGGAAATACACATCGGGATTCTGCGCGGTGCCGCGGATTGTCGGGCGGGACGGGCGCATCCCGCGGGCGCGGTTTTCAATAACCAATTCCGCCGGAACCATTTGTTCCAGAACCGCATCCGGGATGCATTCCAGCCGCGATTCTTCATGACTGGTCCGGAATCCGTCAAAAAAATGCAGAAACGGCACGCGCGATTTCAGCGTCGCGCTGTGCGCGATCAGTGCCAGATCATGCGCCGCCTGGACATTGTTGGACGACAGCATGGCAAAGCCCGCCTGGCGCACGGCCATGACATCGCTGTGATCGCCAAAGATGGACAATCCCTGGGCCGCCAGCGCGCGCGCCGCGACATGCATGACGAAAGGGGTCTGTTCGCCCGCGATTTTGTACATGTTCGGAATCATCAGCAGCAGTCCCTGGGATGCTGTGAAAGTGCTGCACAAACTGCCCATTTGCAGCGCGCCGTGAATTGCGCCGGCCGCGCCGGCCTCGGACTGCATTTCAACGACGCCCGGGGTCGCGCCCCAGATGTTTTTCTTGTGCTGGAAAGACCACTCGTCCGCCAATTCTCCCATTGTTGACGACGGCGTTATCGGGTAAATCGCCATAAATTCGGACAAGCGGTACGCGATGTCAGCCGCCGCCCAATTGCCATCGGTTATGATTTTTTCTGATTTATTTTTCATTTTATATAAAACCACTGTAAACCACCCCGGCCTGCGGCCACCCCTCCATGGGAGGGGAACTTCACTTTCAGATTGTTATAATTATTATTTCTGAAACGAAGTCCAAGTTCCCCTCCCATGGAGGGGTGGCCGCAGGCCGGGGTGGTTTACAGGATTATTCCTTTGTTTTATTAATATTTACTTTGGCCAATGCGCGGACCATGTCCATCGCGCGCTGCAACTGATAGTCGCGCGCTTCTTTTTCTTCATCGCTCAACTTTGCCGCATCTTCATCGTCGTCGGTTTTCTTGTCGTCTTTCTTAGTGTCGTTTTTCAACGCGCGCGAAAAAGACGCTTCGGAGAAAATGTCTTTTTTCTTTTCCAAAACTTCCACCTTGGACTGCAAGACTTCCACATCGGGCGTGATGCCTTCGCCCTGGATAGACTTGCCGGAAGGCGTGTAATACCGCGCGATTGTCAGATGAATCGCAGTGCCGTCCTTGAACGGCTTTTGCTGCTGCACGCTGCCTTTGCCAAAAGACTGGCTGCCCATCACGACGGCGCGGCCGTTGTCTTGCAGCGCGCCCGCGACGATTTCAGACGCGGACGCGGATCCGTGGTTTATCAAAACAACCACGGGCTTGCCGCCCGCCAGGTCCCCCGGGGTCGCCGCATTCCTTTCAATCCCAGACTCATCACGGCCGCGCGTGGAAACGATTTCACCACTGTCCAAAAAGGCATCCGCGACATCAATCGCCGCGGTCAGATATCCGCCCGGATTGTTGCGCACATCCAGTATGTACCCGATGACTTTTTTCTTTTCCAAACCGGCGATGGCTTCTTTTATTTCCTTGGCCGTCGTCGCACCAAAATCCGAAATGCGGATATAGCCCAGTTTATTGTCGTCGCCCTTGGTGTCGGACTTAACTGACTTCACCTTTATAACCGCGCGTTTCAGCGTCAAGACGCGCGGCTCGCGCGAACCGTCGCTGACTATCGTCAGTTTTACCTTGGTCCCTGGCTTGCCTTTCATCTTTTTGACCGCCTGGTTCAGCGTCATGTCAAAAACCTGCTCTCCGTCAATGTGGGTTATATAGTCGCCCGGCTTGATTCCGGCACGCGCCGCAGGCGTGTCGTCCAGCGGCGAAATGACGCGCACCGCCCCACGGTCAGAAGTAATCTGAATGCCCAGACCGCCGAAAGAGCCGCCTGTTTTATCGGTAAACTCCTTCATGTCTTCGGCCGGCAGGTATGAAGAATGCGGATCCAAAGATTCCAGCATGCCGTTCATGGCTGCCTCTAACATCTTTTTCTCATCCACTTCCTCCACATAATTTTCACGCGCAGCCTCGAACACCAGCGCGAATTTTTTAAGTTCTTCGTAAATCTGCGCGTCTGTCAAATGCTTGACCGGCTCTTTCTTTTTGTCCGCGGCCTGCGCTGAAAAAAGAATAAGGAACAACGATCCCAGAATAAAGAATTTTTTCATATTTTCCCCTGTATAGCGGTCAAAATATACTAGAAAAATGACATTAACGCAATTAGTTTTTAGTTTTCAGTCGTCCCCCCTTGACGCCCGTATTTTTTTACCTATATTCCCATGGAACAAATTAAAATGGAGAATCAAATGGCGAAAGTTCTGGGAATAGATTTGGGAACAACCAACAGCGCGATGTCTTTTATGGACGGCGCGGAACCGAAAATTATTGAAAACGCCGAAGGTCAGCGGACAACCCCGTCCATCGTCGGCTTTGTCAGCGGGGGCGAGCAACTGGTTGGAATTACTGCGAAAAACCAGGCGGTCACCAATCCGCAAAACACCGTTTACGAAATCAAGCGGCTGATGGGGCTGCGCTTTGACAGCCCGGAAGCGCGCGAAATACAAAAGCATGTGCCGTACAAAATCGTCGCGGGCGACAACGGCGACGCCTGGGTTGAAATTGACGGCAAGAAATACGCGCCCTCGCAAATATCCGCTATTATTCTGGGCAAGTTGAAAAAAGACGCCGAAGCGTATCTGGGCGAAAAAATCACAGACGCGGTAATAACAGTGCCGGCGTACTTTAACGATTCCCAGCGCCAGGCGACAAAAGACGCCGGAAAAATCGCGGGCCTGAATGTTCTGCGCATCGTGAACGAACCGACCGCGGCGGCATTGGCGTACGGATTGGACAAGTCCAAGAACGGGACTGTCGCGGTGTACGACCTGGGCGGCGGAACTTTTGATATATCAATCCTGGAAATCATTGACGGCGTGTTCGAGGTTAAGTCAACAAACGGCGACACCATGCTGGGCGGCGCGGATTTTGACGCGCGAATACTGAAACACTTGGTTGACGAATTCAAGACGACCAGCGGCATTGATTTGTCCGCGGACAAACTGGCGCTGCAACGGTTGAAAGAAGCGGCGGAAAAAGCAAAAATTGAACTGTCGTCAAAAACCAGCACCGACATCAACCTGCCCTTTATAACAGCGGACGCATCCGGCCCGCGGCATTTCAACACCACGCTGACGCGCGCGCGGCTGGAATCGCTGGTCGCGGATCTGATTGACCGCACGATAGAGCCTTGCAAGCGCGCGCTGAAAGACGCCGGGATTGAAAAATCCGGCATCAGCGAAGTAATTCTGGTCGGCGGGCAAACCCGCATGCCGCGCGTCCAGGAAGCAGTGCGCGAATTCTTTGCCCGCGAGCCGCACAAAGGCGTGAATCCTGACGAAGTCGTCGCAAACGGCGCTGCCATCCAGGGCGGCGTGTTAAAGGGCGATGTCAAGGATGTCCTGCTGCTGGATGTTACGCCGCTGTCATTGGGCATTGAAACACTGGGCGGCGTGTTCACGCGCCTGATTGACCGCAACACGACGATTCCGACTAAAAAATCACAGGTCTTTTCCACCGCCGACGACAACCAGTCCGCCGTGACAATCCGCGTCTTTCAGGGCGAGCGGGAAATGGCCGCCGACAATAAACTGCTGGGCCAGTTCAATCTGGAAGGAATCGCGCCCGCGCCGCGCGGAATGCCGCAGATAGAAGTGTCTTTTGACATTGATGCGAACGGCATCGTGAATGTGTCGGCGAAAGACAAGGCGACCGGCAAGGAACAGCAGATTTCCATCAAATCCGATGGCGGATTGTCCGAAGAAGAAATCAAGAAAATGATGGATGAAGCGGCCGCGAACGCCGAAAACGACAAGAAAAAACGCGAATTGGTTGATGCGAAAAACACCGCTGAAACCGCAGTGTTCACAGTTGAAAAATCACTGAAAGAACACGGCGACAAAGTATCCGGCGATGTGAAATCCGCAATTGAATCCGCGCGCGACGCGTTGAAATCCGAATTAGAAAAATCGGATGCAACGGCGGAATCATTGAAAGAAAAAACGGATGCGCTGACCGAAACGGCAATGAAACTGGGCGAAGCGATTTATAAAGCAAGCCAAGAATCAACCCCAGCCGACGGCGCAGCCGGTGAAACCGGCGCAACAGACGCCGAATTCACGGAAAAATAAAAAACGGGCTGCGGCCCGTTTTTTTGAGACATGTGAAATGAAACATGAATCAATACCCCGTCTTGCGCTTACGCGCAATCCACCCCTTCGCTGGCGAAGGGGAATTTGTTGGCCTGCGCCACACAATAAAACAACATTTATTGAAACGAGGTTGTGATAATCCCCCTTCACTTGGCGAAGGGGTGGCGCGCGTAGCGCGACGGGGGTAGTGGTAAAAACTGAACTCTAAACTCTGCACCCTGAACTCTAATAATTGACTTACTTGTTTTGTGCGGTATAATCGGCGCATGGGGAAAAATCAACTCTTGCCGGTTCAAGACATTGCCGCGGATCCGCAGCGCAACATCCGCGTCCAGGCGAATGCCGGCACAGGCAAGACTTTCGTTCTTATCCAGCGGCTGCTGCGCATTTTGTTTCGCGGACGCCCGGGCGACGGGGTGCTGTGTCTGACATACACCAATGCCGGCGCCAGCGAGATGAAAAACAGGATTCTGCGCGCGCTGCGCGAATGGGCGGTTGCAGACGATGCGCGTCTGCGCGAATTGCTGGCTGATGTCGCGCCGACGAAAATCCCGACGAACGATGATTTGACGCGCGCCAGGGCGGTATTTTTTCACTTTTTGGACAATCCGGAAACATTGCAGATAAGCACGATTCACAGTTTCTGCGAAATGGTGCTTCGCCGCTTTCCGATAGAAGCCGGAATTTCACCGACATGGCGCCTGATTCAAGGGGCCGAACAGCGGCGCGTCATGCATGACGCCTTTGCGCGGCTGGTTGCGACGAACGAAGAGCGAACGCTGGTCGCTTTTGATCGTGTCGCGGGTCAGGTTGCGGAATCAAATTTGGATGATTTGACCAATGTTTTAATCGGGCAATACAGACGATTTTTTCACTTTAATGACCGCGAGCAATTTATTGAAGCGTCTAGGAAATATCTGGCAACATCCGATGCTGCGCGGGCGAACTTTTACAGTGATTCTGCGGTGCGGAATCGGCGGGATTTGGAAGCGGTTATACGGGATGATTTGTTGAAAAAGCCAAACGCATGGTTGGTTGGCTATCTGAATATTTTGACAGAATTTAATGCTGGAAAAATCGGGTTCGGGGACTATAAAATTGACGGGCGGATTAAACGGGACTATCTGGCGGCTGAACGGGCATTGTGGACTGAATGTCGCGAAGAGACCGTAAATCAGCAGATTTTTGACAACAGCGTCGCATTCTTTGATTTGTGCGACGCCTATGCCCGCAGTTATAAAAGTGTCAAGCAGTCGCTGGGCGCGCTGGATTTTGACGATTTGTTGATGCGGACGCGCGATTTGTTCGGAAATCCGCAGTATTTTGGCTGGGTCTTGTCCGGATTGGATAATAATCTGCGCCATATTCTGGTGGATGAAGCCCAAGATACTTCGCCGGAACAATGGGATATTTTAACCGCATTGTCTTCGGATTTTCAAGCGACCGGCGATGCGGGCGAAAATCCGCGGTCTTTGTTTGTCGTTGGCGACACCAAGCAATCAATTTATTCATTCCAAGGGGCGTCTCCGGACGCGATGGCGGCTGCGATTAATCAGATGTCGCAAAATATAGGCGTATCTGGCAGGGGGATAGAATCGTTGAATCTGGACACCAGTTTCAGAACACTGCCGGAAATATTAAAAGTTGTTGATTATTTTTTCAGCGACACTTCAATAATTAATTTTACAAAGTTCGTAAATAATTTACATATGATTTTTCGTACCGATGGCGCCGGATTGGTCAATGTAAATCCGCTGATGTCTGTTCCGGATGATTCCAATACGGAAACAATGCGGACAGAATATATTAAAAAAATCGCCACAGATATTGAAAATCTGGTAAAAATCAAGGATGAAAATCCGTACGATATAATGGTTTTGGTGCAACGGCGCGGACCCTTGGCACCCATGCTGGATAATGAATTAAAGTTGCGCGGCGTGCCGGTGGCGGGCAGCGACAGGATTATTTTAGGGGAATTTCTTTTAATCCGTGATTTTTTAAGATTATTCAGATATATAATTGAAACGACTGACGATTATTCGTTGGCGTGCGTGTTGAAATCGCCGCTTTTCGGATTAACCGATTCCGGGATTTATGAACTCTGTCATGGGCGTTCCGGGACGCTGGGCGACGCGCTGCGCGATGCGCGGCCGGACATATTTTCAGAATTGGAAAAGTTTGTTGCGATGGGGCCAGACACGCCGCCTTATAAATTTATAAACGCTGTTTTGGCGGCAAACGGCAATCGCGAGAAATTTATCGCCGCGTTTGGCGCGCCGGCATTAGAGCCGCTGGATAAATTCATCACTCTGGCCCTGTCGTTCGAGCGGACCCAGCCCGGCGGCCTGGCCGAATTCATGAAATGGTTCATGGAAGGCGAATCCGAAATAAAACTGAATCCGCAGTCCGGCGGCGGCGTTCGCATAATGACCGTGCATTCGGCCAAAGGCCTGGAAGCCAAGATTGTTTTCCTGATAGACACGGTGAAAAATCCGCGCAGCGCGACCGCGCAGCGCATCGCGCCGCCGCTGGACATTCCGGGCGGCGGCATCTTATGGCGCGGCAACGCGGATAAATCCGCGGCTTTTGACGCTGCCGCGGCGGCGGATCTGGAACTGCGCATTGCCGAATATTACAGGCTGCTGTATGTCGCGATGACGCGCGCGCGCGATCAACTGCATATTTACGGATTTTGCGGCGCGCGGGAAACCGGCGCGGATTTGTCTTGGTTCACACATTTGTCGCGCGTCTTGGCGGATATCCCCGGCGCGGAAAAATCAGACGACGGGGCGGTGCGTATAAAATGACAAAATTGCAAGAATTTTTGCAGGGCCGCGATGCGAAAAATGCGGCGGTTGAATACGGAACGCGGATTCACGCGCGATTGCAATTCGCGACTGCGCGCAGCCTGGGCGATATTGACGCGCGCTTGGCGGACAATTCGGAAATCGCGCGATTTTTCGGCGATGGTTCCCGCGCCGAAGTCCCGATTGCAGGGATTGCGGGCGGCCGATTTGTTTCGCGCCGCATTGACAGATTGCTGGTCGGGGACGGGGCTGTTGAATTTTTGGATTATAAGACCGATGCGGATCACGCCGCAAATCGCGAAAAATACGCGCGTCAGATGGCCGAGTATGCCGCGCTGCTGCGCGACGCGTTTCCTGGGCATGAAGTCAGGGGCTGGATTTTATACCTGTCCGATTGCAGTTTGGAAAGTTTTTAATTGCCATTCAGAAATCCGTTGATTCAGAGCAATTATATCATATATATCAGGATTATAAGTGAAAAAGATGAATAGCGAAAGAAGTTTAATTTCGCCGTCGCGCTTTGCGCGACACATTTACTTCTTTCACTCTTTTCACTTTTTTTAGTTTTTTCACTTAATTTTGGTAAACCACCCCGCCGCTGCGCGGCACCCCTCCAAAGGAGGGGAACTGGCCGTGGTAGTGGGAAAAAAACAAACTATAAACTCTGAACCACGAACCCTGGACTCTAAACTCTGACTAGTGCTTCATTTTCATCGTTCTGGTCGGGGCGACCGCTGTGCGGCGGACGCTGGGCGCACGGCTGTTTTCACCGCCACCGGTTGAACTGGCGCACAGCCATGAATCATTCTGCATAATCGCCACCTGATTCGGGGCGCATTCCGGCATCAGGCGATCCCAGACAAAGCAATCGCCGGACATTTTGGATGCATACGCGTTATTATCCGCCCCGCCCCTGGTGTACGCCCCGTATTCAGGATTAAACACGCCGCGCGATTGCCCCGCGCACCACTTGCGATCGCCAAAGCATGAGATGCATTTTCCATTGGCATCGCACAATTCAGACGGCGCCGCCGTATCGCGGTACCCGGTTATAACGCGGTTTTCCAATCCCATGTATTTCCCGTTTTCCAAATCGCGGCACCATAACCTTTCGCATTCATATGTTTCAATCCCGTCCAGATTCTTCGCGCTTTTCTTCAAGACATGCCCGTCGCCGCAATTAAACGCGGCGTCCGCCGCGGGCGATATAAGAGACAAAAGACAAAAGATGTAAAATAATTTCTTCACAGCATGATTATATCATTTTTCTCTGGCAAGTTTCCATGGAAAAATAATATAATGCCATTAATGAGAATTTTTATCATTTGTCTTTTATCTTTTATATCGCTCAATGCGGGCGCGGCCGCATTGAATAACTATGTGTCGCCGACGCAGTACAATGTGATGCAGCCGTACTTGAACAATTCCATGCGGACCGCCATGAAGCCGGGCGGCGATACGGACTTTATGCAGCCGTACGGGGCGGGATTTATCCGAACCGCGCACATCGGCGGCGCGGCTGATTCGCGCAAAGTCGTCGCGCGCAGCGCGGCGCCCGCTCAAACAGGCCAAACGACGGGAACAGCGCGCGCGGCAACCCAGCGGCGCGTGGTCGCGCGAAGCGGCCGCGGCGATAATTCTTGGTTTGCATCCGCAAATAATGGAATTCTGGCGGCGGTTGACGACAGCACCGCGATAAACCCGAATATCACGGCCAGCCAGTGTTTAAGCGATTATACCGCATGCATGGAGGGTTATTGCAAACGGGACGGCACCCTGTACAACAGATGCTTTTGCAGCGCGCGGCTGACGGAGATTGACGGCGCGTACCAGCCGGCAATCCAGAATTTATTGGGTCAAATCAACGACTTGCGAAACGGCGGCGGCATAACGCGCGAAGAAGCCGAGCAAACTTGGGCCGAAATCTATGGCGAATACTATGCCGATTCCAATCACATCGGGGATGTATATCAGACACTGGATATCGCATGGCCGGATGCCGATACCAGAACGCGCGGGCAGAATGCGTTCGCGACCGGGCATTCCTGGTGCAGCCAGAATTTATCAAACTGCTTTTCCAGCGCGAATCTGATGCGCGACGCGTACCGTTCCAGAATCGCCAGCGACTGCGCGTCGTATGAAAAGTATCTGGGGAATGTAAAAACCGCGGCGGAACGGATCATCGCGGATTACAGCGATTAAAAAAGCAATCCGCTGCGGATTATTTGCTTTTATAACCAAATGTTTCTTTGATTTTCACAGCAAAACTTGAAACAGAACCTATGATTTTATCCGCAAATGTTTCAAGCCCCTGGGTCAAGGGACTGCTGTTTGAGTCATTTGTTAAATCACCGGTTTGTTTATATTCGCCAAGTTTGGATTGAGACTCTATCCAGAAATCAATCAAGAATACAAAAGCCGTCAAACCGAGTGTAAGTTCTGCGACCTGGGCAGCAGAAAAGTCCCGCAATTGAGATGTGTCAACGGCCAATCCCCTGCCCGCCAGAATCAAACACAGCGCCGCCGGAGCGACAACCGCATTCGCCTTGGCCACGGTTCCAAGGATTCGCAATAAATCTTGTTTATTAATTTTCTTGAACAATTTCGCAACAACAGGGGTGGTTATCGCAGTCGTTATGCCCGGCAATATCAGCCAGCCGAAATCCCCTGATTGAACCACGCTATGAATGGACGGAATCAGTAAGCCCCCGTTAAGTCCGACATATTTGACCAATCTGTGCGCCTCGCCAACATCAAGATGTTTTTTATACTCTGTCATACTTTTTATCACTTTTTTAATAATGCGAAACCTTGTCATCCCCGCTCTAAACCATCCCCCCCCTTCGTCACCCCGGGCCACGACCCGGGGTCCATGGATTCCGGGTCGTGGCCCGGAATGACGACAGGTGATAATTAAAGTGAAAATCCGCCACCGTTTGATTAATTTCTATAAATATTTTTCCAGCATTTTCTGCAAACGCGAAAACTTGAAATATCTGTTTTTTATAAATGTTTCATACTGGCTTACCATGCCATACGCATAATGCAGGTCTTTATACTTAACAACCCCCGCTTCCGCCTGCCAGCGGTTAAATCCGCCATTTTTAATAAATTTCAAGAAATTTCTGGGCGATCCGGCTTCCAAAAATCCGCCCTTGTAATATACGGAATCATAAAATCTGTTGTCTGTATTCCTGTGCCCTTCGCCGTTCAGTTTGGCTTTTTCCGATTTTGACGCGCTGCGGCCCAACGCCGAACCAAGATTCTGTTTCATCACTTGCGATGTGAAATCCATCTCGTCCTTTTCAAGTTTGCTCATAAAATCGCAAAGACATTTGGCATTCACAACGGAAACGGCGCGTTTCAGAATCGGCTTGCCGGATGACGCAGCCTCAATAAACTTCTGTGTGAATCCATTTCCAGTCCATCCGTTATTGTCAATAAAACCCTGAATATTATCCAAGCCGACGGCATCGGCCAGAACATTTGTCGCAATATTATCGCTGTACAGCAGCATTGCCTTTAATAACTTGCGTATTTCTATAAAACCGGGGGATTCCAGCCCGCAATAACTGGTCCACGGATATATTATTTGTTTCAGTTTATCTTGCTGGCCAACCATTAACTTGGAATCGGCATCCAGTTTGTTTGTTTCAATCTGCCTCTGAACTTCGGCCCCGATAAAGATTTTTAATGCGCTGGCTGGATAAATAAACATATCCGGATTGTGTTCAAGGGTCTTTCCGGTGTTGAAATCATATATATAAAACCCAACCTTTGTGCAAGGATTCGGCAAATGCGGCAAAAGTTTTGTATATGAAATTTTCATATTTGCAAACCGCTAATGAATGCTATTTTGTATGTATTCTGCATTTGCGCCGTATTTTCCATGCAGGGTTTCGCCTTCATTGATTACGAAGTCTGATTCTGCAAGATTTATTTCAGAAACGGTTTTTCCGTCAAATTCCATGCCCTTGACGACAATTGACTTGCCGCGGGCAAAATTCACGAATTCGTCCAAATCAACAGCAACCACCGAATCTACTTCCCCGTCATCAAAGTGAAAATCGGTCAATTCCCCGTCAAAGTCAGCCCAGAACACATTGGCGAAAACCCGGTCTATAAATAAACTGCCATCAGATTTTTTTATATCGGCCACCCAGGTTGTTTCGGATATTTGTCGCGGATTTACAACAGAAATCCCGATTTCTTGCACAATCTCGCGGGCGAACGCTTGTTCAACAGATTCACCGGCTGAAATATGCCCGCTGGCAGTCGTGTACAACTTGCCGGCATTGGCTGTCATCGTCCGGCTGCGGCGTTGAAAAACCATTTTTCCGCGCCAAACAATCCAGCAATGAACTGTTTTGTGCCATAATCCAAAAGCGTGCGCGACATTTCTGTCCGCCGTGCCGATATGTTTTTTATTTGCGTCATAAATGTCTAGAAATTCTGCCATTTTTCAATCTTTTCTCCACAGTGCGGCCGGGCCCGCCTTCGCGCGATACGCTTCGACGCGGCACTCAATTTTCAGCCCTCGCTTCGCTCGGTGAAAATTGGTGGTTGGGGCACACGGACTCGAACCGCGATATACAGAGTCAGAGTCTGCTGTTCTACCATTAAACTATGCCCCAAGTGCCGTCAATTCTGACACACGCCATCTTAAATTGCAAGTTTTTTATCACATCTCGGCCGGGACGCGCAGACCCATCAAATCCAATCCTGTCGTCAATGCTTGCGCTATCTTTTCCACTATCCACAGCCGCCCTGCCCGCGTTTCCGCGTCAACATCGCTGCGCAGAATTGGGAAGTTATGGTAATACCCGTTCGCCATCTGCGCCAGATCATAGACGAAATTTGCCAGCAAAGACGGATCGCGTCGCGCAAAGGCCCCATTCACGACATTTTCCAGATCATTGATTTTCAGCAACAGCGTCCGTTCGTCCGCATGCAGTCGCGTTGGCGCGGCCGCCGCAGATTCCGCGCGGGCCAGCACTGAATTCAACCGCACTGCGGCATATAAAATATATGGTCCGGTGCGTCCGTCAAACGAACTTATCTGCTTTGGATCAAACACATAATCGCTGCGCACATCGTGCGACAAATCATTGAACTTCAAGGCCGCCAGCGCGATCATTTCCATGGTTTCGTCCGGCAGTGTTTTTTCTGATTCCCTGGCGCGCGCCAGCACCGCTTCGTTCGCAATGTTTATCATGTCGCGCAGCCCGGCCGCATTGCCGTCGCGCGTTTTCAACGGCGTTCCGTCAGTGCCGTTTATGGTGCCGTATCCGACATGCTCCATCTGGCTTTCGGGATAAATTCCGGACATTCCGCACACGCGGAACAACTGCGCAAAGTGCAGATTCTGCCGCGCGTCCGTAAAGAAAATCATGCGGTCCGGATTATCGGTTATTTTCTTGCAGTACGCCGCCGCGATATCCGTTGAATCATAGGTATCCGCCCCGCGAGAATCCGTCCACATCATCGGCGGCATCGGCGCGTTGTCGTCTTCGCGCCGCACAGGGATAACCATCGCCCCTTCGCTGGGCGTTATCATATTTTTACCGCGCAGTATTTCTTCAACCGCGTCCAGATATCCCGCCGCGTTCCGCTCCCCCAGATTATTATCAAAGGGCAGCATGTTCAGCCGCCGCACGACATCATTCATGTCATCCAATGCAATAGGCAGGAATTTGTCGTACACCGCCCGGAACTCTGGATTTCCATTCTGAAACTCGTTCTTGATAAAATGCGCGCGCGCCATGAATTCCGCATCTTCCTTGGCCAGAGAATTCGCGGCCGGATAAATTTTGTTCAATTCATCGGCGGACAGTTTTTCAATGTCAATGCCATGCTTTTCAACCCAGGCGATTATCAGCGCCATCGGGCGGCCCCAGTCGCCCATGTGATTCCAAGAAATCATCCGATGCCCCAGAAAACGGCCCAAGCGGTTGAATGTGTCGCCGACAATGCTGGTGCGCAGATGCCCGATGTGCATGCTCTTTGCGACATTATACGAACCATAATCCAGGTCAATGGTTTGAGGTTTGTGGTTTAAGGTTTGCGGTTCTTCGGCAACGCTTTTTATTATAAAATCGTCTTTCATTTTTATATTTATAAAGCCCGGACCCGCGATTGATACCGAATCAACACCGTCAATTTCCGCGATTTTCTGCATGATTTCAGCCGCCATTTCGCGCGGATTTCTGCCGGCTGCTTTTGCGGCAACCATCGCGGCATTTGTCGCAAAGTCCCCGAATTCCGGATTTTTTGGTATTTCCAAACCGGCATTTTCGCCGATTGCTGATTTAATTTTATCTGAAATATATTTATAAATGTTCATGATTTTACCAACTCTCCGCCGCCCCGGGCCGCGACCCGGGGTCCATGGATTCCGGGTCAAGCCCGGAATGACGATGGATTATTTAACTTGATTTTAAGTATATAAAAATTTTTACCATTTGCAAAAATTAAAAATTTATTATATTGTGGACGCCATGGCAAGTAATTATTCCGCATCTGATATTCAAGTTCTGGAAGGTTTGGAACCGGTCCGCCTGCGTCCCGGCATGTACATCGGCGGCACGGACGACAAGGCCTGGCACCATCTGCCGGTGGAAATTCTGGACAACGCGATTGACGAAGCCGTCGCCGGTTTCGCCAAGAAAATCGTCGTGCGCCTGATTGACGCGAAAACAATAGAGATTGATGACGACGGCCGCGGCGTTCCGGTGGATCCGCATCCGCAGTATCCTGACAAATCCGCATTGGAAATCATCTTTTCCATGCTGCATTCCGGCGGAAAATTCAACAATAATGTTTACAAGACCAGCGGCGGCCTGCATGGCGTCGGCGCGGCCGTTGTCAACGCGCTGAGCGAGTTGACAACCGTTGTGTCGTCCCGCGACGGGTTTGAGTGGACCCAGTCTTTTTCGCGCGGCAAAACGCTGGGGCCGGTCGTCCGCGGCACGGCGACGAAATCGCACGGCACGCGCGTGCGTTTCACAATTGATTCGCAAATTTTCGGCGAAGCGGCGGCTTTCCGGCCTGTCCGGATTTACCGATTGGCGCGGCGCAAGGCGTTTTTAAGCCGCGGGCTGAAAATTTATTGGGACTGTAATCCGGCGCTGATATCCGAAGAAATGAATATACCGGCGGCGGCGGAATTTTACTATCCGGGCGGCGTTGCGGATTTTCTGAACCAGGACACCGCGGACAAGCCAAAGATTCTGCCAAAGATTTTCAGCGGCGACGCGGCGTTTCCGGATGGCAACGGCCAGCATGTTGAATGGGCGATGACATTTATGACCGATGAAAACGGCGCGGCATCCGACGACGGATTTTTCTCTTCTTACTGCAACACGATTGCGACGACCGAAGGCGGCACGCACGAATCGGGATTCAAGTCCGCGATTACCAAGGGGCTGAAAGCATACGCGGAAAAAATCGGCAACAAATCCGGCGCGAGCATAATTTCAGACGATGTGTTTGACAGCGCGGCCGCGATCGTATCCGTCTTTTACAATACCCCGCAATTCTTGGGACAGACAAAGGAAAAGTTGTCAAATCCGGAAATCGCGCGGCTGACTGAAAACGCCCTGCGCGATCCTTGGGAAATATTTCTGGCGTCAGATCCGAAAACAGCGAACGCGCTGCTGGACTTTGTCATCAATCTGGCGAACGCGCGGATTAAAACGAAAGCGGTGAAAGACATCGCGCGCAAGACCCCGACCAAGCGCGCGCGCATGCCGCTGAAACTGGCCGACTGCGCCAAGCACGGCATCGCCGGAACGGAACTGTTTATTGTAGAAGGCCAATCCGCGGGCGGCACGGCCAAGCAGGCGCGCGACCGCGCGACCCAGGCGATTTACCCGCTGCGCGGAAAAATACTGAATGTCATTTCCAACAGCGATGACAAGTTTGCGGCGAACGCGGAGATAACGGACCTTATTGACATCATCGGCGCGGGCACCGCCAGCGGATGGAACGAAGACAAACTGCGGTATGAAAAAGTCATCATCATGACCGATGCCGATGTTGACGGCAGCCATATTTCATCGCTGCTGATGGCGTTCTTTTATAACACAATGCCGCAGTTGATTCACGGGGGGCATTTGTACTTATCATGCCCGCCGCTGTTCCGGCTGACCGCGGGCGCGCAATCTGTGTATGTTGATTCCGAAGAAGAACTGGAAGAATTAAAGGCGGCCAAGTTCAAGGGGCGGAAACTGGAAATATCGCGATTCAAGGGGCTGGGCGAAATGATGCCGAATCAGTTAAAGGAAACGACGATGAGTCCGAAAACGCGGCGCTTGATTCGCGTGGAACTGCCGCCGAAAACGGATGAAGGAATCATTGACACTGCGGAAACAAAACGCATCGTGAACGAACTGATGGGAAAAAAACCGGAATACCGGCTGAAATTCATAACTGAAAACGCCAAGTTTGTAAAAGACCTGGACATATGATAAAATAAAAGCAAAAGGAAGGAACCATGAAAAAAATTATTCTCGCATCTGTTATGGCATTGGCGGCCGCGCCCGCTTTTTCCGCGGCGGACATCGCCATATATTACTCGCCCACATGCCCGCATTGCCATCACGCGCGCGATTTCATCAGCAGCACGCTGATTTACGAATATCCGACGCTGGCCGTCGTTGAATACAATGTTTCAGAAAACGCCGGATACAATGAATTCGCCAAGGCGTTGAAAACCTGCGGATATGAAAGCGGCGGCGTCCCGGTCGCGGTCGTCAACGGCAAATGCTTTCAAGGATTCGGCGCGCCGGAAAACACAGGGGTTGAATTTCGCGCCGCGCTGGATGCAAAATTAACGGCGGCGGAAAAGGAAGCGTCAAAAAACGCGTCGGCCGAATTTAAGAAAGACGGCGCCCAGTTCCGCGCGGCGCATCCGGACCGCGTGCGCGCGATATCGGAATTTTCAGCCGAAACCGTCCAAAAAAAAACTAGCAATTCGGCGATATATTTCTATGGATTGCTGATTATATTGGTCGCAGGCCTAGGATTTGTCTTGTTTTCCAAGAAAAAGAAATAATTGAATGTTTGATCTGACGACTTTTGATTACATTTACGCTGGCGTGGTACTGGCCAGCACGATATGGGCCACGATACGCGGCGGCGTGTACGAAACGGTCGCGACGGTTTCTTGGATTGTCGCGGCGATAACTTCGCGATTCGTTTCACCTTTTCTGGACACCCAGTTGCAGCGGCTGTTCGGACTGTCGGAATCCAGCGTCGGAACGCTGATGGCGTCTTACCTGATTGTGTTTCTGGTCATTCTGGTTATATTCTCGTTCTTTGCCCAGCGGCTGCGCGACCGGGTCCAGCAATCGCTGCTGAAAGTAACGGATCACTCGCTGGGCGTGGTGTTCGGGATTGTCCGCGGCATAGTGCTGATGGGGGTCTTGTATTGGGGCGGCCTGTGGTGGTATTCCGATTCGCAGTTGCCGGAATTTGTCGCGAACGCGCGATCACGGCCTGTCGCCCAACTGACAATGGTGAAAATCCACGACTGGTTCGTGCCGGGCGCAGACAAGTTGATAGAACGGGACATGCGCGGCACGGTGGAAGCGCAGAAAATTTACGACAATCTGATAAATCCGCAAATTGAAAAAGCAGAAGTGAAAACGGAAGACACGGGGTATAAAAGTTCTGAACGAACAGCGCTGGAAAATCAATTGCTGCAAATTGAAAATTCCGCGCGGGAAGACGACTTGCAAAACTAAATCCAAAGGAGAGATGGATGAAAAAATTGTTTTTAATATTCGGTTTGGCGCTGACGGTCGCGGCATGCGAATCCATGCCTGATAAAATCGTGTTCACCCAGTCGGTATCCGCCAGCGGCGCGCGGTACGAGGCCTATGTTAACGACCAAAAATTGGAATTGCTGAACAAGGGCCGCGAATGGCGCATTTATGCGGAAGATATAAAAAAGATATAAAAAACGCGGCACAGCCGCGTTTTTTTATGGTTTTCAGAGTTCAGAGTACAGAGTTCAATTTTTTACAAATCACACAGTGATTTGTCATTCCGGCCTCGGGCCGGAATAGGGCCAAAAAATAAGGCACTGCCCTGTCCGCCTGTGGGCACCCCTCCACAGGAAGAGAGCCGCTCTTTACGCTCTCAATTAACTTCTCTTCATCATCGCGATGGCGTTTTCCAAAATTATCGCCGCCGCGACTGCATCCAGTTCCCCTCTCTTGGAGGGGTGGACGCCGCAGGCGGATGGGGTAGTGGTACAATAAGTGAAAAAACTAAAAAAGTGAATGGTGAAAAAAAATTAAATTTTGCCGACGCGCGGTTCCGCGACACATTCACTTCTTTCACTTTTACGCTCTCAATTAACTTCTCTTCATCATCGCGATGGCGTTTTCCAAAATTATCGCCGCCGCGACTGCATCCAGTTCCCCTCTCTTGGAGGGGTGGCGCGCGCATGCGCGCCGGGGTGGTTTACCGGATTTATTTTTTATTATTTCTTCTGCTTCCGCGCTGGTAAAATTCTCTTCCATAAACGCAATCGGCAAAGCAATCTGTCCGGACAAATCCGCGGCGAATTTCCGCACGGCCGCCGTCGTTTCCGAATCGGTCCCATCGCCGTGCAGTGGCAGACCGACAACGATTCCGACCGGCCGCTCGGATTTAATAAAATTTATGATTTCTGATTGATGATTTATTATTTTTTTTGGAAACGCGAATTCCTGGCGTTCGTCGCTGACGGCCAGTCCGATGCGGCGCACGCCCCAATCAATCCCAATAATGAGTCCGGCGCGCGGAAAATCCTTGAAATTATCCAAAATCATAGTATCATTATACAGTTATTTTTTTACAAAGGCAACATTATGGCATTCACACCGGCCCAACTGCAAAAATTCGCGCACAGCATCAGAATTGAAATATCCGATCAGGAACTGCAAGACATGAATATTGATCAGGTTTTTGACTGGATGGCGCAACTGAAAAAAACCGACACAACCGGGATAGAGCCGATGTTCACCCCGGCCCAGAATGACGCCCGCATGCGCGACGATGTCATAACGGTCTCAAATCTGCGCGACGCGGTCTTGGCCAACGCGCCTGACAAAGTCGGCGTGGTGCATGGCTGTTTCGCAGTGCCAAAAGTGATAGAGGAATAAAATGAACCTGATTGATCTGACATTGACAGAAGCATTGGCGAAACTGCGCGCGCGCGAAATTACCGCGACCGAATTGACGCGCGCATATCTGAACCGGATTGAAAAATTCAATGATGAACTTTTCTGCTATCTGACCATAACGCCGCAGCGCGCGCTGGCCGACGCGGCCGAGTCCGACAAACGCTATGCTGCCGGCACCGCGCGTTTGCTGGAAGGCATTCCGATTGCGATGAAGGACAACTTTGCGACGCGCGGAATCCGCACGACCGCTGCTTCGCATATTTTGGAAAACTTTGTTCCGGAATACGAATCAACCGTTTCGCAGAAATTCATTGATGCCGGCGCCGTGCTGCTGGGCAAAACCAATCTCAGCGAGTTTGGCATGGCCAGCACGCCCAAGACATCGGCATTCGGGTTGACATACAACCCGTGGCAGCGGGACAAGAAATTAACCCCCGGCGGGTCTTCGTGCGGTTCCGCATCGGCCGTTGCGGGCGGATTGGCGCTGGTTGCGACCGGAACTGACACCGGAAATTCAATCAAGTTCCCGGCGGCATTGACGGGCTTGGTCGGGTTCAAGCCGACATACGGCGTTTGTTCGCGATGGGGCTGCGCGGCGTTTGCTTCTTCGCTGGATCATCCGGGCGCATTCGGGCGGACCGCGGACGATTGCGCGCTGGCGATGTCCGCAATGATGGGGTTTGACCCGCTGGAATCAACGGCCGCGCCCGTCGCGGACGATATTGCAAAATCATTGGCGGAACCGCTGGCTGCCTTGCGGCTGACCGGATTGCGAATCGGGCTGGTGCGTGAATTTGATTCATTGGAAATTTCAGACGACATTCGCCGCACATTCGGCGAACGGATAGAGCAGTTGCGCGCGGCCGGCGCGGAAATCGTTGATATTTCGCTGCCGCATATTAATGATGTCTTGATTTTATATCTGGTTATTTCGCGGAACGAAGCGTCCAGCAACTTGTCGCGATACGACGGAATGCGATACGGTCTGCGCGTTGAAGGCCGGGATTTGGACGACACATACAAGAAAACGCGCGCGGCCGGATTCGGGCATTATGTCAAATACCGCCTGCTGACCGGATCTGTCATGCTGACCGAGGCTTTTTATAAAGACTGCCTGCTGCAAGCCGCAAAAATCCGCAGAATTCTGGACAACGAATTTCTGGCGGCGTTCGCAAAATGCGATTTGATTGTCAGCCCGGCCAGTCCGTGCGTGGCCGCGCCGCTGCCCGATGATTTCACGCCGAAACAGTTTGACGATGCTGATATTCTGCACATCGGATCAAACATGTCGGGATTGCCCGCGGCATCGGTGCCGATGGGATTGTCCGGCGGATTGCCAATCGGGATGCACATCATGGGGCCGCGGTTTGACGACAAACGCGTGCTGCAATTTGCGAAAAGCATTGAATCATTGGCAAATTTTGACAACCGCCCGTCGGTCGTCATGGGGGAATAGAAATGTACACGATTAAAGGGAAGACCGGCGAATGGGAATTGGTTATCGCGCTGGAAACGCATATAGAAGTCTTGTCAAACAGCAAACTGTTCAGCGGGGCGAGCGCGGACTATAACCCGACCGTTTCCGCGAACACCCAGGTTTCAATGGTTGACGCGGCGATGCCGGGCATGCTGCCCGTGCTTAACCGCGAATGCGTGGACCAGGCGATTCGTTTCGGACTGGGCATCAACGCCGACATCACGCGCCGCAGCATTTTCACGCGGAAACAGTACTTTTATCCCGATCTGCCCCAGGGATATCAGATAACCCAGCCCGCCGATCGGCCGCCTATTGTCGGCCGCGGCTGGGTTGAAATAGCCGGCGACGACGGCAATCCAAAAAAAATATTTATAGAACGCGCGCACCTGGAACAGGATGCCGGGAAAAATATTCATGACATGAATCCGTCGCGGTCTTTTGTTGATTTGAATCGCGCAGGGGTCTGCCTGCTGGAAATCGTGAACTTTATTGACATTCACAACCGGGAAGAAAATTCTTTTATATCGTCCCCGGATGAAGCCGAGCGGTATCTGCGTACAATTCGCGAAATCGCGCGCGCAACCGGCGTGTCCAAGGCGAATATGGAAGAAGGCAGCATGCGCGCCGATGTCAATGTATCCGTGCGGCTGGTCGGCGAAAAGGCGTTTCGCACGCGCACCGAAACGAAAAACATGGTGTCGTTCAAGTTCATAAAAACCGCGATTGAATTTGAGGCGCGCCGCCAGATTGAAATTTATGAATCCGGCGGTCAAGTCAGCCAAGACACGATGCATTACAACCAGAACACCGGGAAAACCAGCGTCATGCGGTCCAAGGCGGACGCGCTGGATTACCGGCACTTTCCGGATCCGGATTTGATGCCGCTGATTGTGAGCGATGAACAAATTGAAAAAATCCGCAGCGCGATGCCTGAATTGCCGGCGGCAAAGCGCACGCGGTATGTCGGCGACTTTGGCATAACGGAATACGATGCGGCGCGTCTGACGGAAAGCGTGGAGATTTCGGACTATTTCGAGTCGGCGATTGGCGGCAAGCCGGAAAATGCAAAGTTGATTGCAAATTGGGTGCTGGGCGATCTGGCCGCGCATCCTGAATACGCGATGCCGGCCGCATACTTGGCCGAATTGGTTGAAATGATTTCCGCGAACGAGATCAACGGCAAGCAGGCCAAGGATTTGTTTATAAAAATGCTGGAAGGCGAATCCGGAAATCCGCGCTCAATTGCGGACAAATTCGGGATGAAGCAAATTACGGATACAGGCGCGATTGAATCCGCGGTGAATGCGGTTATCGCGGCAAATCCGGCCCAGGTTGAACAATACCGCAGCGGCAAGACGGGAATACTCGGGTTTCTGGTCGGCGCGGTTATGAAAGCAACCGGCGGCAAAGCAAATCCGGCAGTCGTAAATCAAATAATGACAGATAAATTAAAGGTTTAAGGTCGCAATTTGCGACCTCAAACCTTAAACCTAATAAAAGCATGTTCGGGATATCGGGTGGCGAATTTTTAGTGATTTTATTCATCGCGATTGCGGTGATTCCTGCGCGCAGTTGGCCGGCTGTGTTCAAGTTCGCCGCCAAATGCGTGCGCGCCGTCCGTCAGATAATCTGGAAAATCAACGACGCGACCGAATCGGTCAAAGATAGAATTGAACGAGAAATGCCGATTGACGAACTGTCCAAGCAAACTTTTGACGATGTAAGCGCCGCATTCCGGACGAAAAAAGTGAAAGGGAAAAGGTGAAGGTGTAGGTGCAGGTGCAGGCCATCACCTTCACTTACACCTTCACCTTCACCTTCACTTATCAACCCCACTTCCCATGATATTTTCTATCTCCCAGACATACAGGTCGCGCATTTTCTGCCGCGCCGCGGCCAGCGGCACGCGCGGATCGTAATTTTCCGGCGCGTTTGCAAATAATTCCCGCGCCGCCGCAAACCATGCCAGGCGCGAATCGGAATCAACATTTACTTTGCAGACATTCATCGCGGTGGCGCGCCGGATTTGATCCGCCGGAATTCCGCGCGCATCGCCCAGCCGCCCGCCAAACCGGTTGATTTCAGCAACCAGATTTTCCGGAATATTTGACGCGCCGTGCAGCACCAGCGGAAAGTCCGGCAGCCGCCGCGCGATTTCATCCAGAATATCAAAGCGCAATTCTTCCGCATCATTTCGCCGCTTGTACGCGCCGTGGCTGGTCCCGACCGCAACCGCCAAACTGTCGCAGCCAGTCGCCCCCACAAATTTTACCACATCGTCCGGATTTGTATAAAATCCGACTTCATTCCGCGTATTTTCGTCTTCTATGCCAGCCAGCGCGCCCAGTTCCGCTTCCACCGAAACGCCAAAATTTCCAGCATAGTCAACAACGCTGCGCGACAATTCAACATTTTCATCAAAAGACAGGGCCGATCCGTCAATCATCACGCTGGAAAAGCCGGAATCTATGGCATCGCGACATGCGGCCAGCGAATGCCCGTGATCAAGATGCAATGCGGCCCGGATGCCGCGGCCGCGTATCACGGATTCAACCATCGCCACGCAAACCGCAGCGCCCATATATTTTAATGCGGATTCGGATACAGCCAGAATCACCGGGCTGCGCGTGTCTGCTGCGGCGGACGCAATCGCCTGCAAATTTTCCAGGTTAAAGAAGTTGAACGCCGGCACCGCATATCCGCCGCGCAGCGCGTCCGCAAACATGTCCCGGGTATTAACAAGGCCAAATTTTTCATATTCGTATTTCATTTTCAGATTATGCCAAATGCGGCGCAAAAATAAAAGTTAAAAAAACTTGACAAAAACATATTTTATTCTACAATTGCTGCAAAGAGAACCGAGAATGTTGGATAAACAAAGGAATAGACTTATGAAGAAAGTTATTTTGTCTTTGATTGCAGTTGCCGGTTTATCCGCATGCTCGCATGATTATTCTGACAACCGCGTCCGTTATACCCAATGGTCCGACGGCGATTGCGTGGTCAGCACGGAACAATCCAGCGGTTGGTATTCAGACCTGGCCGATTCGTCCAGCAAAACCGTTTATCGCAACACGCAGTGCGCGAAAATCTATCGCGGCGCAGCGCAGCATGTTTCCGCACCGGTCGTTCGTGAACACAGCATCGGCTGCGGATACAGTTCCTGCAATGTAAACCGCGCGCGCTATGTGCTGGTCCAGGCAGACTAAAATAAAAAATCCGCGATTGCGGATTTTTTTTGACTTTTTTATTAAAATTGTCTAAACTGTGCGCAGGATAAGACGAACCATTGCGCTGTGGCGCTGTGGCAGGGGCGGCCGAGTTATTGGTTCCCCTGGGTTTTTATTGAAAAATCAAAGGGAAATAATTGTGAACGAATCTAAGAAAAATTCTGAAAAAACTGCAAAAACAATTGAAATTGGCGGCAACGCCGGATTTTTGGGATTTAATTACAAAGACCAATTGCAGCCTGATCCGCGCCGCGCGGTGAAGTCTGGCGACGCGCCGAAATTAAATATCAATTTCATGAGTGATTTTTTTGCGATTCAGAAATAAACAATAAACTAAAAAAGGAACATAAAATGGCAGTAGTTATCAGATTACAACGGCATGGCGCAAAAAAACGCCCTTATTACCACATCGTCGCGATTGATTCGCGGTGCGCGCGCGACAGCGGGAATATCTTGGAACGCGTCGGATCGTACGACCCTATGCAGCCGCGCGGCAGCGAAAAACGCGTCGCGTTTGACGCGGACAAGGTCAAGACCTGGATGGCCAAGGGCGCGAAACCGTCAGACCGCGTTTATCGGTTCTTGGCGGCCGCCGGAATTGTCGCGGCGCGCGTTATCCCGAACCAGACCAAAAAAGACAAGCAGTCTGAAAAGACATTGATGAAACTGAAAGATCGCGAGGCTAAACTGGCCAAGGCGCGCGAAGCCGAAGAAGCGGCGAGCGCGGCCCCGGTTGCGGAAGAAATCGCGCCTGTCGCGGAAGAAGCGCCGGCGGGAACGGTCGCTGCGGAATAGTTTATCGTCCATCGTCATGTCGGACGACGCCAGAATCTTGGTTGGTAAAATCGTGGCGGCCCAAGGGCTGCGCGGGGATCTGCGCGTCCAGACATTCACGCGGAATCCGGCGGATTTCCAGGGACTGCATCTGATAAATCATCAATCGCAAATCATAAATCATAAATTTGTCCGCAGCGATGGCAGTGTTGCTATTATAAAAATTGACGGTGTTGACGACCGGACCGCTGCGGAAAAACTGCGCGGGACAGAATTATTTGTAAACCGCGGCGATCTGCCGGAATTGCCCGAAGGGGAATTTTATCACGCGGATCTGCTGGGCATGCGCGTGGGGGACCGGCGGGTTGCAGGCGTGCATGACTTTGGCGCGGGCGATATTCTGGAATTGGATGACGGGACAATGGTGTCTTTTGCAGGCGCGGTTGTTGACACGGAAAAAAGGGAAATTTTAATATGAGCGAAAATATGCAGAAACCAACAGTGCTGGTTGAAAAAATCACAGGATATACCAAAGATACTTATGATGTAAACGGCGTTTTTTATATCGTTGACACAATCAGAACCACTTACAAGATTCATGAAAGCAAATTCGCGCCGACAACGCGCGAACTGCGCAAAAACCACGATATCCAGATTAAAAAGTTAGGCCTGGAAATCGTGTCCGCAAAAGTCTTGTGATGCATTTTGACATCATCACTCTTTTTCCGGAAATGTTTCCAGGCACCTTGGGCGGCGGGGTCGTCGGCCGCGCGTTGGAAAATAAAATCTGGTCGTTTGACGCGATAAATCCGCGCGGCTTTACGGACGGCAATTACCGCCGGGTGGACGACACCCAGTTCGGCGGCGGCGCGGGGCAAGTGATGATGGCGGAACCAATCGCCCGAACGATTGACGAAATAAAAAAGAATCGTCATGCCGGGCTTGACCCGGCATCCATGGATTCTGGGTCGCGCGCTGACGCGCCTGTCCGGAATGACGAAAGAAAAATCATATACTTTTCGCCGCGTGGCCGGGTCTGGAACCAGAAACTGGCGCGGGAATACGCCGGCAAAGATTATACGCTTATCTGCGGGCGGTACGAAGGGCTGGATCAGCGCGTGATTGACGAATATGAAATAGAAGAAATTTCAATCGGCGATTATATTTTGTCCGGCGGTGAAATCGCCGCCCAGGTTTTTATTGACAGTCTGGTCCGGCTGTGCGATAATGTGCTGCACTCGGCAGAATCAGCACAGAGCGAAAGTTTTGAAATCGGGGGGTTGGAATGGCCGCTGTATACCCGCCCGTCGTCATGGCGCGGACGCAATGTCCCAGAAGTCCTGATGTCCGGCAACCACGCGGCGATAGAGCGTTGGCGGAAAGAACAATCGGATGCCATAACAAATCAACGGCGTCCGGATTTGATAAAAAAAGTGGAAAGTTGAAAGTGAAAAGTGAAAATGCGGCTGGTCGCGCAAGCGCGACATGGTTTTCTAATGATAGCGCAGCGAACGCATTATTTTTACTTTTCATTTTCAACTTTTCACTTTGATTTGCGACAAAGGAGCAAATAATTATGGCGAATATAATTGATAAATTGGAAAAACAGCAAATTGAAAAACTGACGGCGGATAAGAAAATCCCGGACTTCAAGGCCGGCGACACGCTGAAAGTCTTTGTTAAAATCAAGGACGGCGATAAATTCCGCAGCCAGTTGTTCGAGGGCGTTGTAATCGCGCGCAGCGGCAGCGGCGCGAATGCAAACTTTACCGTGCGCAAGGAATCGTATGGCGTGGGCGTTGAACGGAACTTTCCGCTGTATTCGCCTTTTATTGAAAAAATTGAAAAGGTCCGCATTGGCCGCGTCCGCCGCGCGAAATTGTTCTTTCTGCGCGCCCTGTCCGGCAAGAAAGCCAGAATTGTGGAAGATCTGGCCGCAACCGCCGCTGAAAAACGCAATGCGAAAAAATAAAAAAAAAACGGGCCACGGCCCGTTTTTTAAGGTTTCATCCCGCCCCCCATCGTCATTGCGGGCTACGACCCGCAATCCATTTAACCTGGATTCCGGGTTTCGCTTCGCTCCCCCGGAATGACGATAGGGGATGGTTTAGAGTGTGGGGGTGGGGTCATAGAGCCAGAGCACAGCGAACGGCGATGCATGAGATTTTTTGACTTTGTTGCACATTAATTGTAAAATGCCGGCATGCATAAAATTTTTATCTTTTCATTTTTATCTTTTATCTTTTGCGCCGGGGCACACGCGCTTGTTGACAAAAACACCGCATCGCTGCGCGTTATGAACAAGGCCGCCGGCCGCGCCCACACAATTGAAATCCCTGTTGGCGAAACCCGGAACGACGATAAACTGGCGATAACAGTGCGGTCTTGCAAACGGACGGATCCGTACGCGGCGGAAAACGATTTTGCCTTTGTTGAAATAACCAAGTCCGATAAACTGATTTTCAGCAATTGGATGAACAAGAACGATTTGGGGGCAAATCCGGTCCAGGATGCCGATTGGGACATCTGGCTGACGGCTTGCAAATAACATGAAAACATACATAAAATTCATAATCGGAATTATCGCGCTGGCGGCAATCGCGATGGGGCTGTTCGCGACGCTGGCAAAATCAAATCTGGAAAACAAGGATTTGCGGCATTGGGCCGGCGCCAGCGAGTCCGAGAAAAATACCGCCGTGCTGCTGCTGTCCGCCGGCGATTCCGCGCATGTGGAAATTTTATCGCAATGCATTTCGCGCATGGCCGGGTTGCCGGATTCGGGTACGGTTAAAATACGGGATGCGGCGGGACTGTGCGCCATCGGCGTCGCACTGAACGAGAATAAATAAGTTCCCCTCCTTTGGAGGGGTGCCGCGCGCATGCGCGGCGGGGTGGTTTACAAGATTAATTTATATACATCAATGCAACAAAAAACAAACACTATAAACCACCCCGCCGCTGCGCGGCACCCCTCCAAAGGAGGGGAACTTTTGCTCTGTCTGGGGATTGAATCTTCTTGCGATGAAACCGCGGCGGCGATCGTTGATTCGGACCGCAACATTTTGTCGCATGTTATTTACTCGTCCGTGCCGGAACATCAGAAATTCGGCGGCGTTGTGCCCGAACTGGCCGCGCGCGCGCATATTCTGGCGATTGACGCCGTTGTTCGCCGCGCGCTGGACGATGCCGGAAAATCAATCAGCGACATTGCAGTTATCGCCGCGACGGCGGGGCCGGGATTAATCGGCGGAGTAATTGTCGGCTGGGAATTTGCGGTCGGACTGGCGGACGCGGCGAACAAGCCGCTGGTCGCGGTGAATCATTTGCAGGGGCACGCACTGGTTCCGCGCCTGACAAACAATGTGGAGTTTCCGTTTTTGCTGCTGCTGGTCAGCGGCGGGCATTCGCAAATCCTGTTGGCGCGCGGCGTCTGCGATTACGAAATTATCGGCCAGACGATTGACGATTCCGCCGGTGAAGCGTTTGACAAGGTCGCAAAGATGCTGAACTTGGGCTATCCGGGCGGCCCGGAAATAGACCGGCGCGCAGCAAAGGGAAATCCGGCCGCGTACAACCTGCCCCGGCCGCTGTGCGACAAACCGAACTGCGATTTTTCATTCAGCGGAATCAAAACCGCGGTGCGGACGATTGTGAATAACACCACTACCCCGTCCGCCTGCGGCGTCCACCCCTTCGCTGGCGAAGGGGATTGGGTTGCCGATATCTGCGCGTCGTTCCAGGCGGCGGTTGTTGATGTTATAATCAACAGGCTGGGCAATGCGGTTAAAATTACAAAGCCAAAGACTTTGGTGGTGGCCGGCGGCGTGGCGAAAAACACTGCGATACGCGGCGCGCTGGAAAAATTTGCGGCCGAAAACGAAATGGAATTCGCCGCGCCGCCACTGAATCTGTGCACAGACAACGGCGCGATGATCGCCTGGGCCGGGATAGAGAATTTTGCAATCGGAAACATCGTATCCGCGCCTGTATCGCCGCGCCCGCGCTGGCCGCTGACGGAATTAAAATGAGAAATATCACGCCAGAAAAACTGGAATTTTTTGAGCAATCCACGCGCCGTCTGTTGAAAATAGCGGACGGCATGCCGCTGAATCGGCTGGACCGGATGAATCTGAAAAACACGACCCTGCACATTCGCGACAGCATGAAGGTTCCGTCAATCCACGATAATGTCTTTTCGCAATATGCGGATTGCGATACTTTTACTTATCCCAGCGATGGTTTCTGCAAGGCGGCCAGTTATGTCGCGCACCATCTGAACCTCGGGGGGGGGGGGGGGGGGGGGCCCCCGCCCGTTTTGGTAAAGATTTAAATAACCCACCTCTGGACAAACGGCCCGCCTAATTTTATGCCCCGGCGCGCAACAAATAAAAATTATGAACAGACATTTTT
>JAISKV010000001.1 GCA_031260805.1 Rickettsiales bacterium
ACACTCTGTTTATTATAGCAGACAACGATAATTCTTAATTCTTATTTTTTAATTTTTAATTAAATCTGGTAAACCACCCCGTCGCTGCGCGCCACCCCTCCAAGGGAGGGGAACTGGCCGTGCAACTGCACTCTGCACTCTGGATTAACTTTTTATCCCAACTTTCTTCTTCACCCGGGCGAATCGCAATTTCTTGCGCAGATTATATGTATTCGCGTGTTTCAGCCATCCGTTCGCTGCCGACACTTGACCCCTGATTTTATCCAGCCGCGCCGCCGGAATTTGGGTCATATTCCCAATGCGGACGATTCGTTTTCTCAACTTTTTCAGCGTTCTTTTGCGCATCAGGATAAAGTCCGCAAAGTGCCGGTATCCGATGAAATCCACACCGCACCGCACGGGCATGATTTCGCACTTGGAAAACCGCAGTTGCAGTTTGTCGTTCAGAAACGCCCTGATTTTTTCGCGCCACTCGGCCAGTTGTTTTTTATCATTGGAAAACAGCAGAAAGTCATCGCAATACCGCAGGTACGATTCACATTTCAGTTCTCGTTTCACAAACTGGTCCAATTCGTTCAGATACAGATTCCCCAGCCACTGGCTGCACAAATTCCCAATCGGCAGATTTTTTCCGCCGCCGACAGAATAAATAATGTCGCGCAGTATTTCGGCAATCTCGGGGCAGGGCGTGTATTTCCGGACTATCCGCCACAGGATGTCGTGCGTTATGCTGGGGTAAAACTTTGCTATGTCGCATTTCAGCGCGAATTCATTTTTGCGGCAGAATGTCATTGTGCGGATGTCCGCGCTGCACAGCCCACGGCCTGGTATGCATGCGAATGTGTCGCGTATGAACAATTTCGTCCAAATCGGCGCCATGATGTTCATGACAGCGTGATGGATGATGCGATCCGGCGCAAAAGGCAGGATGTATATCGTTCGCCGTTTCGGATCCGTTATCTCCATCGTGCGGTATTCGCTGGTCCGGAATTCGCCGCGGGAAACGGTCTGTCTGACTTTTTCCAGGTTGGCGGCCGCGTTTTCCAAAAATCTCGCGACTGCCGGCTTGGCCTGGCGGGCGGCGGAGGCCCGATGCAAAGCGTGATTAAAATTAGATTCGGAAATGAATTCATTCCACAGTTCAGACATACTGTTGCAAAATCCAGACCCTGATTGCGCTGGACAGGTTTTTGGCATCGCCGCTGTCCAGACCCTGGATTATTCGCGCGACCGGAATTTTTCGCGCTGCGGAAATTTCCTTTAACGCGGCCGCGAATTCGGGTTCCAGCGAAATGCTGGTTTTATGGCCGCAAAGATTTACGGATAACTTTTTCATTTTATTTGACAATTTTTCTTATAATCGTTAGAATACCCGAAAATCTTAGAATATAAAAGGAAAAACTGTGGCAAATCACAAATCGTCTGAAAAAAGAATTTTGGTTACAATCAAGAAAAATACCGCCAATACCGCCAAGCGCAGCGAGACGCGCACTGCCGTGAAAAAAGCGGTCGTCGCGATTAAATCCGGCGATGCCGCCGCAACCGCGGCCGCGGTCCGCGGGGCGGAATCCAAGTTGATGAAGGCGGCCGGCCGCACAATCAGCAAAAAGGCCGCGTCGCGCAAAGTATCGCGCTTGGTCTGCGCCGCGAAGAAGGTTTAAGGTGTGAGGTTTTCGGCATAATTACCTTAAACCTAAAACCTAAAACCTCAGTTGAAGAACACCAACTTTTTATCCGGGCGCATTTTTTCGCACAGCCGCGCCGCGTTTTCTATATTTCGCCCGTTCGTCATGTAAAAATGATTTTCCAGATTGTTTTCAGGGCAATCAAACAAGCCGTATAATTTTCCCGCCGCGTCCAGGTCTTGATTTTTCAAGTAAAACAAAAATCCCGCCGCGCCCAATTTATTTGCCGCGGTGAACAAATCATCAAAATCAAAATGCCCGATGCTGCCGATATCCATCGCAAAGTATACGGACTTGCCAAAAAACAGGTCGTCGTACACAGGCGAAATTTCCGCGCAGAACTTCTGAAACCGCGCCGCGTCCGCAAATATCTGGACGCCGGCCGCCCCGCGCCGCAATGCGGCCGTGACGGACGCGGACAATATTTTCACATCGCCGCCGTCGTGCCGCGATAGTATTTTCACGCCTGTCTTTTCCAGCCATGCCCACAGCATCGGCACGAATTCCGGCATTGCCGATATGACGGCCGGCGCTGCGGCCGCGGCCGCGTCGGCCAGTCCGGCCAAACGCGCCGCGTCCATGTCTTCGTCCGCCCAAAATCCTGATGTTTCGCTGATAATGTTGCTCATTTCGCTAACCATTTTATCACAAATATGATAAAATAAGCCTGTGAATAAACATTTGGACAAGATTTTATTATTATCGCTGTGGACGCTGTGCGCGATTGTCGGCGCGGCTTTCTGGTTCGGAATTCGGTATAATTTTGATATTCTGTCGCGCGCGCATTGGAAAGTCTTGGGCGCGCTGCAACTGGACGGCACGGCGATCGCGGGCGGATTTTACTTTTCGTGGATTTTAATCGCGGCCATATTTATTGGCGTTTGCTTTTTAATCTTGTATCATAAAACCAGCGGGGTGTCTGTTATGCCGGAAAAACCAAAACCAATTCCAACAATCAATAATAATTACGGGCCTGCGCCCGGGCCGATGCCGGCGCCGATTGCACCTGTCGCACCTGTTCCGCAGCGGCCGCAGATGCCGAATGTTCCAGGCACCCTGCCGATTGCTGTCGCGCCAGGACCAAAGAAAACGGCTGCGTCTGCGGCTGCGCCGCGTGGGGCTGCGCCGGGCCAGGTTGAAAATATCGCGAAAATCTTGGAAAATTCCGGCTGGACGCTTCGGAAACCGCCGGTTGTGAACGGGGTGAAATTGGATTTTTGGGCAATCGCGCCGGATGAAAACTTGTTCGCGGGGGTCTGTGTTGATACCAGCGGCAGCATCGCGCCGGCCGAAGGCGGCGGCGCGCAGTGGAATGACGCGCGCGGCGCGTTCGGGTCTCCCGTGTGGGCGGTTGCGGGCGCGCTGGAAAAAATAAACGAGATTTTGTCCAATACATTGGATGAAGAAATAAAGATAACTGTCCGGGCGGCGGTAATTCTGTCCGGCGGCGTATTGCAGGCGGGCGAAGATATCAAAAATGTCTGGGATGCGCTGGGCGTTTCGGTGTTTGCGGACTTGAACGAATTCAACGCGTGGGCGGCGGCGAATAAAATGCGCGCGCCGGACGAGTTAGAACGCGAAGACTTTGACGCGTATGCGGATTACATCAACACTCTGGCAGAATTCTTTGACGGTAAATAATGCAGCTAAACAAGTCATCAGCAGAGCAAATTTTAAGAGAACTGCATGTCAGCAATATGCCGCTGATGGAAATTCCCGCGACCTTTGCAACTGTCGCGCCGGACTGGTTCGCGCGGTTCAAGACTGCCCGCGCGGAATTTATGCGCGGCTTGACCGACGCGATGGAGCAACTGTCGTTCTTTTCTTTTTCCCAGGACGAATTCATGGGCTTGATATCGGGACGCAGGTTGCCTGAAAACTTTTCGGTCCGGCTGCGCATTCCGGTTATGTACGGCGGCCGCTTGGAACCATCAAACATGTTTTTATGCAAGTCGTTTCCTTTCTCGCACAATTTGGATAGGTTTATTCTGGGCCAGCGCGGCGCGGCGTCCCTGTGGCTGCCGAATCCCAAGACAAAAATTTATAATCCGACGGCAAATTTTGCCGGCGGCGACGGCGGAAACGATACCGGCGACATATTTTTCAAGAATCACCTGCTGTCAGGGGGACGCGAATGACCCGTGCTGAATTTCTGAACGAATTGAATGGCTGGAAAATTCCGCTGCTGCCTGTATGCTCTTTCCGATCATTGGAACTGGCCCAGTCCGCGTTGCAGCAGATGAAGGCCGCGATACTGCCGGCCGCTTACCTGGACTTGCTGCAAACCGTATCGGGCGGGCTGGTTATCGGCGACGCGGTTTTGTTCAATGCGGACAAAATAATTCGTCAGACCGGCGGCGGCCAGGAAATCCCAGGAATTATTGAAATAAATCGGGAATTGGCCGGATTGCCTGGAATGGGCGGAAAAACACTGATAGGGCGCAACGGCCTGTTCTGGTTTACGGCGGATTCGTTTGGAAATTGCTATATGCTGGATATCATAACACTGTCGGTGATGCGCAAGTATGAAAATGACTTTTACGGCGCGGTCCGCGATTGTTTGGCGGTTGGCAGGGTCTAGACCTTGTTTTCGTAATTTTCGCGCTCTTCCATCGTCATCGTTGTTGTCGGCCGCACCATTAATCGTTTAAGCCCAATCTCGTCCCCGCTGATGACAGAATATCCGAACGACCCGTTTGACAGCCGTTCCAGCGCCGCGTCAATCTGCGCTATCATTTGCAGCGCGCGGTTCTGCATGCGCGATTGTTCCATAATCGTTTGCTCTATCGCGGACTTGTCGTCATCGCTGTTGGCGCCGATATTTCCGGATTCAACCGATTCTTTGATGCTGGCGACAAAAGCGTCTATTTCCGCCTGCAATCCGGCCCGCTGCGCGTTCAGCAACCCATAAAAGTACGCCCGCTGCTGGACACACATATATTGTTCTGTCTTTTTCGGGGCATACCCTTTGGGCAGTTCAAGGGTCTTGTAATTAACTGCACTCATTACGCGCCCCCCTGTGTTTCTTTAATCCAGGATACGAAATCGTTTTCCTGCTGCAATCCGGACCGCGCCGCGGCCAGTTCGCCGTTCCGGAATATCAGGATGCTGGGGATTGACCGGATTCCATATTTGCCTGGAACTTCGCGATTCGCGGCGTCAACCTCGAACTTCAAGAATTTGACATTCGGCATTTTTTCAGAAACCGATTCAAATATCGGTCCGAACATCTGGCACGGGCCGCACCAGGACGCCCAAAAGTCCACAACGCATAATCCTGATTTGACAGCGTCGCTGAAATTAGAATCGTTCACATGATTGATTGACATTTTGGCTCCTTGTGATAAATTAAGTTGGAATTGTAATTGATACCGGATTTAAGTCAAGCAAATAAAAATAGGAACAAATATGGCCATATATTTGGATGCCGCCGCGTCCGCGCTGAAACCGGATGCGGTTCTGGCCGCAGAATATGAATTTGCCAAAAACAACTATGCCAACAGCGGTCGCGGCGTTTGTCCGCGCGCGGTCGCCGCGGATGAAATGGTGGACAATTCGCGCGCCGCGGTTGCGGGCTTTATCGGCGCGCGGCCTGAAAACATTGTCTGGACCGGCGGCACGACCGGCGGGATAAATATGATTGCGGACATACTGGCGCGAACAGCGCTGGAACCCGATTCTGTCGTGATTGTTTCAGACCTGGATCATCACAGCGCGCGGCTGCCATGGCAGGATTTGGCGGACCGCGGCTTGTGCAAGATTTGGATTTGCCCGCTGGATAAAAATCTGAATTTGGACGCGGACGCATTGCGCGCGCGCGTTGCGGCCGGCGGTGTCGCGGCGGTCGTGCTTACCGCGATGTCAAATGTTATCGGCGCGGCCCAAGATATCAAGAAACTGGTTGCGGCGGCCGGCAGCGCGATAACGATTATTGACGCGGCCCAATATGTCGCGCATTGCCCGGTGAATGCGTCGGATCTTGGCTGTGATTTTCTGGCATTTTCCATGCACAAGATTGGCGGCGGCACGGGCCTGGGAGTTTTGTATATTAAAAATCCGGACCGTTGGGAACCCGTGCGGTTCGGCGGCGGAATGTATTTGGCGTCTGGCCCCGCGCGATTCGAGGCGGGCACCTTGCCGCTGGTGCAGATAGCGGGCGTCGCCGCCGCGATAAAAGAGCGCGGCGCAAATGGCAAGGTGCCGATAAAATCGCTGCATGACGGATTATCTGAAATTTCGCGAATCAAATTTATTTCGCCGCGCCAATCGCATTTGACGACATTTGTCGTTGATGGAATGAATGCATATGATTTCGGGGTTTTGATGGGTGCGCGCGGAATTTGCCTGCGCGCGGGAAATATGTGCGCGTCATGGCTGCATCAATATCTGGGCGTTCCGGCGACAGTGCGCATGTCGCCCGGGCCTTGGAATACTGACCAAGACATTGACGAGACATTGCATGCCGTTCGGGAAATTTTGAGATGAAAGAAAAAATAATCGCGGCGTTAAAGACGGTTTTTGATCCGGAAATCCCGGTTAATATCTGGGACCTGGGCCTGGTGTATTCCATAGAAGAAGCGGAACGCGGAAAGTGGAAAATTGAGATGACGATGACTTCGCCGACCTGTCCGATGAGCGAGGAGATTCTGCAAATGGCGCGCATCGCGGCAGAGTCCGTTGTCGGCGCGGGCAACGCGGACATGAATCTGGTCTGGACGCCTTTGTGGGATATTTCCAAAATGTCGGCGGCCGCAAAGATAGAATTGGACTTGACGGAAGCGGGCTGGTGATGAACTATTGCGAAATTAAATCTTTGTTATTCGGCATGCCACCTGTGGACAAACTGGAATTTGTCATGGAACTGGGCCGCGGCGTGTCCGCCGTCCCGATTGACGGCGCGGTAGAGATTCGCGGCTGCGCCAGCCGCGTTCAGATAGCGCGGCGCGGCGCCGGAAGATTTATCGCATCCGCGGACAGCGGGATTGTCCGCGGGATAATCGCGGTTCTGCTGGCCATGCTGGAATCAGGAATCGCGCCGGCCGAGATGATGGATGAATTTAATTCGTTGAATCTGGGACTCGGGACCGGGCGCATGAACGGGCTGGGCGCGATGATCGGATATTTTCAATCTGTGGTATAATGATTGGCATGAGGGATGATTACAAACTTTTTAATCTGGGACTGACCGTTGTGATAATCGCAACCGTGCTGGGCGGAATTTTGCAGATCGCGAACCGCGTTCAGAACAGATCCATAAGTCGCGTCAGCCGCGAAACGCAGCAGGTTCAGCAGGCGATTGCGGAATCAGAAACCCGGTTCGCGAATCTGACCAGCCGCGAAGTCCTGCGTGGGCTGGTTGGCGGGATATACCCGAATTTCGAGACGCTGGGTTTTAACAAGATAGTTCGCATTTCGGACATAGCGATAAAAAATGACTTATAACATTGGCAGCGATATTTCCAAGAAACTGGGGCTGGGGCGCAGAGTTGGCGCTGCGGCGCGCGGGATTCGCGGACGGCGGCTGGGCTGGGTCGGCATTACATTCATGCTGGCGATGATTCTGTTTTCCGGGAAAACGCTGTATTACGGTTTGGAAGGCACAAACCGCACCAGGCTGAAATCAGGCGGCGCGACATGGGTCGCCAGCCGCGCGGATATTGTTGACAGAAACGGCACAGTCTTGGCGAAAAGCGTGATGTCGGGGCATATAAATCTGATATCCGCGCGGGTTGGCGACCGGGATGCGGTCGCAGGCTTTATCCATGAAATTATGCCCGAATACGATGTGTCGGAAATACTGGCGCAGATAGACAGCAAAAAGTTCAAGGAATTGCGGCATTTCGCGAATGATGATTTGCTGCGACGCGTTGCAAACGCGGGCTTGGCCGGGTTAGAGGTTGCGCCGATAGAGCGCAGAAAGTATCCCAAGCATCGCGAATTTTCGCATATTCTGGGATTCGTTGGCAAAGACGGCGTCGGCCTGGATGGGGCGGAAAAAATCAAAGACCGGTACCTGACGGAAAATACGGACCCGCTGGTCTTGTCATTGGATTCGCGAATCCAGGGAATCATGTACCAGGAACTGTCCGTCGCGCGGCAAAAGTACAGCGCGATTGCGGCCATGGGAATTTTGATGAAGTCCGGCACTGGCGAAATAATCGCGATGGTGTCGCTGCCTGATTACGAGCCGGAAGACCTGTCAATTGATCCGCCTGAAAACCGCGTGATGCGGACAATGCGGAATTTATACGAAATGGGCAGCGTGTTCAAGGTGTTCAACACAGCGATGGCCTTGGAAAACGGGCTGGGTCTGGATAAAAAGTATTTCATTGCCAAGCCTTACAAGGTTCTGGACAAATTCGGCCGCACCGCGGCGACCATATCCGATGTGGCCAGTTTCAAGCCGCCGTCCCCATATCTGAATGTCGCGCAAATCATGCTGCATTCGTGCAATGTTGGCAGCGCGCAGATTGCGTTGGATCTGCCGAACGACGCCCAGATGGAATTTTTCAACCGCATTCACATGGGCGGCCCGCTGGACTTGGAATTCGGCCGGTCTGAAAGAACGCTGATGCACAAGCGGTGGGGGCCGACGGAGATTGCGACCGCATCGTTCGGGCATGGCGTTTCCGTAACGCCGATGCATGTCGTCCTGGGCGTCAATGCAATGACGAACGGCGGGTATTTTGTGATGCCGACGATTTTCAAGAAAACAAATGATGCCGAAATCAGCGGCCAGCGGGTCGTATCGGCCGAAATTTCGGATACTTTGCGAAAAATCATGTATCGCATAACGACGGACACGACGGGAAAACTGGCGCGCGTCAACGGCATCAATATCGGCGGAAAAACGGCGACCGCCGAAAAAAGACTGAATGGAAAAACCGACCGCAGCCGCAATATTACTTCGTTCACGGGAATTTTCCCGATTGAAAATCCGCGGTACATCATGATGATTCTGCTGGACGAACCCAAAGGCATCCAGGAAAACTGGTACCTGCGCACAGCGGCATGGAACGCCGCGCCGACAGCGCAGAAAATCATGGAATCGGCAATGCCCTTGCTTTTTGAGTAAATTATGCTATCATTCACAGCGATAAGAAAAAAGACTCTGTGATGAAAAATGTGCTGGTGGCGAGGTCTGTTCTTGGCAAGTCCTGGATCGCCGCGCCCGTTTCCGAAAACCCTGATTTAATAAAAAATATTCTGGCTGCGCGCGGAATAGTTGGCCAAGACGCCGCCGCAAGATTCCTTAACCCGAAAATTTCCGAATCAATGCCCGATCCGTTTGTTCTGCGCGACATGCAGCGCGGCATCGTAATTGCTGGCGATGCGATAATCGCCGGAAAAAAGATAGGGGTATTTGGCGACTATGATGTTGACGGGATAACCAGCGCGGCGATACTGGTGCGGTTCCTGCGCATGATCGGCGCGGATCCGGCCTGGCATCTGCCGGACCGCGACACCGAAGGATATGGGCTGAACAATGCGGCGATAACCGAATTCGCGGCGGCCGGCGTCGGGCTGATGATTACTGTTGATTGCGGGATTTCCGGACATGCCGAGATTGAGTTTGCCAAGACGCTGGGCATTGAAACAATCGTAACGGATCACCATCCTGACGATTCAATTCCGGATGCGCTGGCGGTTATTGATCCAAAGCGGCCCGATGATGAATCAGGTCTCGGATACTTGGCCGGGGTCGGCGTGGCGTTCATGTTTGTCGTCGCGCTGAAAAGAGAATTGGCCGCGCGCGGATACCAGATGCCCGAAATCAACATGATGGACTTTGTTGACCTGGTCGCGCTGGGGACGATATGCGACATGATGCCGCTGGTCGGGCTGAACAGGGCATTTGTGAAAACAGGATTACAGACCATGCGCCAGACGAAAAATCTGGGGCTGCAAAGTCTGATGACGGTGTCCGATGTCAAGGTGCCAAGCGTTTATGCAGCGGGCTTTATCCTGGGGCCGCGGCTGAATGCGGCCGGCCGGCTGGACAGCGCGAATCCCGCGCTGGAATTATTGCTGTGCGACAATCCGATGGCGGCGATGGATTTTGCGAATTTGCTGAACGCGACCAATGCGCGGCGGATTGACAAGACGAACGGAATTTTGCTGCATGCGACCGAAATTGCGGAGAAAATAAAAGACCGGAATCATATTTTTATCTGCCAAGACGATTGGCCCAAGGGATTTATGGGAATCATTGCCGGCCGAATAAAGGACAAGTTTAATCTGCCGACGCTGGTCGCGACGCGGCTGGGCGATGAAATAAACGGCAGCGGCCGCAGCATTCCGCAGATAGACTTGGGCGCGATAATCCGCGGCGCGCTGGCCGCAGGAATTTTATCCGAAGGCGGCGGGCATTCGGTTGCGGCCGGATTTTCGCTGCGCGGCGACCGCATGGAAGACTTTCAGCGGTTTCTGTCGGACCAGGTTGAATTGCAATTGGCCGGCGCGGAAATAATTTCGGAAATAAATGTTGATTTGGAAATTGATTCCGCCGGCGCGACGCGCGATCTGGTGAATAAAATGTCCGCGCTGGCGCCGTTCGGCCAGGCGAATCCGGAACCGGTTCTGGTCTTGAACAACGCGTTTATCGGATATTGCCGCGCGGTCGGGACGAATCATGTATCCGGTGTGTTCAGAAATTCTGTCGGCGGCAATTTGTCCTTTATCGGATTCAATCTGGCGGACAGCCCGATAGGGCGGTTCCTGCTGGACGATTCCAATACCGGCCGCCGCGTTATTTTATGTGGCAAACTGAAAGAAAACGATTACAATGGACGAAAAGACATCCAGTTTGTACTGGAAGACATGGCGGTATGAAAATGGACTTTGCACCGGTTGCGGAAAAAATTAAATGCGCGAAAAGCATCGGAATTATCGGGCACAAGAATTCCGACGGGGACTCGCTGTGCAGCATTCTGGCATTGCACGATTTGATAAAATTGAATTTCGGGAAAGACGCGGTCTGCTGCTATGACGGGAATATTCCGGATTATCTGGACTTTGTCCCGAACCGCGATCTGATGCGGTTTGTGGGAAGCGTCCCGGAAGAAGAGCGCAAGTTTGATTTACTGTTCGTTTTGGACACCGGCATTTTTGGGCAGATAGGCGAATTGCAGACGCCGGTCGTGAATTCCGCAGGCTTTGTCATCAAGATAGATCATCATCCGGATACCGGGGATTTGGGCGGGCTCAATTATGATTTCACATTCATATCCTGCGCCCAGGCGGTGTTTCATATTGCGCGTGAACTGGGGTGGAAGATTGATTTTCTGGCCGCGAAAAACATCATGATCGGAATTATAAACGATTCCGGGCGCTTTGCGTATGACAATACGGGCAGGGCTTTTTCCGATGCCGCGGCTCTGGTGGACGAATACGGCATAGTGGTTCAGGAAATTTATGAAGAAATGAACAAAATGCCCAGAAAGGACATATTGGCCGAGGCCTTTGCAGTCGCCAAAGCGGAGTTTTTTTTCGAGGGCCGCGTCGCCATCGCAACCATAGACCGCGCCGCGTACAAGAATTTAGATGGCAAGGCGTCGTTTGCCATGGAATGGCTGGGCATGATTGAAGGCGTGGAATATGTTGTTATGCTGAAAGAAGCCAAGCAGGATGAAATTCATATATCGTTCCGCAGCAAGAAAATGCCTGTGAACGGGATTGCGGCCGCGCTGGGCGGGGGCGGGCATGTGAATGCATCCGGGGCAAAACTGCTGACGAATCTGCCGATGGCCAAGGCTGCGGTTATAAAAGAATTTGGCAAGGAACTGAGGGGCTGATATGAAAAAAACAATATTCGCATTATTTTCGCTTTTCGCGTTTCCCGTTTCACTGTTGTCCGCGGTTGATTCCGCATTGGTTGCCGCGGCGGAAAAGTATCTGAATTCCATAACCGGCCTGTCGGGGGACTTTGTCCAGATGGCGGGCAATAAAAAAGATTCCGGCGAATTCACAATGCTTCGCCCTGGGCGCGTGCGGCTGGATTACAAAACAACGCCGGTGCAGCTTATCGGCGACGGCAAAGATTTGTACTTTTACGACAAAAAGTTGGATCAGATAACGACCGTGCCGATGACCAGCACGCCGGCCGGGATTCTGGTCCGAAAAAATATAAACCTGCAAACCGCCGACATAGTCGTGCTGGAAACCAAATCCGACAAGGATTCGTTCAGCCTGAAAATGGCGTTAAAGGGCAACGAAGGCGTGGGCAGCATGAATGTCGCGTTTTCGCACAGTCCTGTGAAACTGCAATCGTGGATCGTGACGGACGCGCTGGGGAACAAGACGGCGGTGAATTTTTCCGACTTGAAAACGAAAACGGATTTTGGAAAAAACTGGTTCCAGATCGGCCGGCATAAAACAATTTCCAACAGCGGCGACGACAGTTTTTATGAGTAGGCGAATCCTGTCTTTATGCATGCTGGCCATTGCGTCAAACGCAAGCGCGCAAACCGCTGTACCTTGCGTCCAGCGCGGGGTAGAGAGTGATGCGCCGGTGTTTTGCGGCGCGGCGTCCCAGGGCGGATTGATATGGGCGGACGCGAACGGATTTGATGTTTACAACGGCGATTCTATGGTTTCAAGAAACGGAAAAGTCATAGTGCCGATTGACCGGGACGCCAGGGACACATTGCAATTAAAATTCTGCATGGACGGAAATTGCGGAACATTTTCATACCCGGTTAAACAAAGAAAATATCCCCAGCAGAAACTGGCCGTGCCGCCAAAGTTTGTGGAGTATGACGCGGAAACAAAGCGGCGGATTGATCGCGAATCGGCGGAAATAACGGCCGCGCGAATCCGGGCTGTATCGGACACGGCCTTGTTTTTCACTGAATTGAAATTGCCGAAAAATCTGGCCGCGTTCAAGCAGACCAGCGTGTTCGGCGCCGCGCGCGTGTATAACAACAAAACGACAGGCTGGCACGGCGGGCTGGATTTCGGCACGCCGATCGGGACGGCCGTATATCCGCTGGCCGCGGGCAAAATAATTCTGACAGGATCGCACTATCTTAACGGAAACATAATCATTGTTTCGCACGGATACGGAATTACCAGCGCCTATCTGCATCTGAATAAAATTCTGGTTGGGGTCGGCGACAAAATAACCGCGGATACGAAAATTGCCGAATCGGGAAACACCGGCCGTGGCACCGGCGCGCATCTGCATGTCCAGTTGGACGCGATGGATGGCAATAATAAAAACATGCACATTGATCCTGATCTGTTCATAAAGGCAAAATGAAAGAAATAAAGACATTCTTCATTCATACTTTCGGATGCCAGATGAACGAGTACGACGGCCAGCGGATTGCCTGTACCTTGCGCTCGCTGGGGGCTGCACAGGTTGACGATATTGAATCGGCCGATTTGATAATACTGAATACTTGCAGCGTCCGGGCCAAGGCGTCGGACAAGGTTTTTTCTTATCTTGGGCGCATCCGCGACAAAAAGCGGCCGGACGCGCTGTTCGGAATCGTCGGCTGTGTCGCGCGCGAGGAAGGCGCGAACGCGTTTCGGCGGATTCCGGAATTAAACTTTGTGCTGGGGCCGCAATCGTACCACAGGCTGCCTGAAATTTTGGAAAATCCGGACGCCCGCCTGCTGAACATAGATTTGTCGGGATTGGAAAAGTTTGACGCGCTGCCCGCGATAACCGAATCGGAACTGGTCGCGTACATCCCGATTCAAGAGGGCTGCGACCATTGCTGCACTTACTGCATCGTGCCGTTCACGCGCGGGCGCGAAATTTCGCGCGAATTTGACGCTGTGATGCTGGACATCAGAAATGCTGTGGATGGCGGCGCGGTTGAGATATGCTTTCTGGGCCAGAATGTAAACGGATACAAATACAATCTGGCGAAACTGATACGGGCCGCGGCCGCGCTGGACGGGATTCAGCGGATCAGGTACACATCCAGTTATCCGACCGAGATGACGGACGAATTAATCGCATTGCACGGGACTGAGCCAAAGTTGCTGCCATTCCTGAACATGCCGGTGCAGAGCGGGTCCGAGAGCATTCTGAAACGAATGAACCGCCCGTATTCTCTGGATGAATATCTGGGGATAATTGGCAAGTTCCGCGCAGTGAATCCGCGTATTCAGATTTCATCGGATTTTATCGTCGGGTTTCCCGGCGAAACAGATTCTGATTTTGCGGCGACAATGGAAATCGCGCGCCGCGTCGGGTTTGTAAACTCTTATTCATTCAAGTATTCCCCGCGGCCGCACACGGCCGCCGCGGTCATGGAAAATCAGATTCCGGAAAATGTAAAAAAAGCAAGGCTGGCCGAATTGGACGCCGTTCTGATGGAATCAAGCCTGCGGTTCAACGAGTCGTGTGTGGGCCAGGTTCTGGAATGTTTATTGGAAGGGCCCGACAAGACGAAAAAGCATCTGATTTATCGCAGCCCGTTCATGCAGCAAATCGTTGTACCCTTGACTGACGGCAAGGTACAGCCGGTTGCGCGGATAATGATAACCGGCGCGAACAGGTCCAGCCTGCGGGGTGAAAATGCAAAATAACAAGATGACATTGATGCAGCATTTCGCCGAATTGCGCCGCCGCGTCGTCTGGACGCTGCTGTGCTTTGCGCTGTTTTTCGGAATCGGTTTTTTCATAACCGCGCCGTTGCAGGAATTTTTAATATCCCCGCTGATGTCGGTGTGGTCGTCGGGCGCGATGCTGTACACGGGGCTGACCGACGGGATAATGATAGAATTTTCATTGGCGACGCTGTTTGCGTGCGTGTTTGCGATACCTGTTTTGCTGTGGCAGATTTGGGCGTTTGCCGCGCCGGGCTTGAAGATTGACGAGCGGAAATTTCTGGCCCCGATTTTAATAATATCGCCATTGCTGTTCGTAATCGGCGCGGCGTTCGCGTTTTACATTCTGTTCCCGATAGTATTCCAGTTCTTTGTATCGCTGAACGAGTCCGCCCCGGTTCCCGCCGCGTTTCTGCCGGCGATAACGGATTATCTGTCATTCACAATCGGGCTGCTGAAAATATTCGGCCTGGCGTTTCAATTGCCGCTGGTTCTGGTTTTATTGAACAGGGCGGGCGTTGTATCGCGCGCTGCGGTTATAAAATCGCGCCGCTATGCTATTTGCGGAATATTTATCGTCGCAGCCATACTGACGCCGCCTGATGTATTGTCCCAAATCTTGCTGGCGGTGCCATTGATGGCGTTGTTCGAGTTGAGCATCCTGTTCATGAAGAGATAAAAATGAAAAGATAAAAGATAAAAATTATGCTATAATCTATTGAATGCAGATTAAATTTTTATCTTTAATATTTTCATTTTTAATTTTATCCGGCTGCGGAGATTTGCAGCCGAAAATTGCGGCAATCCCTGGCGACATCATCGGCTCTTTCATTTCGGAAAAGTACCCGACGCTGCTGGCGGATCCGGATACCCAGATTTATCAGACGGCTGCGGCGGATTACGGGACTTATGAAGGGACGGCGGATTTATACGGCATGCCGGTCGAGTACTCGTCGGCGGGCGATTACACATACAGCGGGCGTCCGGTTGAAACGGCCGCGCCGCAGATTACAGAAAAAGCCGCGGATTTGGATATTCCAGACTATACGCCGCCCCCGGAATTGGTTGCGGATTTGACAATCCCGGAAAGAAAAAAATCAGAAATTATCATCGTGGGCCAGGGGGATACATTGTATTCGCTGTCGCGGCGGTTTTCTGTGCCGGTAAATGATCTGGCGGTTATGAATAAGTTAGAGCCGCCGTTCACGCTGGGCGTCGGGCAGACTCTGACGGTTCCGGCCGCCGGCATGACGCCGGCCGCGGCGCCGGCTGAAACGACAGCGGCCGCGGTTGCTGAATTGAAAAAACTGGAAACAGAAAAGACCCAGTTGGCGGCGGAAAATAAAAAACTGGAAACAGAGAAAATCAAATTGGAAGCGACGAAAGCCAAGGCGACTACCGAGCAGCAATGGCTGGACGCGGAAAAAAAGAAGATTGCCGCAGATGCAAAACAGGCCGAAGTCGTAAAAAAACAAGCGGAAGTCGCCAAAGCGGAAACCGCGAAAAAGGCCGAGGTTGCGGCCGCGCCCAAGATTTCATCCGCACCGACCAAGCCGCTGCCGAAACAGATTGCCAAACCGACTTCGTCTAAATTCACATGGCCTGTGCGCGGAAAAATAATTTCTGATTTCGGGGACAAGCCCGGCGGATTGGCCAATGACGGGATTAATATCGCGGGGACAACCGGCGCAACGGTCGGCGCGGCGGAAAACGGCGTGGTCGCATACGCAGGGAATGAAATCAAGGGCATGGGCAATGTTATAATCTTGCAGCATTCCACAGGGTATATGAGCGTTTATGCGCACCTGGATACAATGGTTGTGAAACGCGGGGCCGCGGTGAAAGTAGGGCAGAAATTGGGAACGCTGGGCCAGACCGGCAAAGTCAATTCGCCGCAATTGCACTTTGAGATACGCAAAGGCACCAAGGCATACAACCCCAAGAGTTTGTTAAAGTAAGCCCAAGGGGTCAGGATTTATGTAAGGATGGGATGATAAAATATATACCACTACCCCGCCGCTACGCGGCACCCCTTCGCCAGCGAAGGGGATTTTGTTGGCCTGAATCACACGACAAAACAACACTTATTGAAACGAAGTTGGGACAATTCCCCTTCGCTGGCGAAGGGGTGACATCACGCCGAAGCGAGAAGCGTAGGCGGATGACGGGGTAGTAGTACAATTATGAATTAAGAAAGAATAATTAAGAATTATGTCTTACACTCTATCTATTACAATGAACAAAATAATTCTTATTTCTTAATTGTTAATTCTTAATTAAATCCTGTAAACCACCCCGGCCTTCGGCCACCCCTCCATGGGAGGGGAACTGATTCTGCACTCTGAACTCTGAAAACTAATTTAGTTGCAAATCAGCCTTGACAAATTTCAATTTTTAACTATAATGTAAAGGTGTGAGAAAGGGGTATGAAAATGACGGCTAATGAATTCCTGACAGCATGGTTTCTGAATAATTCCCGGGGCAAAATGCCAATTGATGTCCAGGCGCGTTTGGCCGACTGGAACAAGCGCGGACAACTGCCGCCAAAGTACAAAAATATTTACAGCAACGCCCCCGCACCGGACTTTGATGATTTGTCGTATGACGATCAGACTGAATTGTATTACACACTCCAAAAAATACTGCGCAATATTTATGAAGACAAGCGCGCACTGGATGAAGGCGGCCCGGTATTAAAATTTGTGTTTGCCGGGGCTTTTGCCGGTCCAGGCAAATTGTTTGGCGAAGGGAGTTATGATTTTCGGGGCGTATCCGGTGATTTCGCGCGTTATATCAGGGACTTAATTCCGGCTGTATCAGATGAAATCAAATATGCGCTGGGCACAGCCGATTTGACGGCTGTTATTAATGAAATAGCAAATCCTGATAAATTAGTGTTGAAAGAAACGCAGAATAATCTGAACCAGATTCTGAACGCAGTATCGCAGCGCGCTCAGCAGATTCAGCAATATAAAGACGAAATAGACAACATAGACGCACAGATCAGGACAAATTCCGACATCATCAACGATCATGGTGATGAACTGCAAGTTTTGCAGGATGAAATTGATGCAAATAATCTTAAAATAAATTCAGGATCGCCGCTGTTCGGCGCCAATGGCAATGTTATCAGCGGGATATCTGATGCGGAAAAGCAACGGTTGCAGCAGCGGAATGCCGAACTGGAATCGGAAAAGGCCAGGGTTCCGAATGGATCGCTGGAAAAAGACTCTAACACGCGGTTGGTTGTAAATAAAACCCGCATGGAAAACATGGTGCGCGGATTACAGCCGGGCGGTGGAACAGTATTTCCAGGCGCGATTGACATGCAGCGGATAATCGCCGATATCAAGGCAAAGTTGAGCACCGATATCTCGGCCCAGACGCAAACGCCGGATATGGCGGAATTTGCAAAAGAATTGCCAAAGATATTGGGACTGATTGCCAGCAACGACAAAGTCCGCGATGCGGTGTTCAAGCAGACTGATCAATTAACATACAAGGCGATAAGCGAAGGCATCGTAAAGATTGACGATATCGCGCCGCTGCAAAAAAAGAAATTGTTTGCGCGCGCCAAGACCGGCGTTAAAAATTTCGGCCAGCAGACCTTTGGCAGATTCTTTTCCAAAGGCGAGAGAAAAAATCTGCCCGACAATGCGCGCGGAATTTACAAGGCGGTCAAGGCGACGAAATTTGATGGAAAATCCATGTCTTTGCCGACCATAGTCGGTAAAGCGGATGATATTAAAAAGACGCTGTCCATAGATTACCCGGGCGCGGGCGTCCAGTACGATTGGATGATGAAAAATCTTAAAACCGTCATGGCGGACGGCCAGTTCAACAGGGCTTTGTCCGATGCGCAGCAAATGGACAAGCTGGTCAATAAACTGAATGAAATCGCGGCGCGCGACGGCAGCAAGGCCGCCATGGACGGTGCGAAAAACGCGCAGTTTGTTCTTAATTCGCTGACTGGCGGATTGCTGGACAGCGGCATGATTGGCGATGCCAATAAACTGGATTTCAATGGGTTGTCAAAACATGCCTGGTTAAACAATACGATGAAATACGGAACTGTCGGACTTGCCACCGGAATAAGCCTGGCCGGCCGCTTAATCACAAAGAATAATAATCGGAAAATGTTCGGGCTGAACAAATCGCATAATTCGCTGAAAGAAATCCAAAAGGCGGATGCCCAGGTTCGGCGCAGCGGCGCCGGCGCGGATTATTATGAAAGACAGGAACAAGCAGCAAGAAAAGCGTATGAAGATGCATTCAAGGCTGGCAAGAAATCGGCCAAGTTGGAAAAGAAATGGCATGATGCAAACCTGCTGACCGAAGCGGCCAAACGGCGCGAAAGTATGGATGGCGGAATGGGTGCAAATCGCGATAAAACATACCTGGATAATTTATTGGAATTGCAGGCGCACTATAAGTTGGTCAGATCGCAGAAAACGACCAGCATATTGTCATTGAAGAATCATAATAGGGTTGAGCATAATTATTTCAGCGGCAAATACAACAGCGATATGGCGAATATGCAAACCGATATGCTGGAAAGTTATGGATTGGATTAAAAAACGGGCGCAAGCCCGTTTTTTTTGAGGTATAAGGTTTAAGGTGTGAGGTTTGAGAGCGGCCAGTCCCCCCCATGGAGGGGTGACCGCAGGCCGGGGTGGTTTATAGGATTTAATTAAGAATTAACAATTAAGAAATAAGAATTATCGTTGTCTGCTATAATAAACAGAGTGTAAGACATAATTTTACGCTCTGTTAAATAATTTTTCACTTTATTTAACCAATGACGGGCGGCCATAGATAAATTGCTGGATGGCCTGGGACGAGCAGGCTGTAAAGCAACTCCCGCACAGGACGCATAGGTCTTGATTGATATTCCAACCAAACGAATTATTGGGCTGAAATTCCCAAGATATTGCATTGTGATTGCATGTTTGTGCACATATTCCGCAGCCAGTGCAATCCTTGGGCAAAATATTGTATTTTATTATATCCGTTATATTTGTGGACATTTGTTTTATTAAACCTCTATTTCTTATTTTCTGTCTGTTTCAATATTTGCCAGCGAGAATAAAATGCTGGAAATCAACGATTGGTACGGGACGCCGTTGGCCAGGGCCAATTCTTTTATCTTTGCCACAATCGCACTGGGCACGCGCATGTTCACCACGCAGTCGGATTTGTTAAAAGTCTTGTACATGGCATATTCTTTTAATAAAGAGTCTATGTTCATGATAAAGAGTTGCTGCATAACATTGGGCATTTTTGTGTCCTTACAACCGTATTTACAGGCTACTATACAACATAGAATTCAATTGTCAATACATTTGTAATGACAATAAAAAAGCCTTGCGAAACGGGGATAAAACCTTATAATGCGACCCGTGGAGCGTTGGCAGAGTGGTAATGCAGCAGATTGCTAATCTGTGACGGAGAATATTCGTCCATAGGTTCGAGTCCTATACGCTCCGCCACTATAAATTTTTTTACATGCCGAAAAAACGGCAATCTGGTGTTTCCTGGGTTCGACCTTTATATATAAATCCACGGCAGTTTAACTGTTAAATATAAAGGAAACTTCTATGGCAAAATTTATTCATCTGGTTCCGCAGGTTTACATGATTTTAAGCATGACCCTGTCCATATCTTTCATACATTATATGGCCTGGCAGGGCGACGATTTCTGGGGATCTTGGATTATCTCCGTCGCAATTGCGGCGCCGCTGGCGTTCTTCTTTTCATTTTGGATAAAGCCGATTATGAAAAAATTAGGCGGACAAGCGTGGTGAAATTAAGAAAGAAGAATTAAGAAATAAGAATTATTGTTGTCTGCTATAATAAACAGAGTGTAAGATATAATTTTGTAATTCTTCTTTCTTAATTCATAATTGTACTACCAACTACAATATTATCAAGACCGCGGCGGCCGCAATCGCGATTGTGCCGGCCGCGATCAGCAGTATGGATTTTCGGGGCAATTTGTTTTCAGTGCCGTTTGCAATCCTTTGTAAGTTTCCGCGATGCAGCCAGGTAATTAATCCCATCAGCATGACTGCCAGCCAGCCGGCCGCCGCGCTGTGGGTATAAAATACAGCAAAAATGCTGCCGAATACGACAGCGCAAACACTGCCCAGCGCAGACATCCGCGTCGCCAGCGCGACGGCCAGATACACGCCCAGTCCGAATATTGCGACGATCGGGCTGATTAATAAAAATCCGCCGAAAATTGTCGCGATTCCCTTGCCGCCGTGGAATTTAAGGTACACTGGAAAGCAATGCGCGATGACGGCAATCCCGACGACACAAATGCGGACTGCGTGATCCGGCATTGCAATCTGGGGCAGGTATGGCATGATGGCGACCACCGCGGCATAAGAAATCCAGGCCTTGGCCGCATCGCAAATCAGCGTCAGCACGCCCAAAGGCTTGGACACGCGCATGGTATTCGCGGTCCCGATATTCCCGCTGCCCGATTCGCGCAAGTTTTTCCCGGTGAACAGTTTTGTCCAAACCCATCCGAACGGAATTGCAGATATCAAATAAACTATCAGTGCAAGAAAAATGTATGTCATTATCGTCCCTTTTGTATCATATTCCACTCAATATTCATCCCCAGTCGTCATCCCCGCCTGCGCGGGAATCTATTGTTAACAAACTCAAAATTTATTCATTTGTTAACAATACTTAACTTCTTTTATCGCTAACAGTGGATTCCCGCCTACGCGGGAATGACGACGGGGGTGCTGGGGCGCTTCTCAAAAATCATTGTGAATCGAGCCAGGAAACTTTTTCCGCACAGATGCGACATGAATGCCTTGGCCCGCCACACGAATTTCATGACCGACATCGCGCGGCCGCGTTCCAGATCGGCCAGGCATTTTGCGGCGACTGCGTCTGGATTCGCGCCGTGCGGAACGCGCGCGCGCGCCCCGCAACTGGCCACCATGGAAAAATTAGTATCAACCGATCCGGGGCACAGCGCGATAGTTTTTATTCCGCGCGATTTTAACTCTGCGCGGATGCCGACTGTGAAATCCAGCATGAATGCCTTGGACGCGGCATACGCCGCAAAGCCGCCCATTGGCGCGAATGCCGCCAGGCTGGCCACATTTATTATCCGCGACCCGCGGTCCATGTGCGGCAGCGCCGCGCCCAGTATGGCGACCGGCGCGACAACATTTATGTCCAGCATGTCCAGGACCATGCCCGGGTCTTGGTCTGCAAAGTTTCCATAAACGCCAAAACCGGCATTATTGATCAAAGTATCAATGACGATGCGGTGGTTTGTTTTTTGCAATTTTGCGATTATTTCAGAAATGACGCGCGCGCCGCCCCGTCCGCCCAAATCGGCGGAAATATTTGTTATTTTAACGGTCGCGGATTTTATTGATGATTTTGCGCGCGATATCAGAAAGATTTCGTCAATCCCGGGCCGGTTGGCCAATGCGTTGGCAAAAGATTTTCCGATACCGGAACTGGCCCCGGTTATAATAATGATTTTGTAGGGTTTCATGATATAAAGATATCAAATTTACTTTATCAGGGCAAGTATGGAATTTTATTGCATGGTCCGCGGGGCGAAGAGTGGTGGCCAGGGACGGAATCGAACCGCCGACACAGGGATTTTCAGTCCCTTGCTCTACCAACTGAGCTACCTGGCCGAAAGTTTACTTATTATACATATGCCGGACATAAAATCAAGAAAAAACAATTCTTTTATGTTATAATCAGCAATATAAATGATGAGATGGAATTTTATCACTTTTTCACTATTTGTTTTTTTTGCGATGTCGGCGGTGCCGGCATTTGCCGTTGATTTTCCGACGGCGGTTTCTTTTCCCGGCGGGGCGGGTACCGCCGCGGATGACAGCAAATTAAGCGCGGCTGAATTCCCCAAGACCGAGATTTCCTTTGCAGACCGTGTCGCGCTTATGAAATCCGGGTTCGAGCCGTTCGAGACCCAGTATGATGCGGCCGGCCGGTGTATTTCCGGGTGCGCGTACGCTGGCATGAATATGGAAGACGAATCGCGATTTTATCAGCGGCGGACCGAAATCGCCGTTGCCCGCGCCAAGATGATGGAGGCGATGAATCCAAGCAAGCCAAAGACTTTGCCCCTGCTGACCCAGATAGAGCAGGATGAATTAGATGATTCTGACGAATGGGATGATTCTGGATTTGATGACAATTTGACAGATGAAAAATACTCGGCCGCGGGCGGGCAATGCATGTACGAAACCAAGCCTGGTATAGCAAATTCAGAAATCCCGAACGGCTATCCGATAACTGGCGGCAAGATAACTTCGCACTATGGCCGGCGGACGCCGCCGGCGACAGGGAATGGCCGCGTGGGCAGCGCGTATCATTACGGGCTGGACATCGGCGTTCCGGTCGGGACTGGCGTGTTTTCAACGATAGACGGCCGCGTGGCGGTGGCGGGCCGCAGCGGAGATTGCGGAAATTATGTCAAGATAACCGCTCGCAGCGGATTCTCGGTCGGATATTGTCATCTGTCTGATATACTGGTGCGCGTCGGGGATACCGTATCCGCCGGATGCATGGTTGCAAAATCCGGCAATACCGGAAATTCCAGCGGGCCGCACCTGCATTATATGGTTTTTGATAAAAGCGGTTTCCGCGTCAACCCAATGCCTTTTATGAATAATGGATAATAAACAAGAAATCTTTGGCAAACTTGTCCTGCTGCGCGCCCGCGGCATTGGTCCGGTAAAGTACAATAACTTGATTTCGCAATTCGGGTCGGTTGCCGCCGCGGTGGACGCTCTGAATCCTGCGACAGAACATACGGATTCCGTGCGGCGCGAAATGGACGCTGCGGCGCGGCTGGGCATTGTTTATATTTCGGATTGCGATCCGCGGTATCCGCAAAATCTGCGCGAAATAAAAAATCATCCGCCGGTCATGACAGTGCGCGGAAATATCGCGGCGCTGTCGCGGCCGATGATCGCGATGGTTGGAACGCGGCACGCATCCGGCGCCGGGATAAAATTCTTTGCGAATGTCGCGCATGATTTGGCGGCTGGCGGCGCCGTAATCGTATCCGGGATGGCGATGGGGTCCGATACGGCCGCGCACAATGGCGCGCTGGCATCAGGATCGGACGCGGCGACGATTGCGGTCTTGGCCGGCGGCGCGGATTATATCTGGCCACTTGAAAACGAGCGGCTGTATCATTATATATGCGAGAGAGGGGCGATTGTCAGCGAAAGGCCTGTCGGATTTACGCCAACCGCAACAAACTTTATCCAGCGCAATCGCTGGATTGCGGGATTGTCAGACAAATTGATACTTGGCGAAGCGGATGATGGCAGCGGATCAGCCGCCACTGCCGGGTTTGCGCATGGGTACGGACGACCTGTTTTTGCGGTTCCCGGACATCCGGCGGATGATCGCGCGGCGGTTCCGAATCGGATGATTGCAAACGGCACGGCGGTTTTATTTTCAGGGGCGGATGATTTGTTGCCGAAACGACAAAAAACTGTCAAGAAAAATATTGACGAAAATAATTCTGGTGGTCCAGTGCTGGATGCGTTGTCGGGCATTCCAATATCTGAATCTGTATTGTCAGAAATGCTGGACCGCAATGTGTCGGATATCAAGGCAGACTTGATTTTGATGGAGTTAAGCGGCCATGCGCAAAAATGCGACGGCGGCTGGGTCAGGGCATAAAGAACAGAATCGCGATATTTCATAATTATATTGCAAAGCGGCGCGCAAGCGCTGTTTTTTTATCGCGCAATACTGTGTGCTGACTGTGTAAATACATGGTATATACAATGTATTTACAAGGTGTTGGCGTGGTGTTGCAGGACGAATCGGGGTCAAAAAAAATATAAATAAAATGATTGTTAAAAAATTTGGCAAAGACTTTTTTTTATTTAATCTGACCAGCAGAGAACGGGAAGAAAAATTAAGAAATAAGAATTAAGAATTTGGCTATGGCGGACAAATTATGACCGGGATGAAAAATAATTCTTAATTCTTATTTCTTAATTTTTAATTCAGCAAGATGGGGGCGAATATGGCGGGAACAGCAGCGATTGCGCGGGGCACGGATAATATCATACTGGCTTTGCGCGAAAAATTGGGGGACGCCACTTTTGATTCATGGCTCCAAACCGCCGCTATTGAAACCGCCGAAGATACGCTTGCCATAAATACCATATCCCGCTTTAACGCTGATTTTATATGCCGCAATTATTTGACGGCCATTGAATCGGTCGCCGGCGAATTCGGATATGGCGTGAAAATAATATGCGCGCCCACCGCCGCGCCGGTCAATGACAATGTGATTCAGTCAAAAATCGCAATGCCGGCCGCGCGGGAAAATACCGGCGTCCGTTTCGGCGATTTCCTGTGCGCGCCGGAAAATCAGTTCGCGCTGTCGGCGGCGCAAAAGATAGCGTCCGGCGCCGCGTCATTTTCGCCTTTGTTTATCTATGGGCCGGCCGGTTGCGGAAAATCAATGATTGCGGCCGCGATTGAAAACGAATTTGACGGCCGCGCGCTGCACATGACCGGCGCCCAGTTTGTTTCTGAATTCGTGCGCAGCATCGCGGCGCGGAATAATTTTGCATTCAAGGACTTTTGCCGCAATTGCGATTTATTCATTTTAGATGATATTTCCGCGCTGGTCGGCAAAAAGCAAACGATTGATGAATTCACAACTCTGCTGATGGACCTGGTCCGGGCCGGCAAGAATGTCGTCATAACCGCGGAAAATGCGCCGGGCCAGATCAGCGGATTTGACCGGCGGCTGCAATCATTGCTGGCATCGGGATTGGTTGCGGACTTGACCGCGCCAACCGTGGACATCCGCCGCAGAATGCTGGTTGCCGGCAATGTTCCCGGTGAAATCGCGGCGCAAATTGCGGGCCGCATCGCGGCGAACGGGCATATTGTCGGCGGGATTGTGAAAAAGATAACGACTTGGCGCGATTTAATGGGAACGCCGATTACTGCGGCTGTCGCGGAATCATTAATCAGCGATTGCGCGCGGAAAAATCGCACGCCGCTGGCGATTGCGCGCGCGATGTCGGAAAAGACGGGAATTTCGTTTGATGACATATGCTCTGGCACGCGCGTGGCGTCGGTTGTGCGGGCGCGGGCGATGATGATGTTCGCATTAAAACAGACCGGGCGGCAAACGCTGTCTGAAATCGGCCGGATATTTGGGGACCGCACGCACGCGACAGTGCTGCATGCGATCGCGATGGTGGAAAAAATGAAATCCGGGGATTTGATAATGTCTGCGGAATTGAACGAAATGTGCGAGATGTGCAGATAAAAAACGGCCGGCCGGCCGTTTTTTTTTAACGAGAAACGAACAACTAGCAGCGAGCAGCGATTGCCCCCCGTCGTCATTCCGAAAAAAAATCGCCCGCGGGCGATTTTTTATTTCAATTTCTTGGTTTTGGCTGTGAATTCGCGGGTGTAATTAAACGCGCTCCACAAACTGGTGATGACCGCCAGCCACAGCACCCCGATTGCCAGGAACAGCAGCCATTTTGTCATAAAGATATTGTATATCCCCGCATTGATGCACGCGATCCACAGGAACATCAGGCCCAGCGAGAATGTCTGGCAGAACAATTTGACCTTGCAGATTGAAAAGTATCCGTGTGATTTGTCATGCAGTTCAATCTTGTTAGCATTTCCGAATTCACGCAGTCCGGAAACATAGAATTCGCGGCATATCAGCAGCACTGCCGGAACAATGACCAGCCAGATTTGCAGAAACAGCGTCATCAGCAGCAATCCGTTCGCGACCAGCATTTTGTCCGCGATGGAATCCATGATTTTGCCGAATTTGGTTTCCAGTTTGTACTTGCGCGACAGCCATCCGTCAACAAAGTCGGATATTCCGCCCAGCGCAAACAGCACCAGCGCGACCCAATACCATTGCCACAGCATGGCGGGGACAACCGCAAACGCCGCAAACAAGCGGAAGATTGTCAGTATGTTTGGTAATTTTTTCATAAGTTCTCCTTTTGCTTATGCCCCGATTATATCAATTAAGGATGAAAATGTCCATATACTTTTTCGGCGATGGTTTTTGATACCCCCGGCACGCGCGCGATTGCCGCCGCGTCCGCGTTGGCCAGTCCGCGGATGCCGCCAAAATATTGCAATAATTCGCGCTTGCGCGCGGGGCCGATTCCTTCTATTTCCGCCAATGCCCCGCCCAGCATCTTTTTATCCCTGGTTTTCCGGTGAAATCCGATTGCGAATCTGTGGGCTTCGTCGCGCACGGCCCGCAGCATTAAAAACAGCCGCGAATCCCGTGGCATGGAATCGTCGGTCTTGCCATTCGGCAGGATAAAGTGTTCGTCGCCGTTTCGCACGACGCCTTTGACCACGCCGATCGCGGTTCCGAATTTTTTTGCGATATTCCATTGCGCCGGGCCGCCGTCCGCTATCAGCAGGTCCGATTGGCCGACATTAGTGCGGCTGATAAACTCGCCCATCATGCCGATGTCGTTCCCGGCAAGTTTTTTATCTTTCAGATGAAAATGCCGGTATTCGGACTTTACAAAGCCGGTCCGGTCAAAGCAAACGGCCGCCCCGACCGGGTTTTTCCCGAACAGGTGCGAATTGTCAAAGACAAACGCGCGGTCAAATTTTCGTCCCAGCCAATTTTCCAGGTCATTCCACGCGCCGTCCCAATCAATATTTTTAACCCTGGGTCTTCGTTTCCCGGCGACCGCGGTTTCGGTTATCGCGGCGATTTGATCGCGCAGGGCGGCGGCGTTCTCAAAATCATTCCGCTGCGCGGCGTCCGTCATTTTCTGCTTTAATTCCCGGATGACCAGTTCGGCGTTTCCGGACAAGATTTTCCGCGCCAGTTCAACCCGATTGGCATAGTCCGGATTGGGCACCACGCACGGCCCGCTGCACCGGCCGATTTGATAGAGCATGCATGGCCGCATCCGATTGCGCATGAATGAATCGGCGCAAGTGCGCAGCCTGCACGATTTCTGCAAATACCGTATGGTCGCGTCCAGCGCGCCGACGGACGGAAATGGCCCGAACACATCTTTTTTGGCGGACAGTTTGCCGCGGTATTTTTCCATACGCGGAAATTCATGCCTCGACAGCACCAGGTAAGGGTACATTTTCCCGTCGGTCAGCATGATGTTGTACCGTGGTTTTTCAGTCTTGATTAATTTTTGTTCCAGGACCAGCGCGTCGCTCTCGGTCGGGACGGTTTCCCATTGGACCGCCGCGACCAGGGATCGCATTATCTGCTTGTGCGGTTCCAGTTTGGATATATCGGAATACTGTTTCAGCCGGGCGCGCAGATTCTTGGCCTTGCCCACATACAGAAGGACGCCGTCGGCATCCAGCATTTTGTATATGCCGGGGCCCGTCGGCGCGTTAAGAATCTTTTCCATGAATTGATTTTCCATACGGATTATGGTAATATAAAAAAGATAAAAATTAAAAGACAAAAGATAAAAAGGATTAAAAATGAAGAAATCGTATTTCGTATCTCGCATCACGGGCGCGACCGCTGAAAGCGGGCGGAGCATGATTGAAATGCTGGGCGTGCTGATGATCATGGGAATCATAACCGTCGGCGCGATAACAATGATATCCGCCGCGATGCGCGGGCAAAAGCGATCCGGGGTTCAGGATGAAATCGCGCAGATTACAACCGGCGTGCGCCAATTGCTGGGCGAATACGACGACTTTTCGCTGATTGACAACAATACTATATTCGGGGCGATCGGGGTGTCGAACAAGAACCCGTACGGCGGCCTGTACGAAGTATCCGTGGATTACAATAATCCCCAGCAGTTCATCGTTTCAATCCATGGCCTGAACAAATCGGATTGCGAGTTTTTCAAGACCAAGGCCTGGACGGATTCGGTCGGATATCAGTCGTCCGACGGTAAATTCGGCGGAGCCGAGGCGGATCCCAGCGATTGCAACGCGTCAAGCGCGGGGAACACGGTGCACATAACTTTTGGAGAATAATATGCCTGTGGCCCAGGTGCGAATTCCCCCGACCGAAGACGGTATCAAGATTCAGAAGTGGTTTGCGCGGCATTACGGATTGCCTTTCAGCGCGCTGGCGCGCCTTACGCGCGGCGGGAACATCCGCGTCAACGGCGCCAAGACAAACGACCGCGCGACGCTGTATGCCGGCGACATTGTGCGGATTCCGCCATTGCAGGATCGCAGCGGCGCGCCGGCGGAAACAGGCGGCGGGAAATTTTCGCTGGAAGATTTGGAACAATTGCGCCGCTGCATCATTTACAGCGATGAAGACCTGGTCGCGTTTAACAAGCCGGGCGGCTTGGCGGTGCAGGGCGGCACGGGGATAAAGAAGTCTGTGGACAAGATGGCGGCGGCGATGTTCCCGTATGACACGATGCTGCTGGTTCATCGTTTGGATCTGGACACCAGCGGGGTTCTGGTTGTGGCCAAGAATCAAAATGCCGCGCAGAAATTATCCGCCCAGTTCCAGGACAAGACCGCGGTCAAGGAATACTTGGCAGAATTGAGCGGGGAATTATCCGGGACCGGCGGAACGATAGACAATTACTTGGCCGGCAAGCGGGTCTGCGCGGACAAGGAAGCATGCGACGCGGGGGACAAGCCGCTGCGGGCGATTACCAAGTATCGCGTGATATCGGTTGGCGGCGGCGCGACGATGGTAAAGTTTCTGCCGAAAACCGGACGGAATCATCAGTTGCGGCTGCACAGCGCGTTTTCGCTGGGCGCGCCGATTGTAGGGGATTCCTTGTATGGCGGCGGGGGCGGGCAATTACATTTGTTTGCGGCGTCGTTGTCATTCACGCATCCGCGCACGGGCAAGATTATGACGATAACTGCGCCGGCGCCGGAATGGGCGGCAAAAATTTGAGTTATGAGTTGGAGTTAATAGTTGGAGTTAAGGACAAAGAAAATTTTAATTTATTCCTTTCGTTTCGCGATGATTTTAGTCGTGGGGCTGGGAATCGCGGCATACACCGCATTATCCAAGATTGATTTGGAAAAACTGCGCGGCCAGGTTGTTTCCATGCTGTCCAGCGCGACCGGGCTGCCTGTGGAAATAGATGGCGAAATCAAGTGGCGTTTTTCATTAAAGCCGCAGATTGCGTTGGAAAAAGTATCAATCAAAAATGCTGCTTGGGCCAAGCATGCCGATGGCGTCCAGATCGGGCGCATGACGGCGACGCTGAACCTGTTGTCTGTCATCCGCGGCGCGCCAGCGATTGACAAGTTGCACATCCAGGATTTGCGCGTTTATTTAGAGCAGAATGGTCAAGGCGAATATTCCTTGCAGCCGGCGGCTGGTGGCAAGCATGATTCGCAATATCCGTTCAATACTGATTTGGGGTTTTATTCGCTGGAATTGTCAAATCCGAAAGTCGCATTGATAACGCCGTCAAAGATGGATATTATTGAACTGTCCGGCGCCAAGTTGAAATATCAACACAGCCGGGACAATGTTTCATATTCCGGGTATGTCGCCCGCAGGGATATGGTGGTTCCGTTCGTTGTGTCGCTGATGCCTTATAACAGCGATCGCCGGGTTTATCCGGTCAAGGTCGCGATTGCCACCGGCGGCGATCCGCTGATTGCAAACATCGCGCTGGAAGGAACCAGCCTTATTCCCATAGACTTTACGGCATCCGGCACTATTTCCGACATGAACGGGATTGCGCGGGTGTTTGATTTTGAGTTGCCTGACATCCAGGATATCAGGTTGAATGTATCCGGCGGATTTGGAAAAACGAATATAAAATTTCATAAATCAACAATTTCATCCGGCAGGAATGATCTGACATTTTCCGGAAATTATGACTGGAAGTCCAATAAGATTTCCGCGAATATAAAGTCTTCGCGGCTCAGTCTGCTGGAACTGGTCCCAGGCCTGTACAAGCCAGATCCATGGGTCCGGCCAAAGCGGGAACTGAATGTATTCCACGATACGCCGCTGGGCAAATACTTTCCGCGCAAAATGACCGCCGATATAACCGCGTCCCTGGGCAATCTGATAGTTTACCGCGATCTGGCGGTGAAAAACGCCAATATTGGGATAAAGTTGCAGGACGACCATCTGGCCGTTGATGCCAGCGCGGTTTTTGCCGGCGGCACCGTGCGCGCCGCCGCCGAAATTCTGAACAACGACGGCGTCCTGTCGGTTAAGGCCGCGTCCCACGGCGACCGTATTTCTGTCGGGGACCTGATGGCCGCCGTGCGCGAGCCGCGGACGATCTCCGATCTGCCCATGACTTACGACTTTTATCTGCAAGGATACGGGCGCGACCTGACCGGGCTGATGTCAACGGTCAGCGGCCCGATTTATATTTACTCGGCGGACAAGGGCTATGCCCACGAAGACATGATAGAATATTTCTATGGCCAGGATCTGATAACCAAACTCCGGCAGGGCGTTCAGAATTTGTTCGTGTCAAAAAACAAAAACGATCAGATAAAAATCTCATGCGCGGTGGTTAACCTTAAAATCCGCGACGGCAAGATAGAGTCCGACAACGGCATCGCGATGGAATCAAACGCGATAAATGTCCTGGCGCGCGGGATGGTTGATTTGGGCCAGGAAAAAATCAATTCATCAATCGTTATCACGCCTTCGCGCGGGATAAAATTATCGCTGGAAGGCAATGTTATAAATTTTGTAGAGTTTGCGGACAACTTGGCCGAGCCGACGATTAAAGTAAATGGCAGCGCGCTGGCATCGCGGGCGATAACCGCGGTGGGACTGGGGATTCTGCTGACGCCCTTCACAGGCGGACTGGGGCTGCTGGCGGGCGCGGGACTGGGATATGTTTACAGCGAAATGCTTGACAACTGGCTGGCTGACGAGCATCCTTGCAAGACAGCGACGCGTTCCGGCGCGCCGGCGGCCAAGGGCGATCCGGACTGGCTGAACATGCCGGTATCCGAATTGGTCGGGACGATGATTAAAAATGATAAGTAAAAAGTGAAAGGTAATAACATGGAAAAAATTATGAATATGGTTTCTCATCCTGGATTTTATGTCGCAGTTGCAGAATTTGCAATTATCGGGATTTGCTTGTGGCTGTTTTACAAGCGCTTTATTCGGCACACCGCTTCGGAAAAACTGGTGCGGGGATTGCTGGGGCTGGCGGTATTGTGGGTGGCTAGTTTCGCACTCATGTATGTGGGTCTGGGGATATTGGGGGTATTTGCCCAGTATGTCGCGATATTCTTGTCGGTCGGACTGGTGGTTATATTCCAGCCTGAATTGCGCAAATTTTTGGGCATGATGGGCCAGGTGAAGTTCTTGGCCGGCTTGTTTTCCAAAAAAGTGCTGGACAGCGCGGATAAAAAATCAAAACTGGAATCGGCCGCCGCCGAGATAATCAAGGCCGCGGAATACATGTCGGCCAAGCATATTGGCGCGCTGATTGTGTTCCAAGACGGCATGGACGGCGGCGTTAAGAACTATGGCACGATTGTGAACGCGGATATAACCAGCGAATTGCTGCTGACTATATTTTTTCCAAAAACATCGTTGCATGACGGTGCGGTCGTTATCAGCAATATGCGGATTTATTCGGCTGGCGCGATATTGCCGCTGACAGAAAACCGGGATCTGCACTGGCAATACGGCACGCGGCACCGGGCGGCGATCGGGCTGAGCGAAGTGTCCGACGCGACGGTCCTGGCGGTGAGTGAAGAAACCGGAAATATCAGCATCTCGCGCGGGGGGAAAATTTCCCATATTGAATCGGCCGCCAAATTAAAATCCAAAATAATCGCGGCCATGTCTAAGGTTTAAGGTTTGAGGTTTAAGGTTTAAGGTTTAAGGTTTGAGATTAGATGTTAATGATACCAAATATGATGTTTTGCCCATAGTTCTGCATATTTTAATGTATAGCATACTAGTATGCTATACATTAATTTGACAATAAATTACATTAGCCACATAGACCTCAAACCTCAAACCTCAAACCTTAAACCTTAAACCTTAAACCTTGGATTGATGGCCCTGCCCATAAAGCCCTTGCACCGAATCGGCGATTTAGATAAAATCCAGATGATCAGAGAGAGTGTAGGCACAAACTTAAACACACCTAAAAAACAAGCAAGGGGTTTTCATTATGGAATTTTCGGTATTTCGTCAGGTATTGATTCGCACATTGTCGCACATGCAGTCTATTGTAGAAAAGCGGGCAACCCTGCCGATTCTCAGCAATGTAAAGTTAGAGGTCAAGGATGATCTGGTTCTGTCCGCGACAAATGTGGATTTGGAACTGGTTGAGCGGGTCAAGGCCGATATCACGCTGGGCGGGAAAATCACGGTCCCGGTTCAGAACTTGTTTGACATCGTCCGCAAACTGCCGGATGACGCCGAAATTCGGTTCAAGCAGGTTGACGCCGGCCAGGTGGAAGTGCGCAGCGGCCGCAGCGTTTTCAAGTTGCCCGCACTGCCGGCGGAAAACTTTCCGATGATGGCGGCGACCAATCTGACGACCAAGTTCAAGATGACGACCGACGATCTGGCGCATCTGCTGAATCAAACAAAATTTGCAATCCCCAGCGACGATGTCCGGTACAACCTGGGCGGAATTTACTTTCATCTGACCGAAGAAGGCAGCAAGAGCATGCTGACCGCGGTCGCCACGGACGGCCAGCGGATGGCGCTGTGCGCGATGCCGAATCCCGATGGCAGCACGGGCATGCCCGCCGTAATTCTGCCGCGGCGCGTGATTGGCGAATTGTCAAAGTTGCTAGAAGACGCGACTGTGGACGATGTGCAGCTGGAACTGTCCGATTCCAAGGCGAAATTTACGCTGGGCGGCGCGGTCTTGACATCAAAACTGGTTGACGCGCAGTATCCGAACTATCGCATAGTCATCCCGAAATCAAACGAGCGCATCGCCGAAATGGATCGCAAATTCTTGTCCGGCGCGGTGGATCTGGTGTCTGTGGTCTGCACGGATAAAACCAAATCGGTAAACCTGCAATTCTCGCTGAACAAACTGGTTATCAGCGCCAGCAGCACCGAAGGCGGCAGCGCGGTCCAGGAAATGGATATTGAATATAACAGCGATGAAACATTCAATATCATATTCAATGTGAAATATCTGCTGGATATTGTCGGACAGACCCAAGGCGACAAAATCCGCTTTGCGATGCAGGATCCGTTGAGCCCGGTTTTAATAAAATCCACGGATAAGAAAACGGATACAATGTTTATCCTTATCCCGATGCGCGGGTAAAAATCGGGCCCCGCCCGATTTTTTATTCCAGCATCTTTGGTATTGTTTCTCCCAAAAATTCGCAGGGCGTGATAAATGAAAATAATATTTAACTTTATTCTTTTTACTTGGTTTATTTTATGGATGCCGCTGCTGGCGGTCGGGCTGGTCAGCCGCCGCTGGACGCGCGTTTTTATTATTGCCGATGCGCATGGCGTTCTGGCGATTTGCCGCATTGTTGCGGGCATCAGATATAAAATTCATGGACGCGCCATGGACAAGTGCATCATCGCCGCCAAGCACATGAGCATTCTGGAAGTCGCCATGCTGGTCACCAGCGTTCCTGATAATTTCTTTATAATCAAAAGAGAATTGCTGTGGCTGCCGGTTTACGGCTGGTGCTTTGCGCGAATTGGCTTTGTCGGAATCAACCGCGTGTCCGGCGCGACGAATATGAACAAGTTGGCGGCGGCGGTCGCGTCGCGCATAGCGTCGGGGCGTCGGCTGGTTATTTTTCCCGAAGGCACGCGCAAGTTGCCCGGGGCAGGGGTTTCGTTAAAGCGCGGCCTGTTGTTCTTGGCGGACAAGTTGAATCTGCCAATACAAACGGTCGGCACTGACAGCGGCGTGTATTGGCCGCGCCAGGGCAAAATGCGCAGCGGGACTGCGAATTTGTATTATTCTGACAAGACTCTGCCTGCTAATTCCGAGTTGTCTGCAATCGCATCTGCGATTGCCGCGCAAAGCGCATGAAAAAGTGAAAAGTGGAAAGTGAAAAGTGGAAATGTGGCTAGTAGCGCGAAGCGCAACTGCAAAATTAAACTTTTTTCATTTTATTATCCCCCGTACCGAACTGCCGTCCATCGTCATCCCGCGCCCGGGCCCCGGAAAAATCGTAGATTTTTCCGGGTGGATATTGACGCAGGATCCAAGTAAAATAAAGCCCAATTTTGCCGTAGGCAAAATTGACAGCAATTACCTGGATTGCGGGTCGTAGCCCGCAATGACGATGGGAGGATAGTTCGGTTAGAGGATGACGACTGTCAGAAAAGTGAAAAAAATATAACAGAGCGTTTTATTATTTAATTGCACCAGCCGGCGCGACGGCCGCCGCTGTATTTCCGGGCCAGTTTTCTATCTATCATCACTTGTCCGACATCGGTGTTGTCCGCGGTTCTGACGCGCGCGTCGATGCGGCCCAGGTATTTGTCGTCCTTGATTTCGGACAGCATCACGGCGCCGCCCACTGGAATTAATTTTTCCAATTCATATTTTGCTTTCTGCGCCATTTTTATTTCCGCGTCGCACATTCCGTGAATTTCCGGCGCGTCAATATTTATAATCCGCACTCGCACTGAAATTTCCGCGCCGTTTTCCAATTTCACCCCGGCCGAGAAAGTATCCCCGTCAATGATATAGCCGACGGTTGCCTGCAATGGCGGCATGGCCGCCATTGCAGGCGCAATGAACAATGAACAGCAAATAATGAATAATAATTTCTTCATGGCAGTCTGGGGGACCAAGTGGGCAGCGTGCCGCTGACCCCGTTCGGCAGTTTGATTTCGTAATCGTTCATGCCGTTGATATCCACGCTGCGGATATGACTGGACCAATCTTTGGCCGTATCCTTTTCAGTTTCGTAATAAACGACGCGGCGCGATCCGGGCGCCCAACTGGGATTTTCCATAAACCAGCCGGATGCCAATATTTTCTCGTTCTTGCCGCGCGGATTCATGATTCCAATATAAAAGGTATCGCTGCTGATTTTCGTGAACGCGATAAAGTTCCCATCGGGCGACCAGGCCGGCGTCGCGTATCTGCCGTTTCCAAAAGACAATCTTTTTATTTCGCCGGTCGCTATGTTCAGGGTATGGATTTGCTGGCTGCCGGACCGGTTGGAATTAAACGCTATGGTTTTGCCATCCGGCGAGTACGAAGGGCTGGTGTCAATAACATCGCCGCTGGTCAATTGCGTCAAATTCTTGGTTTCCGTATTGAATTCGTACAGGTTGGTCGCGCCGTTTTGCGACAAAGACAGCGCGATTTTCACGCCGTCCGGCGAATAAGCCGGCGCAAATGTCATGCCGTTGAATTTGCCGAGTTTATGCTGGGTCCCGCTGTCCAGATCTAATGCCCACACCATCGGGTCGTCGTCGCGGTAAGACAGGAACACCACCGTCTGCATGTTTGGCGAGAATTTTGGCGACATGACCATGTCCGCGCCGTTTGATATGTATTTCAGATTGAATCCGTCGCTGTCCATGATGGCCAGTTTTTTTGTGCGGTTCGTCATCTCGCCCGTTTCGGTTATGAATATTATCTGGGTGTCAAAGTATCCGATTTCCCCGGTCAGCCGCTCGTACACGGCATCCGCCAGAATATGGGCTAAGCGTCGTGCGGACTTTTTTGATGAAACCAGATTCTGCGCTTCTATCTGTTCTTTGCCCGGAATGTCCCAGACAAAGAATTCCAGTTTGTATTTGCCATCCGCAACGGCGGTCATCTTGGTCTGGACCAAGACCTGGGCTTTGATTGCCGTCCAATCGGCAAATGACGGCAGTTTGTCCATTTTTACTTTTTCCGGAAACGCGTCCTTGTTTATCATCCGGAACAATCCTGTTGATTGCAGATCGTTCACGATGACTTCGCGCAGGGCGGTCGCTTCTTTGCGCAGGCTGGACTGGTCCAACTCAAATTCCTGGACCGCGACAGGTATCGGTTCGGTGTTTCCGGCGATGATATCCAGTTTCAATTCCGCGGATGCGGGATTGAAAAGCAAGAATTGAAAAGCGAAAAGCGAAAACAGGGTTAGTAATATTTTTTTCATAAAAGTTCCTTCCGTTTGTGATTTTATACTCACAAGTTGTATTTTGCAATAAAAAACACTTTTATTAAATATGCGATTTTGCTATAATGTGGGAAAGGTAAGGAAATAATATGAAAAAATACTTGTTTTTCGCTGTCTTGGCGTCTTTTATTGGATTGGAATCTTCCATGGCGGCAACGCCCGGAATGAATGTGCGGCCCGTGCAGCGGCAAAGCGCGGTCCAGTCAAATCGCCCGATGTATGTCGGCGCGCGCGTGGTTCAGAATTTTACAAATACGACGAATACTTATGAATTGAACGGAAATTCCAGTTATGATTTTGCGACGGATGAATTGTCGTTCAAGCCTATGACCGGCGGAAACATGTTTCTGGGTGGCTGGATTGACGAAGACTGGCGGCTGGAAGGCGAACTGGGATACGCGGGCAAGTTGACGGACAAGGATGATTTTGCCGAATTTTCAGTATCTGCGACATATTTGCAGGCGAACATAATTTACGATTTGACAACCGGCCAGTATGATGGATTTTACATCGGCGCGGGCGTGGGCCTGGCCCAGGTCCGGACGGAAATGGACAGCGATTATTTTTTCAGCGCGGGCAAGACGAATGACAGATACTCGTTTGCCGGCGGAATTATGCTGGGATATACTCTGCCGTTATCGGAATTGTTCACATTGGATATCGGGTATAAGTTTCAGACATTTTCAGGCGGCGAAATCAATCGCACATTCAGCCATGCGGTTCCGGGGATGGCGGCGGTGAACGACAAATTCACCAGCAAGACTGGATGGATGTTCAATCATGGACTGGGATTGGGGTTGCGGTATAATTTCTAGGTAATAATTTGGGGCGGTAAGAATAAACTTGCGAGCGGAGAGAGATTGTAATGACAAAATCAAAAGCATTGTTTTCAATAATTGGAATGTTGTTGGCGCTGCCCGCATTCGCGGCCCCGTCGGTGCGCATGCTGCCGCGGACTGGAACTCCGCTGCCTGACGCGGTCAAAGATTCCGGCGACAGCAGCGATGCAACCGTGCAGATTCAAGACGAAACGGATTCGGCATCGCGCCCCAGCGGCGGCTATGTTCTGGGCGGCGGCAGTTCTGTGGCCGCGGGCCGGGCATCTTCAACGCGCGCATCATCGTCGCGTGCCGCAACTTCGGGCCAGGCGCGTTTGTCCGTGGGCAAGTTCTTGAACAACGCCGTGGCGAAAAAGACGCCTGGCGCGGTTATAACAACACCGGGCGCCAGCACTGAAAATATGCGCGATTACGCGACGAATGAAGACTTGGCGGATGTCGGCCAGTTGATCCAGGATGTTGATGATGATCTGCATGACAATTATTATGACAAGTCAAATGTTGACTCGCAAATGGATGGCAAGGCGGACAAGTTGTTAAGCGGCGCGGCCGGAAACTTGCTGGAACTTTCCGCGGATGGAAATTACCGCGATTCCGGCCAGACGATATCCAGCATTGCAGCGAATACGGCGACCAAGGCGAATTTGCTGGTGTCCGGATTTACGGCGGGCAATATCGCGACGATTGCGGCGGATGGAAATTATCAGGACAGCGGGATTGATCCGGCGACACTGGCAACCAAGACCTATGTTGATTCTGCAATTGGCGACGCGGGCAGCAATTTGTCAGACGCGGTTTCCAATATTACGACCAGCATCGCGACCAAGGCCGATTTGGTTATTGGCGCGGCCGAAGATAATTTTGCATCATTGACGGCGACCGGGAATTTGGCTGACAGCGGATTTTCTGCGGACAGTTTTGCGGGCCGCACTGCGACAATTGACGCGTTGGCAGTCAAGGCCGACAAGGTTGCGGGCGCCACCGGTGGAAATTTTGCCGGTCTGGATGCAAACGGAAATCTGACTGATTCAGGTAAAAAAGCGGCTGATTTTGTCGCCAAGAACAAAACTGTTACGACTGGTAATTTCGCGGCGGTGAACGCGGCCAGCGGGGAATTTACAGACAGTGGGTTCAAGGCTGGCGATTTCGCGACAGCGGCGCAAGGGTTGCTGGCGGTCAATGCGATTCCGCGCGTTACAAATCCGACAGCCGGGCATATTGTGAAATTGGATGCCAGCGGCAATCTGGTTGACGGCGGTACTTTGGGTTCAATGGCCGGCAAGAGCGGTGTTACTTCCGAAGACATCAATGACGGCACGATCATGAATGTGGACATTTCGCCGATTGCGCAGATTGCGCGCGAAAAATTGTCCGACGGGGTCCAGGATTCATTGGCTTTGGCGGATAATTCGGTCCAGAAATCCACAAACGGCGTTGTGCCTGTGGAAAACAATCTGGCAATGTACGATGCCAGCGGCAATTTGACCGATTCCGGTGAAAGCGTTGCGACGCTGAAAGATTACACGGATGTTGCGGTTTATAACGAAGAACAGGCGCGGATTGCGGATGTTGATGCCGAAGAAGCGGCGCGGATTCTGGCAATATCAAATGAAGCGGCGGCACGGACCGCGGCGGATACGGCGCTATCAAATGCATTGGCCCAGGAAATTTCAGACAGAATCGCGGATGTGAATGCCGAAGAAGCGGCGCGGATTCTGGCCGTGTCAAATGAAGCGGCAACGCGAAGCGCGGCGGATACGGCCCTATCAAATGCATTGACCCAAGAAATTTCAGACAGAACGGCGGCGATTGCGGCCGAAGCGGCGGCGCGTACCGCTGCGGACACAACACTGTCAAACGCGCTGGCCCAGGAAATTTCCGACAGAACGCTTGCGATTTCTAATGAAGTATCGGCGCGAAGTGCGGCGGATACCGCGCTCTCGAACGCGCTGACCGCGGCGATTGCCCAGGAAGTGGTTGACAGAAACACTGCAATTCTGAACGATGCAGTTCAGACGGTGGTGCTGGCATCTGGCACGGCCGAAGGCACATTGAAAATAACAGTTGATGGCGCGACCACGGATAATGTCTCGGTCAAGGATTGGGCGAAAGTCGCGCATAAAATGGAAACTTATCCGGCCGGCCATGCGGATGCGATCGTTATCCGCGACACAAACGGGGATGTTATTGCATCCGGCACCAATCTGGCGGATATCGCGGACGCCATTGCAAATGCTGTCCAGAATGTCGCTTTTGCAACCGGGTCAACCGGCGGTTCGTTGAAAATCACAGTGAACGGCGTTGACAAGGAAGCGACTGTCAAGGATTGGGATACCAAGGCTGATAAAGTTATTTCGGCGACAAATAATAACTTTGCAGGATTGAATGCGGCCGGAAATCTGACAGATTCTGGCAAGAATGCGACCAGTTTTATTGCGAATGCGGCCAGCGCGGTCTTGAACAGCCATATTGCGGACGATGCGGTCCAGACCGGCAAGATAAAAGACTTGAATATAACAACGAACAAATTGGCCGACAGCGCGGTTACCAGCATAAAAATCGCCGATGGAACAATTGCGACGGTTGATATTTCCGATGGCGCTATTACATTACCGAAGATAAACGCGACCGCGTACGATACTGCGGTTACATCCGCGTCTGCAAAACTGATTACCAGTGGCGGCGTGTACACTGCAATTCAGGACAGCGCGGTTCAGACGGCGGTTTTGGCATCCGGAACAAATTCCGGCACGATGAAACTAACCGTGGATGGCGTCGCGACGGACAATGTCGCTGTTACCGGATGGGGGACCAAGGCGGACAAGGCCGTGCCGACAACCGCGAACAATATCGCGATATTGGATTCAATCGGGAATTACAAGGACAGCGGGACTTCGCTGGCGGATATCGCTGCGTCTATCGCGACTGCGATTAACAGCACGCTGGACAGCGGAAATGTTTCAATAACAACAGGAACCAGCAACGGATATGTCAAACTGACAGTCAACGGAACTCCGCAAGAGGCCGAGGTCAAGGGGATAAACACAGCGGCATACCAGCCGTCCAGCGCGTTTATCGCGAATGCAGCGAATGCGGTCTTGAACAGCCATATCAATGCAGCCGCGGTTGATTCTGCCAAGTTGGCGACCGATTCGGTTATAACGGCCAAGATTATGAACGCAGCGGTGACGGTGGATAAAATGGCGGCCAGTTCCGTCGGATCCGCGCAGATTATTGACGGTTCAATTGCTACTGCGGATCTGGGCGCGGGCGTTGTTACTAATGCGAAACTGGCGGCGAATTCGGTTGCTTCGTCCAATATCATTGATGGATCGGTTGACGAAGTTGACTTGGCTGCGAACAGCGTGACCAGCGCGAAGATAGCGAACGGCAACATAACATTTGCAAAAATGGCGACCGGCGCGGTTGATGCGACGCTGACCGCGGCATCTGACAAGTTGCCGACATCAGCGGCGGTTTCCAATGCATTGACTGCGGCGGTTTCCGCGGCGGTCAGCTCGACGACATACTCTGCCGGAAATGGAATTGACATAACATCCAATGTTATCAAGGCGATTGCGGACGCGACGGGCGGACTGTCTGTGGCGGCTGCCGGGATGAAAATCGCGGACAGCGGCGTTACGACGGCGCGGATAAATAATGCTGCGGTGACGGCTGACAAACTGGCGGCGGATTCAGTCATAACGAACAAATTGGCCGACAGCGCGGTTACCAGCATAAAAATCGCCGATGGAACAATTGCGACGGTTGATATTTCCGATGGCGCTATTACCAGTGCAAAAATACTGGATGGAACGATTGCGGCGGCTGATTTGGGTCCGAACAGCGTTATAACCGCAAAAATCGCCGACAGCAATGTTACCAAGGTTAAATTGGAAACTTCGGTCCAAACGACATTGGATTGGGTTGGAACAATACCTGTGGGCGCGCCGGGCGGAACCCCGTCGGCGGGACGCGCATTCATCTGGATAGAATAAAAAATGCGCCGCAGGCGCATTTTTTAGTTTTCAGAGTTCAGAGTGCAGAGTTCAGTTTTTGCCACTACCCCGTCGCGCTGCGCGCGCCACCCCTTCGCTGGCGAATGGGCGGCGGCGGGGTAGTGGTATAACAACTAATAACTAATAACTAATAATTCATAACTATTTCAGCAGTTCTTCAATACGGGCCGCGCGTTCCAGCGTGTCGTCGTACACAAACCGCAGGTCCGGAGTATACCGCTGATTCATTCGCGCCGCCAATTCATACCGCACTGCGCCTGTGATTCCATCAAGTCTTTTCTGCATCGCTTCGCTGTTGCCCGCGGGCGCGTAGTAAAATAGTTTCACGAATTGCAGGCCGCCCGATGATTTCGCGTCCACGATGGTTATCACGATGTCGCCGTATAAATCGCGCAGAATTTCCGCAACCAGAGTTCTGATTTTGGATTCTACTTTTTGCGGCCGTGAAGAATTTATATTTGCGTGCTTCATGAAATATATTCTATACTGCCGCTGTGAAATTGCAAGAACGAATTTTAGAGCATGCCGCGCACCCAATGATGTTCTGGGCTGTCATGATTCTGACAATTTGCGAGTCCATATTTCTATTCATCCCGCCAGAGGTTTTTATGACCCCGCCGATTGTCGCGGACAAAAAGCGCGCGGTTCCGATTGTTGTCGCGGCATCGGTCGGCAGTTTGATTGGGGGCGCGATTGCTTATGCGGTCGGGCTGTGGCTGTATGACACGATCGGAATCTGGATTATTAATTTCGTATCGTCGCCCGAATCGTTCGAGATGGCAAAAACGATGTTTGACAAATACGGATTGCTGGTCATATTTATGGCGGCATTTACGCCTGTGCCGTACAAGTTTCTGGCGATTGCAGCCGGATTTCTGGGGTACAACCCATGGCTGTTCATCGGCGTGTCGGCGATTTTCCGCACAGGCCGATTTGCGTTGGTCGGATTTTTATTATGGAAGTTTCAGCGCGCGGCGAACGAAATTGTGAAAAAATATTTCTGGCCGCTGACGGCTTTGGCGGTAATTGCCGCTGGACTGGGCGTGCTTTTAATTTTATGATGTCGTTATGGAAGAAATGAATGAAGTTTTTAACGAAATTCAGGTTGAAAAGAAAACGATAATTTCTTTCGCTGATGTCGCCGCGCGATACGACAACGGGCGCGAAGTTTTGGCTGATGTGTCGTTTAATATTTCCGCGGGGGCTTTCTATTTTCTGTCCGGGGCGTCCGGCGCGGGAAAGACCACGCTGCTGCGCTTGATTTACCAACTGCACCGGCAATCGCGCGGCCAGATAAAGTTATTCGGGCGCAGCGTTTCGGAATTATCGCGCGATGAAATCATTAAAATGCGCCGCAAGATGGCAATTGTTTTCCAAGAATATTCCCTGATATCGCATCTGTCCGTGTTTGACAATATCGCGATGCCGCTGCGTGTGCGCGGCGTCGCGGAAAAGATAGTGCGCAAGAAAACGGCCCAGGTCTTAAAGTGGATCGGGCTGTCCGCGTATGCGAATATTCTGCCGCTGAATTTGTCCGGCGGCCAGCAGCAGCGCGTCAGCGTCGCCCGCGCGATTATAACCAGTCCTGAAATATTGCTGGCGGACGAACCGACTGGAAACCTGGACGACGATTCGGCGCGAAAACTGATGGAACTGTTTATCCAGATGAATGCAAAGTTCGGCACGACGATAATCCTGGCGACGCACAGCACGGGATTGATGAATACTTATAAATTTCCGAAAATACTGGTCGCGGACCATCGCGTGCGTTTCGCAGGCGATGCCGCGGCATCCGATGACATAAAATTCTCCGGCGGGGGCAAGGTGTTTTTATCCAAACTGGGGCAGCAATTTTCAGCATTGGCGGGCGGCGATGAAAAATAAACGGCCGGTTGTTTTTTCATTTATAAGGGAGCAGTCGTCTTTCATGACGGTTATTGTGTCGCTGCTGACATTTATCGCGATGCTGTGCCTGGGCATTGCAATCGCAATAGGATCGGGCGTCGGAAAATGGAACCGGCAGTGGGATTTGTACGCCACGGTCCAGGTTTATCCCGGCGGCGACGCGCCGGCGGTTGAAAAAATAATCGCGGACGCCAGGACGGAATCTTTCCGCGCGCTGGACGCGGCGGAAATTTCGCGGCTGATTAAACCTTGGCTGGACAACGCGACTGTGCTGGGCGATTATCTGCCGAAAATGTGGGAAGTAAAATTCAAGAATCCGGGCGCGCTGTCGGATGCAAAGAAAGAAATCGCGGCATTGGACAAAGTTCAGTTTATCAGGCATTCGGACGGCATGAAAAATTCTGTAAATGCGGCAATCAGAATCGCGGCGTTGGCGGGTTTAATCATGGCGCTGATGATTGGCGCGCTGGCGTTGTGCGTGTCTTTTGTCGTGCGCAACACTACAATGATACATGCGCGCGAATTGGAAATACTTAATCAAATCGGGGCGTCGGACAGATTTGTCGTCCGCCAGCTGCAATTGGCGATAATCAAAATTACAGCCCTTGCGACCGCAATCGGACTGGTTGCGGGAATCGCCGGGATGCTGGCGATTTCGGCGATTGCGTCCGGCGCGCGGTTTGGCGTCATGTCCGGATTCGGATTATCAGCGGCGGGCGTCGCGTCGTTAATCGCGCTGGGGATTTTCATAATTGTGTTCTCGGTCTGGGCGGCGGGGCGCACGACAAAGAAAATCTTGGTGGGCGCATGATTTTCCGCATTTTCTCATTGCCGCTGCTGGCGTGCGCCGCGTTCGTCATCGGCGGATTTGTGTTCAAGTCCACCGCTCCATCGCGCTGCGCGACAATCATGAATAATGATGTGGCGTTTGTCTTGACCGGAGACAGGACGCGCATACCGGCCGCGATAAAAATCATGAAGCGGCATGCCGACATGCAGTTGTATATCATCGGCGCCGGGACGCCGAATATTTCCGATTTGACGACCGAGGATATGCGCAGGAACATAACGGTTGAATCCGAATCTAAAACGACCGCGCAGAATGCGGCGGCGATTCGGGATATCGCATTGGGCCAGGGTCTGAACCGCTTGGTATTGATTACATCAGCGGATCATATAAACCGCGCGGCATTGCTGGTCCGGCGCGAGTTGCCCGGAACGGATGTCGCGCTTTGCCCCGTGCTGCTGCGCGGCGGAACGGAAACGCGGGTCAAGCGCTGGACTATTGAGTATATGAAGTACATCGGCACCATGCTGGGGCTGGATAAAAGATAGTGTTCAGATTTCGGAAATTGAGTGCTTGATATTTGTGTAATACTGGTTTATCATTGCCGCATAATGATGGAACGCATAAGAAATTTTTCAATAATCGCGCACATTGACCATGGCAAGTCCACCTTGTCCGACCGCTTGATTGAATATTGCGGCGGCCTGGAATCGCGCGAGATGAAGGCCCAAGTCCTGGACAGCATGGATATAGAGCGGGAGCGCGGGATTACTATCAAGGCCCAGACGGTGCGGCTGACATACAAGGCGCGCGATGGGCAGACTTACCAACTGAATTTAATGGACACGCCGGGACATGTGGACTTTGCATATGAAGTGTCGCGCAGTCTGGCCGCGTGCGAAGGCGCGGTGCTGCTGGTGGATGCGACCCAGGGGGTCCAGGCCCAGACGCTGGCCAACGCATATTTGGCGATTGACAATGACTTGGAAATTCTGCCGGTGCTGAACAAGATTGATTTGCCTTCGTCCGATGTTGAAATGACGAAGCGGCAGATTGCGGATGTCGTCGGGCTGCCGGCGGACGATGCGCAAAGCGTGTCCGGCAAGACCGGGGCGGGCATTCCTGAATTGTTGGAAACAATCGTCGGCCGGCTGCCGTCGCCGAATGGAAATCCGAATGCGGCCGCGCGCGCATTGCTGGTGGATTCGTGGTACGATTCGTATTTGGGCGTCGTGTGCCTGGTGCGCGTGGTTGACGGGAAGTTAACGCGCGGGCAAAAGATTAAATTCATTGCGACCGGCGCGGAATACGAAATTGATAAAATCGGATACTTTACGCCGAAAATGGTGAATACGGAAAGTCTGGAATGCGGCGAAATCGGCTTTGTCATAACCGGCATGAAAACGATTCGCGATTGCAAAGTCGGCGACACGATAACCGGCAGCGATCAGCGGGCGGCGGACAGCGAGCCTTTGCCAGGATTCAAGCCGTCTGTGCCTGTGGTGTTTTCTTCATTCTTTCCGGTGGAAGCGGACGATTACCCGACGCTGCGCGACAGTGCGGAAAAGTTGGCGCTGAACGATTCGTCTTTTGTGTTCCAGGTGGAAAAGTCGTCCGCATTGGGGTTTGGGCTGCGCTGCGGATTTCTGGGCCTGCTGCATATGGAGATTATAAGCGAGCGATTGAGCCGCGAATTTAACTTGAATCTGATAAACACGATTCCAAGCGTGCTGTACAAGATTCATCGCAGATCTGGCGGGGGCGCAAAAGCTGCCGACATGGAAGACGGGATCATAAATCTTGAAAATCCTGCGGATATGCCGCCGCCTGAACAGATTGATTTTATTGAAGAGCCTTGGGTGCGCGCGACCATCATGCTGCCAGACCAGTATCTGGGCGGAATCATGTCGCTGTGCGTGGAACGGCGCGGAATTCAGGAAAACATGTCTTATGTTGGCAATCGGGTGGTTCTGGTTTACCGGCTGCCGCTGGCCGAGATTGTTTTTGATTTTTACGACCGGGTCAAATCATTGACATCCGGCTATGCCAGTTTCGAGTATCATCTGGACGGATACGAATCGTCCGATCTGGTCAAGGTATCTGTGCTGGTAAACGAAGAAGTGGTAGAGCCTTTGTCGTTCCTGTGCCATCGGTCGTTCGCGGAAAAGCGCGGCCGCCAGATTGTGGAAAAGTTGAAAGACCTTATCCCGCGGCATCAGTTCAAGATTCCAATCCAGGCGGCCATCGGCGGCAAAATCATCGCGCGCGAAACAATTGCGGCGTACCGCAAGGATGTTACGGCAAAATGCTATGGCGGGGACATTTCTCGCAAGCGGAAATTATTGGAAAAGCAAAAGGAAGGTAAAAAACGGATGCGGTCGTTCGGGAATGTTGAAATCCCGCAAACGGCATTTATCAACGCATTGAAGGTTTGAGGTTTAAGATTTAAGGTTTGAGGTTTCGGCCTAATTACCTTAAACCTTAAATCTCAAACCTCAAACCTTAAAATATGAGTCATCAGTTCTTCTTTTCACCGTACATATTGGATAATCTGGTGGCGCCGGCGGCCGGATTCAGCGTGTTCCAGGATATTGCCCAGCCGAAACTGAAAATTTACATAACCGCGCGCGGCGTGCGGACTTTCTTTACGCGCAAGCGCGTGCACGGCCGGGACCAGCGGATAATTCTGGGCAATTATCCGGAAACAGACATTGAAACGGCGCGGGGAATTCTGGGCGATGCGATTGCGGCGCGGTGCGCGCCGATTCAGAAGAAAAATGCCGCGATTAGTGTCGGCGCGCTGATTAAAATCTGGATTCGCGATAAAATTAAGTCCAAGTCCAAAACTCTGCGCGCGACAACACGGCACTTTGGCAAAATATGGACCAAGCGGCTGAGCGCAATAACCGCGGACGAACTGGGCGAGATTATCCGCAGCATCGCTGAATCCGCCGGGCCGGCAATCGCGTGCCGGATGCGCTGCGCCGCGGTCAGTTTTTTCAAGCATGCGGTGCAACTGGGATACCTGGAAAAAAATCCGGCCGCGGGGATTCCCAGGATTGCGGCCCAGCCGCGGCATAAAAACAGGCTCAGTTGGACGGCATTGTCAAAACTGGTCCGCGCGATACGGTCTGAACAGGACGAAAATACGCGGCGCGCGTTTTTAATGCTGGTTTACGGATTTGCAAATCGGTCGCGGATTTTTTCAATGCGTTGGTCGGACATAGATTTTAACCAGTACGCATGGCATGACGGGCTGCTGTCCGATCCGGCCATAGATTTAATCCAGGAAATGTCCCAGGATTTCGTATGGCTGTTTCCGGGGCGCGGCCGCCGGCATCTGACGGATCCGCGCGGGGCGTGGCGGCGGATTGTGAAAAATGCGGGCTTGCGCGAAATCCAAATGAATGATGTTTACAAGTTTCTGAAATCAAAACTTCCGAAAACCGGCGATATTTATGAATTGCGCGCCGCGAAAAACGATATCTTGACAAAAATTTGATTCGTGTCCGGTTGCGTTATTTATTTGACACTATCTCGCCAAAATGATAAATTCAGTCTTAGTCGCTTTGGGAAATATCCCCGACACAGATTAAATCAAACAAAGGAATAGAAATGTCAAACACTTTTGATAAAGTCAAAGAAGTAGTAAAAGAAAAACTGAATATAACTGACGAGTCCAAGATTGTCCCGGGCGCGTCTTTTACAAACGATCTGGGCGCGGATTCACTGGATCTGGTGGAATTCATCATGGCTGTTGAAAAGGAATTCGGCATTTCAATTCCGGATGAAGATGTTCAGCAGTTGTCCACCGTTGGCGCGGCGGTTGAATATATTGACAAGCATTCGGTCAAGAAAGCGGCCTAAACTTCCGGTTTTTTGCTTGATCCGGCGCAAAATGCTTTGCGCCGGATTTTTGTGGAAATTTTACATCCGATTGATTATAATCGGAACAAGTATTTCTTTAAGGAGATTAAAAAATGAAACGGGTTGTAATAACCGGGATGGGATTGGTGTCGCCGGTCGGAACCGGGGTTGAATACGCATGGCAGAATATTATTGCCGGGCGGTCCGGAATTCGTCCGATTGACAAGTTTGACGCGTCAAATCTGCCAAGTCAGATTGCCGGCGTGCCGATTCTGGGCACGGGCGCGGGCGAATGCGATTTGGATGGGGTCGCGGATAAAAAAGAACAGGCGCGCAATGACTTGGTTACGCTGTACGCGCTGGCTGCGGCGGACCAGGCGATAAAGGATTCCGGTTTTGCCGGCATTGAAAACAAAGACAGAATCGGCGTCAGCGTCGGGTCCGGGATTGGCGGAATGCAGACGATTTACGACAACTGCACCGGGTTGGATCACGAAGGGCCGCGCGGGGTGTCGCCTTTCTTTATCCCCAAGGGGATTTCCAACATGCCGGCCGGGCAGATTTCAATCAAGCACGGATTGCGCGGCCCGAATATTACGATTGTTACGGCCTGTGCGACAGGTACGCATTCAATCGGCGAAGGCGCGCGGCTGATTCAGCACGGCGACGCCGACATCATGGTTTGCGGCGGGTCCGAAGCGGCTGTCTGCGGAATCGGCATGGCCGGATTCTGTTCAATGAAGGCGCTGTCCAGCCACTTTAATGATAATCCGGCGGCGGCTTCGCGTCCATGGGATCGGGGCAGGGACGGGTTTGTAATCGGCGAAGGCGCTGCTGTATTGGTCTTGGAAGAGTATGAGCATGCTGTTTCACGCGGCGCGAAAATCTATGCGGAAGTTATCGGATATGGCATGTCGGGCGACGCGCATCACATAACCGCGCCGGCCCCCGGCGGGGAAGGCGGGCTGCGCGCGATGCAGAATGCGCTGCGCGATGCCGGAATTGAACCGTCCGCGGTTGACTATGTCAATGCGCACGGGACATCAACGGGACTGGGGGACGCCGGGGAATACAACGCGGTCAAGACTTTGTTCGGCGGCGCGGGCATTGCGATGTCGTCAACCAAGTCAATGACCGGGCACATGCTGGGCGCGGCTGGCGCGGCCGAAGCGGTGTTCTGCGTGCTGGCCATGCGCGACGGGATTGTGCCGCCAACGATAAACTTGGAAAATCCGGACGAGTTTGTTGACGGCAGCATTGAATTGCCAACCGTCGCGACCAAGAAAGAAGTTAATGTTTGCGTCAATAACTCGTTCGGGTTCGGCGGAACGAATGCTTCGTTGGTGCTGCGGGCGGTGAAGTAAAGATGAAAAAAGTAAAAAAACAACATGGGTCATCCCGGCGAAAGCCGGGATTTAAGTCTATTAAGAAAAATAGATTCCGGGTCAAGCCCGGAATGACACTGTTTTTAATTATTTTCACTTTTTTCACTATTTTCACTCTTTTCACTATTTTCATTTCTTCCCCGATTAAACAAAAGACCGAATTCACGATTTCGCGCGGGGCGGGGGTTGCGTCCGTGGCCGTCGGGTTGCAGGCGAACGATTTGGTTTATTCCAAGACGCTGTTCCGCGCGTCCGTCGCGCTGTTCGGCGGCCGGGTCCAGGCCGGTGTTTATGATTTGCCGCGCGGGGCGTCTGTCTGGAAACTGGCGCGCAAATTCGCGCGCGGCGACATCGCGGCCACGACTATAACCGTGCCCGAAGGCCTGACCGTCCGTCAGATTGAAAATCTGCTTAATGTCAGCGGCGCCGCCTGCAAGTTAAAGTTCGGCGAAGGAGATTTGTTTCCGAACACTTATACGATTGCGCGCGGCGCGTCAAATTGCATGATAATTTCGCTGATGATGGATAAAATGACGGCGGTCAAGCGCGGCTGGGAAAATTCAGGCCGGCATCTGCCCGCGCCGCTGAAAGACTGGAACGAAATCATAACGCTGGCGTCCATCGTTCAGAAGGAAACGCCGCGCGTGGCCGAAATGCCGATTGTCGCATCCGTGTACATGAACCGTTTAAGAAAACGAATGCGGTTGCAGGCGGACCCGACAGTTGTTTATGCGATAACCAACCGGTTGGGCGATATGCAGGGCAAACCGTTGTTAAGATCTGATTTGATAGAAAAAAGCCCGTATAATACTTATATGAATTACGGGCTGCCGGTCGGCCCTATTGCGAATGTCGGCGCGGATGCGATTGCGGCGGTGCTGAATCCGGCGGATACGAATTATTTGTACTTTGTCGCGGACGGCACCGGCGGGCATAAGTTTTCAGATACTTATCAGCAGCATCAGGCGAATCATCAGGCTTGGCGGGAGATAAAGAAAGGTAAAAGGTGAAGGTGCAGGCATTTTGATTTAGATTGACAAGGCTTTTTTCATGGAGTAAAATCATCTCACCATGAATTACATGGAACCCAAGGAGAAATCTTATGAAGAAAATAATCTTAACATCATTGTTCGCGGCCGTTGCTGTTTCCGCAGCAAATGCAGGCGTTATTGACAACAACCCGTTGTATCGTCCGAATGGCGGACACTTTTACAGCGTGACCGACCTGGCGACCGACACGGCGTGGGAAGGCTGGGGTCTGGGCGAAGAATTCGGATACGGCATCAATGACAAATTGTCTGTCATTGCGACAACAAAACTGTCCGCGTATTTTCCGGAATCCGATCTGTATGGCAACAACAATTATGCGTGGGATAATTTCGGTCTGAAATTAAACTATCGTGTGCTGGATGACAAAAACATCAAGGCCGATGTTTACGGCGGCGTTGCGCAGAACTATGCGACAACCGGCGGTGAAACCAAAAACGGCAAATTCCACTATAAAAACTTTGACGATCTGGAAACGACTTCTTATGATTGGACGGTCGGCGCGCGCGCTGGTTATACAACCAAAGAATTCACGATCGCGGGCTTGGTTGAGTACACATACAGCAAAGACGATATTGGCACGGATGTTGACAGCGGCAAATGGACATTTGGCTTGAACGGCCAGTATGTCATTGACACCAACTGGAACATCACTGGCGGCGCGTCATATGCGCTGACGATGCTGGGTGATGACAATCCGGCGAAGATCTGGGCGAACGCTCATGTAGTGAATGCGTATGTCGGCGCGAACTATAACATTGACGATTACAAATTCGTCGGCGTTTATGTTGCGCAGAATTGGGGCAAGGCATCAACGGGCAACAGTTCCACGACAATCAGCAGTGATTGGGAAATTGCTGATGAAACGATCATCGGTGCGAAGTTCGGAATTGACTTCTAAAAAAAAAACGGGCCCCGGCCCGTTTTTTTTGTGAAGGTGTAGGTGGAGGTGAAGGTGAATGTGCGGGAATGACGATATCTCAACCTACACCTACACTTTCACATACACCAAAAAAATGCGGCTTTGCCGCATTTTTTCTTGACAGTTGCGCGCTGGACGGTTATACTATGTCCGCTTGTCAGATTGCATGACAAGGACAAATTTTTAAGATTTCCGCAGAAATTCACGGATTTATAATCATCGGGGCGACCGATTGAAATAAGTCTGATGGGGAATTCTTACGCAAAAAAAGAACAGAGAAACAAAGGGTTATTTAATGCCAACAGTAAATCAACTGATTCGGAAACCGCGCAAGAAGATTGCGAATCGGTCCAAGGCGCCCGACATGAAGATGAACCCGCAGAAACGCGGTGTTTGTACCCGTGTTTATACAACCACTCCGAAAAAGCCAAACTCGGCTCAGCGCAAGGTTGCGCGCGTGAAATTGGCGAACGGGAACGAAGTTACCGCATACATTCCGGGCGAAGGCCACAATCTGCAAGAACACAGTGTTGTCATGATTCGCGGCGGCAGGGTCAAGGATTTGCCTGGCGTAAAATATCACATCATCCGCGGCGTTCTGGATACCCAGGGGGTCAAGGATAGAAAGCAATCCCGGTCTCTGTACGGCGCAAAAGCGAAAAAGGCGTAAGTTATGGCGTTTGATGTAGAAGCGGTATACAAGGAATATCAGGCGGCAGTTCGTTCAGGTAATGTTAACAAAATGAATGAAGTGCTGGAAAGTTTGAGCGAGGCTAAGTTCGGATTGTTAAGAAACTATATCAAGACAGTGAACGCAAAAGCCGCTATTGAGAATATTAAAAATAAATAAATCAGTGCGGAAACGCATTGAGTAATCGGGAAGCCGGTGAAGCAAAGGAAAAAACAATGTCAAGACGAAACAGGGCAGTTAAACGGGAAATACTCAACGATTCCAAATACAACAATGCGGTTGTCGCGAAATGCATTAATATTATTATGCAGGATGGAAAAAAGGAAGTTGCGGAATCCATTGTTTACGGCGCGATGGAGAAATTGAAAAAAATCGCCAAGGATAACAATGAGCTGGCAATGTTCCTGACTGCGATTGACAATCTGAAACCAAGCGTGGAAGTAAAATCGCGGCGCGTTGGCGGAGCGACATACCAGGTCCCGGTGGAAGTTCGCCGTGATCGCCAGCAAACGCTGGCATTGCGCTGGCTGGTGGGCTTTGCCCGCAAGCGCAGCGAACGCAGCATGGAAGACCGTTTGTTTACGGAATTGCGCGATGCATTCGGCGGAACAGGCAGCGCGTTCAAGAAAAAGATTGACACACACAAAATGGCGGACGCGAACAAGGCGTTTGCGCATTTCCGCTGGTAATTTCCGCGCTGCGCGCGAAAATTAATGAATAATGAACAATGAATAGTTGTTCAGCAAGCAAAAGGTGAAGAAAGAATAAAAAATAATAAATAATATTGCTGCGAGCAAAGCGAGCACAAACATTATTCATTATTCACTATTCATTATTCACTATTTGCGAACAAAGAGAGCAAATTATGTCTGTTGGAAAAACCGCACCTTTGCATATGTATAGAAATATCGGCATTATGGCCCATATTGATGCTGGCAAGACGACGACCAGCGAACGCATTTTGTATTACACAGGCGTGAATTACAAAATCGGCGAAGTGCATGACGGCGCGGCGACAATGGACTGGATGGTTCAGGAACAGGAGCGCGGGATCACGATTACATCTGCGGCGACGACTTGTTTTTGGCGCGATCATCGCATCAACTTGATTGATACGCCGGGCCATGTGGACTTTACTATGGAAGTGGAACGCTCCCTGCGCGTTCTGGACGGCGCGGTTGCGGTGTTCGAGTCTGTTTCCGGCGTGCAGCCGCAGTCTGAGACCGTTTGGCGTCAAGCGGATCGTTATAATGTTCCGCGCATCTGCTTTATTAACAAAATGGACCGCACCGGCGCGAACTTCTTCCGCTGCGTGGACATGATACGCGAAAGACTGGGCGCGAATCCGCTGGTCTTGAATTTCCCGATTGGCGAAGAAGAAGCGTTCCGCGGCGTGGTTGATGTTGTGGAAATGAAGGGGATTGTTTGGGAAGACGAAACCGGATCCACCCCGATTGAAATTGATATTCCGGCGGAACTGCGGGCCAAGGCCGACGAATTGCACGATCGCTTGATTGAAGAAGCAGTAACCCAGGACGAAGCGGTTATGGAATCTTATATGGACGGATGCGTTCCGGACATCGACACGATTAAAAAATTATTGCGCAAGGGAACGATTTCCCAGGCGTTCACGCCGATTGTATGCGGCACGGCGTTCAAGAACAAGGGCGTCCAGGCATTATTGGATGCGGTTGTTGATTACTTGCCGTCGCCATTGGATATCGCGGCGATCAAGGGAACAAAGAAAGACGGCGAAACCGAAGAATTCCGCAAACCGTCAGCGGAAGAGCCTTTTGCGGCCCTGGCGTTCAAGGTTGCGAATGACCCGTTTGTCGGAAACTTGATGTTTATCCGCATTTATTCCGGGAAATTGTCCAGCGGCTCTTACATTTACAATTCAACGCGCGACAAGCGCGAGCGCGTCGGCCGCATGCTGCTGATGCATGCTAACAACCGCGAAGAAATCAAGGAAGCGTCCGCCGGCGATATCATAACGCTGGTCGGGATGAAGGAAACGATTACTGGCGACACGCTGTGCGACGAGTCCAAGCCGATCATCCTGGAATCAATCCATGTTCCGGATCCGGTTATGTCAATTTCCGTTGAACCGAAAACCAAAAACGATATTGAAAAACTGTCATTGGGATTGCAGGCGCTGGCCCGCGAAGATCCTTCGTTCCGCGTGTCGGTTGACCAGGAAAGCGGCCAGACGATTTTGTCCGGCGTCGGCGAATTGCACTTGGAAATTCTGGTGGACAGATTGCTGCGCGAGTTCAAGGTTGATGTTAATGTCGGCGAACCGCTGATTGCATACCGCGAATCATTCCGCAAAGCAATAGAAGAAGAGTACACGCATAAAAAGCAGTCCGGCGGTTCCGGCCAGTACGCCCAGGTGAAAATTAAATTTGAGCCGTTGGAACCGGGCAGCGGATATGAATTTGACAATCAGATTGTCGGCGGCGCGATACCGCGCGAATACATCCCCGGTGTTGAAAAGGGATTGAAAATCGCCCAGCAAACCGGCGTTCTGATTGGATACCCGACCGTGGATTTCAAGGCGACTCTGATTGATGGAAAGTACCATGAAGTTGACTCTAATGTGTTATGCTTTGAAATTGCGGCGCGCTCTTGCTTTCGCGAAGCGATAAAAAAGGCGCAGCCGAAACTGATGGAACCGATCATGAAGGTGAGTGTTACTACGCCCGAAGAATATGTCGGCGACATCATTGGGGATCTGAACAGCCGTCGCGGTCAGATTAACGGGATTGAAACGCAGTTTGGAAACCAGGTGGTTTCAGCGTTCGTTCCGCTGGCGCAACTGTTCGGGTATATCAAGACCTTGCGCTCGCTGTCGCAGGGGCGCGCGAACCCGTACATGGAATTGTCGCACTATGCGGATGTTCCACAGGGCGTGGCGGATGAAGTTATTAAAAAGATGATGAAGTAAAACAATTAAAAATTAATAATTAAGAATTATAAATTGGAACACAGTTATTAATTCTTAATTCATTTACTACGAAGGAGTAAATAAAATGGCAAAAGAAAAATATGTACGCAGCAAACCGCATGTCAATATTGGTACAATCGGCCATGTTGACCATGGAAAAACAACACTGACCGCCGCCATTGTGCATTACTATGGCATTGGCGCTGATGCCAAGAAAGGCGTCAATGACATTGACAATGCGCCGGAAGAAAAAGCGCGCGGCATTACAATCAACACAGCGCATGTGGAATATGAAACAGAAAACCGCCACTACGCGCATGTAGACTGCCCGGGACACGCGGACTATGTCAAGAATATGATTACCGGTGCGGCCCAGATGGACGGCGCGATCATCGTGGTTGCGGCGACAGACGGCCCGATGCCGCAGACGCGCGAACACATATTGCTGGCACGCCAGGTCGGTATTCCGAAAATCGTTGTTTACCTGAACAAGTGCGACTTGCTGAATGATCCGGAACTGTTGGAATTGGTTGAAATGGAAGTTCGCGAATTGCTGTCCGCCAATAACTTTGACGGCGAAAACACCCCGATTATCCGCGGTTCAGCCGTTTCAGCGCTGGAAGGCAAAGCAGATGGTTTGGGCAAGGAATCAATTGACAACCTGCTGGCCGCGTGCGATTCGTTTATCCCGCTGCCGGAACGCCCGACGGACAAGTCTTTCCTGATGCCGATTGAAGATGTGTTTTCAATAACCGGCCGCGGAACCGTTTGTACCGGCCGTATTGAACAGGGTATCATCAAAGTTGGTGATGAAGCGGAAATCGTTGGTCTGCGCCCGACACAGAAAACGACAATAACCGGCGTTGAAATGTTCCGCAAATTGCTGGACGAAGGCCAGGCCGGGGACAATGTCGGACTGCTGCTGCGCGGAACCAAGAAAGAAGATGTGGAGCGCGGACAAATCGTGTGCAAGCCGGGATCAATCACCCCGCACACCGAGTTCGAGGCGGAAATCTATGTCTTGAACAAAGAAGAAGGCGGCCGCCACACTGCATTTTTCAGCAACTATCGTCCGCAGTTCTATTTCAGCACGACAGATGTTACGGGAACAGTGGTTCTGCCGGCTGACAAAGAAATGGTTCTGCCGGGGGACAATGTCCGCATCACTGTCAACTTGATCGCGCCGATCGCGATGAGCGAAGGCCGCCGGTTTGCTATCCGCGAAGGCGGACGCACAGTTGGCGCGGGCGTCGTGTCAAAAATTATCAAATAATTTGGCGCAGCCAAATTATTTGATAGATATGAAACATGAGACACGAGACATGAATAATCATGTTTCATATCTCATGTCTCGTATCTCAAAGAATTGAAAACTGGTCAAGGGAATTAAAAAATGGAATCTAATAAAATTCGTATTAAATTGACAGCATTTGATCATCGCGTTCTGGTTGACGCCGTGAACGAGATTGTCAAAGCGGCCAAGCGCACTGGGGCGGATGTCGCCGGGCCGATTCCTTTGCCGACATATATAAACAAGTTTACAGTCAACCGTTCGCCTCATGTGAACAAAAAATCGCGTGAGCAGTTCGAGATTCGCAACCACAAGCGGATTATTGATATTGTTAACCCAACCCCTCAGACAGTTGATGCCTTGATGAAGTTGGATTTGGCGTCTGGCGTTGATGTGAAGATTAAATTATAAAGGTGTAAGTGTATGTGCGGGTGTAAGTTGATTTTGCTTACAATTTCACCTGCACATACACCTGCACCTGCACAAAAAGGTATCAGAAAATGAAACGAAGCGGTTTGATTACAAAAAAAGTCGGCATGACACGAATGTACGACGAAGCGGGACGGGCTCATTCCATCACGGTTTTGTCCGTTGGCGACTGTACGGTTGTCGGCAATCGCACCATGGATAAAAACGGCTATGTCGCCGTGGTTCTGGGCTATATGGGCGCAAAAGAAAAGCATGTCGCGAAACCGCAACTGGTCGCAGCGCAGAAAGCGGGCGTTCGCGCATACCGCAAATTGTCTGAATTCCGCGTTTCCGAAGATTGTTTAATCCCTGTCGGCACCGAACTGTCGGCGGGGCATTTTGTTGCCGGTCAATTCCTGGATGTCCAGGCGACCAGCAAGGGCAAAGGATTCGCCGGCGGCATGAAACGCTGGAACAACAGCGGATTGGAAGCATCCCATGGCGTTCTGAAAGCGCATCGCTCGCTGGGGTCAACCGGAAACCGCGAATGGCCCGCGCGCGTGTTCAAGGGTCATCACATGGCGGGACAGATGGGAAATGAAACCGTATCCGTGCAAAATCTGAAACTGTTCGGCATTGACGAAAACGATAATTTGTTGTTTGTGGAAGGGGCTGTGCCCGGCGCGAACGGCAGTTTTGTCATGGTGTCCGACGCGGTGAAAAAAATTCCGTCAGTTGAACTGCCGGTGCCGACCCGTTTGGCATCCGCGCCAGTTGCGGTAGAAACGGTTGTGGAACCAGCAGAAGAAGTCAAAGAAGAAGTCGCCAGCGAAGGTCAGGGTGAATAATTATGAAAGCGAATATTATAAATTTTGATGGCAAAAATACCGGTTCTGTTGAACTGGATGACGCGATTTTCGGCATAACGCCGCGCAGCGACATTCTGCACCGCGTGGTCGTTTGGCAGCAGGCGGCAATGCGCAGCGGAAATCACAAGGTCAAGACTGTTTCCGATATAACAGGTTCTTCGCGCAAATTGTTCAAGCAGAAAAAGACCGGAAATGCGCGCCAAGGCGAACGGTTCAATGTTCACATGCGCGGCGGCGCGGTCGTTCACGGACCGGTTGTGCGCGATCATTCGTTTGATCTGCCGAAAAAAATCCGCGCGCTGGGATTAAAAATGGCTTTATCTGCCAAGTTGGCTGGCGGGGAACTGGTAATTTTGGATTCTGAAAAAATGTCTGCGGCGAAAACCGGCGACATGGCAAAGAAATTGAAAAAACTGTCATTGGCTTCGGCGTTGTTTGTCGGCGCGGATGCGATTGATGCGAATTTTCAGAAATCAATTGCGAATATCGCAAATATTGACGCGCTGCCGGCAATCGGGTTGAATGTGCGCGATATTCTGCGTCATAAAAAATTGGTCCTGACGGCGGATGCGGTTGCGGCGGTGGAAAAAAGGTTGGCGTAAAATGGCTGAAAATAAAGAAAAAATTGTAAAAACGGAAAAGAAAGTGGTTGCGACCGCCGGGACTTATGATGTTCTGCGCCGCCCGATTATTTCGGAAAAGTCTGCGAGACTAGCCGAGGCGAACGGCCTGGCGTTCGAGGTTGCAATGAAATCTACCAAGAAAGATGTTGCAAAAGCGGTCCAGGCAATATATAATATCACGCCCGCCAAGGTTAATATTATCGTGGCCAAGGGCAAGGCGAACAAAGGCGCGCGGTTCAAGGGCGTCAATGGCGTTCAGAAAGATGTCAAGAAAGCATACATCACTCTGAAACCAGGGGACAAGATTGAAGCGTAATATAGATAAAAGATAAAAATGAAAAGATAAAAATTATTGCAGAAATTATTATCTTTTATCTTTTAATTTTTATCTTAAACGAACGAAGTGAGTTAAATTATGGCATTGAAACAGTACAAACCAAATACACCTGGAACGCGCGGATTAATCCTGGTTGATCACAGCGAACTGCATCGCGGCGCGCCTGAAAAATCTTTGACGCGCGGATTGAAATCCAACGGCGGCCGCAACAATTTCGGCCATATGGTTGTCCCGCATCAGGGCGGCGGCCACAAGCGGTCTTATCGTCTGATTGACTTCAAGCGGAAATTGCGCGATGTTGCAGGCACAGTGGTTCGTTTGGAATACGATCCGAACCGCACCGCGTTTATCGCGCTGATTGAATACGCCGGCGGCGCGAAGTCCTATATCATCGCGCCGAAAAATCTGGCTGTTGGCGATTCAGTTATTGCGGCGGACCGCGCGGATATCAAGCCGGGCAACGCGATGCCGTTGAAAAACATGCCGATCGGAACAATCATTCACAATGTTGAGATGAAGCCGGGGGCGGGCGGACAACTGGCGCGCAGCGCTGGCTGCTATGCCCAATTGATGGGCAAGGACGGCGTTTACGCGCAGATTAAAATGAACAGCGGCGAACTGCGCAAGATTCATTCCGAATGCATGGCCACGGTCGGCAGCGTTTCCAATCCTGACCAGCGCAATGTGAATCTGGGCAAGGCAGGGCGCGCGCGCTGGCTGGGTATCCGCCCGTCAACACGCGGTATGGCGATGAATCCGGTTGATCACCCGAACGGCGGCGGAAACGGCCGGTCCAAGGGACATTCGCCTGTGTCGCGCACCGGCATCCCGGCCAAGGGATTCCGCACGCGGAAAAATAAACAGACTGCGAAAATGATAATTCGTTCGCGTCATTTGAACAAGAAGAAATAAAGGTAAAAATATGTCTCGCAGTGTTTGGAAAGGACCATTCGTTCATCCTTCGGTGTTAAAAAAGACCGCCAAGGCGAACGAAATCAACGATCGCAAGCCGATCAAGACTTGGGCGCGCGGTTCAACAATTGTTCCGCCGATGGTCGGATTGACTTTTGATGTCCACAACGGGCACAAATTTATCCCTGTCCTGGTTTCCGAAGATATGATCGGACACAAGTTGGGCGAATTCTCGCCGACGCGGACCTTTAAGGGCCATGCTGCGAACAAGAAAGCGGCGGCCGCGACCAAGGGAAAGAAATAAAATTTGCGCCGCAAATTTTATCAAGATAAAAGATAAAAATGAAAAGATAAAAATTATTGCAGAAATTATTATCTTTTATCTTTTAATTTTTATATTAAACGAACGAAGTGAGTTTAGTTATGGCAGAAAAATATAATATTAAAGAAAATCAGGCGCGCGCATTTGACAAAATGATTCGTGTTTCGCACCAGAAATTGGGCCTGGTCATTGACACAATCCGCGGATTGCCGGTGGCCAAGGCGGTTGATGTGCTGAAATTTTCCAAAAAGCGCGTTGCCGGTCATGTTCTGAAAGTTCTGATGTCGGCGATCGCCAATGCGGAACACAATAAAAAACTGCCAGCGGATTCTTTGTTCGTGCGCGAAATCTGGTGCGGCAAGTCAATAACGATGAAACGAGTGTATTTTGGCGGAATGACCCAGAACGGGGCGGGCGGCGTTCGTCATATCTTGAAGCCTTTTTCCAATCTGACGATTATCGTGGAAAGCGGCGCGGCACCGGAAAAAAAGAAAGAAGTTAAAAAAACGGAAGTTAAAAAAGAGACAAAGAAAAAATAATTTTCAGAGTTCAGAATTCAGTATTTTGACTGAACTCTGAAAACTGAAAACTATTTGCGACGATAGGAGCAAACAAGTATGGGACAGAAAGTATCACCAATATCGCTGCGGGTTGGAATCAATAAAACACCTGATTCCCGCTGGATTGCGACCAAGCGCGATTATGCGGCAAACTTGGCCGAAGATGTCAAGATTCGCAATTTCATTGAAAAGAAATTGGAAAAAGCGGGCTTGGCCAAAGTTGTTATTGAACGGTTCGGCAAGAAAGTCGTCGTGACAGTCCATACTTCGCGCCCCGGTATGATTATCGGCAAAAACGGCGGAGATATAGAGGCTTTGCGCGCAGCGATTAAAAAGTTGAGCAAGAATGACCAGGTTGTCGTGAATATTTTCGAGGTTCGCCGTCCTGATCTGAACGCCAAACTGGTTGCGAAAAATATCGCAACGCAGATAGAAGGCCGCATTGCGTTCAAGCGCGCGATGAAGAAGGCAATCCAAGGCTCGGTCAAGGCGGGCGCGCAGGGAATCAAGGTCATGTGCGCGGGCCGTCTGAACGGCGCGGAAATCGCCCGTACCGAACACATGCGCGAAGGTCAGATTCCATTGCACACATTGCGCGCGGATATTGATTATGCTTCGTTGCAGGCAAAAACGACCTATGGGGTTATCGGGGTCAAGGTCTGGATTTACAACGGCGATGTCGTAAATCGTGAAAAATTGGCCGCTGAAATGGCGCGCCCGACGGAATACGCCGCATCAAGCGAAAAAGATAAAAGATAAAAATGAAAAGATAAAAATTTCTGCTGGTAAAGGAAAATAATTATTATCTTTTATCTTTTAATTTTTATCTGAAATTAGCGAAGAGAGCAAATATTATGTTAATGCCGACGAAAACAAAGTTTAAGAAACAGCACAAAGGCCGCATTCATGGCGATGCCAAGGGCGGATTTGAATTGGCGTTCGGATCTTTTGGGCTGAAAGCGATGTCTCCGGAACGGGTTACGGCGCGTCAGATTGAATCCGCGCGCCGCGCAATAACCCGCCACATGAAGCGGTTGGGCAAATTGTGGATACGCGTGTTCCCGGATGTGCCCGTCACGAAAAAGCCTGAACAGGTCCGCATGGGCAAGGGCAAGGGTGCGGTTGAATACTGGGTATGCCGTGTGAAACCGGGCCGCATTATGTTCGAGTTGGATGGCGTGAAACCGGAAATCGCGACCGAGGCATTGACGCTGGCCGCGGCGAAATTGCCGCTGCGCACAAAGATTGTTGAAAGAAAGGCGAATTAAAATGGCAGCGAAAAAAGAAATAAAAAAAGCGGTGAAAGCCGATAAAGAAGTTTTAAGCAGCGAAGCGTTGAAAAGCCGCTTGGTGGACTTGAAAAAAGAAGCGATGGAAAATCGGTTCAAGTTGGCGGCCGGACAATTGCCGAAAACTCATGTGGTGCGCAAAAATCGCCGTGAGATTGCCAGGGTTCTGACCGCATTGAATAATAAAAAGGACGCATAACATGCCAAGACGAGTATTACAAGGAACAGTGGTCAGCGATGCCAACGACAAAACAGTTGTCGTCAATGTTGAACGCCGGTTCCGTCATCCCTTGTACGGGAAATTTGTAAAACAGAACAAAAAGTACAAGGTGCACGACGAAAACAACGAATATAAAAAAGGCCAGGTGGTTGCCATTGAAGAGCACCGTCCGATTTCCAAAACGAAAAAGTGGATGGTTCGCGGACTGGTCGGCGTCGCCAAAGACGCAAGCGTGGATGTGGAATAAAAATTAAGAATTAATAATCAAGAATTAAGAATTCTTGAAGATTGATTCTGATTATATAGATAAACGGGGAAAGAGTTCAGGTTTTGATAGAGAATATAATTCTTGATTCTTAATTCTTAATTCTTAATTATGAAATGATACAGAATGAAACAATTATGAAAGTGGCGGACAACAGCGGGGCCAAGCGCGCGCAGTGCATCAAGGTGCTGGGCGGGTCTCATCGCCGCTATGCTACGCTGGGCGACAAGATTGTCGTCGCGATAAAAGACGCTATTCCCAATGGCAAGGTTCAGAAGGGAACCGTTCAGCGCGCGATTATCGTTCGCACAAAGTTCGCGACGAAACGCAGCGACGGCAGCGTGATCCGCTTTGACGACAACGCGGTCGTGCTGATTAACAAGAATAATTTTGAACCGATCGGGACCCGCATTTTCGGACCTGTCGCGCGCGAAGTTCGCCGCAAGTACGATGTTCAGAAAATTGTGTCCCTGGCACCGGAAGTTATATAAAAGTGAAAAGTAAAAAGTGAAATTAAGGCGGGTTGATATGAAGATAAAGAAAAATGATGAAGTCGTTGTGATTTCGGGAAAATACAAAGGGGCCAAGGGCAAAGTTCTGGAAGCGCGCCCGACGGAATCCCGCGTGGTTGTCGCCGGCGTGAATCCGCGCAAGTTTCATATCAAGCCGACCCAGGACAAGCCGGGCAGCATTGAAACGCGCGAAACGCCGATACATGTGTCAAATGTCGCGCTGATTGATCCAAAGTCAAAAAAAGCGACCAAGGTCGGATATAAAATTGCAGACGGAAAGAAAGTCCGCGTCGCAAAGAAATCCGGCACGGAAATGAATTAATAAAAGCAAGAGGCGTGGCGTCTGATTTTTCGGCGGGCAACGCCGGGGGTCAGAAAGTGGTTAAGAAAATTACAGTTCCTGCGATGATATATTATCTGGTTGTGCAGGGCGAATATATTGTCGGTCAAGAAGATTCGTATCAGATATCTGGACATGACATAGTGGCGAACGGAAAATATGTTATATACAATTCCGAAACAAGGAAAGTCAGGGTCAGGGCGGTAAAAGAAAAAGATTTATTGCAGAAAACGGTTTTAAGACTGGTTTTGGAAAACGAAAAGAAAAAATAAACCTTGCCTGCTGATACAGGCGAAATAAAGGAAAACAAAATGCAGAGCAGATTGCGAGATTTTTACGAAAAGACCATAGTTCCCGAATTAAAAAAGGAATTCAGTCTGACAAACAGCCTGGCGGTTCCGCGCATTACGAAAATCGTGCTGAACATGGGCGTGGGTGAAGCGGCGGCGGACAAAAAGAAACTGGACAACGCGGCGGCGGATCTGACACTGATTGCGGCGCAGAAGCCTGTTATCACCAAGGCGAAAAAGTCAATCGCGACATACCGCCTGCGCGAAGGCCAGGCCATCGGGACCAAGGTCACCCTGCGCGGAAAGCGCATGTATGATTTCTTGGACAAACTGATTACAATCGCATTGCCGCGGATAAAAGACTTTCAGGGATTGTCCAAGTCCAAATTTGACGGGCGCGGAAACTATGCCTTTGGAATCAAGGAACATTTGATATTCCCGGAAATTTCCGTTGAAAAAATAGAATCTATCCGCGGAATGGATATCGTTATCGCGACCACCGCCGAAACAGATGACCAAGGGCGCGCATTGCTGACCAGAATCGGCCTGCCGCTGGTGTTGAAATAAAATTTGCGGCGCAAATTTTATCAAGATAAAAGATAAAAATGAAAAGATAAAAATTATTGCAGAAATTATTATCTTTTATCTCTTAATTTTTATCTTAAACGAACGAAGTGAGTGAAAAATGGCAAAGAAAGCATTAAGATTAAAACAGGACAAGCGGATCAAGATGGTTGCGCGCTTTACTAAAAAGCACGACGCTATCAAAGATAAAATGTCCATAACCGCGACGCCCGAAGAACGGATGGACGCAATGAAAAAATTGGCGAAACTGCCGCGCAACGCGAACAAGACGCGCCTGCACAACCGCTGCGCCATCACTGGCCGGTCGCGCGGATTCTTCCGCCTGTTCGGACTGTGCCGCCAACAGGTTCGCACGCTGGCGTCCGAAGGAAAACTGCCGGGCGTCCGCAAATCGTCATGGTAATTTTTGCGCCGCGCGCAAAAATTAATGAATAATTAAAAATGAACAATGAATAATTGTTCAGCAAGCAAAAGGTGAAGAAAGAATAAAAAATAATAAATAATATTGCTGCGAGCAAAGCGAGCCAAACATTATTCATTATTCACTATTCATTATTCACTATTTGCGACTGCAAGGAGCAAATGAAATGAGTTTATCATATCCGATCGGGGACTTGTTGGCAAGAATTCGCAACGGGCAGCGCGCGTATAAGCCTTCTGTCCGCGCGCCGTACAGCAAACTGGCTGCCAATGTGCTGGATGTCATGAAGGCCGAAGGCTTTATCACGGACTTTCGCAAAGAAGATCTGGGCGACAACAAGTTTGATGTCATCGTTGACTTGAAATATGTCGCGGGCGGCGAAGGCGCGATTCAGGAATTGTCGCTGGTATCCAAACCGGGCCGCCGCGTTTATTCCAATGTCGCCAAGATGCCGCGCGTCATGAACGGGCTGGGCGTGCTGATTGTTTCAACGCCGGGCGGAATTATGACTGATCACCAGGCGCGCATGCAGAACATCGGCGGCGAAGTGATTTGCAAAATAGTTTGATAAAATTAAGAATTAAGAAATAAGAATTAATAATTCTTTTACGAACGAAGTGAGTGAAATTATGAGCAGAGCGGGAAAATATCCAGTAGAAATCAAAAACGGCGTCAATGTCGCCATTGTCGGGTCCGACATTGTTGTCCGGGGGCCGCGCGGCGAATTGAAACTGCGCAATGACACGAAAAATGCCGGCTTGGTTGATGTCAAGATTGAAGGCGCGGCGGTTGTCGTCATTCCGAAAGACGCGGAAGACAAAGCATCGCGCGCGATGTGGGGAACAATGGCTCGCAACATCAAACAGATGGTTGTCGGCGTCACAGACGGCTGGTCCAAAGATATTTGCATGAAGGGCGTCGGGTACAAGGCGAATGTGCGCGGTTCCGACCTGGTGCTGACAGCAGGATACTCGCATGATGTCGTCATGCCGATTCCGGCCGGATTGTCTGTTGAAATCGGCGCGACTGAAAACGGCATTGTGAACTTTGCAGTTCGTGGGACTGACAAAAACGCGGTCGGACAGTTCAGCGACAAAATCTGCAAGGTGCGTCCGGTTGAACCTTACAAGGCCAAGGGCATTTATTACAAGGGTCAAAAGATTATCCGCAAAGAAGGAAAAAAGAAATAATGTTTGATGTTCGGACTTTATGCATGGCATTGGGTTATGGAACCGGTATTGCGGGCGCGGCTGTCATATTTGTGTCGGCTTTTGCATCCAAGGCAAAAAGCGATGCCATGAACGCGGAACAGTTTAACGAATTGATGGAAATAAACAAGCGGGCGTTGGAATGTTTTGACAATGCCAAGAGAATAGAAGTAAAATAAACGGCGAAATTAAATAAAAAACCTGCCGTCCGCTGATACGGACAAACAAAGGATTGAAAAATGTTGAAAAAGTTAGATACAAACGAACGCCGCGTGATGTCTGTCCGCAGCGCGCTGAAAAAGAAAAATCCCGGAAAAATCCGCCTTTCGGTTTTCCGCAGCGTCCGCCATATTGAAATCCAGGCGATTGATGATGTCAACGGCCGCACGCTGGCCTTTGCATCCAGCAAGGAAAAAGATTTCAAGGGCAACGGCTGGAATGTCGCCGGGGCGACCGCGGTTGGCAAAATATTTGCCGAACGCGCCAAGCAGGCAAAACTGGACGCGGTTTATTTTGACCGCGGCGGATACCGCTATCACGGCCGGGTCCGGGCGTTGGCGGACGCGATGCGCGCCGGTGGGGTCAAGATTTAATTTCCGCGCCGCGGAAATTAAATCAGTTATTAGTTATTAATTATTATACTTTTGCGCGCAATGATGTAATAATTAATAACTGATAATTTATAACTAAAAAATACGGAGTATTTTTATAATGGCAAGATATGAAGATAAAAAAAACCAGCAGCCGATTGACAACTTGACGGACAAGTTGGTGTCAATCAACCGCGTGTCCAAGGCGGTCAAGGGCGGGGACAGCATGTCGTTTTCCGCGCTGGTTGTCGTCGGGGACAAGGCTGGAAAAATCGGATTCGGCAAGGGCAAGGCGCGCGAAGTGCAAAGCGCGGTGCAAAAGGCGACCAAGGCGGCCAAGGCAAAAATGATCCGCGTTCCGCTGAAAGAAGGCCGCACGCTGCATCATGACATTGAATCCAAGTACGGCGCGGGCAAACTGGTGATTCGCAGCGCGGCTCCGGGTACCGGCGTTATCGCGGGCGGCGCGCTGCGCGCGGTCTTTGAGTGCCTGGGCATCCAGGATGTCGTCGCAAAATCCCAGGGCAGCAACAATCCTAATAACATGGTTCGCGCGGCATTTACGGCTTTTGCAAAAATCAATTCGCCAAAGAGCGTCGCGGCGCGCCGCGGCAAGCAGGTTGCTGAAATCATCGCGGCCCGCGATGGCAAAAAAGTAGCAGAGAGCGAGGCTGAATAAAAATGGCAAAAATAACAGTAAAACAAATTAAAAGTTCAATCGGTCGTCCGGAAACTCAGCGTAAGACGCTGATATCCCTGGGGTTGGGCCGTATTGGCAAAACCAAAGAACTGGAAGACAGCCCGATTATTCACGGGCAGATCGCCAAGGTTGCGCATTTGATAGAAGTAAAGTAAATTTAAGGAACTTGACAATGAAACTGAATGAAATAAAAGATAATTTGGGCGCGACGCACAGCATCAAGCGCGTTGGACGCGGATTGGGCAGCGGAACCGGAAAAACGGCCGGCCGCGGAAACAAGGGGCAAAAGGCGCGCGCCGGGTCGCGCAAGCAGGCGACTTTCCAAGGTGGCCAGATGCCGATTTTGCGTCGTTTTCCAAAGTTCGGATTCAACAATCCTTTTGCGAAAAATTACGCGACGATAAATCTGGGTGATATTCAGAAATTTATTGAATCCGGGAAAATTGACGCAAAACAGGAAATTTCACTGGAATCGCTGATGGCTGCGAAAATTCTGAACCGCGCGCAGTCGGGCTTGAAAATTCTGGCCAAGGGCGAATTGAAGTCCGCGGTGCAGATTGTCGCTGCAAAATGGTCTGCGGCGGCCCAGGCGGCGGTTGAAAAATCAAATGGAAAAATCACAAAAGCATAAACGAAAAAAAAGGAGAGTGGGATGACAAAGCAACAAAACAACTTGTTGATAAAAATTCTGGTGTCGCTGGCGATATTTCTGATTTGCTTTTTCAGCATTGATGTTATCGTTCGTCTGTTCAGTTATTTCTTGGTCAAGGTATTGTTTGCCGCATTGATAACTTACGCGATTGTGCAGATTGCGGACAAATTGGGACTGCCGGGATTTGCCGCGGCGCCGAAAACAGGAAAAAAGAAGTGATAGAATGAATGTAAGACTTTATGGTGTTTGCATGCAAACACCATAAAGTCTTGCATTTCATATTTTGCAAAAAATGAAACGAATAACTGCATTTTTCACGCATTTAACCGATTTGCAAAAGCGGATTTTGTTCACGCTGGGCGCGCTGATTATTTATCGCATCGGATCGTTTATTCCATTGCCGGGCGTCAATGCATCGGCTGTTCTGCACTTGTTCCAAGGGGAAGGCAGCGGAATGATGGGAATGTTTGACATGTTCAGCGGCGGATCATTGTCGCGCATGTCCGTTCTGGCGCTGAATATTTTCCCGTATATTTCGGCATCAATCGTGATTCAGTTGTTGTCCGCGACATCCAAGCAATTGGGCGAACTGCGCAAAGAAGGCGAATCAGGCCGCATTAAAATCAACCAGTACACGCGGTATCTGGCGGTGCTGCTGGCGGTTATCCAGGGCTGGGCGATTGCGCGCGGATTGGAAGCGATGGCGCCTGTGAATGGCGTGCCGGCTGTAATGAATCCGGGCCTGATGTTCGAGTTGTCTTCGGTGGTGGCATTGGTCGGCGGCACTGTTTTTGTCATGTGGCTGGCGGAACAGATAACCGCGCGCGGCATAGGCCAGGGCGCGTCGCTGTTAATTTTCGCCGGAATTGTTGCCGATATTCCGTCAGGGATTGGAAAATTGTTAAGTTTGGGCGGCGTCGGTCAAATCAGTCCTGCAATGATCGCATTGGTCGTTGCGTTTGTCGCCGGGATAATCGCGCTGATTGCTTTTATGGAGCAGGCGCAGCGCAGAATTCAGATTTTGTATCCGCGTCAGGTTATGGCGAACGGGGTTCAGAACAATCAGTCTTCATATCTGCCGATCAAGGTTAACATGTCCGGGGTTATGGGGCCTGTGTTCGCTTCCAGCATCATGATGCTGCCGGCGTTCATAGGGCGCTTTGCGCAGAGCGACGCGATGTGGTTCCAGCAGGTTATGGGATTTTTCACATACGGCACTTGGACATACATGGCGCTGTACGCGCTGCTGATCGCGTTCTTTGCATACTTTCAGACGGCGATAGTGTTCAATTCCGAAGACACTTCGACCAACTTGAAAAACATGGGCGGGTATGTGCCTGGGGTTCGTCCAGGGGAACAGACGATGAAGTTCCTGGACGACATTGTTTCGCGCACAACGGCGATCGGGGTTTTGTATCTGATTGCGGTATGCGTGATACCGATTATACTGAATACTCATCTGGGTATGCCGGTGGTTATCGGCGGCACCAGCGTGCTGATCGTTGCCGGGGTCGCGCTGGATACTTACAACCAAGTGCAGAGTTATTTGGTGGCGAACAAATACAATGCTGTGACCGGCGGCGGCAAGAAATCAACGGGCCGGTTCAGATAGAATTGACTTTGTTGAAAAATTAGATAAAATAGAAAAACAAAAATTAAGGAAAACAGATATGGCACGAATTGCAGGTGTGAATATTCCATCGGAAAAACGCGTTGAAATAGGACTGCGTTATATATACGGCATTGGGCCGGCGCATTCCAAACAGATTGTCAGCGCGCTGAAAATCAAAGACGAAATGCGGGTCAAGGATTTGTCCGATGACGATATCGTCAAGATTTCCAATTATATAGAGGCGAACTTTCAGGTTGAAGGCGATGTCCGCCGCGATGTTCAGATGAACATCAAGCGGTTGCAGGATCTGAAAGCGTACCGCGGCATTCGTCATCGCAACCGGCTGCCGGTGCGCGGCCAGCGGACCAAGACCAACGCGCGCACGCGCAAGGGCAAGCGCGTGGCGGTGGCCGGATCGGCGACCAAGGGAAAGTAATTTTGGATTCACAAATCATGAATCGCAAATCATAAATAGGAAAAATAAATGGCTATTGCAAAAAATACAAAAAAGAAAGTTGTTAAAAAAGTATCTCATGGGATTGCGCACATTCTGGCGACGATGAACAATACCAGAATCACGATAACCGATCAAAGTGGCGCGGTCCTGGCATGGGCCACATCCGGCGCGAACAACTTCAAGGGCGCGAAAAAATCAACGCCGTACGCCGCGACGATCGTCGCGGAGAGCGTTGCGAAAAAAGTCGCGGAAATGGGTATGAAGACAATTGATGTCCTGATGCGCGGAATCGGCGGCGGACGCGAATCCGCTGTCCGGGGCCTGGGCAATGCGGGGCTGATTGTTCAGTCAATAACGGACACGACGCGCGTTCCGCACAACGGATGCCGCCCAAAGAAAGTGCGCCGCGTATAAATTCCCCTTCGCCGGGACCCACCCGCGAAAGGGGTGGCAGCGGCGTAGCCGCTGACAGGGTGGTGGTTAATTTTGATGAAAATAATAAACTAAATCAAAAGGTTAAGCGAATGATAGAAAAAAATTGGATGACATTGATCAAACCGAAAAAACTGACTGTCAGGGCGGACGACGGCAATCCTAATATCGCGGTTTTGACGGCCGAGCCGCTGGAACGCGGATTCGGCATCACGCTTGGCACTGCATTGCGCCGCATTCTGCTGTCTTCATTGCAGGGCTGCGCGCCGACGCATATCAAGATAGACGGCGTCCAGCATGAGTTTCAATCAGCGCCCGGAATCCGCGAAGATATTGTTGATATTATTCTGAATCTGAAAGGCGTGTACTTTCGCGCAAATACCGAAGGCACGCACAAGGCGCATCTGAAAGTCAAAGGCCCGGCGGTTGTCACATCCGGCATGATTGAAACCAGTTCGGCCGTTGATGTGTTGAACAAGGATGTTGAAATCTGTAATCTGGGGGACGGGGCGTCATTGGATATGGAAATCACGCTGGGAACAGGCCGCGGATATGTATCCGCTGATATTAATCGCGGTGAAAATACTCCATTGGGCACAATTCCGGTTGACTCAATTTATTCGCCGATATTGAATGCCGCATCTGTTGTAACGCCGGCGCGCGTCGGCCAGTCAACAGACTATGACAAACTGGAATTGACCGTTAAAACAAACGGCGCAATTTCACCAGAAGACGCGATTGCGCTGGCCGCCAGAATTCTGACGGATCAATTGAATCTGTTTATTAATTTCGAGGATCCGACGCTCTCGGTGCTGCCGGAAGATGAAGAAAAAGAAAAAGAAGTCTTGCCGTTTGATCCGAAATTGTTAAAGCATGTTGATGAATTGGAATTGTCGGTCCGCGCGAATAATTGCTTGAAGAATGACCATATTAACTGGCTGGGCGAATTGGTCCAGAAAACGGAATCCGATATGCTGAAAACGCCTAACTTTGGACGGAAATCTCTAAACGAGATAAAGGCGCAGCTGGAAGCGATGGGATTCGGGCTGGGGATGGAAGTTCCAGGCTGGCCGCCAGAAAACATCTCGCAATTGGCAAAAAAGTACGAAAATCCGTATAAATAATTTATGATTAATAATTTATGATTTCTGATTTAATTCAGGTCGTAAATAATGTTTAATCCCCGCGGGGGCTGAAACCAAAAAGGAAAATGCAATGAGACATATGAAAGCAGGAAGAACGCTGAATCGTGATACGAACGCGCGCAAGGCGCTGTTTCGCGGGCTCTGCGTCAGTCTGATAGAGCACGAGCAGATAAAAACCACTCTGCCCAAGGCCAAGGATTTGCGCGGCATCGTTGAAAAATTAATCACGCGCGCAAAAGTTGACAATGTCGCGAACCGCCGTCTGGTTGCGTCCGAATTGGGCGATGCGCGCGAAGCGGTCAAGAAACTGTTTACTGTCTTGGGACCGCGGTATCTGGAACGCAAGGGCGGATACACCCGCGTGTTAAAGGCTGGTTTTCGCTATGGCGATGCCGCGCCGATGGCAATAATTGAATTGGTTGATCGCGACGAAGCCGCCAAGGGCAAAAAGCAGAAAGAGCAGGTTGCGGCCGTCAAGGGCCCGGCTGACGCCCCGGTTGCGGTCGCTGACAAGAAAGTTGTAAAGAAAGCGCCTGTGGTCAAAGCAGAAAAATTGGAAAAAGAAACAAAAGTCGCAACGCCGCGTGTAAAGTCAGAGAAATCCGCTCCGGCTGTCCGCCGCCGCGCCACCGGCAAGTAAAAATCCAAAAGGAAGGAAAATAAAATGAAGCAAACACCAGCAAACTATAAAAAAATTGGAATCATCGCGGCGGCCGTCGTCGTCGTGGCGGGATTGGGTGCATGGGGCATTTCCGCGCTGCGCGGACCCGCGTCAGTGGATCGCGCGATTTCGGATGTGTCTTCCGACGCTGTTACCGGCGCGGATCTGCGCATCGCGGTTGTCCGCATGGATATGATTCAGACAGATGCCAAGGTTCTGAAATCGCTGGCCGCGCAGAAAGAATCCATGGAAAAGAAATTGAAATCCGAATTGGAAGCCGAACAGAAAGCACTGGAAAAAGAAAAGAAAGAAATTGAAAAATCCCAAGATGTGTTGAGCCAGGAAGCCCTGCAACGGCGCGTGGTTGATTTCCAAAACCGTGTTGCGAAATTGCAGCGTGATGTGACGACCAAGGCCCAGGCCGCGGATGCCGCGTACCAGGCTGCTTTGGCGAAAATCCAAAAAGATGATCTGGATCCTATTATCGCGGGCATCATCGCGAAAAAGAATTTGTCAGTGGTCTTGGACGGCCGCATGGCGCGCGTGAATGAAAATATCGCGAACTTTGACATTACCAAGGATGTTATTCGCGCACTGGATATCCGGCGCAGCGATGCAAAGTTGGAAAAACCCAAAGGGTTCTAAAAAAAATGCGCCGTAGGCGCATTTTTTTTAGGTTTTAGGTTTAAGGTGAGAAGTATAAGAGCGGCCAGTTCCCCTCCCTTGGAGGGGTGGCGCGCAGCGCCGGGGTGGTTTACAGGACGGTGAAAGAAGTGAAAATAATAAGTATTTTTACAAATCACGCAGTGATTTGTCATGGCAGATTTAGTCCGCCATAGGGCATTAAACCTTGTTCGCTAACAAATTTTTTGGCCCTGTTCCGGCCCAAGGCCGGAATGACAAATTCACTTTGTGAATTTGTAAAAAAGTTTGTCATTACATCCTTAAATCATACTTCATAAATCATAAATCCTGTAAACCACCCCGCCGCTGCGCAGCACCCCTCAAAGTGAGGGGAACTGGCTGCTCCCAAACCACAAACCTACAAAAACACTTGCAAAAAAAGATATTTGTTGTATAATTTAGTTCATGAAATGGCTGGATTCTAATAATTTTACCCCCCCCCCCCCCGTTCGTACAAAATAATATTTTGTACATATTTTTCTGATGTGCCACGATGTTTCGGGGCTGGGTTTGCACGCCTGAAACAAAGGAGTTATTAATGGCAAATGAAGCAATAATAAAAGCAACAACAAATTTATCATCATGGACGGGACTGGATGGCTCGGGCAGTTCGACAGCATTAAAATTCGCCGCACTCCAAAAACTGTACGCAATGAACGAATCAATGGCGGCGATTGATGTTAACAAACTATCCGCTCCCCAGCAAAAACTGTACGCGGATGTCCGCGCCTTTATTTACGGCGTTGGCCGCAGTGATGTTTTGGCAAAATCAGAATTGCGTGAAATTATGAAAAAAAACGATGACGGGGAATTAATAAAGATTGTGGGCCATGGTATTGATGATTTGTCCAAGACCGACCCTGCATCCGCCGATAGAATAAATGAATTTTTATCCAAATTATCATTGTCGGATTTGGATCTGAAAATCCGTCAATTTCGTTCTATTGCGACAATCGGCGAACGCGTCGCGGCAAAAGACGAAATGGCGGGATACAAAGGCAAGTTCGAGAATGCGTCCAAGCAGTTGGAAGCCTTGAAAGCCAATAACAGCGATCAATCCAAGGAAATTATCAATCTTAAACGCAAAGCGGTGGAAGAAGCGTTGCGGATGAAAATGCCGGTTTTTGGCAAGGTTTCCCCTGGCAGCAAGTTGGAAAGAATTCAAGAGATAAAACGCTTGCAGAGTATAGTCCCGCATTGGCAAAACAAACCCAGCCAAGTTGAAGAAATGTATAATTTGCTGGAATACGGCAAAACATCCAGAGATTGGTAAAAAAAACGCGGCGCGATGCGCCGTTTTTTTTGAGGTTTAAGGTATGATGTATAAGGTAGTGTTCTGTTAAACAATTTTTTACTTTATCATCCCCGTCATCATCCTCGCGTTAAACCATCCCCCCATCGTCATTCCCGCACAAGAACCATCCCCCATCGTCATTCCCGCGCAGGCGGGAATCCACTGTTAGCGATAAAAGAAGTTAAGTATTGTTAACAAATGAATAAATTTTGAGTTTGTTAACAATGGATTCCCGCCTGCGCGGGAATGACGACGGGGATGGTTCAGCGATAGGTGAAAGAAATTGCTGCTCGTTGCTAAATTGCTCGTTTCTCGTTAAAAAACGCGGCGTATCCGCGTTTTTTTTAGTTTTTAGAGTGCAGAGTTCAGTAATTTACACTCACCCAAGATTTGCGGTACGCGAAAAATAAAATTGTTCGTCATTCCTGGTCGTGGCCCGCAATGACGATAGGGAGAATGATAAAATAAAAAATTGTTTAACAGAGCAAAAAAATTAAAAGATAAAAAACTGCACTCTGTACTCTGAAAACTAAAAAAAAACGGCGCGATGCGCCGTTTTTTACAATCCCAATGCAGTGCGGTACATTTTGGTCAATTCGTCCGTTTCTTCTATTTCATCCGGATCCATTTTACGCAGACGCACCATTTGTCTGATATATTTAGGATCGTATCCGGCGCCCTTTGCCTCGGTCAATACTTCCTTGATATCTGCGGCGACAGCGGCCAGGTCTTCGTTCAGTCGTTCAATTTTCTCAATTATTGACATTAATTGTCTGTTATCAATCGCGCCATGATTCGCATTTTTTGCCGGCATTGGTTTCTCCTTGAAATATCTGGATTAAATGATATAATGTTTGGCACAAAAATCAAATAAAAAATTAAACAGACAAAGGTTGTATTAATGCAGAAATTTACAAAAATAACATCATCCATCGGTCCGGCCAGTGCGGATTACGAAACATTAAAACAAATGGTGCAGAACGGGATGAATGTGTGCCGTCTGAACTTCTCGCACGATACGGGCGAAATCCAGGCTGACAAGATACGCAACATTCGCAAGATATCGGCTGAACTGGGCCGTCCGATCGCGGTTCTGGCGGACTTGCAGGGGCCAAAGCACCGCATCGGCGTTTTCGAGGAGCCTGAATTTCATTATCAATTGGAAATCGGCCAGACATTTAGTTTTGACAACGACAAAACGCCTGGAAATACCAAGCGCGTGAATCTGCCGGATGAAGATGTTCTGAATTCTCTGAATGTTGGCGACGCAATTCTGCTGAACGACGGCAAGATGGAGATGAAGGTTATCGCAAAGCGCGACGGCGCGATTGACGCGAAGTTAATCCGCGGGACGGAAATCTGGTCGCGCCGCGGCTTTAATCTGCCGGATACCGAGGTTGCGACCAGCGTCCTGACCGCCAAAGACCGCGAAGATCTGGACTTTGTGTTGAAACATGATCCGGATTTTGTCGCGATTTCGTTCGTGCAGCGGCCCGAAGACATTATTGAAACGCGCGACTTCATCCGCGCCCGCACGGACAAGCCGGTAAAAATTGTCGCCAAGATTGAACGCCCGCAGGCAGTGGATCGGATAGAGGCGATTATTGAAGAAACCGATGCAATCATGATTGCGCGCGGCGATCTGGCGGTGGAATATCCTTTTGAGAAAGTGCCGGCCGTGCAGCGGAAAATAATCCGTCTGTGCCGCGAATTGAACAAGCCTGTAATCGTGGCGACGCAGATGCTGTCGTCAATGGTCAAGGATGATTTTCCGCTGCGCGCGGAAGTATCCGACATCGCGACCGCGGCATACCTGCTGGCTGACTGCACGATGACATCCGAAGAAACTACGATTTCCAAGGCGCCCGAACTGGTGGTCGCGACAATGGCGAAAATTTTGGCGAACGCGGATGAAGACCGCGCGGAAAACGGGTACGATTTGGCAACTGACGATTCGCTGGACAACAATTGGTCCGAATCGGTCGTCGCATTAGCGGACTTGAACGAATGTGACGCGATAGTGGTGTTTTCCGAAGCGGGCGCCGGAACGCGCAAGATTGCTTCGCGCCGTCCGTACCAGCCGATTGTCGCCATGTGCCATGATGAAATGATTGCGAATCAATTGGCTTTGTCGCGCGGCGTGTTTCCGGTATGCGATTCGTTGGTTTATGAATCGCGCGATGTGGCCAGCGCGCTGCAACGCGCCGGCATCCAGTCGCAAAAGCATGTAATCGTTGACGGCGATGGAATTTATTTAAGATAAAAAACGGGCGCAAGCCCGTTTTTTATAGTTATTAATTGTTAATTATTAGTTATTAATTATCCACAGCCGCATCGCCGTTCGCTGCGCTCCGGCTCTGCGACCCCGCCCCAAAACGCCGATGGCGTTTTGGGGCGGGGTCAAGCGGTGTGTGAATAACAGAAAATGGTTGACCGTCTGATTGCAAATTTTGTAGTCTGATTTTTATGAAAAAGTTATTGGCATTATTTTCACTTTTCACTTTTCACTTTTCACTTTCCGCCGCAGTAGCGGCGGAATACAACGCCGTCTTGGTTGCGGACATGAATACCGGACATGTGCTGTATTCCGAACGCGCGAACGATCTTAATTATCCGGCGTCATTGACCAAGATAATGACGCTGTACCTGACATTTGACGCGATAGAGCATGGCCGGCTGCGCCTGGATCAAAATCTGATTGTTTCCAAAAAGGCGGCCGCGGCCAATCCTGTGAAACTGGGCGTGTCGCCGGGCAGCAAGATTACTGTGGACAGCGCGATACGCGCGGTCGCCGTGCACAGCGCGAATGATGTCGCGCGCGTGCTGGCGGAAAACTTGACCGGGGACGAAGGCGACTTTTCAGGACTGATGACGCGCGTCGCGACGGAGATAGGATTGGCGCGCACGAATTTCGAGAACGCGTCCGGATTGCCCGATGACGAGCATTTGTCCAGCGCCCGCGACATCGCGCTGCTGGCGATGGCGGTGTACAAGCACTTTCCGCAATACTGGCATTATTTCAGCACGAAATCATTTGATTGGGATGGCAAGACTTATTACAACACGAACGCGCTGCTGGGGACTTACCCGGGATGCGACGGCATGAAGACGGGATACACGAACAAGTCAAAATACAGCCTGATTGCGACGGCGCGCCGCGGCAATGCTCAGATTTTATCCGTGGTTCTGGGCGCGCCGAACAAGGATGTCCGCGCGGCAGTATCGCGCCGCATGCTGGACCGCGGGTTTGCCATTGTTGGCGGGGCGCCGGTAAAAGAGAGTGAAAAGTGGAAAGTGAAAAGTGAAAATAATGTTCAAGATTCGTATCACGAATCACGAATTACGAATCACGCCGCCGTCAGCGTCGGCAATGCCGGCGTGCAATTCGGCGCGTTTTCTTCCGCCGCCGCCGCCCAGCAGCAGCAGGTGCGCGTGCGGAACCTGCTGGGCGTGGAAACCGTTCTGGAAAAATTTAATGGGATGACGCGCGTGCGCGCGAATGGGTTGAGTGAGAATTCCGCCCAAGAAATAAAACACAATGCCGGGTCGCGCGGCTTGGATTGCTATGTCTTCCATTAATTTAATAAACAATTTGATAAAGCAATTCGCGAAACTGCCGCGGGTCGGCGGCCGCGCGGCCCAACGAATCGTTTTATCGCTGCTGTCCGACAAAACCGGTCGCGCGGTCGCGCTGGCGGAAAGCCTGGCTGCGGTTGCAAAAAAAGTACGGCCTTGCGCGGTTTGCGGCGTGCTGTCGGAAAATTCCCCCTGCGAATACTGCGCGGACGCATCGCGCGCGAACGGGCAACTGTGCATTGTCCGTGATCTGGGCGATGTTTGGACGCTGGAAAAAAGCGGCGTGTTCCGCGGCCGGTATCACATCATCGGCGGCTTGCTGTCGGGAACGAACGGCATCACGCCTGAAAATCTGAACATAAAGAACTTGGCGCAGCGAATCGGGGATGAAGAAATAGGCGAGATGATTTTCGCACTGCCCAACACGATAGAGGGCAAGACGACCCAGCACTTTATCATGAATAATTTAGACGCCCGCGCGGTTGCTTTTTCCGAATTGGCGTCCGGCGTGCCATTGGGCGGCGATCTGGATTACATTGACGACGGAACGCTGTCCCTGGCGTTTGGCGGAAGAAAAAAGTTATAATAAAAATCATGTCGGATAAAATTACATCTTTGCCGCCGGTCAGCGAAATGATGCGCGATGCCGGATTGGAACCGAAAAAGCAGTTTGGCCAGAACTTTCTGTTTGACCTGAATTTGACGCGCAAGATTGCGCGCAGCGTTCCGGACCTTGAAAATCAGACTGTTTTGGAAGTGGGGCCGGGGCCGGGCGGACTGACGCGCGCGCTGCTGGAATGCGGCGCGCGGCGCGTCGTTGCGATTGAAAAAGATAAAACCACGGCGCCGATTCTGGACCGGATTGCCGCGGCGTCCGACGGCCGGCTGGAAGTGATTTACGGCGATGCGCTGAAACAGTTTTCAGAGTTCATGATTCAGGATTCGGATTATGCGGTATGTTCCAATCTGCCGTATAATATCGGGACGGAATTGCTGATAAATTGGCTGCATGAAATCAATATAAATTCAATGACGCTGATGTTCCAGCGCGAAGTTGCGCAGCGGATTGTCGCGCGCGTCGGCGACGCGCAGTACGGCCGTCTGTCCGTGCTGGCGTCATTGGTTGCGGATGCCAAGATTTTGTTCAATGTTCCGAACACTGCGTTTTATCCAGCGCCGCGCGTGCAGAGCGCGGTGGTGCAGATTTTGCCAAAACAATCAAGAATTGGCAATAAAGAATTAAAACAGGTTGAACAATTGACGGCAAAGTTATTCGGGCAGCGGCGGAAAATGATCCGCGGAATTATGCCCGGCGCTGACTGGTCGCGATTCGGTCTGGCCGGCACCGAGCGGGCCGAGGATTTATTCCCAGAAAAATTTGTTGAATTGGCAACCATAATGTTATAATTTGCATTCGGCAGAGAGAGAAATATATAATGACCGTTTCAATATTGATATTCATGGGTGTGGCGTTCGCGCTGGCATTTTTGCTGCGCGCTTTTCGCATCAGCAGTTTTCTGGCATTTTTAATCGCCGGGGTTGTCGCCGGCCCGTTTGTGTTAAAGTTCTGGGGCATGGACAGCACTTGGAGTTTTCTGGGCGAAATCGGAATTATATTTTTATGGTTCACGATGGGGCTGGAACTGAACATAAAAAGACTGTGGCAGATGCGCGGCACGATTTTCGGGTTCGGCGCGGCCCAGGTTTTAATGGTTGCAACGATGATGTTTCCGATTTTGTGGGGCATCAGCGGCTGGACAATACTGGGCGCGGTCATGGTGTGCCTGATGCTGGCCATGTCCAGCACCAGCAGCGATTTGCAGATTCTGGCGGAACGGAACGAATTGCAATCGTCGCTGGGGCGGCAGACTTTTTCCATACTGCTGTTCCAAGACTTGCTGGCGATTCCGCTGATGGCGATGCTGCCGCTGTTTGCGGGGCGCAGTCTCAGCCTGGGGGCGGAAGTCATAGATATTCTGGTCATGTCCGCCGGATTGATTCTGGGCGTTGTAATTTTTTCGCGTCTGGTCCTGAATCCGGTTATGAAGATTATTGCGAACATGAAGAGCAAGGAGGTGTCCCTGCTGTTTGTCATGATGCTGATACTGGGATTGTCATTGGCGATGCATTTCGTCGGATTGCCGGCCAGCATCGGCGCGTTTGTCGCCGGAATGCTGCTGTCCGATACTATTTACCGGCACCAGGTCCAAACGGACATATCGCCGTACAAGACTCTGTTTCTGGCGTTCTTTTTCATTGCGTTGGGATTGGGGCTGGATCTGAATCTGATGTATGACAATCTGCTGATAATACTGGCGGGGGCGGCCGGGCTGGTCTTGCTGAAATGGGGCGCGATATTCATGGTGGCGCGAATCCGCAATGTCCCCCCGCGTGAGGCTTTTATGATTGCATTAATCCTGGCCCAGGGCGGCGAGTTCGGATTGCTGATTCTGCAAACGCTGAAAATTGACGGCATTTCCGCGATACCATTGGCATCCGCCGAAATATTGATGACAATCATCATAATTTCAATGATGATGACGCCGGTGTTGCTGGCGCTGTTTGACCGCTTTTATCTGGGCGGCCGCGAGAAGGCGAAACTTGGCCCGCCCAAGCGCGTGTCCGACGCCAGCGTTCTGATTTGCGGATTCGGTCGCGTCGGCCAGACAATCGCCAAAATGCTGGAAATGCAAAACATAAAGTATGTCGCGGTTGACATGAATGTGGACAGCATCCAGCGCGGGCGCGAGCATGGTCTGAATGTCTTTTATGGCGACACGCGCAGCGAAGATATCTTGCGAAAAATGGGGCTGGGACGCAGGGGCATGCGCGCGGTTGTCATCGCGCTGAACAACGATGCCGCGCAAAAGGCGACCGCGCGCGCGGTTCGCAGCGTCGCGCCGCGTGTGAAGATTTTCGCGCGCGCAAAAAACTTGGCCGAAGCGGAGATATTGTCGCGCGAAGGGGTCCGGGTCGCGATGCCTGAAACCATAGAGTCTTCGTTTATTCTGGGCGGCGCGCTCTTGGAATCATTGGGCGCGACGGACAACAGGATTGAAGACTTGAAATCCACCCTGCGCGGAAACAATTACGATGAATTGAAGAATTTTATTTAATTAGGTGTGGGGTTGTTGGCATATTTACCTTAAATCTCACACCTTAAACCTCGTCAACATGAAACACCACCCGGATTCCGGATTTTTCCCATTCGGCGATTTTCGCGTCCAGGTCCATGATATTTTTTTCTTTCAGATACAAGACCGGATTGGCCAGGCCGCTTAATTTTTTTATCGGCGATTCAATCTGCTTGCCGGTCGCAAACCAAAATTCCGGATCCGCAATAAAGAAGTCAGGATCGTCGTGGGTGTATACATTGGAATCTCCAATCTTTGACAGACCGGCCGGCGCAGGGGCGGGGGCGGTCGTAGTAAAGTTCAGGTCCCGGAACACTGGCGCTGCGGCCGTTGCCGCGACATCAAAACTGTCCGGCAATGGCAGCGGACATGTGTTTTCATCGGCCGCCACATTTGGCGCATCGGCCGGCGCGGCGACATGCGCGATCACATCGCATCCGCCGGTTGGCGTGCAGACGACCCGCTGCGCAATCGGCAGTTCGGTGAAAGTCTTTTTGATATTTGCGAATGCGCCGCTCAATTCTGCGGGAATTTCTTCGGGAACTATGATTTTGGGTTCTTCTTTTTTTTCAACGGACTCTGTCTGCTTCTCTGCGTCTGGCTCTTTCTTTTTGGGCAATTTGCATGAAATAGGAATAATCGGCTTGGCAGTTTTGTAGATTATGACGCATGCCGCCAGATAAATTGGTATGACCGCCGCCATGGTTATGACCAGAATAAACCCGGAATATCCATGCAGGCGGGTGTGCGAAAAAGTATTCCATGCAACGGCTTGCAATATGTCAAAGTCAAACAAGAACCGGAAAACCAAGTAAACGGCAATAAAATACCATGCAGTCCACAGGGCTATGTTTTTGAGTTTTATAAAAAAATCCTTGACCTTTGCCATTTGCGTCATTCTGACACAAATTATTGTTTTTGTCAAATAGTAGTTAGTTGGAATTCAGGGTGCAGTTTATTACCACTACCCCGTCGCGCTGCGCGCGCCACCCCTTCCCGGGCCCCGCGAAAAACAAAGTTTTTCGTGGGTGGATCCCAGCGAAGGGGATTTTGATGGCCTGCATCACATAATAAAATGATATTTATTGAAACGAAGTCGGGATAATCCCCTTCGCTGGCGAAGGGGTGGCGCGCGCAGCGCGACGGGGTAGTGGTAGAATTATGAATTAAGAAAGAAGAATTAAGAATTATAAAATTATGTCTGACACTCTGTTTATTATAGCAGACAACGATAATTCTTATTTCTTAATTGTTAATTCTTAATTAAATCCTGTAAACCACCCCGGCCTGCGGCCACCCCTCCAAAGGAGGGGAACTGGCCCCGCAACTAAACTCTGAACTCTGAACCCCGAACTCTGAAAACTAGTAATTTTTCCCTTTTATTAAATTGCCAAAGTATGTTAAAATGCAAGAGATTAATTCAAGAGAGAATCTTTGAGAAAAATGCGCATTTTTTGTATGGCTGCGCTGGCCGCATGTTTTGCGTTGCCCGCAGTTTCCGCATCGCGGCCGGGCGTTGCGCCTGATGCTGCGGCCCAGGGGTCGGCGGCAGTGGCGCGTCGCGGCGGCACAATGCCTATGGCGGTTTCCGATGGCGGCGCGAATGCCGCGCGGGCAGGGGCATTGCGCGCGACGCCGAATGCGCCTGCCGCGCCGACTGTCGTGGCGCGCGCCGGGGCGACACAAAAGGTTGTCGGCACCGGCGTCAAGGTTAATGCCGCGGTTCAGAACAGTGTTGTCGGTGGCGAATGCCGAGAAAAATATTTCGGCTGCATGGACAGTTTCTGCATGATTGAAAACGACAACGGCGGCCGGTGCATTTGTTCTTCACGCAAGTCTGAATTGGACAAGGTTCTGGCTGAAATTGAAAAACTGGACGACCAGACTTTCAAGCTGGCGACCAAGGGCGTTGAAAAGATTGAAATGGGCGCGAATGCCGACTATATCTTCAAGACGGCCGAGGCGGCCGAAAAGGACGCGCTGGGCGAATCCGAACTGGAAAAAAACAAGAACAAAATTCGTCCGACTAAAAAGTTGGACATGAGCATGTGGACCGCTTACGAGGTGGAAGAACTTGAAATCCCGTCTGATGGAATTTCAGACAAATCCGGAAACGCGCGCTTGGTCGCGGCGCATGATTTATGCCAGCGATCCATCGGCAACGACTGCTCGGTCCAGGATTTCAACATGGTTCAGACGATGTATCAGACGAATGTGCAATCCGACTGCCGCGCGTATGAAAATTATCTGAAACAAAAGAAAAACGAATCGTCGCAAAAACTGTCAACGGCGCAGAGCGCGGTGCGCGAGGCTGCACTGGCATCTTTTGAGAATGCGAACAAGTACAATTTGGGCGAATGCAGCATTGAAATGAAAAAGTGCATGGCGAAAACCGCCGGGTGCAAGGATGACTTTACCGGGTGCGTGGGGCTGGCCGCGGCGGAAAACATCAAGCGCGGCAAGGCCAAGACTTATGACATCAAGGGCACAACGACCAAGGTTACGATAAACGCCAGCACTTACGACACCATGCTGGCGAAAAAGCCGCTGTGCTTTGACACCGTGGTATCGCAGTGCATCGCGGTGCGCGATCAGGTGTGGGATGTGTTTTTGCGCGACATCGCGCCGACATTGAAAAGCGCGGAATTGGTGGCGGAATCAGACTTGCGCATGAACTGCATCAGCAATATTTCCAACTGTTTCCAAAAGGCGTGCAAAGACAACATGGATCCTGCGAATCCCGAAGGATCGTACGACATGTGCCTTTCGCGGCCGCAGACATTGGAAAGCGTCTGCAAAATCCAGATTGATCCGTGCAAACAGGCCGAGCCGCAGATTCTGAACTTTGTCAAGGCGCGCGTCGCGGCGATGCGCGTGGACGCCTGCACGACCCAGGTTAAAAACTGCTATACCGCAGATACCGTTTGCGGCAAGAATTTCGAGAACTGCATCGGGCTGGATCGCGATGCGATAATTGACATGTGCCCGGCGGAAAAACTGACCGCGTGCGTGCATACCAACGGCAATCCGGTGAAAGCGGGGGATAAGATTTCCACTATCACGGGCCTGACTGATATGATTCAGGGGATCTACTTGTCAATTGACAATGCCGCGCTGGCGCAGTGCCAAAAAATCGCCAATGACAAAATGATTGAGATTTGCGGCGACACCGCGTCGTGCGGGGCGTTCTCGGATGATTCAACGATGGGTACGGATTCGCTGTACGCCGCAAAGAACAGTTCCGGAAACTATGTAATCAGCGGGCTGATGAATTTCGGCAGCATCACGACTGCTAAGGACAATCAGACGAATGATGACGGACGCGTCCAGTTCGCGTCGGAAAAATTAAGTTATACAACTTGCGCGACCGATACGGCGGCCAAGAATCGCATAGAGGCATCGTTTAATACAATCAAGAATAAAACAGACAATCTGATTTCAATGCTGTCGTCGGATACCCAGCTGGGATACTGCTTGAACGGACGCAGCATGCGGCAGATTTCCGGCGCGGATTCAATGACGGCGACCGCGCGGTTCCCGAACCTGATTGATACCTATATGAAGGTTATTTTGGATGCCGGATTGACCAAGGCATCTGAAAATTATGATAAAAAGTTGAAAGAATTGGCGACCAAGGCGACGGAAAATCAAAGCGACGACATGAACGCGGCGATGTGCGCGGCGATGGCCAGCGATCGCGACAACTTGATTAATGTGTTTTCCGGAACCGGTGGAAATGACAAATCAGATTCCAATTCCGGATTTTGCGGCACGGCGTCAATAACAATCAGCGGCGCTAGATTGACAGATTTGGCCAAGGCGGTATCCGGGGCGGACAAGGAAATCTTGTTGCTGGGCACAAAAGGCGAGATGATCGCCAAGCAGCAGTACACCAGCATTTATTCGCGCGAATCAAACACATGCAAAATCAAAACTACGACCATAGCGTGCAAAAGCACCGAAGCGCAGTATGATACCAGCAGCAGTTGCGGCAGCGGCGGAATAACGCTTATTGGCAGCGCATGCGGCGGCGGCCTGTTGAAAATCGGGGGCAGCAAGAAAACGAGCACGCGGACATTCGCCGGCGTGATCTGCAAAGAGTTTGAGGCGCCGATAGAATCAGAGCAGACAATAGCGATGTGATGAATAGCGAGCAGAGAAAGACAAATAGAGAATGATATTTTTATGAAAAAATATATAGAAAATATTACGATAGGCGAGTTTTTGATAACAGAGTTTTTAGAACCGCTGGGACTTTCGCAGAATGCCCTGGCCAGGGCTATTAATGTTCCGCAAAACCGCATAAACGAGATTGCGAATGGCAAGCGCGGTATTACGGCTGATACAGATTTGCGTTTGTGCAGATATTTTAATATGAGCGATGGATTCTTTTTAAGGGTTCAGACAAAAATAGATCAAGATATCGCAAGGCAAAAACTGGAAAACGAGTTGAATCAAATAATTCCGTATGCAAATGACAATGGGCATCGGGATTTGATAGCGATGTAGAATAACTGAAAATATAAATGAAAAAATTTTATTATTTATTCTTTATTCTTTTTTCTTTCGCGATGCCGGCGGCGTTGCATGCCGCATGCTCGTCCCTGAATCTGCAAACCTGCCTGGACAGCGCGTGCAACCTGAACAGCATGGATCATGGCGAGCGGTGCAATCTGTGCGGCGGCGGATCGGGAAATTCTTCGCGCGAATCAACCGGATTGCAATCGCTGTCGCTGGGCGCGTCAAAATACGCGCTGACCGACAAAGAATTGAAAAATGCGCCGACCGGCAACGCGGGCCAGCGGTACATCTGGGCGACGGATCAATGCTTGAAAAAAGTTGTAGATTGCACGCCGGACAATGTGGACGGCCTGTATGACAAGTTGATAGAGACTTCGTGCAAGGCGATTGGGATTGACAATGCGTTCGCGTCCGCGAAAACAAAAATTGAATCGGAAAAGACCGAAGACGCGTGCCGCGGATTGGTCCAGGCATGCATGACGCGGGACAGCAAATGCTTGGCCGATTGGTCCGGATGCTTCGAGACTGCGGACTTTGACCGGATAATATCGGCGTGTCTGATAGAAGAAGATTGCGGCCGGCATGGGGCCGCGCTGCGAACCGGCATGACCGCGCTGGTGCGGGCGTCCGAGACGCGCTATGACAACATCGCGCCGGCGATAACGCAGAAATACGCGGCCGCGCGTGAGTCTAAATTGAGAGAGGCCCAGGATCAGTGCAAGCCGACCGGCAAGGATGCCTGCATCAGCAACATGTGCGGGCATTTCGCTAACAAGTGCAGCGCGGACGCGCCGAACGAAAAGATTATGGCGAATTTGCTGTGCAAGTACTTTGATACGGCCTGCGCAAAGTTGAAATGAAGAAAGAAGTAAAGATTTTAGATAAAAATATAAATAAGATTTATACCATTCGCGGGGTCCAGGTTATGCTGGACAGCGATTTGGCAGAATTGTATGAAATTGAAACAAAGAAACTAAACCAGGCGGTAAAAAGAAATCTGCACAGATTTCCGACAGATTTTATGTTTCAATTGGACAAGGATGATTTGGAAAACTTGAGGTTCCAATTTGGAACCTCAGGTTCCGGAAACTTGAGGTCACAATTTGTGACCTCAGGTTATGGCGGCCGTAGATATATGCCGTATGTTTTTACGGAACACGGTGTTACAATGCTCTCGGCTGTGCTGAATAGTGAGCGGGCCGTGCAGGTTAATTTGGCGGTTATAAGGGCTTTTGTCGCAATGCGGCATCATTTTGCAAAGCCGCTGGTACAAAAGATAGATGATTTGGAACGGGTTTTAATGTTGCATATAGATGATACGAACAATAATATTGAACAACATGCGGTAAGCATAAATGAAATTATAGAAGCGTTGAATAATTTGATAAACAAACCGGAACCGCCAAGACGAAAAATAGGTTTTATATAAGATTAAATAATGAAGCGAATATTTTTTATTTTTTATCTTTTGATTTTTATTTCGCCTGTGGCGCGTGCGGATGACGGCGTGGTCGCGCGGCCGACGGCGACCGGAACGCGCGCGGTTGCCGGGGCTTCGCGCGGGTCAAATTCAGTGGCCAACCGCATCGCGTCCGTCGCGCCGCTTGTCCCAGTTGAAGAGCCTGCGCCCGAAATTATACCCGCGCCGGAACCGGCCGCGGAACCAGCGCCGATAATTGAAAACAAAGAGAACAGATTTTCCAATGTCGTCGGGGCCGGATCCGGCGGCGGCAGCGAAACTGACGCCGCACGGGCCGAGCGGATGCGGGCGCAGCGATCGGCTTTCCAGGCGGGCGAGCAGTCTTCGTTCACGCTGAATGGCGCCGGCGGAACGGGCGGCACGCTGTCCGCGTGCGATGACGCGGTTCGGGGATGCATGATGAAAATCTGCGGCAATGATTTCGGCAAATGCGCGATGGACGGCGATACAATCTGGGGTGATAAAGTCCAGAACTGCCGTTTGCACTTGGATGAAAAAGTCAAATGCGGGACCCGGGAATTTGCGGCGGTTATCGCGGAAATAAAGGCGGACCGCGATCAGAATCAAATGCTGGCGGGATATAACGAAACGCGCAATTGCGGAAACCGGTACAATGCCTGCATAGTTGAAAATTGCGGCGACGGGTTTGTCGGATGCATTGCCAAGCCCAAGAGCGATGCGGTTATTGAAAAATGCAAGTTAATAGCGGAAGAATGCATCGCGGCGGAAAGCGGTCTGGCCGCGCGCGCGATGGAGGTCTTTGGAAACCTGCGCGTGGACACGGAAAAAAGTATCAGCAAGTGGGAGCAGTCGCTGTATAAAATGCGCGAAGATATACGAAATGCCTGCCAGCGCATCGGGGCGATGTTTGACGAACGGTCATTGGGATGCGTGTTTACCGCGGAATTGTGGGGAAATAATGACAGCGATAACTTGACGCTGTTCGCGTCAAAAAAATTGCTGCCGGACAGCGAGTATGTCTGCGACGACAATTGGTTCGGGGTTGATCTGACGACATACAAAGAAAATGCTTATCGCCGCACGCGCAGCCAGGTCGGCGCATCCAGCGCGGTGCTGGGGGCGGGCGTCGGCATAGCGGTCGGCGCGATAACCAGCGGCAGCATCAACCGCGCAATGGACAGCAAAAAGGCTGGGGACGCATTGAAAAAGGAACAGGATAAACCGACGGAAGAAGAAGTAAAAGATAAGAATCCAGAACTGAACCCGGGGGGCACAGAAACGCCGACGGAAACACCAACGGAAACGCCGACGGAAACACCAACGGAAACACCGACTGGGGGATGATTCTGCGCGGGAATGACGACGGGGCATTTGTTTTGTAATGCGAATACTTGGGCCATCGTCACCCCGGGCCACGACCCGGGGTCCATGGCTCAATGGATTCCGGATTTCGCTTCGCTCCCCCGGAATGACGACGAGTTGTGTTTTTACGCGGGAATGACGGCGGTGATAATATTACAGGAATATGAATGATAACGACATTTGCGGACAAAGAAACCCGCAAGATCTTTACAGGGGAAGTATCTTTGGAATTTCCGGCAAGCATTCAACGACGGGCCGCCAGAAAACTTGCCGCGATTCATTTTGCTGTGAATATTGAAGACTTGCGGGTTCCGCCGTCAAACAATCTGGAAAAATTAAAAGGCGACAGGACGGGACAACACAGCATAAGGATAAACGATAAGTACAGGATTTGTTTTGTTTGGACCAGAATGAATAATGCGGAACAGGTTGAGATAACTGATTATCATTAATGATTGACATGTTGTTGTATCTGGTATATACTGTGTACAACAGGGTTGAAAAATGACGAAATATATAGATATTGGAAATATTGGCGATTATTTGCTGGAAGAATGGCTGGAACCATTGGGCTTGTCGCGCAATGCGCTGGCCAATGCGATCGGCGTGCCGGCAAATCGCATAACAAACATTGTTAATGGGAAAACCGGGATATCTGTTGATACCGACCTGCGCCTGTGCAAATATTTCGGCATGTCCGAAGGACATTTTCTGCGGATGCAGGAGCATTTGGAACGGACGATTGCAAAACGCGGCCTGCAAAAGCAACTGGATAAAATTATTCCGATTAATGCGGCGAATGAAAATTGCGAAACACGCGGGCTGTTAAGTATGTAAGGCGCAAGAGAGAGAATGAAAAAAACATTATTAATTATTAATTATTCATTATTTATTGCGTTTGCGGCCGTGCCGGCGCGCGCGGACTTGGCGTCGGATATCGCCGCGATCGCTGCGGCGGCGGACGCCGCCCTGCTGGATAACGCTTATCGCGATGCGATTGGCAATTTGATAGTCCGCTATCCTGATGCGGACAAGAATGTTGTTGCAGATGCCAAAGAAAAGATGCAGGCGCGCCTGGCCGGGACCGCCGCGCAAAAGTTTGATATTCGCAATGACGAAAAAGTCGCTGCATTGCAGGAAAACTATGACAATATGAAGGCCAAGGAAAATTCCACCGCGAACAAAACCCTGACCAGCGTGTCAATGCTGGCCACCGGCGAAGGCGCGATGATGGCGTTGCAGGGTTCGGCCGAACAAAACGCGGATGCGGATGCGGCGCGCGACATGCAGGCGACGCTGGATTCCTGGCGTTGCGGCATTAACAACAAAATGCTGAACATTCGTTTTGGCGCGATCGCGCGGTCGCCGACTTATCCGGCAGACCTGTCCGCGCTGATAACCGAATACAAGGAAACCGCGCTGAAAACCAAGGCTTACAAGGAATCGCTGGACATGCTGCCGGGGATTGAATCTGAAATCCTGGCGAATACGGATGACTTGTACAGCAATGCGGCGACAGGCAAAACCGGCAATCAATTTGACACCGCGCTGGAACGCAAGGAAACCGGCGGCACCAGCAAGATTGGCGGACTGATCGAGATGAACACGCGCGATATGACAAAACTGGGTACGCAAATGTTCGCAGGCGGCGCGGCGGTGGGAATGATTGGAAATCTGGCGATAAATTCCGGTAAAAGCAAACAGGAAAAATCCGCCGAGATTCAGCGGAAATACGGCGACAATTTCGCAAGTTTTCAGAAAAAATTGCAGGAATTGCCAGAAATTATCACGCCTTGCCCAGCTGAATCAACCAGCGGCAATGCGCCGAATTGCGATTGCGGCGATGCGGCCGAATATATTGACAATTCTAATGAATGCAAGCCATGCGACAGTGGAAAAAAGGGCGCGAATGGTCATTGTATTATAAACAAGTGCAATCAGGGCGAACATATAAGTATTGCCGAAGATGGGCAATGTTCCTGTAATGATGATTTTGATGGCGAGGGCGAAGGTGTCAATTTTAAGTGCGTATGCAACAGCCCAAAAAAAATTCAACCAGATGGCAAATGCGGGTTTGCCATTGTAAAATCAAGTATCCCACAAGTTCCGGTTCCGGGATTACAGGCATCAAATATCGGAAGAATAAATATTCCAAATGCTGCGCCGGCAGGAATAAAATTTGATAGCAGTAAAACTTTCCAGACCAACAGTTTTGTTTTGACCGAAGATGCAAAAAAAATAACAGATGAATTTGTATCGTCGCTTGGCGACAGCAGCGGGGCGGAAGTCTGCATGGTTGTCATAGGGCATGCCAGCAATTCTGGCGGCGGCGGCCGGTTCAGAAATGGCGAGACGAATCAGTCATTGTCTGAAAAAAGAGCGGCGGCTATATTGCAAGAACTTCGCAGTGCGGCAAGCGGCAAAATAAGCAATTTCAAGACTTTATCAATGGGTTTTGGATATGCTTGTTGTAATCCGAATGGAAGATCAAATCCTGGGTGCCAGAAAACGCAGGCATTAGTGGTTGATTGTGAAGATTTTGGTGATGGCGATCCAAGAAATTGGTCCGAAGAAATGGCGGAAAAAATTTATGAACAAAGTTCATGCGTAGAATTCAATAACAATCTATCAATACAAATGCCATTGCTACGGGGATAAAGAAACAAAACAATAAAACAAAAAATGGAGAAAAGGATGAAAAAAATAATTATCATTGGTGGGGTTATCGGGATTGCGTTCGGCGCGCATGCCGCGCAGATGGCGGACAATGCAAACGCGGTTATTTCTGAAAATGCCGGGGTTGTCGCGACGGATTTTCCGGCTGCGCCTGCGGATTTTCCGATTGCTGCGGAATCCGTGGTTGCTGAATCGCATGCCGCCGCACCGAAATCAACCGCCCCGGCCGAGAAGACCAAGTCTTTCAAGGAAATGATCGCGGACGCCCAGCGCAACCGCGACAACGGCGGCAAGCCGGTAGAGAGTTCTTTTGCAAAAATGGTGGATGAAGCGCGCAAGTCCGGCAAGCCGGCCGACAGCGATTTCGCCGATACGGTTGAACAGTTGAAAAAAGAAGCCGCAGAGTAAAAGGTGTAGGTGAAGGTGAATGTGAATGTGAAGGTGGTGGTGCAGGTGAATGTCATTCTCCATCGTCACCCCGGGCTGCGCCCCGGGGTTCATGGCTCAATGGATTCCGGGTTTCGCAGCACTCCCCCGGAATTACGACGGGGTATGAATTCGGTACGAGAATGACAATGGGGCCAATAATGCAGGCCATCAAAATCCCCTTCGCCAAGCGAAGGGGTGGACGCCGCAGGCGGACGGGGTAGTGGTAATAAAATTTATAAAAACAACAAATGTCAAAAAATAGAGTGAATGAATGGTAAAAAAAATTTGTTCTTTATTTTTTATTCTTTTTTCTTTCGTGATGCCATTGGCGTTGCATGCCGCGCGCGAGACTGTAAAGACTCAATCCGTTGTTGCCGCCGGCATCAGTATTAAATCCCGCGTGGGCGCGACAAATCTGTATGCCCAGGAATGTCATGATCAATACTTTGGCTGTATGAACGAATTCTGTCTGGGCGCGGAAGATTACGAGGGCGCCTGTGTTTGCAGCGACGATTATGAAAAGCACAACGGCGAGTTTGAGAAGATAACTGCGACGCTGAAACAGGCGGAAAATCTGGAAACCATAGAAGTTGAAAAGATAAAGTTGGGCGCGAACGCCGACATTGTTATGGGCGACGGAACCCGTCAGTACGACGCCAAGGGGAATGTTATCGGCGTTGACAAGAAAACGACCAGCCGCCGCAGCACTCGCGATATTCTGGCCGGGCTGAAAACCAGTTATTCTGCATCCGACGACATCGGCGACAAGCAGGGCGGCGAATTGTTTATTGCGGCCGACGATCTGTGTCTGAACAAGATGGACGAGTCCTGCGACGGCGACATGAAGATATTAAAGCAGTTGTACAGCACCCAGATCCGCAACGACTGCAACGGGATGGCCGCGTATGTTGCAGGAAAAAAGACTGATGCGGAATTGGCGCTGGCCGACGCGAACAGCGCGGTGCGCGACGCGCGCAACGAGCGGCTGAAAAATGATAACGCGCTGGACCGCGGCCAGTGCATGATAGCGTTCAAGAAATGCATGAAGGGCGGCGATGTCTGCGGGCCGGATTGGGATCGCTGCACCGGGTCAATCGCCGAAGAAAACATGCAGAATAAAAAGCGCACCGGATCGGTCGCTTCCAACAAAGTAAAGCATACCGCGATTTTCAACATAACTGATTCGGTTCAGGAAATGCTGGATTCCAAGCGGTACATTTGCGAAGGCGAACTGAACAAGTGCATGGCGGTTCGCGACCTGGTTTACGACGATTTTCTGCGCGAGGTTGCGCCTGAATTGAAACTGGCCGAGCGGAACTCGGAATCCAAACGGCGCATGTCATGCCTGACCAGCATTTCGGACTGCATCCATACCGCGTGCAAGGACGACATAGAAGGCAAGGGTGTTGAAACCATGGATTCGTGCCTGTCCCGTCCGGAAATGGCCCGGTCTTTCTGCAAGTACGAAGTGGAGAGTTGCGAGCGGATGGAAAAGGACATCTGGGGCTATGTCAAAGACAAATTGGCCGCGATGCGCGTTGACCGCTGCACCGAAGAAGTCCGCGAATGCTTTACCGACGACGGCCGCTGCGGCAAAGATTTTGGAAACTGCATCGGGCTGGACTATGACGAGATGCACAAGATGTGCCCGCTGGACAAACTGATTGTATGCAAGCAGGGCAGGGCGGATTTTTCTATGAACGACATAGATTCTCTGCTGATGGGATTTTATCTGAATGTTGATAATTCCGCGTTGGAAAAATGTCAGAAAGTTGTTGATGACAAAATGGTTGAAATTTGCGGCAGCACGACAGAATGCAACAAATTCGCCGCCGACGACAATCTGGGGTCAAACAGCGTCGTGTACCGCAAGAACGGGGACAAGCATGTTTTGTCCGGCATGATTTCTTATGGAATGATAAAGGTCGGCAACGGATTCGGCGTGGTCAAGGATGATGATAAAAAACTGGCCGCCGGCGAAATCGGCGTCGCAGATTACATCCGTGAAATGAAGTCGCGAACCGCGCGGTCGTCCAGCACGGATCTCCATGCGGTCCAGGAATCAATTCAATCCGAACTGAACAATGTCGCCGGAACAATCAACCGCACGATTGAACTGATGTCCGCTGATCCGGAAGTCCAATTCTGCATATCAGGGCGCGACATGACGCACATAAACGGCGGCGGCATGACGCAGGGGCGCTTTCCGCACTTGATGGATCAGATGAAGATGGTGGTGGCAGAGTCAGCACTGCGCCAAGCGACGAACAATTATAATAAAAAGTTCCAAGAAGAACTGGCCAAGGCGACCAGCGAAAGTTCTATTGATTTGGCGAACGCGGTTTGCAACCGGCTGCCGCACAGCGATACTGCGAACACCGGCATCAATGGCATCGGCGGGGATACCTTGGTCGCGCCGTATTCCATCATTTTGGAACTGGGCGGCGTTTCGGACAAGGCGATAGCGGGCGAGGCCGGCCAGCATGTGAAAAGCGAATTCCAGCAGTCAACGCGCGAAATGTGGTCCAATTTTGACCGGGCAACGCGCACATGCCATGTCTGCACCAGCACGACGGTCTGCACGGAAAAGAAAAAGAACGGACTGTTCGGATTGTTCGGCAGCCGCACGACCGAATGCAGCGAGCCGACAGAAAAGTGCGAAGATCTGCACATGTGAAAAAACGGCGCCCCGCGCCGTTTTTTCACAGTTATTAATTGTTAGTTATTAGTTATTAATTATCTCTCACATATCACTTTTCACTTTTCACTTTTCACTTTTATCTTGTATAATGCCGGTCATGGCGGAATCACAGATTTTATCAGAAATACTGACCGATGCGATTGCGGAAACGCTGGGCGCCGGGCATCAGGTCATGCTGTTCATCAACCGCCGCGGCCATTCCAACATAATTCAATGCAAGAAATGCGGCTTTGTCGCGGCCTGCGATGATTGCAGCGCGGGCATGAATTTGCATAAATCCCAGAGAAAACTGATTTGCCACATTTGCGGCAAGACTCGGCCGATGCCGCCCAAGTGTCCCGATTGCGGGAACGAATTGTCGCTGCGCGGGACCGGGATTGAAAAAGTGGCGGAAGCGGTCGCTGAAAAATTTCCCGCCGCGCGCGTCGCGCTGGTGTCCAGCGACACGATATCTTCGCGGCAATCGTTGGAACGGCTGGTTGATAAAATGGAATCCGGCGAAATTGACATAATCATCGGAACACAGATTCTGGCCAAGGGTCATCACTTTCCGAACTTGACCTTGGTCGGGGTGATTGACGCGGACATGGGATTGTACGGGACGGACTTTCGCGCAGCGGAAAAAACTTTCCAACAGTTGTTCCAGGTGGCGGGCCGGGCGGGCCGCGGATCTGTTCCCGGGCGCGTGCTGTTGCAGACTTACCAGCCGGATCATCCGGTTCTGCGGGCATTGGCGAACAACGATCGCGACGGATTCGCGGCGGCGGATTTGGAATCGCGGCGCGCGGCGCAGATGCCGCCATTCGGTCAATTGATAGCGGTTATCGTTGAATGCGACAATGAAAAAAAATTGACGGAATTTTGCGAGAAATTGCGCGGCGCGGCGCCGGCGATAAATGGCGGCGGGAAAATACTGGGGCCTATTCCGGCGCAGATTTATCAAGTGCGCAAATGGTTTCGCATGCGTTTTCTGGTGGCTGGCGGCGAGAATGATTTTCTGCAATCAGCAGTGCGCGATTGGCTGGGCAGGGTGAAGACGCCATCAAGTGTCCGTGTGAAAATTGATGTATCCCCGCAGAACTTTATGTAGAGTTTAGAGTGTAGAGTGTAGAGTTTAGGTAGTGTGCGCCGACGCTCTCCACCTAAACTCTACACTCTAAACTCTATCTTGCTTTCATCTTTTCCCACATTTTCTCAAACTCGGCATTGCGAGCCAGTCCGCGCAAGGTTGGAAAACGGTTGAATATCGGATCGGTATCCCACAGTTCCATGACAGACCGGCCTGTGATTTTTTCAATCTGCGCGACGGCATTCCTGTTCTGCTCGAAAAATTCGTCCCCGATTAATTCGCGGATTATTTTATCCAGTTCGTCTTGCTGCTGGGACGCGATTTTCAAGATGTCATATTTTTTTTCTATCAGCGTGGTTGTCCAAAAAATTTCGTATTTGTGTTTCAGCCGCAAAAACCAGCGGTAAAATTCCATGCGGAATTTTCCGCCGCATAATATGAAAGATATCATTGCATGACTGAACATAAATCCATCTCGGTCGGGATGTTATTAATAACCGCATCCGGTTTCAGTTGCGTGCGGAACCAGGTGTATTGCCGCTTGGCATTTCCGCGCTCTATCTTGCGCCGCCATAGTTCCAACGCGGCATCCTTAGGTATTTCGCCGCGCAGATATTTTGATATTTCCGCAACCCCGTCGGCGCGCTTAATCGGCAAATTATCGGGCAGGTTCATTATGCCGCGAACTTCCATCTCGGCATTTTTATTCAATGCGGTCATTCGCGTTGCGATGCGCTGCAAGACTATTTCCCGCGGCGGCAGGATTAAAATAACTTTTGGCGGCGCTGGCAAGACCGGAACATTCGGCGCTGATTGCCATTGCGACAACGGCCTGCCGGTTTGTAAAAAAACCTCAACCCCGCGGGTGATTCGCTGGCGGTCGTTCGGGTTTATTTTTGCCGCCCAGACAGGGTCTATTTTTTGCAAGTCCGCGAATCCAAAAGCCGCTGCGCGCTGCCGGTTTTCCGCCGACACCGCCGGAATTTCTGAAAATCCAGTCAGCAGGGCCCGCAGATAAAATCCCGCGCCGCCGACAAATATCGGAACGCGGCCGGACGCAATAGCATCGTCGTATTCCGCGCGCGCCATTTTCGCCCATGTTCCCGCAGACAGCGGCGCGGCCGGTTCTGTTATAGAGTAAAGCCGGTATGGAATTCCGTCATTTTGCAACCCTTCGGCCAAGGGCGACGCGGACAAGTTCTCAATGCCGCGGTAAACCTGGACGCTGTCGGCGTTTATGATGGTGCCAAAGACCTGTTTCGCGAACGCGTGCGCGAAATCGGTCTTGCCCGATGCGGTCGGTCCTGTGATGATGTAAGACAATTGTTTCATTGCAAAAATCATTATAATTGGTATAATTGCGGTTGTCCAATAACAAAAATTACAAAGGAAGAATATAATGTCAAAAATCAAAGTTGCAATCAATGGTTTCGGCCGCATCGGTCGGCTGGTCTTGCGCGCCGCGCTGGAATCGGGACGCGATGATTTGGAATTTGTCGTGGTGAACGATCTGGCCGCGCCCGAAGAAAATGCGTACCTGCTGGAATACGATTCAGTTCATGGCAAATTGTCGATGCCGGTTGAATTTTCCGACGGATACATGACTGTCGGCGGGCATAAAATCAAAGTATTGGCGGAGCGCGATCCGACAAAATTGCCTTGGGGAGAATTGGGCGTTGATATCGTCATGGAATGCACGGGGGTTTTCGCAACCGCGGAAAAGGCCTCTGTTCATTTGACTGCGGGCGCCAAGAAAGTCCTGATTTCCGCCCCTGCTGACGGCGTGGATAAAACGGTGGTGTTCGGCGTGAATGAAAAAACGCTGACCGGCGCGGATAAAATAGTTTCCAACGGATCTTGCACTACGAACTGTCTGGCGCCGGTTGCGGCCATTCTGGACGAAAAATTTGGAATCGTGAATGGCTGGATGACAACCGTCCATGCGTATACCGGGGACCAGGTTTTATTGGACCGCAATCATAAAGACTTTCGTCGCGCGCGCGCGGCCGGACTGTCAATGATTCCGACATCAACCGGCGCGGCCAAGGCAATCGGATTGGTTCTGCCGAATCTGGCCGGGAAATTGAACGGCACCGCGATACGCGTGCCGACGCCGGATGTCAGCGTGGTTGAATTCGTCGCGAATCTGAATACTGCGGCGACCACGGACGCAGTGAACGCGGCGGTGAAGGCGGCCGAGTCAAAAATACTCGGGTACAATGAAAAGCCGCTGGTGTCGGTGGATTTCGTGCATGATTCGCGCTCGTCAGTGTTTGACGCGACGCAGACGAAAATGATCGGCGATAAATTGCTGCATATAACTGCGTGGTATGACAACGAGTGGGGCTTTTCCAACCGCATGTGCGATACCGCGGTTATTATGGGCCGGATGTAAATGAATAACCAAGGCCATGACCTATTTTTCCCCTTGCATTCCGGGATTCTATTTTCTACACTCGGATTATAAAACAAGGGGAAAAATATGGCTGGATGCGTGAATAAAGTAAGTTTGCTTGGAAATTTGGGCGTTGACCCGACTGTTCGCACAATGGGCAACGGCGGCAAAGTCGTCAGTTTTACATTGGCGACATCAGAAACATGGAAGGATAAAGCAACCGGCGAACGGCGCGAGCAAACCGAATGGCACCGCATTGTGATTTTCAATCCGAACTTGGCCGATGTCGCGGAACGGTTTCTGCAAAAAGGGACCAAGGTTTATGTGGAAGGCAATCTGCGCACGCGCAAGTACACCAACCAGGCCGGCCAGGAAGTGTACACTACCGAAGTAGTGCTACAAAATATGAGCAGCGTTTTGATTCTGATATCCGGAACCAAGGGCAACAGTGAAGGCGGCGAATACGGCGGCGGATCATCCGCGCCTGCGGCGGCGCCCGCCCCGCGCGAAGAAATAAACATCGCGCAAATCGCAGACGATATACCGTTCTAAAAAAACGCGGCGTGCCGCGTTTTTTTTGTTATTCATTATTCGTACTCGGAACTCGTATTCTATCGTCACCCCGGGCTACGCCCCGGGGTCCATTACGAATGGATTCCGGGTTTCGCTTCGCTCCCCCGGAATGACGATTTTACTATCTGCTCTTTACCCTCAAATCCACAATCTCTATCCGCGGCAGAACCGCGCCGCCAAAGCGCGCGGTCAGGCGCAGATGCCGGTATCTTCCGGACGCCGCATTTTTCAATGTCTCGAAACTGGGGGTCGCCGATGCCAGAACAATCGGACAATCTTCTATCTTGGCGCGCAGAACCGCCATATCGCGCGCGTTGTAAATGCCCTGATCTTCCTGCTTGTAAGAACCGTCATGCTCTTCATCCACAACAATCAAATCCAATTTTTGCCATGGCAAAAATAAAGCGGACCGCGTGCCGATGACTATCTTTATTTCGCCGCCGGCAACGCCGCGCCAAATATCGCGGCGGTTTGCTGCGGTCAGATTGCTGTGCCAGACCACAGGCGGCGCGCCAAAGCGATCCCGGAACCGATTGATGAACTGCGCGGTCAGCGCGATTTCCGGCAGCATGATTAAAACATTGCCGCCATTCAGATAAGCCCGCAATGCGGCGTCAAAATAAACCTGGGTCTTGCCGCTGCCCGTGATGCCATCCAGCAGGAATGTTTGGAAATATTTGTAAACCACCCCGCCCTGCGGGCACCCCTCCAAGGGAGGGGAACTGGCATTCGCGTTCGGTCTAAGTTCCCCTCCCTTGGAGGGGTGCCGCGCAGCGGCGGGGTGGTTTACAGGATTTACTATTTCTTCTGCTGCGGCCTGCTGCTCGGCATTCAAGACAACGCTGCCTGTGTCAAAATAATTTATGATTTCTGATTTATGCTTTTTAATTTTCTCATCGCACCGGACCAATCCACCGTTCTTTATCATCGTATTTATGACAGAAGGCGACACCCGCGCGATATTCCTTAAATCAGCCGCGGTCATCGGCGAATTATCATTGCTGTCAAACGCATCCGCGATCGCCATCCGCGCCGCTGTTATTTTCCCGCCGCCGGCAAAACTGTATAAAATTTCCATTTTTGGCGGTGCAAAAACCTCTGGCACATTGACGATCAGGCGCAGCACCGCGCCAGGCGCCATCATCGTCCAATCCGCCATTTTATAAATCCAAGCAATTGCGGCGGCCGGCAGCCGGTAATTTGCAATCGGCATTGCGGATTTAATTTTTTCAGCCGGCAATCCAGAATCGCCCGGGCCGACAATAACGCCAACGAATTTCAACGGCCCGACATTGACGCCAGCGAATTGCCCGACCATGGCCGATTCGCGCAAACGATAATCATAACCGCTGTTCACAACATTCGGAACCAGTACCTTGACAATATCGCCGCAATTGAATTTCATACGAAAAAAATACCGCACTTGGCGGTATTTTTCAATACATTTATTTTAATTAATCATTGCAAGGCTTCACTGTGCGGCGAACGCTGTAAGTGCGGCTGGGTTCGTAATAAACGACTGGCTGGAATTCCTGGTAATGATCAATGATTTCGGTGCCAACCTTGACCCGGACCGGCGCGCCGCAAGGCGAACCGCCACAGCGCGATTGACGCGCAATCGGCTGGTATTCATACTTTTTAACCTGGGCCGGTTGTGCGCGACGATATTCAACCCGCTCATAATCGCCATACAGACCGCCATCGGATGCGACCGCTGCAACAGCGACAACTGACAAACAAACTGCTGTTAATATTTTCTTCATAACAAACCCCTTTTTTGGTTTTGACGAAGAAAATATAATACATAAAATTTAATTGTCAAGTTTTTTATTAAAAATATGAATTATTCGTTTTCAGCCAGCCGACATCAACTTCGGGCCCGTGGCCGCAAATCACACGGGTTTTGTCCGGCATATTCAATCCGCGCATCTTTTCCAATGATTTTCGCAGCATCGCGGTGTCCCCGGTGGGCAGATCCGTTCGCCCGACCGAATCGCCGATAATCGTGTCCCCGGCGATAAAAACATCGTAATCTGTAAAGTAAAAGCCCAAACTGCCTGCGCTGTGTCCGGGTAATTGAACGACGACCGCATGCAAGCCCGGCAATATTTCCAACCGGCCAACGCAAATGTCAACCGGTGGATTTTTTTCGCAGTCCAATTCCGCGCATCCGATATCGGCCAAGACTTGATTAGACCATTTTACAACCGGCAGATCATGATGGGACAGATACCAGGGGCTGGCCGTTTCACAAATCAATTCCGGCACAGCCATCATGTGGTCGTAATGCCCGTGCGTCAGGTAAATCGCGCGCAGTTTCAGATTTTTCCGGCCCAACAGTTCCAGCCAGTCCGCGGCCCGCCCCCAAGGGTCAAAAATAACCGCATCCGTTCCATTGTCAATCAGCACTGAATTTGTGTTAATCGGCGACATTCGCATAGTCTGAATATTTATTGTCATACCGGCATGTTAACGAAAAATGCACAGCCATGAAACAGGAAAAATTTCACAATAAAACCACCACCTACACCTTCACCTAAGTACCTTTTCAATCTCTTCCCTGGTCAGGGTTTCGCGCTTTAACAATGCTTCGGCCAGTTTTTTGACCCTGGTCTTGTTTTTTACCAGAATTGCACGCGCGTTTTTGTATGCAGTGTCCATCCACTTTTTGACTTCCGCATCAACCAATTCCGCAGTTTTTTCAGAAGCGTTTTCCAGCGCGCCGCGCGACTCGAACCGCGTCATTTGGTTTATCGCCACCGGGCCGAATTTATCGGACAGGCCCCAGACAGTTATCGCGCGCCGCGCCAGATAAGTTGCCGTCGCAATGTCATTTTCCGCCCCGGTTGTGATTTTGTCGCGGCCGAAAAATAGTTCTTCCGCGCCGCGCCCGGCCAATGAAACCACCAGATCCGCGCGCAGTTCCGCCAGCGTCAGATGAACTTTGTCATCCGTGGGCAAGTACTGGACCATGCCGGCCGCGCGGCCGCGCGGGATAATCGTCGCCTTGTGAATCGGGTCCACCACACCCTTGAAGTGCGTTGACATGAACGCATGGCCCGCTTCATGATACGCGGTCAGTTTTATGTCTTCGGCGCGCATTTTTTTATCTTTTTTCGGCCCCATCAAAATCTTGTCCCGCGCTTCGTCCAGATCGGCAACCGTGATTTCCGTGCGATTCGCGCGCGCCGCAAACAAAGCCGCTTCGTTCAGCAGATTTTCCAGGTCCGCGCCGGAAAATCCGGTGGTTCCGCGCGCGCTGTCCGCCAAATCCACGCCGCTTGCAAACTTGAACTTTTTCGCGTAAATATCCAGAATCGCGCGCCGGCCCGCCAAGTCCGGCAGTTCAATGTAAACCTGGCGGTCAAAGCGGCCGGGCCGCAGCAGCGCGGGGTCCAGCATGTCCGGCCGATTCGTCGCACCGACGACGATTATGTTCGTTTCGTTGGAAAATCCGTCCATTTCAATCAGCAGTTGATTCAGCGTCTGCTCGCGGTCATTGTCGTTGAAACTGCTATGGCCGCGCTTGGTTCCGATGGCGTCAATTTCATCAATGAACAGGATGCATGGCGCGTTTTTTTTCGCCAACTCAAAAATTTCTTTAATCTTCGCAACGCCCAGCCCCACGATGATTCCGGAAAAATCACTGCCGGACGCGGCAAAGAACGGGACATTCGCTTCGCCCGCAATCGCGCGCGCCAGCAAAGTCTTGCCGGTGCCAGGCGCGCCGGACAACAGAATTCCGCGCGGCACCCGCGCGCCCAGGTCCCGAAACTTGCCCGGATTTTTCAAGAAATCCACGATTTCCATGACTTCCGTTTTTGCATCGTCAATCCCGGCGACATCCGCGAAAGTTGTCTTGGTCTTGCCCGTCGTTATTCTTGTCGGATTCATTTGCGATATTTTTCCGGGAAGCCCGCCAACGCCGCCGCCGCGCATTCCGCGGAATATCCACCAGATAAACAGCAGCCCCATCAGAATCGGAACCCAGGTTCCCAGATAATCAATCCATCCGCGCGATTTGTCCAGCGACACGGACGCGCCGGTCTTGGCGATTTTTTCCAGCAGCGCGGCATCGTAATCAATTGCCGCGGTGTATTTCAGCCCATCCCGCAATTCGCCAGTGGCAATCCCGTCGCGGATAGCCATCGTCGCAATATTCTTCTTGTCCGCATTTTGCAGTATTTGTGAAAAATTGAGTTCCAACGGCGCGGCTTGTTTGGTTTCCGCGCCCGGCGCCGCGGCCGGTTGCAGGTAAATCGCGCGCCCGATTGTTATCGCCAGAATAACCGCAAAAATAATCAGATATTTCGCGCCGCCGTCTTTTTTATTAAATTTCTTTTTCAATTTTAATCTCGTTTTTCTTTCTTGTGATGATGCAGTTGCCCAGCGTCCTGCGCACGGTCGGCGCGGCCAGCAGAGCATACAATAATTTTTGCAGCGATTGCAAGCGCGGCGCGTAAGACGCTTTTCCGATTCGCCGAATTTCATCGCCCAGAAATTTCAACTGCAATTCTGCCGGCATTTCCCAAAAGTCCCCGCGCGCCGCCATGGATTCCAGCGATTCGCGCGCACGCGCCAAGTTCGCGATCGCCAGCAGCATCCGTTCGTCCGTTATTCCCAGCGCATCGCGCAGAACGCGGCGATTCTTGCGAATCTTCACGCGCGTGTACTTTTCGTCGTCGTTCATCGCGTCATGAAAGTATTTGTGATTGAAGTCGGCGCAGTATTTTTCCAGCGCGGCGCGCGGAATGCCCAGCAGCGGCCGAATGATTTTAATCCCGTCGCGCGACGCAACAGCGCGAATCCCGGCCAGCCCGTAAATCCCGCTGCCGCGCCGCAAATTCATCAGAAAAGTTTCAATGTTGTCATCTGCCTGGTGCGCGACCGCCAAGACGCCGACCCCGTTCTTGTGGCACCAGTCCGTCATCAGCCCGTACCGCGCGTTGCGGGCGGATTCTTCCAGTCCCGTCCGCGGCTTGACCCCGTTCCATTCCAGAACAACCGTATCAAACGGCAGCGATTTCACATGCGCCGCCTCGGCCTCTGACTCTGGGCGCAGTTTGTGGTTCACATGCAGAACGACAAAGTCCAGCCCCAGTTCTGCGCACAAATGCATCAGCGCGGTTGAATCCGCGCCGCCGCTGACCGCCAGCGCGATTTTCTCCCCGCGGTATTTTTCCATAAAATCTGCAAACTCTGCGAACATTTATGGCTATTTTATGATATAATTCCGGAAAAGAAAGGACTTTTTATGATTAATTCAGTGGCGGTTTATTGCGGGCATCAATTCGGGACAGATCCAAAATTTGCGCGGGATGCGGCGGAAATAGGCGAATTGTTCGCCAGAAACAAAATCAAAATGGTGTTTGGCGGCGGAAATGTAGGCCTGATGGGAACGGTCGCGTCGGCCGCAATAAACAACGGCGGCGAAGTCATCGGCATCACGACCAGCCATGTCGTGCAAAAGCAAGAGCCTGCGCACGAAAACGCCCGCATTGAAATTGTCGGCGGCGTGAACGACCGCAAGCAGCGCATGTTTGATCTGTCTGATGCTTTTTTGATTCTGCCCGGCGGCATCGGCACGCTGAACGAACTGACCGATATTCTGACAATGCAGCAGATTGGCGAAACGCACAAGCCTATATGGTTTCTGAACACCGGAAAATACTGGGACATGATGGGCGCGATGTTTGTCCACATGCAGCAGAACGGGTTTATTGAATCAATGGACGATTACGACATCACTGTCTTCACCACGCCGCAGGAAGTAATCAATGCAATCAGAAATTCTGAATAATTTTTTGGATTATCTGAAACTGACGCGCGGCTTTTCAGATTATACGGTGATTTCGTACCGTACCGACCTGCTGGACTTTTTCGGATTTATTGGTGATTTTTCAGGCGCGGATTCGCTGGGCGCGGTTGACACGCTGACATTCCGCTCGTACCTGTCCAATCGTCAGAACCGCAATTTGTCCGCGCGGGGAACTGCGCGCGCATTGGCCGCGATACGCAGTTTTTACAAATTTATTAAAAAAGAATACGGCATAAAAAACGACGCTATAAACCTGATATCTTCGCCAAAAATCCCCAGGAAATTATCCAAGGCGATTGACACGCCCGACATAATGGAAATGCATGGCGCGATTAACGAATCCGACCCTTGGATTGCGGCGCGCGATTGGGCGCTGATCATGCTGATATTCGGATGCGGGCTGCGAATATCCGAAGCATTGTCGCTGACCATGCAAGATATAGCGGGCTGGCCGGAAACGCTGCGCATCGTCGGTAAAGGTAAAAAAGAACGCATCGTGCCGGTTCTGCCGGCCGTGTACGACGCGCTGGAAAAATATATCGCGCTGCGCCGTCCCAGCGAAATCTTGTTTTTGTCAGTGCGCGGATTGCCGATGCGCGCGCGCATGGCGGAAAAAGTCTTGGAATCCGTGCGGTGCGCGTTGCAGTTGCCGGATTACACAACGCCGCACGCGCTGCGGCATTCGTTCGCGACGGCATTGCTGTCCGGCGGCGTGGATTTGCGCAGTTTGCAGGAACTGCTGGGACATTCCTCGCTGTCCACGACGCAACTGTATACCAAACTGGACATGACCGAGGTTATGAAGAACTATAACCGCGCCCATCCAAAAGCCCGGGAATAAATTATTGCAAACCGGGCCATTTATACTATAATCCGGGCAACCGGGGCCGTTAAAAAATAGGCGATAGGTACGATAACAATTTCTTATTACCTATTTCCGTACTGCCAGCCACAGCGCGAACAGGTATCCGAATCCGGTCCAGCCGAACAGCCATGATGAAATCCGTATCATGCCCAGAGCAGTTTTGTCTTTCTTGTTTTTTGCGCCCAAAAATACAGGCGCGTACAGCACGATGCACAGAACTGCGGTAAAAAGCACAAGTTTTAGTATCATTTAATCAGAGTTTAGAGTTTAGGTGGAGAGTGTCGGCACAAACTACCTAAACTCTACACTCTACACTCTAAACTCTAACTGTTATAATTCTTCTTCAATCCGCAGCAGCCGGTTGTATTTGGCCATGCGGTCGGTGCGCGACATGCTGCCGGTTTTAATCTGCCCGGCATTAGTGGCGACCGCCAAGTCCGCGATGGCTGTGTCTTCGGTTTCGCCGGACCGGTGCGAGATTACGACCCCGTACCCGGCATCCTGGGCCATTTTAATCGCGGCCAGCGTTTCTGTCAATGTTCCAATCTGATTTAATTTTATCAAAATTGCATTCGCGACGCCAGAATCAATGCCCTGCTTCAAGCGCGCCGGATTCGTGACGAACAAATCGTCGCCGACCAATTGGATTTTTTTACCCAGGCATTCGGTCAGTTTTTTCCATCCGTCCCAATCGTCTTCGGCCAGCCCGTCTTCTATGGAAATAATAGGATACTGCGCGGTTAATTTTTCATAAAATTCAATCATCTGGTCGTTGGTGAATTTATTGCCCTCAAACTCATAAATCCCGTCGTGATAAAATTCCGATGCGGCGACATCCAACCCGATGGATATTTTTCCGGTGTATCCGGCCGCCGCAATCGCCGCGACGATTGTATCCAATGCCTCGAACGAGTTCCGGAAATTCGGTGCAAATCCGCCTTCGTCGCCGACATTGGTCGGCTGGCCCGCTTTTTTCAGGATGGATTTCAAGTTATGAAAGACTTCGCTGCCCATCTTTATTGCGGCCGTCGCATTTGTAGTGTTCGGGATAATCATGAATTCCTGGGCGTCCAATCCGTTGTCCGCGTGCGCGCCGCCGTTTATGACATTCATCATCGGGCGGGGCAGGGACAGCGCGGATGTGGCGATATATTTGTACAGCGGCACGCCGTTTTCATTCGCTGCGGCCACGGCGGCTGCCATTGACACGGCCAATATCGCGTTCGCGCCCAGTTTGCCCTTGTTAGGCGTTCCGTCCAGTGCAATCATTTTTTCATCAATCGCGGCCTGGTCGTTCGCATTCATGCCGATTAATGCCGGCGCGATGATTTCATTAACATTTTTAACAGCGGTCAGAACGCCGCGGCCCATGTAATCGGATCCGCCGTCGCGCAGTTCAACTGCTTCGTGTGAACCGGTTGATGCGCCGGACGGCACCGCGGCGCGGCCCATGACGCCGGATTCGGTGAATACATCAGCCTCGACCGTCGGATTGCCGCGGCTGTCCATAATTTGTCTTGCACGAATCTTTATAATTTTCATTTTTTTCCTTTTGTGTTTTAGTGAACTAACTTTTATCATATTTTATATTGTTTTTTCAAGCAAATAAATGGTAAAATAAATCCATATGTTTCAGGGAGTTTTGTGTGTATAGAAAGATTTTGGCCGTTTTTGCGGCTTTATTTCCTGTATCCGGATTTGCGAATGTCATTTATCCAGGATATAACACCGGCGATTTAATCGGCACCGGCGTCGCGACTGGCGGCAACAGCGCGATAACAGCCGCGCCGAAGTGCACTGTTGTTGGCCAGGGTTTGCAGTGCGGCGGCGATTTTGTTGCAGGCTGGAATGTCGCAAGCGATTCAGGCGCCGGATTTCAATCCGGCGGCAGCGGAATTTACTTTGACCTGTCGTACGCGGGCGTCCCCGGCGTCCCCGTCCAACCGTATGCAATAAATAACGCTACTAATTTGGCCGGGTTTCCTGCAACCGGCGCGGCCAGCACATTATACATAGACACAGACACCGGTACCGCGTATGTTTGGAACGGAACGAATTACGCCGTTGCGACGCCGACGAATACTTTGGTGGCGGCGAACAAGTATCTGGTTGCCAATTCCAATTTGATTTATATTTGGGACGCGGGGTCAAACAAGTATATTGCGGCGACACTGCCCCAGGGGATTTATAACTCTTCGTCAATAACCAATATTGAAAATATAAATGTTGCTGGCAGTTTGTTGAACGAGCAGACGCTGATTCTGGCCCCCGGTGATCATACGAATGCGACCGAAGACCGGATTGCATGGATTGGCGGCGCGATTCTGAACGGAACGCTGGACGGGAAAACATTTGACGACAATGCCGGCGGCGGCGTCGCGAATTCAAGGCTGGTGGTGGAAGCGTCCGCAATCAGCGTCGGCGGCAAGATTATAACTGATAACCAAGGATATGCCAGCACGGCCGCGTTTCCTGCGACAGGTGCTCCGGGGGTGGTGTATACTGATAATTCCGACGGCCGCCAGTATACTTATGTCGGCGGATCGTATGTCGCATATGACGGCCGGTACACAGTCGCGATTCTTAATGCTGGTGAAAAAGTCATAACCGGGACGGCACTGGGCGGGCATACCAGCGTTGCGGATTCCGAATCGATGTCGCTGAAAACATTGAAGGGCGACATCACGCTGGGCGGCAGCGTTTGGAACAATGCCTATGTTGATGCATCAGGCAACATTGTCATTCGCGACGCGACAAATGCAGGCAGCGTGCAATTGGGGCTGGACAGCGCGGCGAATGTGAATATAACCGGCGATGTTGTGAATTTTGGCGGACACACGAATATCCGGGCGGGCCAGAATATTGCAATCAGCGGAAATGTTTCCACCAATTACGGCACGGTAAATTTCTCGGCAATCGCAGGGCGGATTTTGATGGGCGATGTCGCAATCGGCGGGTCTTCGCAGTCCGCGGTATTTTCGCAAGTCGGAATCGGTGGGATTACCGCCGGGAACATTGATATTTCCAACGGATACATGACAGTCAGCGGGGCGGACTTTATAACGGTCGGAAATATTTCCAATACGACCGGTGTGGTGAACGCGATGGCGACCAGCGTGATTTCCGGTAAAAAATTAACCGTTGGCGGCATTGTCAATAATTCCAAAGTTGACATGAACCTGGCATCGGGCGGCGGATCGGATCTGGTTGTCGGCGGGAATATTTGGAACAACACGAATGACGGTCTGACGGCGTCGGATGCGACGGCGTCGCGCAACTATGGAAATCTGTCTTTGGCGTCAGCCGGCAATTTATCCGTATCCGGTGATTTGGTTAACTTTGGCAAGACCGCGATTTTATCCGCGGCCCAGGGAACAACGATAACCGGAAATATCCTGAACGGATACGGCGCGATGTCGCTGGCGTCGGCTGCTGGGAAAATCCAGGCCGGCAACATTACGCAAACCGGCGGCGACAGCCTGGTCTTGACGCAGTCGGGAGTCGGCGGAATCACGGCCGTAAATGTTAACATAACGACCGGATACGCGCAGTTGAATGCGGCTGATTTCATGTCTGTCGGAAACATTTCCAACACAACCGCGACCAGTTTGGCGAATAATACCAGTTTTATTACAGGCGCTGTATTGACTGCTGGCGACATTACACAAAATTCCGCCAATAAAATGGTTGTTTCGGCAGGCGGAAATATAACGGCGGGCCAGATTGCGAACACCACTGGCGTCATGGACATGACGACCGCGGCAAATGGAATTCTGAATGCTACGGGCGTAAATGTCGCGGCGGGCCGCTTGACAATTGCGGGCGCGAACAGCCTGATGCTGGGGACCGGCGGATTGACAGTTTCTGGAAACGCGTATCTGAACGGCGGCGGATCAACGACAGCCGGAGATCTGTATCTGACGAACAATGCGATGACAATTCAGACTGCGGGCGATATAGTCTTGGGCGGCGCGTTAAGCCTGGCGTCCGGAACCGGACTGACAATCGGTACTGCGACAGGGGTTTATAAAACGGTGTCAATCGGCAGCATTTCCAACAACGGCGTGTTAAGTTTGCTGGATAGTTCATTTAATACAATCGGCGTTAGCGGCGCGATTACCAGCGGCGGCACCGCCGGAAACAATGCGTCTGTGTCTGCGTATTCTTATAACAGCGGCGGCGCGGCGGACAACATAACGGTTGGCGGCACGATTACCAGCGGCCAGTATTCCAGCATAACGCTGGTTGCGGATGACAACCTGACGACCGGCGATGTTCTGTCCAATAATTCTTTGTCCGGCAATGTTTTGTTGCAGGCGAAAAATGCCAAAATCGCAACCGGAAATTTGCAGAACAATGCGGCGGCCGGAAAAACATTTGTGGCTGATGCGTACGGCGATTTGACGATAACCGGAAATGTGAACAACACAGGGGACTTTATGCGGCTGACCGCGGGCGGCAATATCGCGGTTTCCGGCACGATGAAGAATGACCTGAACACCGGAAAATTATATATCGGGGCGACGGGCAAGGGCGGAACCAACATAGGGAACTTTGCATTGACGGGCCCCAGCGTTTCATCACTGACGATTTCCGGCGGCGATGCCAGCCATGCAGGACTGGAAAACAGCGGGACATTCTATGCGTTGGTGTCGGGCGCGACGACAATTGCGAACGGCGTCAGCATTGCGGCGACCGCAACGGAGTTTTTCCTGGATACAGGAACGCTGTCCATGCCGTCCGCAGGCGCGAACGGATTGGAAAACCTGTTGCAGAACAAGATGAACTATTTCACCATGATTGTGCGCAACGGCGATGTTTCCGGCGTTGGAATCACGAACGGAACGCGCAACGGGGCGACGGTTGAAAATGCAAGCGCGGCGATGCGGGTGGAAGCGGACAATATAGTTCTTGCCGATGCGGTAAAGAATGTCGGATCTGATTTGATATTGAAATCAGACGGCGCGACGGGAATAACAATTGGCGGGGTGCTGTACAACGGAACGCTGGATGGCGTTGCGGCGGTCGCGAACGCGGCGCAGAAAAATGCAAGTCTGACTGCATCCGGAACGATTTCAATCGCGGATACGGTCAGGAATTTCGGATATCTGGTTGTCAATGGGACGAATGCTGTGAACTTGGCTGCGATTGACAACAATGGCACCGCGCGGGTAGAGTCTTCATCCGCGGCCGGCGCGATTACAGGAACGACGATAACGAATAACGGAACGACAACCGGCGCGTGCAACGCGGGCGACGGTACAAACTGCGATTTGTATATCGTGGCCCGGGATGCGAACTTTACCGGCGCATTTGCCAGCGGCAGCGGAAACGCGCTTATACAGACAACTAACAGCGCGGCGGTTGGCGGCGTATCGCTGACCGGCGGTCGGCTGGATATTGACGCGTACAACGGATTTGCATCAAACGGCGCGATTGCGGTGAATTCTGGCAGTCTGAATTTCAGCAGCAATACGACCACCGCGACCGCGACAGGAAATGTCGCGACGGCCGGTGATATCAACGGCTGGCAGAGCGGCGTCGCAACCGGCGGCAGCATGAATTTCGCAATCGCGACCGGAAATACTGCGAGTTTCAGCACAACCGGGAATATTGCAGCCGGCGGCAACATTGTTGCGAACAGCGCGAATGCGATAACGCTGCAACTGAACGGGACCGGCGTTTCGGCGACCGGGGATATCTTGGCGCAGAACCGCGGCATCTTGAAGTTCGGCCCGTCCGTCGCCAGCATAACCGGAGAATTGATGAGCACGGACGCCAACGCGACGATTGATTGGTCGGCGGTCGGCAGCGGCGCGACTGTTGCAATCGCGCAGTTGAACGATTTGGGCAAAGTCATTGCTGGCGGCGCGTCGCTGACAGCAGACGCGTCCGTTGACAACGCGATAAATATTGCGAATGGAGTTTTGATGAACGGCGCCACCAGCGGCGGTTTTAACATCCTGTCCAACAACTACACATTGCGCACGACGGGCGTAGGCGCGGATATCAAAATTGCTGCGAACGGCGTGAATGTCGCGGCATCCAAGACTTTGGCTCTGGACAGCGCGGACCGGATTGACATAACCGGCACGACGACGAATGCCGGCGCGTTGACATACAACGCCTTGAATGAAATCGCGATTGGCGCGATTGCGAATACCGGAACGCTGAACGCTGCGGGCAAGTCTGCGACCGGCGGAGCGGTTTCCAACACCGGCGGCGGGAACTTGAATATTGCGACGACAAACGGGGTTATAGCGTTCGGCGACTTTACAAACAGCGCGGCGGCCGTGCTGAATTCCGGAAATCAGAATACGACGCTGGGCGCTGTTGTAAACAATACCGGCGGCAATATAACACTGACGGCAAAGCAACTGAATGTGAATTCTATCGCGTCCGCGGCGGCGTTCGTGGTTAATTCCGCGACGGTCGCGTCATCCGGCGCGATAACGGCGACCGGAAATTTGGGTCAAGACAGCGGCACCGGGACATACGCGCTGCAATTCAAGACGAACAATCTGAATGTCGCAGCATCCGCATTGAATGTCAGTGGAAACTTTGTCGCGAATAACAATGCCGCGTCTTACACTATTGCGAATGACGCGACCATAACCGGCGGCCTGACGATTGCCACGCCTGCGGAAACGCGATTGACATCCAGCACTGGAAACATCGCATCCGGCGTCATAACCAACAACGGCAAGCTGGAACTTATTGCGACCGCCGCAGCCAAGAAAATAGCGACCGGCGCGATTTCCAATTCCGCGACCGGCGATCTGGCGATAAACACGACGCGTTTGGAATCAGGCCTGGTTGCGAACAATGGCGTCGCCAATATAACAGCGGCGACCGCGACGGTTGCAGGATTGAACAATGCGGCTGGAAAAATGCGCCTGTCCGGTGGTTCGCTGGAATCAACTGGCGCGGTTTCAATCGTCGGCCAACTGGCCCAGAATCAAATCTGGAATTCATTCGCGGCCGGCGTTGACATCATGTCAAATGATTACGCGATTAATTTGTCCGGGACGAACTCCGCATCGTCAACGCTCACGATTTCCCAAGGAATTGACCAGAATTCCGGCCTGATGACATTAAAGACAACGGTGCTGAATATTACAGACGGCGGCATCGCCGCGAACGGCACTGTCCGGATTTCCGCGAATGATCACTCGTCGGATTCCGTGCCGGCATCCGCCGCAGACCGCTATCCCTGGCTGACCGCGAATATCGTTGGCAATGTTTCCGAGAATGTTCAGTTCTTTGGCCTGTCCGATGCGACCATCAACGGAAATTATGCGTTTGGCGATAATTCAATATTGTCTTTGGCCATATTGCCAAAGTCGGTGGAAAATTATTTTGCGACAGTATCGCTGGCGAACGACAACACTCTGGGCAATATAACAGATGATGCGGGCGGCACCAGCGCGATTGTCAATGTATCTGGCAAGTTCACGACGGATATAACGGGCAGCGTGTTCAGCCTGCCATCGTTGCCGGGACCGAACACCCCGCTGACAGCGGGCCAGGTTGGGTTTGTCTTGAACGATATCGTTGACGCGGGCACGGCGGTAAAACTGTTGCACGCGGACGGCGGTATCGAGGAAGACGGATTGCAAATGCGGAATTTGGTTGTCCGGTTTTGCAATGCGGACGGATCAAAGTGCTTTAATTATCTTGACGCGTTCCGCAAAATGCCGGAAGATATCTTAACATCATCCAGCCCGCTGGCCGGATCAAATTCCAACAATGATCTGCCCGCGTACTTGACGCTGCGCGATACGGACGGCGATAATGTTGCGGACACGATGTACGCAGTGTTTGACCCGCGCTTTGGCGGCCCGGTGGAAGTCTTTAAGATACAGCCGATTGTGGAAGCGGATCCGACGCACACCCGGGGCGAGTACTTGTCCGCCGGCGCATTGGACGACATGGTGGAAGACGGCGTGCGCGACGCGGGATTTCACTTCCGCACACCGATAGAGGCGATCCCGGTCGTGTTCGCCGGGACGAATTTGCAAACCGCCGCGTCCGAACTGTACAACCGCATGGACCAGTATCAAATCGGCCGCGACAATGAAATATTGTCCCGTTTCAGCAAACTGTTCCAACAGCGCGAACTGGGCCAATTGTCCAACCAGATTAACTTGAACGAGCATGCGGTATTCCGCAGTTTCGAGAATCGCCTGTTCGAAGAATTGGATTGGGTGCGCAACCGCAGCCGCAACAAGTTCTGGGTTGACGCGGACTTTTCCAATTTCACGCACAGCGATTATGCGGGCGAAGCGGACATCGCGGGCGAACGGTTCAGCATTTCGTTCGGCGCGGACAAGCGCGTGTCGTCGGACCGCATCATCGGAGTTGCCGGACATGTAAACCAGTCTAGTTCCAACTTTACTGATACGATGAACCTGGGATACATGGGATGGGACATTGACGGCCGGGTCGTGACGGATGCGTCTGATCTGAACTTTGGCCTGGGCGCGTACTTTATTGATACCCGCGGGGAGACATCAAAGATGTACGGGAACTTGTTCTTGGACATTCATTCACTGGAAATCAACCGCACCCAGAACTTTGTGAATCCGATTTCGGGCAGCGCGGTTTCTATATCATTGATAACCGAATGGGGAATCCTGCACGAACTGCTGGGCGAATATATTATTGGAAACGCGTACGCGCGCGGCGGGTACAACTTTGGATTTGACATGACGACGCGGGCGGAAGCGGCCGATTACCAGAATCTGCAATCGCGCGGCTATGGAATCCTGACGCCCGGGTACAGCCTGCGGTTCCAGCGCAAGGTTTACACCAGCAACTGGCTGCAAATTCGTCCGCGCGTGGATGTCGGGCTAGAGTATGATCTGCTGGGCATCGGCAACGACGCGCAGTATAAATTCGCGGTCGCGGACAATTATACCAAGTACAAGGTTGAAACCGATCCGTTGTGGATGAATGTTGGCGGCGGGATAGAGTTTGTCGCGGCGGATGGAATTGGCGTTGCATTGGACTATAAATATTCGTACAATCAGGAAATGCGGGTCCACAATGTGAAAGTCGGCGGCCATTACAGGTTTTAGAGCATAAGTAATATATGGATTGAACAATAGCCGTAATTTCCATCGTCATTGCGGGCTTGACCCGCAATCTATGGTTCAATGGATTCCGGCTTTCGCCGGAATGACGATAGAGTTATGGACCCCGGGTCGGGGCCCGGGGTGACGATGATTGGTTTTAGAGCATAGGTGATAGGTATGATGAAAAAAAATATTATTGGCATTATTTTCACTTTTCACTTTTCACTTTTCACTCTTTCATCTGTGTATGCCGATGAAGCCGTTCCGACGACCGCGGCGCAGCAGTTGCAGGCCGAATTCGCAGCCGGCCCATCGTGCGAGCAAACTGTTCTGGCGGCAGCGCTTGTTGAAAACCAGGGCGCTGTATCCGAAGATATGTCGGACATCGCGGTACGCGGCTGGATTTATCAGACTTTCCGCAATGCGGCGGCTGCAAAAAAATTGCTGGAATGCGAAAAAACAAAAAATATGCAGGACTTGGACGAACTAGATGTCCCGTCCATCGTGTACAGATTTCCCGGCGGGCGCGAGATTACAACCAAGTACACTGCGGTTAAGAAACTGCTGACCCAGCGGGTAATGCTGGGCGACAAGCGGAACGCGGCGAAAATAGTCGCGAAATGCAAAAACAGCGATATTGAATGCATTGATCCGAATAACGGCACAATCTGGCTGAACAGCGAACCGTCCTGGTACGGAATCATGGTTGTCCAAGCGGGCAGTCTGAACGACTTTATCGGCGACGAGAACGCAAGCGCGAATTTGATTTCAATGAAATATATTGAACAGAATCAGGATTTGCTGTACCCGAAAAATTCCAATCATTCCGGTCCGCTGGGCAGTCTGGCGGTTGCGACCAGCGACATGTGCACATCCATGTCCGGCTGGGCGGACAGCGAAGATATCGTGAATATCGCGGCCTTGCGCGCCGCCGTAATGCCAGATGGCGAAAAGAACGGCAATCAATACTATGTGGCGGGCGATGTGGATTTGCGCTGGGTCGGGTATACCGAACTGGTTGCGGATGTCGCGCTGACGGTCGTGACATTTGGCGGTTCCCAGGCTGTTTCCGCCGGGATCAAGGGTATTCGTGCCGGCCGCATGGTTAAAAACTTGAAAACCGGCTTGACCGGACTGCGCAAACTGCCGCATGTTATTGAATATGAAAAGGCGACAAATGCGGTTCTTGACGCCCAGCGCGCGGTCGCCAAGTCGCAAAAAGCGATTAAAGAAGGCAAATTATTCGGGCGGGATTTGGTGGAAGCGGAAAAGGTTGTGGCTGATGGCGCAGGTAAAATAAAAGAATTAGAAAAGGCGGCCAATGCATTAAAAACTGCTGATAAAACCGGCGATATTGTGAAGATGGAAAAATCCGCGGAACAATTGCGCGAAGCATATAAATTGGTCATCGGCTTGAACAAATTGAAAAAAGCGTGGCAGGTCAAGCAGACTGGGAATGTCATGGCGCGCGGGGCCAAGGCGACCGCCAAAACCGCCAAGGCTGCGGTGCAAACTATCCGCGCATTGAACAAAGCGAACAAGGTTATTAAAAAAGGAAACAAAGTCGCGCGCGCTGCGATGAGTACGAAATCCGCGGTTGTGAAAGACTGGATATTCAGCAATGCACTGCGATTCACGGGTGCGACGGCGCGGCTGTACGGCAAATACGAGTTGTTGGATGGGGCGTTGGATATCGCAAAAGACTTTTGGGATATTACAGATGTGGACAGCAGCAATATGACCAGCAATATCAATTTCAAGCCGTTTAACTTGCTCTCGGCCGATGACATCGCGGATCAAACCGCGGCGGCGACGGGCCAGGAAGTGCGTGAAATCAACTATGGCCTGTGGCTGATGTTTCTGGGACACAGTTCGGATCCGCGTGATGATGATGCCGCGTATTTGCAAGCGATGGACTTTGCGGCAAAATTTTCCGAAGAAATGGAAGATGTCACGGATGAAGAGTTAGAGCGGGGCAGGTCGCAGTCAACAATGTGTAATGTGGATGTCTTTGTGGTGCGCCCGATTGTGAAAATGGCGTCCGAAGATGATGAAAATCCGGAATTGTATTACCTGATAATGAACAGCATCCCGTGGCAAATCAGAGCGGAATAAAAAACGCGGCGAGCCGCGTTTTTTATAGTTTTCAGAGTTCAGAGTACAGAGTTCAGTTTATTACCACTACCCCGCCGTTACGCGGCACCCCTTCCCCGGGCCCCGCGAAAAACGAAGTTTTTCGTGGGTGGGTCCCAGCGAAGGGGATTTGTCCCGACTTCGTTTCAATAAATATAATTTTATTGTGTGGCACAAGCCAAGTAATTCCCCTTCGCTTAGTGAAGGGGTGGCATTACGCCGAAGCGAAGCGTAGGCGGATGACGGGGTAGTGGTTCATGATTTCCAGTCCAAAAAACGCCGTAATAATTATATTGACAAAGTTATTATTTTGTGTAAATATGTATCGCCGCATAACCCAAGGGGGCAGTGATATGGGAATATTTTGGAATAAAGAGATTAAATTAAAACAGCCGGGAATTTCAGAAATAGACCGCTGTTTGTCAATCATACGCGATGATAATTGTGAGAGATATGCAGAACATTCGGCCGCGTATACATGGATCACGGAAAATATGAATATTTTCCGGGCTGTCCAGCCCCAGGATAAAAAGGTTCTGGCTGTGTGCGCGGGGGGGGGTGATTCGTCTTTATTTTTCCGCGCGGCGGGTGCGCAATCCGTTGATGCCTTTGATGTGTCGCTGTTTCCGAAATATGCGGCAGAGTTAAAGTACGCAGCACTGCGCCGATTTAATCGCGAACAATTCTTGAAATTTTATAGAATTGATGATTTTGATTTTGCGCAGGAATCCGGTCAATTATTCGCGCCATCGGGATATCGCAAACTTCGTAATGATTTGTCTGCCGATGCGCGCCATCTGTTTGATAAATGCGCGAAAAGCAGCGATCTGTGCAGCAAAATTCTGTCTCCGTTCGGCAAATATCGTTTGGAAGAAAACGAGTATCTGCAAGACAGTGATGGGTACGAAATTTTGCGCCGCGCCGCAATGGACGGAAATCCGAACTTTATATGGTCGGACTTGAATGAATTGCCGCATCATTTGTCAGATTCTTATGACATAATTTACTTGTCAAACATTCATGCATTAATGTGCCATGATACCAAGCGCAAGGTTGCGGAATTGCGCGCATTAAAGAGACACCTGAATCCTGGCGGCATAATTATGGCAAATTATTTTTACAGCGTTGTTGAAAATTCATGGTCGCGGGATTTTGCGAAATCAATCAGGATTTATGGCGATATGAATGGAAAAATGGGCCAGTACGCGCCATACAAAAATGAAAGGTATGGGATGATGGAAGAATTTATGAGATTATTCCTTGATATGCGCGCATACGACATCCAAGTTATTTTGGACAAAGAAAATCTGAAATAAAAAACGCGGCGCAGCCGCGTTTTTTTTAGGTATAGGGTTTGAGGTGTGAGGTTTAAGGTTTGGAGAGCGGCCAGTTCCCCCGCATCGCCGTTCGCTGCGCTCCGGCTCTGCGACCCCACCCCAAAACGCCGATGGCGTTTTGACCCGCCCTCAGGGGGCGGGTAATCAACACCGAGTTAACTGGGGTGGGTAAGAGTTCGGAGTAAATTACCCGCCCCCTGAGGGCGGGTCAAAATTTTCACCAGAAAATTTTGTGGTGGGGTTGCAAAGCGTCTTCTACCACTACCCCGTCAGCGGCTGCGCCGCTGCCACCCCTTCGCTTAGCGAAGGGGAATTATCCCGACTTCGTTTCAATAAATGTTGTTTTATTGTGTGGCATAGGCCGTCAAATTCCCCTTCGCTAAGCGAAGGGGTGGACGCCGCAGGCGGACGGGGTAGTGGTGAATCAGACATTCATACTTGACAAATCAGTATGTTTGTATTAAATTTCCAGCATGAAGCGCAAAGAACAAAAACCTTTGATAAGTGTAATTATCCCTGCATACAATATTGAAAAGTGGATCGCGCCATGCGCTGCTTCGCTGTTCGCGCAGAAAATGTTCAAGGAAACCGAGATTATTTTTGTTGACGACGGCAGCACTGACAACACCGGACGCGAGATTGAAAAAGTCTACAAACGCGCAAAAAAGAATGTTGTCATATTAAAAAATCAACGAAATTACGGCGTGTCCGCCGCGCGAAACCAAGCGATTGATGTTGCGCGTGGGGGGGGGATTATGTTCCTGGACGGGGATGATGAAATTGGTTATAATACCAATCACTCGTTTGATACCGGGTATCTTGGAAAATTCTGGGCCCCGCTGACCAATCCTGAAATCAGGTCGGACATCGTTATCGGAAATATTGTTCAAGCCGGCGACAAGCGGGACTTTGCATTCAATCAATCCGCTATTTATGAAAATCACATTGTATCCGATACAATCAAATTGCTGAAATATGTGAACCGGCGCGTCAGCGCGTGCGCCACGCTTTATAATGCCGACACGATAAAATCACACAATCTGAAATTTGACACAAGTCTTACTTATTTCGAGGACACCAGTTTTATTTCCAACTATATTCTGAAAATGCGGGGAAATTGCGCGGTATTTATTTCAGACGCAATTTACAAATACAATTATCGCGCAAACAGCGCGATGCATCGCCTGAAATCACACAGCGAAGAAGAAATGCGCCGGTTGACATACATCAATAATCAGATGATTTATTATCTGAAAATGATTGACTCGTGCGAGAAAAAGTTCGGACCCAGATCGCTGCCCGTACAGTTGTTCATGCAGAAAATGACCAAGAAACGCCGCGATATCATAGAATTTTCGGAAAAATATCCAAATTCAAGGGATTTTTATTTATCGTTCTTGCAGTATTTGCCGGATGTTTGCCGCGGCTGTAATAAGCGGGGCTGTGATAAATGCAAAGATTATGATTCGGAAAGAATGCTGATAACCGGCATCAGTGATCGGTTGTTGCGGGTAAAATAAAAAACGGCGCACAAGCCAGCAAACGATCGTTGCGTTTTTAATTATATCGTGTATATACACAATGTCAATACAATAGCAATCAGCATTCCGGCAAAGAAAAATGGCGCGTATGGGACGGCCCGCATTTTATGCCGAATTCCCCAAACCCCTGCGAGCACGGATGCCGCGACAATTGCAATTGGAAATGCGCCCAGGCCCAGCCAAGCCCCGCCTGCCGCAAACAATTTCACATCGCCCAGGCCCAATGATTCGCGCGCGACAAACCGGTCAAAAATTACTTTGATAACAAATCCAAATGCATATCCGATTGCGGCGGCAAAGACTGATTCCGTAATGCCGCCTGTTATCCAGGGCAGCATTGGCGCGGCCATCAATCCGATTATAAAAAAAGGAAACAGCCAGACATCCGGAATAATTTGATGACGCAGATCGGTGCGCGACATCATAAAGACGCAAACAGCGGCCAGCGCAAACAACGGAATATAGTAAAGATCGTTCATGGTTGCATCCTTTTCGTTATTTGGGACTCTGGGTTCATCGTCATCCCGCATCGCGGCAAAGCCGCTCTGCGACCCCGCCCCAAAACGCCATCGGCGTTTTGGGGTGGGGTAATTGCAATCATGTCGCTGGCCCCGGTCCCAAATGACGATTTTGCCCTTGCAATCCGATTCGTTTTCTTGCTAAACTCACTGTAAATAAAATAAAGGTTTTTTGCAAATGTCTGTCGGAACATGGAATAAAATAACCCTCCAAAAATTAAAGACGCTGGTTGACCGCGGCCTGTCCACTTCGGAAATCGGCAAAAAACTGGGTATGACCAAGAATGCTATTGTTGGAAAATTAAACCGGCTGGGCTGGAACGCAAAAAGCATCGCCGCTGTCCCGCCTGCCAAGTCCGCGGCGCGTCCTGTAAAAAAAACGCCGGTCCCGGCAAAAAAAACTGCCGCCGCCGCGCCCGCATCAAAAAAGAAGCCCGCACAAACGCCGATCAAGCCGGCCCCGGCCAAATCCGCCAAGCCTGCTGCAACGGCAAAATCCGTAAAATCTGAACCGGCGCGCGCGACTGCCAAGGCGGCCGCCCCGACCCCCGCGCCGCGGACCAATCCAAAAGCACAAAAAAATTCAGTTCGGCACACGCTGGCCATCGCGAACTTGAAAAGCGACCAGTGCCGCTGGCCGATCGGAAATCCGGACGGCGATGACTTTCACTTCTGCGGGGCTAAGATTTTCCCGGGCAAGCCTTACTGCTATGATCACTGCTTGCAGGCGTATCAATTCATGCCAAAGAAAAAGTGAGTGAAATTTGCAGGACGAGAGAAGCGATTTTCAGAGCATAAAACTTCATGCGACCGATGGGATTCCGATGGTCTCGTTCTCGGATGCCACCGCGCCGCGCGCTGATGCGCGAAAAAAACACTTTCAGATTGGCGGCAATGTTTTTGACGCATGCTTTGACGAACGCGGGAAACTAATCTGCGTGCTGGATGAAACGCTGACCGCGCGGCGGCCGTTTGCTTTGCTGGTGCTGAACAGTGCGGACGGGCGGCGCTGGGATGACATTCTGGTCAATGACTATCATCTGAAACTGTCCGACATTCGTCCAAAGAAAAATAATCGTTATCAAAAGTTTGATATATCCTATACCGGATTGAGAATTTATGATAAAATGATTGCTGATTACAATGACGGCGGCGATTGGATGGCCGCCGGGTTGGAACTGGACCGGTTTCGCGATGCGGCGGCCCGCGATGCGGCGGTGTTGCGACTGACGCAGGGCACGGAAAATCTGGCTGCGGCGACGATAACGCTGGAACGCACGGACGCTGCGCTGACCGGCATGGCCGCAACGCGGAAAGAATTGCGATCCAAATTGGCCGCCTTGCGGCGCGGCATTGGAAAAACGCCGACCAAGGACAGCGCGGCGAAAATACTGCGGACAGAATCCGCGTTGGAAAAATTGGAAGAGCGGGTCAAGAACGCGGCGCGGCGCAAGCGGCGTGCGGCCCGCAGAATAGAATCTGCAAATGCGGAAATCGCAGCGGCGACCGAGATATTAAATTATATCCCGGCGCGCGCGGCGCAGCAGATTGCAGTCGCGGCAGTTGATGACGAACCAGTGATAAATGAACTGAAAACGATCGTCATGGAAACACAAGAAATCGTACCGGCGGTGCCGGATAAAGGGGGCGAAATGGCAGATAATAACGACATTCAACCATTGTTGAGTCAGGATCCGGAAATAATTGACAATGGCATCGCGTTCAAGCCTATTGATTTTGGCGAAGTTCCCGTGACTCCGCCAGCACCGCGGCCCCAGCCTGTGTCCGATCCGTATGCGTCGCCGATCCCGGTCCCGATGCCTGCGTGGGATGCGCCCGCGTCCGCCACAGCGCCCCAGCCGACGCCGTTTATGCCGGCGCCCGCGCCCCAGCCGGAATTCTCGCAACCGTCGGAACAAATTTATAACCAGCCGATTGCAGCCCCTGATTTTCAACCAACACCAACGCCGGTTCCGGCCGCCCCGACGCCTGCACCCGCGCCTGTGTACGGCCCGGCCCCAGTAGCGCCTGTATACCGGCCCCAGCCCGCAAAAAAACAAACCGGGATTTATTACTTTATGCTGGTGCTGCTGATTGTGCTGGCGGTGTTTACGCTATGGATTTATCAGAAAAAGACCAGTGGCGGCGTCCCGAATATAGCGGCGGTCGTGTCCGGCACTGAACAGCCAACGCCGATGCCGGTCCCGGAAGAGCCTGCGCCCGAATTTATCAAGCCCGCGGCCATCACGCCTGAACCAGTGCAGGTTGAACCGGAACAACCAGTGTTCGTCGCGCCTGAACCTGATCCGGTCGCTGCGCCAGAGCCAATAGCGGAAATCCCGGTACCGGAACCAATCATCCGCGCGAATAAAATAGAGCCGGCCGCGCCAATAACCGAAGACGACCTGCGCGCGGTAGAGAACACCAAGCCTGCATACGGGGTCAGCGGTCCGACACTGAATGTGTACCCGGATGAAGACGCGGTTGAGTACGAAGAATATTCAGATACGGAATATTATGAAGAAGAGCCTGTGGCAGAGCCGGCCACGCCAGCGGCCGCCCAATCGCGCCAAGAACGAATCGCGGGATCGGCCAGCGGACTGAAAACCGAAAACATAGAAGAGCAGTCGTATGAATCATATATGGAAGAAGAATATGAAACGGATGCATTCTTGGATTAAAAAATGCGGCGTTCGCCGCGTTTTTTAATGCACAATGCACAATTCATAATTCACAATTTATACCACTACCCCGTCTCCGCCTACACTACGCTTCGGCGTGATGCCACCACTTCGTCAAGCGAAGGGGAATTGTCCCGACTTCGTTTCAATAAATGTTGTTTTGCTGCGTAATGCAGGCCAAGTAATTCCCCTTCGCTGGCGAAGGGGTGGCGGCGTAGCCGCCGGGGTAGTGGTAGAATTATGAATTAAGAAAGAAGAATTAAGAATTCCTGTTTATTATAGTAAACAACAATAATTCTTATTTCTTAATTATTAATTCTTAATTAAACTCTGTAAACCAACCCCGGACTTCGGCCACCCCAACCGGCCATTACAACACTTCAATAATAACCATTGCGGCGGAATATTCGCCCTGGTCCGTCAGCGATATATGCACGCGCGTTTTTTCGCCATTGGTCAATTCTTTTAACTTCGTTTTTGCGCCCCCGGATATCAGCAATTCCGGCCGGCCGTTTTCTTCATGCATCACGGAAACATCAGAAAAAGACAGTGAATCGTCAAACCCACAGCCCAATGCTTTGACAAAAGCCTCTCTCGCGGCCCAAAAGTTCGCCAAGTGCTTTTCCGAATTTGCTGAATCGCTGTCCGCGAATTCCAATTCTTTTTTTGTGAAAATTCGTTGTTTCTTGAACATTGACCAATCTATGAACCGATTGGATTCCACCATGTCTATGCCGCACCCGAGTATCATAATTACTTCCTTATGAACTATTGTTTTGTGCATATAATAATTTTTAGACGATTCGTGCAAGAATTATTTTTAATGGGGGCGCTTTTGTGATAAAATGCTTACAAGAAATCAAGGGAATGTTGTAATGAAAAAAATATTAATTGCATCGTTGGCACTGGCATCATTCGTTGGCTGGGCCGGGGCCGCGGTTCAGATTCAGGCTGCGCCGGCACCGCGCGAAAAAACTTATTCCGCGGACGAAGGCTGGTATGTCGCGGCTAATTTCGGCGCGAACTTTTTGACATTCAAGAATAATTATTCCAGCAACCAGCCGGGCAGCGCGACCGGCAGCGATTCGTATTCGTTTCAGTCGGTGTATGGCGGCGGCGCGGCGTTTGGAAAAAGATTTGATGAGTCATGGCGCGGGGAAATATCCGGCGGGTACCTGGGCGAGTTTACGGATAGCGGTCAAGGCTGGGATTTCGCGTTAAACACTCCGTATGTGCTGGTCAGCGCGATTTACGATACGCCGCAGGAGTATTGGGGCGGACTGTATTTTGGCTTTGGCGCGGGCATCGCGTTGCCGACTGCAACGATGAAGACAAATGTGTACGAAACTTATTCCCAGGATCACAAAATGGCGATATCGCCGATGGGCGCGATCTCGTTCGGCTGGGAAAAGTCATTAAGCCAGAGCGTCATGCTGGGCGTCGGATATAAATTATCGGTATTCAACGGGCCGACGCATGATATTGAATGGTCTGTGGATTCTACCAGCGTGCATATTGTTAGTACTAATGATATCGGAATGGTGCTGAACAACGCGTTCGAGGCAGGATTGAGATACAGTTTCTAAGGGTCGTCTGGTATAAGGGGGAGTGATGACAAACATATACAAATTGGCATTGTATTCATTGGCTGTGGCTTTTATCGCGGGCGGCGCGGATGCCGCGCCTAGCGTGCGATCTTTCACTGCCGCGCCTTCGTCGTACCGCGCGACAACGCCTGGTGCGGCATCCGCATCAGGCGGCGCGATGACGGCCGCGCGCGCGGGCAGCGTCCGCGCCAGCAGCCCTAAATCCACGACTTTGGGCCGCGCGGCTGCGACGCCGGCGACTGCGCGACTGTCGTTCGGCGGATATGTCAACAGCGTCGCGGCGGCGAACGGCGGCAGCAGCGCGAAAAAGATTAACCCTGCGAAACCGAGCGCCGATCCCGGCGAACTGGAAGAATTGGGCAATGGCGTCAGCGCGTTGGAAGATATCGTAGCCGCATTGCAGGATGATGTTGCAGATATAAAATCCGGAATTTCGGATAAAGCGGACAAGGCGTCCGGCGCAACAAACGGGCATTTGGCCGGATTAGACAGCGGCGGCAACTTGACGGATTCCGGAATTGCATCGGATGATGTTCTGACAATCAATGATGTCGGCACGGGCGTTGGAAATGTCGTCGCAGTCGGAACAAACGGAAAAATTGACACCGCATTGATTGACACAACCGGATTGCAAGGATCCCAGGGCGCGGATGGCAAATCCGCATACGAGGTTGCGGTTGAAGGTGGATTCCTGGGCAATCGGGACGAATGGCTGGCTTCGTTGCAGGGCGCGGTTGGACCACAAGGACCCGAAGGCCCACAAGGTGCGACAGGACCCGCCGGAACGGATGGCACAGTGCTGCCAGATGCGCCGGGCGATAATTACGCATTACTGCGCAGCAATGACGGAACGCCATTCTGGGTTGAAATTGCAACAGAATACAGCGCGAACTGAAATCAGAGTGCGGGGTACAGAGTTCAGAGTGCAGTAATTTGTCCCCGTCCAAGTTTTGCGATACTCGCAAAAAGAAAACGCTTGGTTAAATAATTTCTTACTTTGCCATTCTCTGTACCGAATTATCCCTCCATCGTCATCCCGCGCTCATATTTTGGTCACCCCGTGGCTTGACCACTGGGCCCAGGTGAAATAAAGCCCAATTTTGCCGTCAGCAAAATTGACAATAATACCTGGATTGCGGGTCATAGCCCGCAATGACGATAGATTAGAAGTTTGTATACAGGACAGATACCCCTTCATCACCCCGGCCACGACCCGGGGTCCATGGCTTAATGGATTCCGGGTTTCGCTCTGCTCCCCCGGAATGACGATGGAATGGGAATTGTTTACTTATTGTTTTTACCACTACCCCGTTCCGGCCTTCGCCGGAATGACAAAATATATACCACTACCCCGTCTCCGCCTACACTACGCTTCGGCGTGATGCCACCACTTCGCCAGGCGAAGGTGAATTGTCCCGACTTCGTTTCAATAAATGTCGTTTTATTGTGTGGTACAGGCCATCAAAATCCACTTCGCCAGGCGAAGGGGTGGGTTGCGCGCAGCGCAAGACGGGGTAGTGGTATAATAATGGGGAACTGGCTATGCAACTACTAACCACCAACTACCAAAAGGACGCGCAGCGTCCGCACCAACTACCAACTCATCACCCCAACTAATAAAATCTAAAACATTGACAATTATTTAATTTGTGTTAATATTGTGGTAAATGTCAATGTTGAAAAAATATATTTTTACACCATTGATTGCTTGCGCGGTTGCACTGGCCGCAGTTTCGCGCGCGCCTGCTGCGCCGATTGCGAAAAAGTGCGACGCCCGGTATCAAAAGTGCGATTCCATAAAATCATCCTATGCGGTTTGGTTATCGTTTTTTGGCGGCACGGCCCTTGCCGCTATTGGCACAGTTCTGGGAAATGCGACTGACGATCCGGGCGCGCCGGCCGCGGTTGGATCGTACGAAGGCGCTTCACGCGCGGTTGGAAATTTGCAAAAGATAGATCCGTTGGAAAATTTTAACGCCGCCGCCTTGAAATCAGTTCAGTCCGGTTATTATTACGCGCGAAACTCAACGGCTTATGCCGCGGTCGGCTTGGATTACGCATTGGCGCGTGGCTTGACCGGGGCAGGGTCGCAGGTCGCAATTCTGGACAATGCGAATGACTGGCACGGGCGCGCTGTGAACGAATTGATAAAGACGGCGGCGCCCAGCGCGCAAATAAGCCAGCATAACATTACAAATCCAAACGGATCGTTTCGGACTTATTCGGAAATTGCCGCAGTTATTCGTGATGCGGGCCGCGATGGGATAATTTACAACGGCAGTTGGGGAATTCCAGTATCGGCCCAGTATAATTCCGGCGTGATTTCCGGGGATTCCGCAATCGCGGCGCTGGGCGCTGATTTTGTGGATTCAGTCCGCGGGGCTGCGCGCAATGACGACGCCATCTTTGTCTGGGCGGCCGGAAACGACGGCGCGATGCAGTCAAATTTTATTTCCGGATTGGCGAATGTTTTTGATAATTTGCAGGGACATTTTATAAATGTTGTCGCGTATGACTTGATACAGGATTCATTGGCGGATTTTTCCAATGCGTGCGGCGCGACAAAATCTTACTGCCTGACCGCGCCAGGCACCGGGATAAACGCGGGCCTGCGCATTGCGGACGGGACTTCGTTCGCCGCGCCGATTGTCAGTGCGTCCGCTGCATTGTTGAAAGAAATGTTTCCGTATTTGTCGGCGCGCGAAATTACTGAAATCATGTTTATAACGGCCCAGGATCTGGGCGATGCCGGCGTTGATGAGATTTACGGCTGGGGGATGTTGGATATGGAAAACGCAACCAGGCCGATAGGCCAGCGGCGTGTTATGACCGGCGCTGGCGGCGATGCCAAACCGTTGGCCGTCATGAATTTACCCGGCGGCGTTGGCGCGCGCGTTGCGGCAAAGAATTTGCGTTTCGTGTTCTTTGATTCTTATAACAGGGCGTTCGGCGCGAACTTGAACGATTATCTGACCGTCATGCCGGCGGCCAGATTGACCATCATGAAACTCCGCGAATTCGGCAATGACAAAAACGCGCTGTCAATCGGCGATTGGAAGTTCGGATTTTCGGCCGGCGCGGAAAATTACGGCGAAAACTTTCTGGGGCTGGACGCGCGCGATTCGTTTGTGCAGTATCGCGCGGGCCATCGCGTGCGGCTGACGGATTCAGTCGTTATCGCGTCAAACGCGGCCATGCAGTATTCAACGGCGTACAGCACGGTTTCAACGGAACTGGGTTTCATGATTGAAAAAGCGATTCATGATAAAATGTCATTCGGACTGGGGCTGGCCAGTCCTATGGCGATCAAGCACGGAAGCATGAATATCAAACTGCCGGTCGCGCGATCCGATTCCGGCGCGGTGGCTTATGAAGAATATAAAATCAATCTGCGTGAAAAGTCAAAATCTGAATTTGCGTTTTCATTCAAGGCCGGCGGGTTTGACTTTTACGGATCGGTCGGCGCGGACCAATTGTTCATGATGAAATACAAGACCAGTTTTTAAGGGTGCGCCGGTCTTTATTTTTTCTCAAATTTTCTGGCGCGGTCCGTCAGTTGCGCGTGCATGTCAAAGTTGCTGGCGCGGCCCAGATCCACGATGTAATCCAGATATTCCAGATAGTCAAAGCCGAAATCTTTTTCATCAAAGATAAAATTATTGTCCTTGAAAAACTGGCGCGTGAACGGCGTGTCGCCGACCATGTGCGGGCAGAAATTCTGCTGCGTCGTGCTGTATTTCCAGACATCGCGCGATGCGGAGATGTAAGTGGCGTTGATTTTCTTTAATTGATTCAGCGCGCATTGCCGGCCGTTTCCTTCCATATGTCCGCGCTCGAACACCAGCAGTTCCGCGCCGTCCCTCATAAACATTGAAAAGTGCAGCAGCGTTCCCTGGACGCATGCCAGGCTGTCCGCATCCATGACGACGCGGATTTGATCTGCAAACGACATTGTTTCCGGATAGATGACAGTGTACCCGTTTTTCGCAAAAATTCCTTCCAGCGATTTTTCGCCGAAAGTCATGATGCCTGCTTTCAGCCGGGTGCGCGACAGGTAAACTTTTTTTATCGGAAACTTTGGCTTGCCCCCCCCCGCGCGGACTTTGTCAACGATGCGGTTGTAAATGTCGCGCATCAGCGGATGGACATAGTGCGTCTTGCCGGGAAACCGATTCGCAAAGTTATAAAACTGCGCCGGCTGGATCACAAAAACAGTGTCAAAAGAAACAGGCTTGTGTATGAACAGGATTCTGTCCAGCGGGATTCCGAACAGCGCGACGATATTTGCGAATTTCCGCGCGGCTTCCGTTTCCAATAAAAACGCGATTTTTTTATCCCTATACTTTTCATCCAGCAGCGGCCACAGGTACGACAAGACATCGGTCAGAATATGTCCGAAATGATTCGGCATTGATCCGCAGTAAATCACATCTTCGCCCATGTGCGGAATTTTTCCGCCGTTGTCGCCAACCTGCTTGTCCAGCGTCGCGCGGTCCGGCGACACCAGCAGCGTTCCGCGCGTGATGAATACCGATTCGGCGACTAGCTGCTTGTTTGCGTCAAACACGCCGCCGGCCGCGGTTTCGTTCTGCTTTAATACCGCATAAGGTGCGATGATGCCCTTTGGCACAGCCTTTATTTCCAATGGCTCGGTCCGGATATAATCAATGATTGCGTTTTTATCAAACCATTCGCGCATGTCCGGATTGTATTTGTAAAAGTCTTTTGGCAATTGCATTTTCTTGCTCCTGTACCTACATCTTAAAATCTTCGCCCAGATAAACCTGGCGGACCATTTTGTCCGTCACGATTTCAGGCGTTGTTCCGTGCTTTAATATTTTCCCGTCGTGCAAGACATAACTGCGGTCGGTAATGCCCAGCGTTTCCCGGACATTGTGATCCGTGATGACCACGCCCAGCCCCCGGTTCTTTAACTGCGACACCAGCGTCCGTATGTCGTTCACGGCAATCGGATCAATTCCGGCAAACGGCTCGTCCAGCAGAATGAATTTCGGATCCGTCGCCAATGCGCGCGCGATTTCGGTGCGTCGCCGCTCGCCCCCGGACAGCGCGGTCGCGGGGCTGTGCCGCAGGTGCGATATTGAAAATTCGTTCAGCAATTCGTCCAGTTTTCGTTCCCGCTTTTTTCGCGATGGTTCAACCACTTCCAGAATCGCCATGATGTTCTGTGCGACGGAGAGCCCTTGGAATATGGAATTTTCCTGGGGCAGGTATCCGATGCCCAACGCCGCCCGCTTGTAGAAAGGCAGCCGCGTGATGTCCTGGGAATTAAGCATTATTTGTCCGCCGCCCGCCATGATTTGCCCGGTTATGCAATAAAAAGCGGTCGTCTTGCCGGCGCCGTTCGGCCCCAGCAGCCCGACAGATTCGCCCTGGGCCACGGTCAGCGAGATGTCGCGCAGTATCTGCCGGCGGCCGTACGCCTTGGACAAATGATTGATGGTCAGCGTGCTGGCATTGTGTTTCATAACTGAATCTCCATGCTGTTCGTTCTGATTTTGTCGCCGTTGCTGGAATCTATGCGGACATCGCCGACCAAGTATACTTTTTTTGTCGCGGTGTTCATTGTTCCGCCATTCGCGCGAATATTGTCTGTTATTTTTTGATTTCCGGCGACGCGGACGATGCGCGCGGTCAGTCCGACAAAATTTATAACGCTGTCGCTGTCATAATTTTTTGTCGCGGACCGGGCGCGGATATGCACAGGATTTTTGTTTTGATCCAAGCCCGAAAATTCCGCGTCAGTCATCTGGAATTGATTCTGAACAATGCTGGGCAGATTGTCCAGCGACAGTGGCGTCCACAGCATGTTTTTAACGAAAAAAGGACTGGCGGCCAGCAGCGTGAAAAACACCAGCCCCCAGCCTGTGAAAATGAATTGCCACAGCCGCTGCAAACGCCGGTGCCGGTTCAGGATAAGCAAAGAACGCGAACTTTTCGCCATAAATCGCAGTCTAGCCCACAAAACGCTCGTTTTCAAGGATAAAGTGCAGATGAAAGTGGAAAGGTGAAGGTGCAGGTGAATGTGATGGCCTGCACCTTCACCTACACTTTCACTTTGCGCTTTCCCACTTTTATGGTATAATTAGCGGTGAGAGAGCATCTGTTGAAAAAATATTTATTCTTGTTTCTTTATTCTTTTTTCCTTTGCGCGTCCGCGCAGGCTGCCGTCACTATCAAAAAGGCCGAAGCCGTTCAAGAGCAAAAATCCAGCGGCGGATCTGCAACCGATTTTCTGGGGACCGCAATAAACCTGGGTACCGGCATTATTGCGATGAACAAGGATATGAAAGCGGTCAGCGCAGAATGCTATCCGACCGCGCCCGATATAACTTTTATTGAAAACACGATGAAGGAATACGCAAAAACCGGCGCGCAGGACAAATCTGGCATTTACGGGCGGCTGTCGCCGCGAACCCAATGCGTGACCAGCAATGGATATGGCGCGTATGTGGCTGAATATGGAAAAACGGCGGGCGCGCGTCCATGCTTTAATTTCTTTTCCGGATCCGGTGATAAAGATATGGTTTGGGATGGGTATCCGCGTGTGGGCACCGGGGTTATTTGTCCCAAGGGCGGCACGGATTGCGAGGCGCGCGACCAGGAAAAAATAACAGACGCGTACGAGATTTTTAATCTGATTGAATTTGGCCCCGGCGATTACAAAACCGGCGAATTGACCCAGGCTACCAAATTGCTGGAAAAAGTGGAAGTTTGCAGCGATGCCAAAATTTCCGAAAAAAAGCGGCAAATGTGGATGGGCATGCTGAATACGACAATATCAAATATCGGCGCGAAACAGAGCAGCGGCGATGTTATGCAAACAGTGCAGTCTGTCGTTGGCGGTGGCGGCGGTGTGAATAGTTTGGGTGGCGTTGCCAGCATGATACCGGGAATTTTTGGGAAATAATGTGGCGCCAGGTTCCCCTCCCTTGGAGGGGTGGCCGCAGGCCGGGGTGGTTTACAGGGCAGTGAAAAAGTGAATAGTGAAAGTAGTGAAAAAAGTTAAATTTTGTCGTCGCGCTTTGCGCGACACATTCACTTCTTTCACTTTTTTAGTTTTTTCACTTAACTTTTGTAAACCACCCCGCCGCTGATGCGGCACCCCTCCATGGGAGGGGAACTGGCCATGCAACTTACTAACTACCAAAAGGACGCGCAGCGTCCGTACCAACTGCCAACTACCAACTACTATCATGAAAAAAATACTCTTTAATCTTACCCCTGACGAATTGACAGAATTTGTTGCTGGCATGGGCCAGCCAAAGTTTCGCGCGAAACAAATAACCGAGTGGCTGGATCGCGGCGCGCCGGACTTTTCCGTCATGAAAAATCTGCCGGAACAATTGCGCGAACAATTGGCCGGTGTTGCCGAGACTCTGCCGCTGACCATCGCGGACCGCCTGGACAGCGCGGATGGCGAAACGACCAAGTTTTTATTGCGTCTGGCCGATGGCGAATTGATTGAATCGGTGCTGATGCGCACGAACTATGGAAATTCCGTCTGCGTGTCGTCCCAGGTCGGCTGCGCGATGGGGTGCAGATTTTGCGCCAGCACTCTGCTGGGGCTGCGGCGAAACCTGACAACCGCGGAAATGGCGGCCCAAGTCTTGATTGCGCAATGGACGCTGCGGGCAGGGCGGTTTGACATCGCGGCGAACGGCGACCGCAACAATGGCGATGTGTCGCATGTCGTGATTATGGGCACGGGCGAGCCTTTGCAGAATACGGAAAATTCAATAGCGTTCATGGAATTCCTGCATGAAAAATTAAATATTTCATGGCGGAAAATCACAATATCCACATGCGGATTGGTGCCGGGGATAGAGCAGTTGACGCAGTGGGGGCGGCCTGTGAATCTGGCGATTTCGCTTCACGCGCCGACAGATGAATTGCGCCGGAAAATCATGCCGATTGCGGACCGGCACACGATTGTCCAGGTTCTGGATGCCGCATTTGCAAACGCAGGCGCACACAACCGGCAACTGATGATAGAATATATTTTACTGGGCGGATTCAATGATTCCGTCGCCCAGGCGGATGAATTGGCGGACCTGCTGCGCGGGCGCGAAGTCATGGTGAATCTGATTCCATGGAACGCGGTCGGCGAGCGGGATTGGACGGCCCCCAGCGGCAATGCGATTCATCGGTTTAACGACGCGCTGATTAAAAAGGGAATCAACAGCCGCATCCGCCGGGAACGCGGCGCGGATATCGCATCGGCCTGCGGCCAGTTGCGCGCGCAAAGGATTTCTTGAAATTGCGGATGTTTTGCGATAGAATCAGGCAAAAGGAGAATTATCATGGAAATGAATGAATTAATGATGCGCGCGCGCGAAATGCAAACCAAAGTCGGCGAAGCCCAGGAATTGCTGGCCAGTTCATCGGTCAAGGGAATTTCCGGCGCTGGTCTGGTGATTGTGGAATTGTCTGGCAAATATGATTTGTTGAAATTAACATTGTCGCCGGAATTGCTGAAACAGTCTTTGGTGGAAATTACGGACTTGATTTCATTGGCGTTCAAGGATGCCAAGGAAAAAGCGGACGCGCTGATTGATAAAGTGATGGGCGCCGCAACCGAAGGCATGCCGATACCGGAATAATAAAAAACGCGCGCAGCGCGTTTTTTATAAAATTATTAGTTATTAATTGTTAGTTATTATACTTTTGTTTGTGGTGGCCAGTTGGAGTGGCCGCAGCCCGGGGTGGTTTACAGGATTTAATTAAGAATTATTAATTCATAATTGTACAACTACCCCGTCCGCCTGCGGCGTCCACCCCTTCGCTAGGTGAAGGGGAATTCGTTGGCCTGCGCATTTATGATTGAAACGAAGTTGAGGCAAATCCCCTTCGCTGGCGAAGGGGTGGATTGCGCATCAGCGCAAGACGGGGTAGTGGTAAAAACAATGTAATTTTTTATTCTCTATCGCACAGGGACTGTCCGGGCTGGGGCGTATTCGCGTTCCAGTAATTCATGACGCCGTCCCATTCCGCCCGCGTGATGCAGCCATCATTGTCCGGGTCCAAACACGCTATGTCTGCGATATATCCGTTTTTGACATCCTGATTCAGGCAGCCGTTTTTATCAAAAATATATTCAATCGGCATGTGCTCGTCGCCGGATTCATCTTGTGTGCGGATTGTCCGCATGACCAAGGCCGCAACAAATCCGATAATAATTATAACGATAGCGAAAAAAATAATTTTCTTTTTCATGATGAATCTCTTCCTGGGGCTTGGCTGATTTCTTAAATTTTCTGCTTTGCAAAAAATTAACGAAAATTGGCGGGAGATAATTCACAAGTTCCTAACCAGTGATTTCTCCACTTTTGAGAGTTTAACACGCAAGATACAGGGGTTCAAGAAAAAACTAAATTCTTACAATTTCATATTGATAAAACAATTTAATTTTGTATACTAGAAGCAACAAAGTAAACTTTGTAAAACCAAACTAAAAGGAAGGGGGTAATTATGAAAAAAATTGTAATGACTTCACTTGTCGCCGTGTTTGCCGCAAGTGCTGCGAATGCGGGGGTGGGCGTGCTGGATGCAAACTATCGCGTTGGCGCGAACCAGTTTTCGGCTGGCGTGAATTTGGAATTGTATAAAACGGGATTAGCCAGAGATAAAGACGAAGTGCAGACTTATTCAAGTTTCGGCGGCGGTTCGTTTGTGAATTGGTCTGCTGAACCGATTGCATACGGCATTACCAAAGAATTGGCGGTGTCATTGAAACCCGCAAACGGCGCATTGGGTGCGGGCGTTGATTACCGCGTTTACAACAGCAATGCTATTGCGGTTGATGTTTTGGTTGACGGCGCTTTATCTTTGACAAAATTTATTGATAAATACAATGAGACTAAATTTCCGGTTGGTCAAAATTCTGTATCCGGCGGTCTGAAATTGTCTGGCGCACTTGATAAATTGGCGTATAAAGTCCAAGGCGCATACAAATACAATTTTGAACAAGATATTACTGTTTTTGACGATAATTATACCTTGGCCGCATCAAATGTAATTTCATTGTCCGCGCAAGTTCAATATCAAGTCGTCGATAAATGGGCGGTCGCATTATTTGGCGGATATGATATAACATCGTACCCAGGCGAAAATAAGGTTGAACTTACGGCTGTAAATGCAATTACTGGCATCTTGTCTGGCTTCGTTTTTATTAAAGATGCTGGCAGTGCAAAAGATGTGAAATTTAATACCGGATATATTGCTTTGGGCGGAATATACACATTATCTGACAATGCGCAGATTATGCCGTATGTTTTGTATCAACTGAATACAGATATTTATGTTGATGGCAAAAAAGAGTATCTGGGTAACAAAAAAGACTCCGATGCGTCCATCACACTCGGCGCGAAATTTGGAATCCAGTTCTAAATTTCCACTTGTCAAAAAAATCCCGCTTTCGCGGGATTTTTTTTGAGAGTTCGGAACCAGAGGCAAAACGGCAATTTTTAAGAATAATAATACTGAACAACTTCCGAACCTATCCAGCCCGTCTTCGCATGCCTATGGCATGTCAAAAGGCAATCTTCGTATAAAATTGGTGGATGTTGAGGGACTCGAACCCCCGACCTGCTGGATGTAAACCAGACGCTCTACCAACTGAGCTAAACATCCTTTGATGCACCGGATTATACAATTAGCGGAATAATTTTGCAAATTATAATTTGTTGATATTTATTTTGCTCTGTTAAACAATTTTTACTTTATCATCCCCTGTCGTCATCCCCGCCCAGTCGTCATTCCCGCGCAGGCGGGAATCCACTGTTAGCGATAAAAGAAGTTAGGTATTATTAACAAATGAATAAGTTTTGAGTTTGTTAACAATGGATCCCCGCCTGCGCGGGGATGACGACTGGGGTGTTGTTCGGCGCGCGGGATGACGATGGGGTGGTGGTTCAGTGTGCGGGAATGACGACTGTTAAAAAAGTGATAAAAAAGTATAACAGAGCGTATTATTTTACACACGATTTATAGCCGGCCGGCCGCATGCTGATTGGCAATTTATCGTTTAGTTCGCACGCATCATTAATGATTTCTTCAATATCATCAAAAATTTTATGCACATCTGTATAGTTTTTGGTATTCAATTTTTTGGCTGCTTCAATATCATTTACCAAACTGTCTCGTTTTAATAAAAGTTCATCTTTTATGCCTGCTTCATCTTCATAATATTGTTTAATAACTTCATTAAAACGGTTATATGAATCGGTATTTTCATTTATTTTGGCGGATGCCTTGTCCAGATTATCATAAAGCGCGTCGGCACTGTTAAACACAATATTATAACGATCAAACAGAGAATTATTTTGCTGTTCCAGGATTTCGTTGTTCATTGCCAGAACATCGGCAGGACACAGGGCTCCATATTTGCCTAGATCAGCGTTTTTCTGTTTCAGCGCGGCACATTGCGCCACACGATTGCGGGTTGTGTTAATGTTTTTCTGCAAACCCTGCAACAACTGCCCGCCATTACGATAATTATCATAAATTATGCTATAATTTTCATTATTAAGCATATGGGTTGTGACGACCAGATTATCATAAGCCCGTATTATAATCGCGATATTATATATGTCTTTATCATTATCCCCCAAGACATCCGTGTCCTTGTATCTCTCATACGAAGCGGGTGTCGTATAACGCGAAACATCTGTTATTGTCATATTGTTGAAATCAGAAATACTGACAGTGTCGTCGGCACGCGCAACCGGTAAAATTAAAAGATAAAAGATAAAAGATAAAAATATTTTCTTCATAATGTTTTGTTTTGTATGAATTGCGGGCGGGGCCCGCAATGACGATTGGCGGCGCCATGGTTTATTTATGCCAGATTCAGAAAATCTTTCAATACTGCATCCGGACGATCAATATTTTGGTTGATTTCCAGATTAGAATCAACAATCGGGGCAGCGGATTGCGCTGTATCGCCGCAGTATGCGGCCAGGTCGGGTTTTATCGTATCTTCGCTGACGCCGTCTATTAATCCATTTGTGCAACCCAATGATTGTGAAGCAGAGTTATTTTGCAGTTCGCAATTAATCGCGCCGTGTCCGCCAACACAATATTTGGCGAGCAATGCCCCCCCCTGATCCAAGGTGTTGGTAAATTCGGCAGACCGCTTGTTAATTTGTCCCCGTTCTGTTTCAGTCAAAGCGGCGGATACGGGTTGCTGTGTATTGGTCTGGACTGGTGTGTGGGCAACCGTGGTGGTGGTTGGCGTTGTGGCGACCCCTTTTTTCCGGGCATCGTACGCATTGTCAATCTGCTTTAATTCAGCGCAGAATGTTTTATTGTTATCTTTGCCAGCGCCTTCGTTATCGCAGGTATCCTTGGTCAACAGGTCTTTTGCACCGCCGCCAACAGTCTTGGCAGCATTGCTAATCGCGCCGCCGGCTGTTTTGGCCGCGCCGCCAAGTCCCGACATAGCCCGTTGAATCAGGTTTGGTTTTTGGGCTGGCGTGGTGTCTTCGGCACGCGCAACCGGTAAAATTAAAAGATAAAAGATAAAAGATAAAAATATTTTCTTCATAATGTTTTGTTTTCTAAAACACCCGGTGCCATGTTTTTACTGTGAAATCACCGACCCAATGCGCGCCGGAAATAACCGCATTCCAGAACGCATCAGTCCATTCGCCCAGTGTTATCCATGACCCGCCAATCCATTCGCCCAGTCCGTGCCAGATACCACTGACCACATTTGCGGCGCAGTGCCATGCGCATGCAACCCCGGAAATAACCGCATTCCAGAACGCATCAGTCCATTCGCCCAGCGTTGTCCATGATCCGCCGATCCATTCGCCCAGACCTGTCCAGATTCCATTTGCAACCCATGCTGTCCAATGCCATGCAATCGCCAAGTATTTATATACCCAGACCGCAGCATCCGCGGTTGCGTACCCGGCAATGACCAGTCCGCTGGCCGTCCAATCCCATGCTGCGTCGCCCCAGGCAACCAGTTTGCTGCCCAATCTGTTTAGAAAAGATGGCGTTTGTGGTTCATCGGTTGCCGCTGGCCCCGCCGCGTCAGGCAAATATTCATGCGCCACGCTGTCGGCCGGGACGGTTATGGTTTCACGGACTTCTACAATTTCAGCGTCATCCGCCGGGTAAGTCGTCGCGATCGCATGGGTTTCCATTACGACAATTTCATCAGGCGCGGCGACCGGCGCGATAACATCTTCCCTTTCCATCGCGATTTCAATAACCGGCTTGTCCGATTGCAATGATGGCGCGCGCGCTTCATACACATCTTCTTCGCCGCAATCCAGCACGCAGTTCATGTTGCGCCCGACGATTTCGCATTTGGAAATGCACTTGTTCGGCTGAGATGCGGAACTTTCAGAGTTCAGAACGCATTCGTTCTTTTTATAATTGTCATGCACGCGCGCGGCGAACCCGTTCACGCACTCAAAGTTCCGATCGCCGCCATAGCATTTCGCGTTGTCGGGACAGGTTCCGCTGCACCAGCCCTGGGGCGTGCCGTTCGCGCTGTGCACCATGTACGCGCCCAGCCGGCACAGATGCGCGACGCAGCGCCGTTCAATTTCTTTCCCGGTTTTGACATCCTGGCAGGTTGCAATTTTCGCGTTTGTCAGTTTGCATGCATCGCCGACGCCGCGGCCGATGCACTGGGGATCAGATTTGTTTATTTTTTTGGAACAAATCCGCAGGCTCATGTCATACTCAAACCCGTCCGCACATTCCCAGCCCCAGAACGAAGTATTTGTCGCGCTGTTGGAATATTTTACGATTTTTGTATTTGATGGAATAACCGTGCCGTCAAAATAATCGGCATGATAAATGTTGTAATAACTCTTGCCGCTGGCCAGACAGGATGAAAATTTGCCATTATTTCCACAGTACCGGTAATTGCCGGATGAACAGTCAAAAATGCTGCCCAATGATTCCTGGACCAAGACGCCTTTGTCATCCGCGGCGCCGCAGCATAAATTCTTTTCCAAAAAGTTGTCGTAAATGCATTGCGAAAACGCTGCTGGCGAAAACAGCAGGACCCCGGCCAAGGCAATATATATTCTTTTCATTCTCTCTCCTATACAACCCTTAACCCTATTTGATCGCGTTCACCTTGACCCGGAACAAAGTTTCTTTGCCGGCCAAATTCGCCGCGGGATAATCCGCAGGGAACTTAACCGTGATATTCCGTTCTTCGCCAACCTTGGCCCCGATCAACTGTTCCTCGAACCCGGGAATAAACGAATGGCTGCCCAGTTTCAGCGGGACATTTTGGGCGGTTCCGCCCTCGAACTGTTCGGGTCCCAAGAATCCGGCAAAGTCAATGACGACCGTATCGCCATTTTTCGCCGATTTGTCGCAACCCGTCAGCACCGCCAATCCCAATACCGCAACCGATAATACTTTTTTCATGTTCGCATCCCTTTTTTAGTTATTTTACCACTACCCCGTCTTGCGCTGCGCGCAATCCACCCCTTCGCCAAGCGAAGGGGATTTTTATTTCTGATAAATGCAGCGGAATCCGTATTCGCGCATGGTGCTGCCCTCGGCCTCGATCCTGTAATCAAAGTACGGCGTCGGGCGCATTGAATCAAAAGACGGATTGTCATACACAATGACGAAAGAATCCGCATTGCGGCCGCAGACCCTTTTCATCTCAAACTCTGCCACCTTGCCCAGCACGGTGCGGTTGTCGCCGTCAACATCCGTGCCGTTCGCGTTCTGCATCAGGCGGAGCCGCATTTCGCGCAAGTCCGTGTTTCCCAGCAAAATCTGGACCCTGACCATCGCGCCCTTGTATTCCTGCCACCGGGTTTCCATGCGCGCGGTGTTCCAGCGGTTATTGTTTTCCGCTTTTTCCGCCTGGGTTTTCGGCTTGTAAGAATCAATATTGGAATATTGATTTTCCGGCGTCATAAAATTTTCAACCCGTTCGTTCATGTACGGCGCGTCGGGGCCGCCGTTCGCAAAATCATCCTGGTTATAAGGCGCGTCCGTCCCGCTGTCCGCGCAGGCGGCCAGCAAAAACAATGGCAGGACAAGGAATTTTAGTTTCATGGCAAACTCTCTTTGCTGAAATTATAACACAAATGCCGCGTTGATTGAAAGTGTTTTTTATGATAAACTTCCGATGAAATGCCGGATATTGTCCTTGATACTTTAATCCGCCCGCTGGAAGAATTCTGGCGGCCCGGTTTTGTGGAAGAAATCGCCGTCAATCGCGCCGGCGAAGTGTGGTTGCGCCTGCACGGCGCGCGCGTGCCATGGGTTTCGTATCCCGCGCCGCAACTGACCCAGTCTTACCTGGTGGATTTAATCAGCGTTGTCGCGAATGTGTACGAGCAGCCGTTTGATCCATACCACGGCGTGCCGGTCGTGTTTGCATCGCTTCCCGGCAATCACAGATTTTCCGCAATCGCCGGCCCCAATGTGAACTATGACGACAACGATATCACGGGCGGCGTCGCGTTAAGCGTTCGCGGCCAGTCTGCGAACGACACCAGTTTCGCGAATTATCATTTGTCGCGCGGCGCGCCATTGTTAAAGGTAAAGCCGCGCGATAAAAGCAAGTCCGACGACCCGTACGACCGGCTGATAGAAATTATTAATGAAGGCAGCCCGCTGTTAATAAGCGGCGCGACCAGCACTGGAAAAACGACTTTCCTGAATCACATCATGAAACAGATTGACCAGTCCGCCCGCGTGATAACCGTGGAAGACGCGCGCGAACTGCATGTGCCGCAGAAAAACCATGTGCATTTGGTTTTGTCCCGCACAGAGCAAAATAATAAATTCAGTTATAAAAGCCTGCTGGACCTGGTCGTTCGCATGACGCCTGATGTCTTGATCGGCGGCGAAATCTCAACGGGGAACGCCGGGGTGCTGTGGGAAATCATGCGGACCGGACACGATCACTTCTATACAACAATCCATGCGAACAGCGCGGCCGAGGCGTATGACCGGTTTGCCGGATTGATTTTGGAAACGAAAAATTCAGGATACGATGTGGAAGTCTTGCTGCGCGAAATGCGAGAGAAGTTGCATGTCGTGCAATTGTCGCGCGACGGGGTAGTGGTAAAAAAACTAAAAAAGTTTTACCTATTACCTATAAAAATCGTGGATTAATTTCAGAATTTGCAGGCCCGGTTCTTTGATTGCGTTGGACAACACCATTCCGCGCGCGAGATCCGCGTTCGCGCCGTATCCCCAGAACGAACCGCATCGCGCCAGAACATGCGTTCTTACCTGCATGAATTTGCCATAACAATTTTCACCAACCTGCGCGCCGTCGTAATACTGAATGTATTCGCCCGAATTGGGCAGTTTGTTCAATTGAACAAATTCTTTGTCGGAAATAGTGATGGTTTTGTGCGGAAATTCATCAATCACGCGCCACAGGCCGCCGCTGAATTTAACTTCGTTCGGCCGCAGATTGCGCAGCAGGATTTTATCCCCATTGCTGCAAACAGCGTAATTTTCCGCGTCATGAATCATGCTGAACATTTTCAAGGAACCTTTTTTCTATTGTTTCAATCATTCCCTGTATCCCCAATCTCCCCGCGGCGGATACGGCCAGTATGTCCGGCCGTTTTTTTCGCCCAAAACTCTTCTTCAACGCTGCGATTTTGTCGCGCATTTCCGATTCGGAAATCGCATCACATTTGTTTATGACGACGATTTCCGGCTTGGCGGACAAGTTCGCGCCGAAAGAGTCCAGTTCATGCCGTATAGCGCGATATCGTCCGACAATATCTTCTTCCATGCCATCAATGACATGCAGAATCATGTGGGTGCGTTCCGCGTGCGCCAAGAATTTATCGCCCAGACCGACGCCGTCCGCCGCGCCTGCGATAAGGCCGGGCAGGTCAACCAAGACAAATTCCCGCGCGTGCGCGTACATCACGCCCAGGCCCGGGGTCAGGGTGGTGAAAGGATAGTTTGCGATTTTCGGCCGCGCTGCCGTGACCGCGGCCAGCAGCGAAGACTTGCCCGCGTTCGGAAATCCGATTAATCCGATGTCCGCGATTAATTTCAGTTGCAGGACCAAGGTTCGTTCTTCGCCCGGCAATCCGTCGTTGGCCTGCTTGGGCGTGCGATTCGTCGGGGACTTGAAGTGCAGGTTTCCCCAGCCGCCGTTTCCGCCGCGCGCCGCGCGGTATTCCATGCCGTCGCTGTTCAGGTCGGCGTACTCAATCGCGCCGTTTTCAGACAAAATGACGGTGCCGGTCGGAACGGCCAGGTACAGCGTGTCGCCTGATTTTCCGGTGCACATTTTCCCGCCGCCATTTTCGCCCCTTTGGGCCAGAAAGTTTGTCTTGAATCTGTAATCTATCAAGGTGTTCACATTCGGGACTGCGCGAAAGACGATATCGCCGCCGCGTCCGCCGTCGCCGCCGTTCGGACCGCCGAATTCAATGTATTTTTCGCGACGGAAAGACGCGCTGCCGTTTCCGCCATCGCCCGCCTTGATTTTAATCTTTGCATTGTCCAAGAATTTCATAGTGATATTATACTTGCAAAACGGGTAAAAGCAACTATAATTAAAAGTGCCGTGCAAACGGTGATGACGCTGAATGTCTGGATCTAGGTTTCATGGACTCGGGGGCGGTACCCGACATCTCCACCACTTAATGCTTATGGGGATGATACAGATTCGACAGGGATTGACGGTTCGGAACTGCGTTCGGGGTGGCTTCCGTAAAAGGCTAAAAAACATGAATGGCGATAGAATCGCTGCGAACAGCAATGTTCGCCTTGCAGTGGCTGCCTAAGGGCGCGGGTTTTCGGGGCGATTGTTTCGGAAATCCATTTTGCCAACTGCGGGGTTTCCCTGTGCCCGGCAACAGAAACAGGGAACTTTTATTTATGCGATGATTTCGTTCTCCGTCGTCATTCCGGCGAAGGCCGGAATCCATTGCGTTAATAATGCGCAATTTTGCAATGCAAAATTGACAATAATTTAATGGATGCCGGGTCAAGCCCGGCATGACGACCTAGGGAGAAAATACACAATGAACAAAATCAAGAAAATATTCTTTGGCGGCGTGTTTGGGGTAATCTATATTTCTTTTGTCGCGCAGTTGGTTTATGTCATCGGATGGGCCAGCGGATTTGATCAGATTGCAATCGGATTGGGCCTGCTGTCGGTTGAATGGCTGGTAATTGTCGCGGCGCGGTACTTGTCCAAAAAGTCTTCATCTGGTTCGCGGCCGGAATTTCGGCGCGATTTCCGCAGATAAGAAATCAGATAAAAAATAAAAATAAAAAACGGCGCGGCGCGCCGTTTTTTTAACGCTTTTTTGACGCCGTCAAATGTGATATAATATGCAGTGAAAAGAAAGAAAAACACAAAGAAAATCAATATAAACAACAGGTCTGAACGAATCGGAATTATTAAAACAAAAAAAACGGAGAGATAAAATGAAACTTCAAGTAAAATCTTTGGTAATTGCGGGAACTTTGCTGGTTTTGCCTGTTATGGCGAACGCGGCTGTTACACCGGCATCGGCGCCGCTGGCGTCAAAATCGTATGTGGACAGCGCGGTTGAATCTATCGCCGGCGACATTGCGGACACACTGTCAAACTATTCAACAACAACCCAAGTGAATACCGCAATATCCACTGCTGTTTCCGACAAATTGACGGCGGCTGATATCTCCGATTTGGCGACCAAGACATATGCCGATGGTGTCAGCACTGCCGAACAGGCTGCAATTGACGCGGCGGTTTCCAATCGTTTAGTTGCATCAGATATCGCTGGCAAAGCAGATGCGTCCAATGTTTACACAAAAACAGAAACAAATACTTTGGTATCTGATTTCATAACGGCCGCCGATATTTCCAATAAAGCGAATGCGTCTGATGTTTATACCAAGGCTGCGGCGGATGCTGAATTTATTGACTCAACGGAATTGAGTACAGCAATTTCCAACAAAGCGGATAAAGCGACAACTCTGGCTGGCTATGGAATCAGCGATGCGGCTGCGGCGGTGCATACCCATGCGTCCACAGATATTTCTGATTCTACCGCGACAGGGCGCAGTGTCTTGACTGCATCTGATGCGGCTGCGGCGCGCGCAGCGATCGCAGCGGTCGGCGCATGTCCGGCGGATCAAGCAATGGTCGGCAGCACATGTACGGCAGTTGCAACGACTTATGTTCCGTAATCAGCGTTATGTAAAAAAACGGCCTTCGGGCCGTTTTTTTAAGGTTTAAGGTTTAAGGTTTAAGGTTTGAGAGTGGTCAGTTCATATTCCATCGTCATTCCCGTATAGAATCACCGCTCCTTCGTCACCCCGGGCCACGACCCGGGGGCCATGCCGAATAGATTCCGGGTTTCGCTGCGCTCCCCCGGAATGACGATGGCGTTTTGTGGTGGGGGGCGCAGAGCGGCTGCGTCGTGATGCTGGGAAGGGGACTGGCTGCGTCAGCCACAAGAGTATAATAGTTAACAATTAATAACTGATAATTATTAAAAAACGGCCTTTCGGCCGTTTTTTTAAGCAACTTTCTTTTCTGTGGCAAACACAAACAGCGGTTTCGCCGCGCTGTTCACGACATCCGCATTAATTACAATCTCGTCCAGATTTTCTGCATCCGGCGCGTCAAACATAGGCGTCAGCAGCACCCGTTCCAGAATAGACCGCAGCCCGCGCGCACCGGTTTTTCGTTTCAACGCCAATGCCGCAATCGCATCCAGCGCGTCATCCGTGATTTTCAGTTTGACGCCTTCCATGTCAAACAGAGCCTCGTATTGCCGGACTATCGCATTTTTCGGCTTGGTCAATATTTGCACCAGCGCGCTTTTATCCAAATCGGTCAGCGCGGTTATAATCGGCAGACGGCCGATTAATTCCGGGATAAGTCCGAATTTAACCAGGTCTTCGGGCCGCACATCTGTCAAGTCTGTCGTTATTTCAGACTTTTCACGCACAGTCGCGCCGAACCCGATTTCAGATCGGGCATTTGATCGCGCCGCAATGATTTTGTTCAGCCCGTCAAACGCGCCGCCGCATATAAACAAGATTTTCCCGGTATCAATTTTCAGCATTGCTTCGCCGGGATGCTTGCGCCCGCCGCCCTGGGGCGATACATTTGCGGTCGTGCCTTCTATTAATTTCAGCAGCGCCTGCTGGACCCCTTCGCCAGAAACATCGCGGGTCAGGCTCGGGTTTTCGGACTTGCGCGCTATCTTGTCAATTTCGTCAATGTAGATAATTCCGCGCTGGGCCCGTTCAATGTCATAATTCGCGTTCTGATACAGCCGCGTCAAAATACTTTCCACATCTTCGCCGACATAACCAGCCTCGGTCAAAGTTGTCGCGTCCGCAATCGCGAACGGCACATCCAGAATTTTCGCCAGCGTTTGCGCGAACAAAGTCTTGCCGGTCCCCGTCGACCCAATCATCAGAATATTTGATTTCTGAATTTCAACATTGGATTTCGCGCCCGCGCCATGCCGCTTGTAATGATTGTAAACCGCCACGGCCAGCGTTCGTTTCGCGTCATCCTGGCCGATTATATATTCGTTCAGAATGTCGTAAATCTGCTTTGGCGTCGGCGTTTTGGAAGAATCGCTGACAACTTGCTCGCGCTGCTGATCGGTCAGAATATCGTTGCACAAACTGATGCATTCGTTGCAGATGCAGGTGCTGCGCCCTGTAATCATGCGGCGAACTTCATGCACTTTCTTTCCGCAAAAACTGCATGTCTGGCCGGAAGATTCCGACGCGGGCTTGTGTGTTATTATGATGTCGTTTTCATCTGACATGATTATTTCTTCTCCAATACTGCGTCTATCAGGCCGTATTTGACGGCGCTCGGCGCGGACATGTAATTATCGCGCTCCATGTCTTCGGCCAGCGTCTTGGCCGGCTTGCCTGTGTAATCTGCCAGCAATTTTTGCAACAGTTCCTTGGCTTTCTGAATTTCAGCGGCTTGTATCAAAATATCAGTCGTCTGGCCTTGGGCGCCGCCGTGCGGCTGGTGGATCATAACGCGCGTATTCGGCAGGGCGAATCGCTGGCCGCGTTCGCCGGCTGCCAGCAACACGGATGCCATAGAAGCGACCATGCCGATGCCGATTGTTGAAACCGGCGATTTGATATAATTCATGGTATCCAGTATCGCCATTCCGGCATCAATGCTGCCGCCGGGGCTCTGGATATACAAAGATATCGGCTTGTTTGGATTTTCGGATTCCAGCAGCAGCATTTGGGCGATAATTACATTCGCCATTTCAGATTCAATATCGCCCTGCAACATTATGATGCGATCGCGCAACAGCCGCGAAAAAATATCAAAGCCGCGCTCGCCGCGGGGTGTTTCTTCAACAACATGCGGTATCAGGTAAGACATAGTATAATCCTTTGTTTACAGGATTATACCACCCGTTTGACCGATTCGCAATTTTAGTAGTCGGCGGTTGGTACGGCGGGCGATGCCGCCTTTTGGTAGTTGTTGAGCCAGTTCCCCTCCCTTGGAGGGGTGCCGCGTAGCGGCGGGGTGGTTTACAGGATTTATGATTTATGAAGTATGATGGATGGAATGACAAACTTGTTGTGAAACAAGGTTTAATGCCCTATGGCGGACTAAATCCGCCATGACAAATTTTCTGACGAAAATTTGTAAAAATTGTACTCTGAACTTTACTTTTGTAAACCACCCCGGCCTTCGGCCACCCCTCCAAGGGAGGGGAACTACCAATTACTAACCGCCAACAGCAATTGCTTCTATCCCCGGCAATTTCTTTCCTTCTATGAACTCCAAGAATGCGCCGCCGCCCGTGCTGACATAAGTCATGTCGTTCTTGGTTCCGGTCGCTTCCAATGCCGCGACCGTATCGCCGCCGCCGATTATGGATTTTAACAGTCCTTGTTTTGTGCGATTTGCGATGTACCGTGCCAGCGCGAAACTGCCTTGCGACCAAGTTGGTTGCCACTCGGCCATTCCAACCGTCCCGTTCCAGAGCACTGTTTTAACCGTATCAATCAATTCTTCATAATTTGCGATTGATTGCGGGCCGGCGTCCATTATGACATCGTCCGTCTGGATTTCCGAAAAAGGCTTGTTTGTGCGCGTTGCCTTGGGCGAGAATGATTTTCCGACGCCCTTGTCTATCGGCAGCATTATCTCGCAGCCCTTGGCGGCCGCATAGTTCAGAATTTCAAGCGCGGCGCCGATCAATTCCGGTTCTGCCAGGGAATTTCCAATATTTTCCCCCTGGGCCAGGATAAATGTGTTTGCAATCGCGCCGCCGATAATCAATTTGTCGCACAGGTTTATCAAGGACTTTAACAATGTCAGTTTGCTGGATACTTTCGCGCCCGCGACAATCCCCAGCAGCGGCCGGTCCGGATTCATCATCAGATTCGTGATTTCCGTTATTTCATGACCCAGCAATTGCCCCGCGTACGAAGGCAGAAGTTTTGCAACCCCGACGGTTGATGCATGCGCGCGGTGCGATACGGCAAACGCATCATTTACGAAAATGTCAAAGCCTCCCGCCAATTTCCGGGAAAATTCAGTATCATTTTCTTCTTCGGCCGCGTAAAAGCGCACATTTTCCAACAAGACCACGCTGCCGTCCGCCATTGTCGGCAAAATGGTTTTATTCAGGCAGTCCGGGACAAACACAACCGGATGCTCTAACAATTCGGCCAGCAATTGCGCGACCGGCGCCAGCGAGTATTTTGGAGCGCGCTGGCCATCCGGCCGCCCCAGATGCGATACGATTGCGATTCGCGCGCCCATTTCCATCAATCGGCGAATCGTCGGCAGCGATTGTTCAATGCGAAAGGCATCCATGATTTCGCCATCAACAATCTGCACATTGAAGTCGTCGCGCAGCAGCACATATTTGCCGCGGATATCTGTTAATTCATCTATTGTTCTGATTTGCATAACGCTTCCTTTACTGGTTTATATGTTTTCCGATAATGACTATTTATACCATATTCCGCGATTGCCGCCAAGTGCGATTTTGTCGGGTACCCTGCATTTTTATCCCATCCGTATTGCGGAAATTGCCGCGCCAAATCCGCCATGTAATTATCCCTGGTTTCCTTGGCGATTATTGATGCCGCCGCGATGGACAAACTTTTTGCATCCCCGCCGACCACCGCGCGCCCGACAACGCCGTCCGGCAGCCGGTTCCCGTCAACCAGGATAAAATCCGGCGGCTGGGGCAGGTTCGCAATCGCGCGCTTCATGGCCGTCAATGAAGCCTGCAAAATATTCATCCCGTCAATTTCAGCCGCGCTGCATTGCCCGATTCCAACCGCGCAATTTTTCATAATCCAGTCATATGCGGCCGCCCGCGCCGCGCGCGTCATCTTTTTGCTGTCGTTGATGGCGCAGCCCGCCGCGCGCGCCGGAATGACGACCGCGGCGGCGACGACAGGACCGCACAGCGGGCCGCGGCCGGCTTCGTCCACGCCGGCGACAATTCCGCCGGTTTCATTTTCAATGTCAAATGTTGGAAATGTCTTCATGTTCGCTTGATATCGCGATAAAAATTTTCATGACTGCCCAATGCCGCAAGTGTCAAAATAATTTCATCGTCCCCGGATACGCAATATCCCAATAAAACAAGTTGAGCATTTATCTTGAATTTGTAAACGCGCAGCCAATCAAGGTCGCCCCGTTTCAATTCGCCCGCTTCTGGATTATCGCAAATGAATTTGATGGCGGCATTCACCGCCGGCAGTTGATTAGAGTGTAATTTCTTGTAAATTTTATTAAAAGAACTTGTTTGCGTCAGTTGCATTATTCAGGCAGTTCTGAAATTAAATTTTGATGTTTTCTTATTATCAATCTCGGCCCGGGCGGAAATCGCATCGCGTATAAAGGCCAGCGGCAAGTCCGGATTTTCCGCGGCTATTTTCCCCAGTGTGTAAAAATATTCTATTTGTTTCGGCACGCTGCGCATTTCCAAGGCGGCGTATTTTGACGCGTCGGCGATGATGTTTTGCGAAAGTCTGACAGACTGAAAACTATTAAGCATTTTATATCCTTTTATTGCATTATGCGATAAAACGCGACAAAAGTCAAGTTCTTAATTTATACCGGTTTAATTTCACCACGACGCAATACAAAGTCGTCCTGGGATTCGTACATTGGCCATTTGCCTTCGGTCAATTCTGTTATTCCGCGCAATGGCTGGCCCAATCTGGCCCGGTACAGCCACAGGTTGGACAAGACTTTTTTCACATAAGTTCGTGTTTCCGTGTTTGGAAAACTTTCAATAAACAGCAGCGGATCATCGGTCTGAAATGTCTTCTCGAACTTGGCCAGGGCCCCGTTTCCGGCATTATAACTGATAAGCATTTTTATAATATTTCCGTCAACATTCGGCAGTTGCAGCAAATCAACAATGTGCTGCTGGCCGACGGACATGTTATGATTCGGATTCGCCATGTCCAGTTCGCGGATATTCGGCGCGGTCAGTTTGGCGGTTTTCGGCATGATTTGCATGACGCCGTTCGCGCCTTTGACAGACTTGGCGGCGGTCTTGAATCCTGATTCCTGGCGGACGATTGCGAACAGCAATGCGCGGTCCAGGCTCCACCCGCCCAATGGCTCCCAGTCGGGCATAGGGTACTGGGCCGCCGAAATGACATCGTCGTCAATTTCCAAAATTCCGCGCGTCCGCACGACGCCCGCAACCTGCATCGCGGTCCGCGGCAGTTCAGCGGTCGTGGCCAGCGCGTGCACCGCGTGCAGTTGCTTGTCGCTGGCGTCCGCCGTTATCAGCAGGCGCAAGTATTGCTCGGCCAGCGCCGGCTGGCCCGCCTGCAAAGCGGCGACCGCATGCCGCCCGTATTTCGTGTTCATCAGTTTTTCAATGTCTTCGTCCGTCAATTCGTCTTCGTAAAAGTCATAACTGGTGGTCCAGCCCAGCGATGAATTTGACAGCGCGCCATAGAATGAAGCCGGACTGGCCGCGGCCGCGATTTTCCAATAATCGCGCGCAATGCCATAGTTGTCGTTCGCCTCGGCCGCGCGCGCCGCCCAGAACAAGACTTCGTTCTTGCGCAAATTGTTGATTTGCGGCAGGGCCAGCATTTGCTTGAAATATTGTTCCGCTGCCGGATACTCGCCATTTTTCCAAGACATCAGCCCCATGGTCCACAGCCCGTATTCAGATTTCGCGTCCGCCGCGATTGTCCCCCAATGCCGCGCAAAGTCAAAGTACCCGCCGCAGTAATAAATAAACGCCAGCCGTCCGGACAAGCGGCCGTAATCTTCCGCGGTCAGCGCTGCCGCGATTTTTTTATCCTGCAAAATATCCTTGGCATTTTTGGTGTTGCCGCGCCGCAGGGCATTCTTGAATTTCGTTATATTCTGCTCTGTCCCGGGTGAGTATTTTTTCGCGGTCCACGATTCGGATCTGGTGTTCTGCGCGGCCGCGCCGGATATGGTCGCGGGCAGTTTCGGCGCGCGCGCGCGGTCTGCGACCTTTTTGCGATGCGCCATTTTCATCATGTTGTCCGCGCCGGGCAGGGTATTGTTGACATACAGCCAGTTGATTATTTCCTGGCCGGTGGACCGGTAAGACCGGGACATGTATTTGTTGTACTGGACATCCGGGATTAAAATCCGATCGCTGATGCGCGGTTCCAGTTTGGTTGCCGCGTCAATCTTTTCCTGCCGCTGCAACTCAAAAATCTGGGCGTATGTCTCGGCGTCCGATTCGGACAGCACAGTCGGCAACTGCGCCGCCAGAGCAGGCAAAGATAAAAGATAAAAGATAAAAGATAAAAATTTTTTCACAACAACCGCCCGGTGTGTTTTGGCAATTCGCATGCAGAATCGACGGCGTCCGTTTCTGGAATGGTGTTCAGCAGTTTCTTGAAGTCCGAAATCCGGCTGAATTTGTTATACACCGACGCGAACCGCACGAACGCGATTGCATCCAGGTTCAGCAAGGATTCCAGGACCATCTGCCCGATTGTTTCACTTGGAATGACTGAATCGGAATTTTCCGTTTCCAGGCGGCGGTGAATGGAATTGACCAATTTTTCAATCTGTTCTTCGCTGATGTTCCGCTTGCGGCACGAGATTTTGATGGATTTCTTTAACTTTTCCCGGTCAAAAGGTTCCAGCGAGCCGTTGCTTTTATGGACAGAAAAATCGCGCAGGATTATCCGTTCAATGGTTATGAATTTAGCGCCGCAAGCACTGCAAATCCGTCGGCGGCGAATGGTGGAATCATCAATGTCAGGACGGCTGTCTTTGACTTGTGATTCAGTATTATTGCAATAAGGGCATCTCAATTTATTTATCTCTGATCTGATGGTTTTTATGATAATGCGTCAAATCGGCACAAACCCGACCCTCGTCGTGTATGTCAAATACACTCGGGGTCGGTTTTGCACCACCTTGACGCATTCTGATAAAAACTCAGTGTCTGTTGAAACAAAAGTTAGCAAAAAAAATAAAATCAAGCAATTTATTTTTTGCGGCGGGCCACGGCCGCTTTTTCCGGGGGGCGATTTGTGATAAAATAAGTGCGTGAGAGAATGGTTGAATAAAATCATTAATGGGGATTGTATAGAACAAATGCGTTTGATGCCGGACGCATCTGTTGACTGCGTCTTTGCCGATCCGCCGTACAACCTGCAACTGGGGAATAAAACGCTTTACCGACCCGAAGACGGGACCGCCGCCCGCGCCGTGCGCGACGAATGGGACAGTTTTGCATCCGCGGCCGCATACGACAAATTTACGCGCGACTGGCTGGCCCAGTGCCGGCGCGTGCTGAAACCAAACGGTTGCATCTGGGTCATCGGCTCTTACCACAATATTTACCGCATCGGGGCGGCCATGCAGGATGCGGGGTTCTGGTTCCTGAACGATATTGTCTGGGTGAAAACAAATCCCATGCCGAATTTTCGTGGCACGCGGTTTACGAACGCGCATGAAACTATGATTTGGGCGACGCCGACCAAAACGGGCGGTTATACTTTCAATTACGACACGATGAAGAAGTTGAATAATGGCAAGCAGATGCGCAGCGATTGGAATCTGGACATCTGTCTGGGTGGCGAGCGGTTAAAGGGCACGGATGGGAAATCATTGCATAACACCCAAAAGCCGGAAAGTTTGTTGCAGCGGATAATCTTGGCCAGCACGCGCGCCGGGGATGTTATTTTGGATCCGTTTATGGGCAGCGGCACAACCGGCGCGGTGGCGCGTGCGCTGGGACGGAATTTCATAGGGATAGAGCAGGACGCGGGCTATGTCGCCGCCGCACTGGAACGAATTGCCGCAATTATGCCGGTTGATTTGACAGAGTGGGAGGTTGCGCCCAAACGGGAAGAGGCCAAAGTCGCATTCCGGGAATTGATCGCGGGCGGATTGCTGCATGTCGGGCAAACGCTGGTCGGGCCGCGCGGGGACCGCGTGATTATAACGCACGATTGCCAATTGGCGCATACGACATTGGGCAAGTCATCCATACATGTAATGGCGGCCAAGATACAAAGATGCGTTTCTTTTAACGGCTGGGATTATTGGTCTGCGGTGCGCAACGATGGGACGATGGTGCCGATTGATGACTTGCGAAAAATCGTCCGTGAAACCAGAACGGAACTGGCCAAGGCGGCATAAAAAAACGGCCGCAACCGTTTTTAGTTATTAAGTATTAGTTGTTAGTGATTATACCATTGTGGCTGACGCAGCCAGCCCCCCCCCCCCGTCGTCATTCCCGCGCAGGCGGTGATCCATTGTTAACAAACTCAAAACTTATTCATTTGTTAACAATACTTAATTTCTTTTATTGCTAACAGTGGATTCCCGCCTGCGCGGGAATGACGACGGGGGGGATGACCAGAATGTGTAAATCTGCACAAAGTTTACTAATCCTAGTGCCTAACCTTAAAACTTTACATTGAAATCTGCGCGGACGCCGCCGTCCAGCGTTGGCGAAACCATGACCGCAGGCGCTTCCATTCGCCCGACCAGCAGCCATGTATACAATCCGGCGACTGCCGCGCCGCCAGCCACCTGGTAAAAATAGTGCCAATCGGAATGAATCCGGCTGTATCCGGTCCATGCGGCCAATGCGTATGGCGCGATCGCCTGTTTCCAGCCGTATCTTTTATGAATGAATGTCGCGGCGGAAAAAGCGCTGCTGGCATGCCCTGATGGGAATCCGTTTTTGCCGCCGTTCGGCCGCGGCGCATGGGTCAATTTTTGCAGTTCGCTGGTTGAAATAACAGTGGCCAGGTAAGCCCCGCCAAACTGCATCGTTCCGGTCCAGCCGTCTTCGCGAACCGCCATGCCCAACGCGTATGCGGGCAGGGCCAGTGTCAGAACATCGCCGGATTTCTCAATAAATCCCCCCCCCCCCCGCGCAACCACCGGCAAGACCGGTAAGATAATAATTAAAAGATAAAAGAGAATTTTTTTCATCATGCCCCTCGTCGTCATTCCCGCCTCAAACCATCCCCAGTCGTCATTCCCGCACTGAATTTGGAAAAACATTTGATAACTGTTTTTCCAAAGAACGGGAATCCATTGTTAACAAACTCAAAATTTATTTATTTGTTAACAGTACTTAACTTCTTTTATCGCTAACAGTGGATTCCCGCCTGCGCGGGAATGACGACTGTGTTATATTCGTTTATTTTACCACACCGCCATCTTGCGCCCGGAATGACGATGGAAAGGAAAGCACTGGTCCCGAATCACGAGTTCCGAGTACGAATAACGAATTTACAACTGCAATGTCAGTTTCGGATTATTGCGCAGCATTTCCGCGGCGTTGTCAATCTTGGTCTTTAATTCCATGAATGCCGGCCTGTCCGCATCCGGCAGGTTATTTATCGCGGGCAGTTTAACCGTCATCGGATTTACATGCCGCCCGTTCTGGATGACTTCGTAATGCAAATGCGGCCCGGTGGAAAGTCCCGTTGACCCGACATAGCCGATAATCTGTCCCTGGCGCACGGCGGTTCCGACGACCACGCCTTTTTGGAATTTTGACATGTGCGCGTACAGCGTTTCATAACTGCCGTTGTGCCGGACCCGTATAAAGTTCCCATGCCCGCTGTTGTATCCGCGCGCCGCGATGCGCCCCGCGCCGGCGGACGGAATCGGCGTGCCGGATGCCGCGCGAAAGTCAACGCCTTTGTGCGCGCGCGTGTACCCCAGGACCGGATGCTTGCGATTCATGGAAAAACTGCTGGAAACGCGCGCGTTGTTAATCGGCGTGCGCTTTAATGATTTTATCGCGCCGTTGCCGCGTTCATCATAGTATCCGACTGTATTATCCGATTTCTTGAACCGGTACATATTCACATTGCCGCGCAACGCGTCAAACGAGACCCGTATGATGCTGCCCGTGTTTACGAAATCGCCGCTGGCATAATTTTCTTCGTACAGCACGGAAAACTGCTGGCCTGCGCGGATGTCGCGCTCGAAATCCATCTCGAACGCCAGCAGGTCGTATACTTCCAGAATTACGCCGGCCGGGATATCGGCGCGCTGGGCGGCCAGATAAAAACTGTCGCCGTCCTTGATTTCGCCGAATTTGTGAACTATGCGGACTTCCTTTTCAACATCAATTGTTTTCGCGGACCAAACGCCGTCCGCGCAGTTAAGTTCAACCTGGCGCCACGGGCCGTTGATTAACAAGATTTTTTCAACTGGGGCCTCTTCGGTTTTTTTCGTCAAGACCAGTTTGTCGCTGTCCGCGCGCAGGTTCCGCACCCCGGCAGTTTCGCGCAGCAGCCCGTCAATTGAATGAATTTCCGCCATGGTCAGGTTTTGCGCGGTCAGAACGGATGACAGCGTGTCGCCGCTTTTGATTGGAACGGAAATCTCGCACTTTCCGATGTTCAGAATGCGCCCGGCGCGCCGGCCGAATACAGCGATGCATGCGGCCGCCAAAACAACGGCGGCGACAGCGATGATTATAATTTTTTTGTATTTCATGTCGGGCCGGATTATAATTGACGCGTGAATAAAAAACAAGCGTTTAATTTTTTATCAAAAAATCGTCATTCCGGGCAAGCGCGTCAGCGCGCGACCCGGAATCCATGGGCCCCTGGCGGGGCCCGGGGTGACGAAATTAAAAATATCAAATATCTCTTGGACGAATTGCCCGAACGGGTGCCTTTGTGGAAATTATGGCTTATCCGGCGGCAGTTGCGGCGCGGGATGCCTGTATCCAAAATCATCGGACGCAAGTGGTTTTACGGGCTGGAATTTTCAACTGGCGCCGCGACGCTGGATCCGCGCCCAGATTCCGAGACCTTGGTAGAGGCAGCCATCCGCGCCGCGCGCCCCGGCGTCAGGATTTTGGATTTGGGAACCGGCACGGGCGCGTTGATCTGCGCGCTGGTTAAAAATATTCCCGGCGCATCAGGGGTCGGGATAGACCGGTCCCGCGCCGCATTGCGCGTCGCGCGGAAAAATGTTCATCGGCTGGGATTGGATGACAATGTCAGTATTTGCAAAGGCTCTTTCATAAATCATAAAATAAATCAGAAATTTGACATCATTGTTTCTAATCCGCCGTACATCGCGACCGGCGATGCCCGGGTTGACCGGTCGGCGAAATTTGACCCAAAGATCGCGCTGTATGCCGGGGCGGACGGGTTGAAGTTTTATCGTGAAATCGCGATTGCCGCGCGCGGATTGATGGCTGAAAACGGAAAAATATTTTTGGAAATCGGCGCGGACGCGGGCGCGGCCGTGCGGGAAATCTTTGCCGCCGCCGGCTGGCGGTTCGTGTCCGGTTCCAACGACCTGGCCGGTCTGGAAAGGGTTCTGGAATTTATGCAATAAATGGTGCGAAATCTCCGCCATTCGGCAGCGGTTGCGCACCATTTATTGCAATTATATATAATTTATCTACAAAATTCAAGGGTTTTACATGCTGACTATGCGGCCGGGGTGTCGGTTGTCGCTGCTGCGGCCGCGGGACCGCGGTTGCGCTCTACAAAACTGATACGCCCCTTGTCCAGGTCATAAGGCGTCATTTCAACGCGGACTTTATCATTTACATTCACCCAGATACGCATCTTGTGCATTTTGCCAGAAATCGTGGCCAGGATTTCATGCCCGTTTTCCAGTTTTACGCGAAACATCGTGTTGGGCAGTTTGTCCAACACCACGCCGTTGAAAGTCATTACTTCGTCTTTTGCCATTTTTATCCGCTTTTCATTGCAGGCAGGTTAAATTAAAAAATGATGGAAATCAAGATAAATTTACTTGCGCCGGGGCGCGGAATTTTACTACACTTTTACATAAGGTGAGAAAGTCTTTTATCTTTTATCTTTTAATTTGCATTTTTATGCAGGCTGCGCCTGCAAATGCCGCCACGCGCGGCGATTCAACAGTTTCCAGGTCCGGCGTCGCCACCACGGTGGTCAATCGCGCCGCGGCCGCGCCCGTTTCCGCATCGCGTGCGAACGCGTCTGCGGTTTCGGCGCGCGTCGCGGCCGCGCCGCGAATTTCAACGGCGCCCGTCCAATCGCGCGCGGGGATTGTTCCGCGATCCGCGCAGATTTCGCGCGCGGTGCTGCCGTCCGCTTCTATCGCGCTGGGCGACGGGTACAATGTCTGCCGCGATTCATATTTCACCTGCATGGATCAGTTTTGCGCGACCGCGGATGATGACTATCGCCGGTGCATTTGTTCCAGCCGCCTGGATGCGATTAAAAAGAAAGAACTGGCCCTTGCCAACACCACGGGCAGTCTGAAAGATTTCCAAGACCTGAACATGGATGTTATTTCCAAATCCACGGCCGATGTCAAGGCGATGCTGAAAGCATCCGATGGTGAAAAAATCGCGACGACCAAAAAAGACACCAGCGAATCCGCGCAGAAACTGGCCGGGATTTCCAGCGTGCTGAACTCTGCCAAGAACACCGCGCTGTCCACCGGGGGCAAGTTGGATATCGCGGGCAGCATAAACCAGATTTTCAACGCATCCGATTTAATCGGCGGCGTTGATATTTCCGGATTGTCCGGCGCGCGGCTGTACAACGCGGTGCACGGGCAATGCGCTGAATTTGCAAAAAATGCCTGCGCGACGAATTCAATCATGAACATGGCGGTGTCGGCGTACGGAATGTATATTGAAAACGATTGCAGCCTGATGTCAAACAATCTGGCCGCGAAACAGATCGCGGCCGCGGGCGCGATACGGCAACAGGAAGCCGCGATGCACGAAGAACGGCTGGCCAACTATGATTCGCATAATTCGTCGGGAATCAACGACTGCGTGGCCGCGGTGCGCAAGGATATAACCGGTGAATCGGCGTGCGGGCCGAACTTTGTGCATTGTCTGGATGTAACAGGGCGGTTCCTGAACAAGGACACCGGCGAACCTATTTATACCGCCGATTTTTACAAGTTGGAACGGGCGACCACGCTGGATGCGAACGATGTCTTGATTGCCCAAGAAAACCGTCTGCTGGTGTCGCAGTTGCAAAAGCAAAAGGATTTTGCGAAAAAAAGCCTGGACACTTGCCGCGATTTATCAAAAGATGTCTGGGAAGAGTTTTTGCGCCAAGCCGTGACAGAAATTTATCAGGCCCAGCAGGCCCGCATCGCCCAGGTCAAAGACGAATGCATGGTCGTCATCAACGAATGCTATAACACGCAGCTCAGCCAATTAAAGGATTTTAGCAATGTGGATAAAAACAAACTGCTGGGGATGCGGATTGAATTATCCGAAGATTTGTGCCAGACGCGGCTGGACACTTGCGCGCTGGTCTATACCGGCGGCGCGCCAGGACTGACGGAATTGCGCGACGCGCTGTACAATTATAATTCGCTGCAAATCGCGGACACTTGCAAAACGACCGTGGGGAACTATGCGTCAGAGTTGTGCAGGCCGCTGTCATCGGATACTTTGCACAAATATCCGTACGGGTGCCGTATGTATCGGCGCGGAATGTATAGCAAGGCGAACGGGTGCAGGGGTAAAACTGTGGTAATCACCCAATCCCAGTCAGGTGACGGCGGCAGCGGTGGGGCCACCCCGCCGGTTGATCCTGTACCGCCCCCCAGCGGCGGATATCAATGCACGATGTGCTATACCAGTTGTAATCCGGGGTATCAGTTTGCTGACGCAAGTGCGGCTTGCAAGCAATGCGTTCCGGCCGATGTTATGGCGCAATTGGAAGAATGTTCGGATTATTCGGGCAGTCTGTACGAGATGCTGGTCAACTATGCGGTGAATATGTGCGTGCGGCCGTCATTGCAGACAGACCTGGAAACTGTTCCGGAAAATATTCTGGCCGATATCAACAGCGTTATGGACTCTCTGTCTGTCAATATGACAGTGATATTGCGCACGGAATGCGAAGGCATGGGCGGCACTTGGAAAGATAACAAGAGTTCGGCGACGCCGGAACCCGCCAGATTGAATTCGTATGAAAAGAATGTAAATTCCAATGACGATTGGGGATATTGCTATAATCCGTAAGTGAAAAAAGATAAAAATTAAAAGATAAAAGATAAAAAATGTGGTAAAATAATAACCAAAAGGTGAAATTGATAATAATGACCTGGATTCCGGGTCGCGCGCTGACACGCTTGCCCGGAATGACGATGGGGATGGTTTGGACTGTGATGGGGCGGGGTATTTATTTTGTAATGAGAGTATCAAGGCCTTTGTCACCCCGGGCCACGCCCCGGGGCCATTCCGAATGGAATACGGCGGCAAAGTTGCAGAAATAACGATAAGGACCGGTTTTTATAAATAAAAAATGAAACGGATATTATTCATTATTCATTATTCATTATTAATTGCGCTTTGCACGCATGGCGTGCAGGGCGCGTCGTGGTGGGACCAGGAAACGATTTGCAAAATCAATCCGGCGCAATGCTATGTCAGCATGGGGGCCGGATTTAACAATCAATTGTGGGATTCCATCGGCAAATGCTGGGGGATGAAATTGATTTGTCCGGATGCGTTGGTTGCGGCGTCCGGCCAGCCGATCGCCTTGGAAAAGCGCAAGATTGAAACGAACACCGGAATCCGCGAAGATTATGATACTGGAATTTTGGGCGATGACGGCGATTGCTTTGGCGCGCGCAAGACCAGCGGCGGCGGATACGCGACCGTGAACGGCAGCCAGGTCAAGATCTGGTGCGATGGAATTTTAAGCAATGCGACGGAATCGGTATCCGGCGGCGAAATCACCACAGGGGTTCAGCCGACCTGCGCGGCCCTGGCGGCGGACGGATATGTTTCTGTGCTGAATGGCGGATGCTGGGGAAAATCTTATCCGGCGTCGCAGTATTATATTGAATGCGGGGCAGGGGAAACGCCGCTGCGCATCATAGCATTGAACGGGACGAACGATTACGGTGCGACTGGGACGGCAATGACGCCGGATGCCGCGCAGAACCTGATGCAAACGATGTTCGAGACCAGCCAGGTAAAGCGCAAAGAGCGCTTTAAGTAGGTCTAGGGTTTAAGGTTTAAGGTTGTAGGGGGAGAGGGTTATGAAAAAAATATTATTCATTATTCATTATTCATTATTCATTGCATTTGCGGCATTCGCCGCAAATGCGGATGATCGCGCGACCGCGCAGCCTTATGATGAAACGCGCGTCGGGGTGCGCGCGAATGCCGCCGCGCGGATGCCTTCGGTTTCCGGCATAAATCTGACAGCAGGCGTGAATCTGTCCGCCCCGGATGAAGGCGGCGGAATCATACGATCGTCGCCTGTTCCGAAATCCAAGCCGGATGACAAGCCCGGTGATAAAAAGCCTGACGACAAGCCGGCCGAACCAGTTATTGACGAAGCCGCGTGTCGCGAAAACTATCGTTCATGCATGGATGACTTCTGCTTGCTGGGCGAAGGAGAGGGCGGCCGTTGCGCGTGCAGCGCGAACATAAACGCGTCGCAATCCAAGATAAAGGAAATTTCCGATATCCAGGCCAAGGCGGAAAAGGCTTTTGGCGCTGGTGTTGAATACGAAAAATTAGGGGCCAAGGCGATGCTGGTATTCGGGGCGTCCGGCGCGGCGAAATCCAAGCGGATTGACTGGGCCGCATGGATGAACGGCCAATTGGGGACCAGCGGCGGATTGGACAGCGACGAAATGCTGGGCGACGATTTGTATGCGGCCGCGGTGGAAAATTGCGCGACGAAATTAAAAGCCTGCGGACCTATTGCCGGGATGGAAGAAATCCTGTACGGCCGCATGGTTACCGCGGATTGCAAGAGTTTTGATTCGTTGCTGAAAAATCAAAAGAAAATCGCCGAAGACAACTTGGCTATTGCTGAAAAGGCCGTCCGCACCGCGCGCCTGGAAATGCTGGACAACACGAACAAATACAATCGCGGCGAATGCTTGCTGGCGTACCGTTCGTGCATCGCGGACAAGGGCGGATGCGGCGCGAATTTTGAGAATTGCTTGGATGAAGATCTGCTGGGCCGCCGCGCGAACGCATGCGGCGATGTTTTGGATCAGTGCATGGCGGTGAAAACCTATGTGCTGAAAGACTGGCAAGACGAATCGGAAATGATATTAAAGGAAGCCGCCAAATACGCCGACAAAAACATGCGGTCAACATGCCTGGCCAAGACGCAGCTCTGCCTGGAAGATTCATGCCAGAAGTCAACCGATTCGCTGTGTCTGGACAATGTTTCCACGGCGGCCGGAATCTGCCCGATTATTGACGAATGCAACGGCAAGATTTCCGGATTCAAGAGCGGTATCAATGACAAACTGGGATTCCTGCGCGTAAAATTCTGCGAGAATGATATTGACAAATGCTTGCAGGACAAATGCGGCGCGAACTATGACAAGCCGGAATGCGTCGGAAGAAAGACCAGCGAAATCGTCGCGATGTGCCCGCAAAACATGTTCCCGTCCTGCAAAGGGCAAGAGCAATTTGATGTTATCGTGTCCGCTGCGCTGCTGCAAATGGATTACCAGATGATGCGCGGGTGCATCAACTATTTCAGCGAGCAGTTGGGGCGCGCATGCGGAACGGACATGTCTTGCCTGCCCGAAGACGATGCGATTCTGAACATGGCCAGCAGCACGCAGAAAATAGACTGGCGCGCGAATGCGGACAAGACCGTGAACGAGTTTTTCAAGCAGTTCGAGAAAGATCAGACCATTGCGGCCTGCAACGATGCCAAGAAACCCGCGGGCCGGTCCTCGTTGGGCGCCAGCGTGTTCAATACCGCGAAACTTATCGCGCAGATAAACGCCGAATCGCGCGCGTTCCGCCAATATGTTTCCAAGCGCGCGGAATTGTCGCGCCGGGAAGATACCGACAGCGCGCGCAAAACCTGCGAAGCGATGAAGGCCGAAGATCCTTGCAAGGACGGCAAGTGCGACAAAGACGGCGGCCTGCGCGTGGTCAGCGTCGTGTTTGAGCCGTCATTGCGCAACTGCCACATCTGCCGCGCGCAGAAAGTATGCGAGGTTGGGGGCGAGTCCAAGGCGGCATCAGCGGCGAAAATGGCGGCCGGGGCTGGCGTTGCGGGCGCTTCAATCGGAACCCAGGTCTCGCCGGGATGGGGAACAGCCATCGGCGGCGCGGTTGGAATTGTCGGCGGCATAATCGGGGGAATGTCCACCGGGGGTGAAAAAGAATTCTGCCAGGATGTGGAATCCTGTGAAGATGTAAATATGTAATAAGTTCCCCTCCCTTGGAGGGGTGGCACGAAGTGCCGGGGTGGTTTACATAGCCGCTCTGTAAATCACCCCGCCCTGCGGGCACCCCTCCAAGGGAGGGGAACAGAGATTAGAACAAAATGAGAAAAATAATATTCATTATTCATTATTCATTATTCATTGTATTTGCGGCGAATGCCGCAAATGCCGCCCCCCAGGTCATGTCAAACTATGGCAAGATTCAGAATGTCCAGAATTATTCCAATAATCCTTTCTATAACATGAACGGGCCGTACAACCAGGGCGTGCCGATTGTCGTGAACGCCAAGGGGACGGAAGTCAAGACAAACGAATGTCAGATTATTGTCGGCGGCTTGGTTGCGGCGGAATGCTCGCGCATGAACAACTGCGCCGGCAAAATGGCAAGCGATATTCGCCCCGGCGTCATGGTTGCGCTGTCGCAGATGAACGGGCATAATTACGCCGGATCCTGCGGCGGATACATTGACACGGCGTTTAATGATTATGTGAAAAACCGCGGCGGGGGCAATTTTGGCGCGAATGCTTTTCCGGGGCAATTTCCAGCCGCGGCCGCGCGCAATGAAATAGTGTACGCCGACGCGTCGCCTGCGGCTGCGCCGAAATGGATACAAGATTACATTGCGAAATCTGTGGAATTGTCCGGGTTAAAGGCTGAAAATGCCGAAGACACGACGCTGCACGCAACAAAAATGCCGAAAACGATAAACGATGTTTCATTTGCGGATCGGGTCGCGAATATGAAGGCCGGGTACGCGCCGTACAAAGATGCGTCCGCGTATGTCCCGATTAAAATAGAAACTGATGAAAATTATGCCGGCCGCATGTCAGATATCGCCAAGACCAAAGCCAAGGCTGCGGAAGATGTCGCCAAGGCCCAGATAGCGCAGATTGCCGCGGAAGACGCGCTGGAACAAAAAATGAATCCTTGCGGCTGGTGCGAAAAGAATGACCAGGCTTGCCGCGCCAACATAGAAAAGACAAAAATCTCACGCAATAAGGATAATATACTGGATTATTGCAATCGCGGCGATATGACCGCCGCGGCGCCGCAGTTCAAGGAGTTAAAATGCATGGCCGCCAGCCAGGAGCCAGAATGCAATGGCCAGACTGGGTGTTATGTCCTGGTGAATGATGCGGATAATCCGGCCAGTTTGACGGCGGATAATTGCGCGGAATTAAAACGCCAAAAACAGAAGCAAGAACAAGATAGAAATCGCGCAACAGCGGAAAAACAACAGAAAATCGCCCAGTGCCGTATAATTTTGGAACAGTTGAACAAGGCAAAATTAGACGCGGCGTGCGTGGACGCATCTGATCCTGCGAATATAAAATACTTGGCAAAAGCGACCATACAAAGATGGATTTTATATGAAGATGGTTTGACAGATGATAAATTGATCGCATGCTTGAATAAAGATGACGCTAATTTTGGTACTAGTGATGATGCCAAAGGCATAGATTTGGCCGCTGAGCGTGAAGAAGTCTGTCCATCTTATATCGGAATAACATCAGCATCGTCAACTACTCCATCAAGTACAACGCCGCCCCCCCCCACCACCAATGAAAGTTATGCGTTTTGCGTTACATATACCAGCGATAATTGCATAAATCAGATAATAGCAAGTCAACCGACTATAACATTTACTGAAAATGATGTTGAATCGGGCAGTGGAAGAAAGTGCATCAGTTTCACAGGGATGGATCGCGCTGCGGCTTTATCATTATTCAGCACAGTTAGGGAAGACAATCATGATGATAACGGCGGCGGCAATTGCGATGGGAATCCTTGGCATAATATGGATTTGGAATTGTATGTGCAGCAAGCATCAGGTTCCTGGACAAGAATAGCAAAGAAAGTTCTGGACGATTAAAAATGCGGCGCAGCCGCGTTTTTAGTTTTCAGAGTGCAGAGTTCGGTTTTTTACCACTACCCCGCCGCTACGCGGCACCCCTTCGCCAGCGAAGGGGAATTCGTTGGCCTGCGCCACACAATAAAACGATATTTATTGAAACGAAGTCGGGACAAATCCCCTTCGCTGGCGAAGGGGTGGATTGCGCGCAGCGCAAGACGGGGTAGTGGTAAAAATAATTATTGATAATCCGCATTCGCTGTATATTGACGCACGCGGTTCAATGCTAATTCCATATTTGTTTTTACTTCCAAATCACTGATATGCAATACTTGCAGGCCCAGTTTGGTCAGATAATCGTGCCGTTCTTTATCATAATCATATTTGTTATCATGCGACAATCCGTCAATTTCAATAACCAGTTCATATTGCGAACAATAGAAATCAACGATATATCGGTTGTTGATTACTTTTTGTCTGTCAAAGTCAATGCCTGAAAATCTTTGATTTTTTAATTTATTCCACAACAGAACTTCGGATAATGTGCTGTGGTTGCGTAATTCACAAGCGCGCGATCTGAAAGTTTTATTTGGTTTGTCAAATTTCATGATCACCACTACCCCGTCAGCGGCCATGCCGCTGCCACCCCTTCGCCAGCGAAGGGGATTTATTGGATTTACTTTGTGCGGGCCAGAGTGCCCTGAATTTCGGCGAATATTTTTGCCGGCGTTCCGGTTGCGTCAATTTCTGTAAAGTTCCCGCCCTGATGTCCGCGCAGAAAATCCACAGCAGGCAGAGTTTTTGTTCTGAACGAATCCAGCCGTTTGCGCACCGCGGCCGCATCCGCGTCATCATTTCGCCCGCCGCCCTGTTTCAGCCTGTTTGCAATTCTTTCAATCATAACGGTTTCCGGAACTTGGAAGTAAAATGTCATAATATCCCTGTCGTGATACGAGCGGACCAGCCACTGCGCCTGGGGCAAGGTGCGCGGAAATCCATCCAGCAAAATATCATATTCGCCGACCATTTTGGTTTGCATCAAGTCAAACAACAACTCGTCCGAAACCAGTTCGCCGCGCGCTATGGTTTTTTATATAACATGATCCGCAGGCAGACCACGGAATATCGCGCCCGTTTCAATATAATTGTATTTCGCATCGGACGCATCCAGCAGCATTTTTGCCTGGGTTCCTTTGCCGCTGCCCTGGCCGCCCATAAAATTTATAATTCTGTTCATTTTTCATATCCCCAATTTCTTGAATCGCGCCGGCAGTTTCACAACCAGGCGCAGGCCCATCATGCTTGGCTTGGCCCAGCAATACACCGGATGAAACACCCGCTGAATCAGCCGCGCCAGCCAGAAAACGCCATCGCCATTTATAGCATATTTTTTCGTAATGTCCAGGACAACCCGCATGCGCGCGCGCTTGAAATGCTTTTGCTCGCCACGGGCAATGATGTCGGGATGCATATATTTCGCGTGCAGAGCGTTCCAGTCCGTATTCCCCATATGCAGCAGGTACAAATTGTTGTCAATGTGATAGCCGTGTTTGCGAATCCTGTGAAACCCGCGCCCCCAGCGCAGCGGCCGGCTGATAACGCTGGTTTTTGTGAATCGCGAATTTATCAATGCGTATTCCCGTTGCCGCAAAAATGGGATCGTTTTATCAAAGTTTTTTTCGCGATTCAGATGCTGGCCCACATCCAAACCCAATCCGGATACAGAATTCCTTACCCGCAGTCCGGACAGATATTCGGGCAAATTCTTTCCCGTCTTGGGATCCGCAATCAAAAACTCATCCGAATCAACCCCGATGATTATTTCGTATCCGGCGGCAAACAATTCAGCCGCGCGGTCGGACAAAAAGTTCAGCCGGCGGTTTTCGGCATCAACAACGCGGATGCCCTGCTTTTCAACCAGACTGACATTCGCGCGTCCCGCCCCGCCGGGCGCGCGCTGATCCAGCCCGTCCAGATAAATATACAGGTTTTCTTCACCCAGCAATCTGCCATAGTACGCGATCCAGCGATTCAGATTAAATTCGTCATTTCGGGCCATTGTAATCGCGGCAATTTTTTTTATTTTCATTTTATCGCACCGTTGTTCGGGTAAAATGTCAGGCGGATGTTCTTCCAATTTTCATACTCGGATTCGGGCAGCATCTTGAAAGGGCTGCATGCCGCGACCGCGCTGCGAATCGTTTCCAGCACATACGCGAATCCTGCATCAATCGCCGCGTTGTCAGCCTCCTCGAACCACAGGTCCGCCACGCCGCCGCTTGGCCGCATGGACAGGTGCGCGACTGCGCGGACATCCGCGATGTCGCTGCGATTGCGGTCAATGACCCAGCATCGCGTCAGTGCCACGCGCAGCGCGTCAATCACTGAAATCGTCATCGTCCGATTCAGGCTGGTCGTATTGCGATTCACCCGGACCAGAGTCTTGGATTTCGGCGCGTCAATCGGTTTGGTTTCTGATTTTTTGTCTGTTTTCTTGGGCTTTGGCTTTTCAGTCTTGGCGTCGTCAACCAGCGTCGGCTGCAATATTTCGCGCGCGGCGTCTGAAATTTCTTTGGTCTCGGCCTTTATCTCGCGAACCTCCGGCTCTGGCACGGCAACCTGATCCGGCAGGTCGGTATTCCACAAAACGGTCTCGCTGGTGATCTGCACCTGGGTCAAATCAATCTCGGAAATTTCAATAACATCCGGCGCGATAATGCGCACGCGCTCTATCACAAAGTACGCCCCGACAAAAAACAGGCACAGCACCGCCAGATGCCCCGCGATGGAGATAAAAGCGTTTTCCATTGAAAATACATTTTCAGTTTTCAATTTTCGTTCGCAGGCCGACCTTTTGCACGCCAGCGTCTTTCAGCGCGCCCATAATCGCCATGATCGCGCCGTACGAAGTCTGCCGGTCGCCGTTCAGCATGATTGTTATTTTTGGATTTTCGCCGCGCACGGCCAGGACTTTCTTCACGATTTCTTCTTTGGACATCTGCTCCTTGCCAAAGTAATACCGGCCCTGGAAATCAATGCCGATCTGCACCGCATGATCGTCGCCGGTCAGCGCCGAATGCCCCCCGCGCGGCAGGTCCATGTCTATGCCCGATGTCAGCATCGGCGCCGTCACGATGAACACTGCCAGCAGGACCGTCATGACATCAATCATCGGCGTCATGACGATAAGCGAATTGGAATCAAGTGATTTTCTGCGTCGCGTCATTTTACTTCCGTTTCATTTCTGCGGCGGCCGTGTCCAATTTATTGTACAGCGCGTCCGCCCGTTTGGAAAAGTACTGATAAAATATTGCCGCCGGAATCGCCACGAACAGCCCCAGCGCAGTTTCGCCCAACGCCACGGCCAGACCCGGCGCGACCACTGCCAGCGAAGTTGACTGACTGGTCCCGATTGCCGCAAATAATTGGATGATTCCCCAGATGGTTCCGAACAGTCCGACAAAAGGTGCGACCGCCGATGCCATGGATAAAAACCACAGATTGCTTTCATACGGCGCGATTAACTTGTCCGCGATGGTATCGGGATTGTCATCGCGCGAAATTTTGCTGGGGCGGATTTTTTCCACATTCCACAGGCGGAATTTGCCAACGATAATCGCCCATGACGCGACGCTTCCGGCCAGCAATAAAATTGATGTCAGAAACACCACGATATCCCGCGGCGAAAATATTGATAAAAATGTAAAGTTGTTTTGCATTGTTTGCTCCATTTGTTAAGTTATAATTAACACCCCGTCGTCATCCCCGCGCAGGCGGGGATCCATTGTTAACAAACTCAAAACTTATTCATTTGTTAACAATGCTTAACTTCTTTTATCGCTAGCAGTGGATTCCCGCCTGCGCGGGAATGACGACGGGCGACGACCTTCACTTACACTTACACCCCCACCTACACCCTCACTTTCTAATCCGGCAGGTATCCGTCCGGAATTTTTTTCGGCCGCCCGTCCGCGCCGACATACGCGGCCCGCCCAGTCAGCACGGCATAAACTTCGCCGTCCTTTACGAATTTCTGCACCGCGGTCAGACTGGCCGCGCCGCGGCCAATCTCTGTTTCAACGACAAACTCGTCGCACAGCCGCAGCGGTTTGATGTACCCCACTTCCAAGTCGCGTATCACCAGGCCGATATCGCCGTCCGGCGGCACGCGCCCGCGCAGCCAGTTCATGCGGGCGCGTTCCGCAATTTCAATGTACCGCGCGTGATAAACGATTCCGCCGGCATCGGTATCGGCGTATGCGATTGCAAATGGAAATTTATGGCAATTTGGCATTCAACACTTCCTTGATATATTTTTCTGCCGGGCATTTTGATTTTATTTTCTTAATGTAATACATTTATTTCCCCATTTCCAAGTGTTTGTATCCGTCATCGGTCAGCACGCGTCCGCGCGGCGTCCGCTGAATAAATCCGCGCTGCATCAAGTACGGCTCTATAACATCTTCCAGCGTGTCCGACGGCTCGGACAAAATCGCGGCCAGATTTTCAATTCCGACCGGGCCGCCGGAAAAGTTCCGCGCAATCGCGTTCATATATCCGCGGTCAATCGCGTCCAGCCCGCATCCGTCCACGCCCAGCTGGGCCAGCGCGGTTTCAACAGATTTTTGATTGATGACTTCCGACCGCTGGTTCTGGGCAAAGTCGCGCGCGCGCTTTAACAGCCGATTCGCAATCCGCGGCGTTCCGCGCGCCGACCGCGCCAAAATTCCGGCGGCGCCCATGTCAATCGCGATGCCCAGAATTTTCGCGCTGCGCGTGATGATTTTCGCCAGGTCTTCCGTTTCGTAAAAGTTCAGCCGCAAGTCAATTCCGAATCGGTCGCGCAGCGGATTTGACAGCAGCCCCGTGCGCGTCGTCGCCCCGACCAGCGTGAACCGCGGCAGGTCAATCCGCACGCTTTTTGCGGACGGCCCTTCGCCCAGCATGATGTCCAGCTTAAAGTCTTCCATCGCGCTGTACAGCACTTCTTCAATTGCGGTCGGCAGACGATGAATTTCATCAATAAACAAAACATCGTTCTGTTCCAGCGATGTCAGAATCGCGGCCAGATCGCCCTGCTTGGTCAGCATTGGCGCAGCCGTCGCGCGGAAATTCGTCCCCATTTCATTCGCGATAATGTGCGCCAGCGTCGTCTTGCCCAGTCCCGGCGGCCCGTATAACAGCGCGTGATCCATAGGCTCGCCCCGGGCGCGCGCCGCGGAAATAAAGACGGCCAGGTTCTGCTTTAACGATTCCTGGCCCACAAAATCGGCCAGCATCTTTGGCCGGATAGTGGCCGGACTGTCATCAGGCGCCGTCGCATCTAAAAATCGTTTTTGTTCGTTTTGCATCACAACAACTTGTTTTCTTCGTTTTCGCGGCCGATGTACGCCTTGGCCTCATTGTATAATTTTTTAATGTCGGCCGGCGTCGCATACTGCGCGTCGCTGTCTTTGATTAACAGGATTTCCGTTGAAATCTGCGCCTGCTTGCGTAGCAACTGCACCATGTATTGCCCGAAATCAAGGGCTTCCTTTGGCTCTCCCGCGCCTTGAATCATCAGCCCGCGGTTCGGACGCGGAGACAGGAACGAAAAATCGCTGACATTGTTATCCGGTGATACCAGCACGAATCCGCTGACTTCCGGCCGCCGCATCATAACCTGGGACGCGTACCACGCGCCGGTATGATTGCCGGCCAGCCACAGTTTGTCGCTGTCTTCGTTTTGATTCTGAATCCAGTCAATGACAGTCGCGATGTCAATCATGTTGTCCTGGGTCGTGCCCAGTGTCCCGTCTGAATCCCCGACGCCGCGGTAATCAAAGCGCACGACCGAAAAGCCGGCATCCATGAACGCGCGGAACAGCGCATAACTGACGCGATCGTTCATGTGGAATCCGGCGCGCGGGTTGCCTGAAAACACAACGGCCAGCGGGGTCGCCTCGCCATCAGCCTTGTTATATACGGCATGCAGTTTTCCAACCTCGCCGTTTATGATTACATCTACCATGAAAAGTCTCCGTTGCATTGGTTATACACCATCGGCAATACGAATTTCAATATAAATTTTTCTCTTTGACATGGTTTGTCAAATTGTTTTACACTTCTGTTAAAGAGAGCGCTGCATGAGAAAATTATCTTTAATCTTTTACCTTTTGATTTTTGTCTGCCCGGCATGGGCCGCGGGCCTGAACGACGCGTATTACGGCGGCGGCGATGTGTATACCGAATACACGGAAACGCCGGTCGCGTCATACTATGCGGTGCCGAACGACCCGAACTTTGTTCCGGAATCAGACTTTTCCGCGCGCGAAGACTCGTTGAACTATGACGAAAATATCATCGCGGCGCGCGATGCGGAATCCGCGCGGCATCCCGGCGTCATTTTTGCCGAACGCCCGGCGGTCGTGTGCCGCAGCGGCGGGTGCACCAAATTGAACGAGAAAATGACGCGGACATTCCTGTTTAATTCGCTGGCGAATATCTTTATGATTAACAGCCATTCCAGTGTCCAGATTTGCGAGGCGGACCCGTTCAGCCGCAATTGCCTGCAATCAGGGATTTCTTTTCCGACGCGCATCGGGGTAGCGAACGCGATGCTGAAAATATCCAAAGCGTCCGTGTCCAGTGTGAACATTTCTACAGGGTTGTCCAAGGCGACCATTGGAACGACTTTCGAGATTCTGGTGAATGGGATTTCGTCCCGGTGCGAGCCAACCGCGCTGGATATCATAGTGCCGATAAATTCCCAGGCAACATTAACTGCGCGGGAATTTGCGTGCAAAATGACTGCGGACGGATTGACAAATGTCTCAATGATGCTGAATCTGGATTATATTGATTTGGATTATGGGATTCTGGGCGGGTATTACTCGTTCGGATTGCAAGGGACCAGCGCGGGCGGCGGCACTGGATACGCATTGTTCAGATTGGAATATACAAATACTGGAATGAAAATGAATGCGGTTGAAACGGGATATAACCGTGGCGGCCGAACTGCGAAAAGCGTGGAACAGGCAGGATTGCAAACGATCCAGCCCGGCGAATACGCCGTGGAACCAGTAAAATAATCATACTGCGCAAACAATTCCCGTTCCATCGTCATTCCGGGCAAGTGCAGCGCGACCCGGAATCCATTCAGCATGGACCCCGGGTCGTGGCCCGGGGTGACGAATGGGGGTAGTTTATTGCGAAAATGGTAATTCTTCGTCAGAAGGGAACTGGCCGCGCCAATCCAACTGAACACTAGAAACCGAACTCTGAACTCTGAAAACTAAAAAATCCGCCGACGGCGGATTTTTTACCCACGGCGCAGGACGCGCGATTTTTCACGGTCCCATTCGCGCGCCCGTATCGTTTTTCTTTTATCCGTTCTGGTTTTTCCAAACCCAATCCCCAGCAGGACTTTCACCAGACCGCGGCGGTTAAAGTACAATTTCAACGGGAATACCGTCGCGCCTTTTTCTTCCAATTTCCCAACCAGGCGGTTGATTTGATTTTGATGCAGCAGCAGAATCCGCGCGCGCCGCTCGTCAAAATTAATGACTTTGTTCGCGGTCGGCAGCGGCATTATCGCGACATTTTTCAGGTATAAATTACGGTTTTTCACGGAAACAAATCCATCGGAAAGATTAACCATGCCGTACCGCAGCGATTTTACTTCCGCGCCCAGCAGCGACACCCCGGCTTCTATTGTGTCGTCAATAGAATACTCAAACCGGGCTTTGCGGTTTTCGCCTATCTGTCCTGATTTTATGATTTGTCGCGCCATAATGCGGCGATTTTACACTTTCAATATGTCTTTTGCAATTATTTCTGCGGCCGGTTTTGATTTATGCCAGATTGAATCCGCGCGCCGCAGATCCGTAATCATTTTTTTCGCATCCAATCCGCGCATGGTTTTAATAATATTTTCCGCGGTGCAATCCCCGCCCAGCAATTCCGGATAAATCGTTTTGTTCATCAGGATATTTACCAATGAAACCCACTTTAATTTCACAATGCGCCGCGCAATCCAAGTCGTAATCGGATTCATTTTATAGACGACGATAGCAGGGACATGCATGATGGCCAGTTCAACGGAAATCGTGCCGCTGGCGGCGATTGCCATATCTGTCCGCGCGAACAAATCGTATCTGTTCTTGAAAGGAATCAGCGTCGGTTGAATCGGCCAGTCCTTGATTTCATTGCGGATGAACGAATCGGTCGTTTCGGTCGTGGGGATATAAAAACGAGCGGCGCGCAGCGAGCAACGGGCAACGACTTGCCTGAATATCGGCAGCAATCGCTTGACTTCGGAAATTCGCGAACCAGGCATCAGCGCGATATTTTTTTCATGTTTTGCCGCGGATGGATGCAGCCCATCTGCAATCGGATGTCCGACTGCGATTGTTTCCAGCCCGTATTTCGTGAAAAATGGTTTCTCGAAATCAAAAAACGAATACAGCCGGTCAAACACCGCCGCATATTTTTTCGCGCGATGCGCCCCCCATGCCCAAACCTGGGGCGCGACAACATGGTAAAAAGTTGGAGTTAGGGTTGCGAGTTTCACTTTTTTGACAACCCGGATTGCAAAGGACGGGGCGTCAATGGTCAGCACTATGTCCGGTTGAAATTTTATTATCGCGGCAGCGGCGTCATTGATTCGCTGCGTCAATGTTTTCGCGCGCATGATAACTTCCCAAAATCCCATGACCGACAAGTCCGAGATTGGAAACAGCGATTTCAATCCTGAGGCCCGCATTTCCACGCCGCCGATGCCGGCCCATTGGACGCCCGGCATCGCGCGCATGATTTTCGCGCCCAGCACATCACCGGAAACTTCCCCCGCGATGATGAAAATTTTAAGTTTTTTTTCAGGCATTATTCGCCACGCCGCGCGTGCTGCGGTTTTCAATAAAGTCCAATGCGTCCAGCGCGTATTTGTTGCCGCCGACTTCCCTGCGGATTTTTTTCAGCCGGTCCGTCATGTTGTCGCCGTATTTGTCGTCGCGCATTCCGGCATAGACCGTATGAACCGCATGCAAATCTTCATTTGTAAATCCGTGGCGGACCAGCCCGACCTTGTTTATCGTTCTGTATTTCGCCGGGGTTCCGTCGTAAATGGCGTAAGGCATCATGTCGGTTGATGTCGCTGAAAACGCGCCCAAGAACGCGTTGCGTCCCACGCGGCAGAACTGATGCACCGCGCTGTTTGCGGAAATTATGACAAAATCTTCCAATTCAACATGCCCGCCCGCCATTGACGAGTTTGACATAATAACATTGTTGCCGACATGCGCGTCATGGCCGACATGCGCGTGAATCATAATCTGGCAATCGTCGCCGATAACCGTTCCGCCGGCCGATGCGGGCGTTCCCTGGTTGATGGTCGCGAATTCGCGAATCTTGCACCGCTTGCCGATTTTGACGCCGGACATGTCCGCATCGTCCTGGTACTTCAAGTCCTGGCCTTTGGATCCCAAAACGGCGAAAGGATACACGATTGTGTCGTCCCCGATTTCAGTATGGTTTTCAATAATGACATTGGATATCAGGCGGACGCGGTCGCCCAGCACGGCACCCGCGCTGACAATGCAATTCGGACCGATTTCGCAATCCGTCCCGATTTTCGCGCCGTCATGAATAATTGCAGTCGGATGTATCATGGTACGATTATAAATTAAAAGCGCCGCGCAGAAAACTCAAAATTTATAACAAATTATAACAATCGCGGAGATGCATTTTTTTCCAATTTATGATGCTGATGCAGGTCAGCGCCGGGATGCCTGTCAAGATTCCGAACGCCCCGACGGTCAAGTTGGCAATCTGTCCGGCGTCATGCTTTTCGCTGTGGCGGATTGCGAACCATGCGGTTGCCGCCGCGATTGCAAAGAACGCCCCCAGCACCAGCGCGCTTTCAGTATATATGAACAGCACTGCGCTGAAAGATTCCATAACGCGCAGCCCCAGATTTAATTTCGCATAAAACCTGTCGCCCAGCCGCTTGCCTGGTTTGGCAAAAAATCCGGCCAGCGCGGCGGAAGACACTTTCGCGAACGCCAGCGCGGCTGCGATATGGATGATTGTCAACTGGCCCAGCTGTCCCCAGCGAAAAAATTCCGGCTGCATGGCGATTCCAAAGCCCAGCGCGATGCAGATGCAGGTTATGACCAGCGACGGATTGTAATCGCGGTCCCGCAGCAGCAATGAAAAAGCAATTCCGGCCGCAACCGCGCCGCCGCCGATTGCCAGCCCCCAGACGGTATGCTGGCCGCAGAATGCGCCGACCGCGATCGCGCCGGCAATCGCGGCCCATTTCCAGCGCTGGTTTTTAATATGCGTCCGCTTGGCGACAAAAACAGTTATCACGAAAATGCACAGCGCGGACAGCACGCCGACCCATGAAGTATCGCGCAGGGCGTCAAACGCGCCGTGGGAAAGCGTCCAGATTCCCAAGATTGCGATGATCAGTCCGGATAGGATTTTATGCGGAATCTTTGCCGCGATTTCCCGGCGCATTTTCCATGCGATGTAAAAGACGGGCAGGGCCATGACCGCCGCCCAAAAAAAATCCGGCGAATAAACTGCGGCGTTGTTAAAGGAACTGACCGCGGACTGAACAATCAAACTGGTATCAAACATAACTTGCTCCGTCGTCGCCCCGGCGCAGGCCGGGGTCCATAGATGCCGGGTCAAGCCCGGCATGACGATTTTCTTTGATTAAACGATATTTTTATATATTATATAGGCTGGTGAATAAAAAACAAGAATTTTTAACGCAACTCGGCGGGCGGGTGAAATTTCGCGCTGGAATTTACAATCCGACCAGCGACGCGGTGTGGCTGGCCGCATTTTTTAATATAAAAGAGAAAAATGAAAAGACAAAGGTTCTGGACGCAGGGGTTGGGACCGGCGCGGTCGCCCTTCATATTCTGGCGCGCAGTCCGGATCTGGAAATAACCGGGATTGACAACAATCCTGAAATGCTGGCGGCGGCTGCGGAAAATTCCGCGCTGAACGGCCGCGGATTGGAACTGATAAACGCGGATATTTTAACTTGGAAAACAGCGCGGACATTTGACGCGGTTGTTTCCAATCCGCCGTACTTTAACGGGACGGCAGCCGCGCACCGCGCGCATCACTCTGCGAATATAGCGGAATGGACTGCGGCCTGCATCCGTCGCCTTTGCCCTGGCGGCACGGTTTTCATGATTGCGGACGCCGGCGCGGCGGCGCATATAATTGCGGCAATGAAAACCGGCAAGTGCGGCGGGATAAGCATTGTGCCGCTGAATTCAATCCGCGAATCAGCCGAACGGGTTTTAATCAGCGGAAAATTAAACAGCAAATCGCCGGCCCGGATATTCGCCCCGCTGAACATGAATGACGACAGGGTGTTAAAGGGCGGCTTGACACTTTGCGAAATATTTACTAGCCTTTATCGCAAATGTTAAACTTTATAACACGATATTTTTCATCGCTGATTTCAATGCTGCTGTCGCCGTTCCGGGCGGTATGGCGTCTGATAGTGCGCTGGTTTCCGGAACGGGATTTTTTAATCATGGACACGCCGACAGGCCGGCATTACGCGTTTCATCAGACTTCGTTTTGGCGCGCGGCCAAGGGCTTTGGAAAACTGGGCCTGGTCGTGTGGGCGGTGTGGGCGACATATGTCTTTGTGTATACCCAGCCGATGGTCGCGGAAAAAACGAACGAATTGAACGAATTGCGCATCCAGCACGCGCGGCAGTTAAGCGATCTGGTCGTGTACCAGCAGGAATTCAACGACTTGACCAAGCAATTGAATCTGATGGGCGAACAGTTGAACAATAAAAAGTTAAAAGACAAGGAAATCAAGAATTTGCAGAGCCGGCGCGCAGGAATACTCGGCCAGCTGGACTTTCTGCAAGGCAAATTAAAACTGCTGTACACGGAAGAAAATTATTCGCCTGATTTCTTCAAGGTTTCAGAACTGTCGCTGGAATATGAAATCACGCGCGCGGAAAACGAGAGGCTGCGGTCTGAAAACACCGCGATGACCGAGGCGATGCTGCACATCAACGACGCGGACTATCAGATTGTAGAGCGGGTGTCGGCGCTGTCGTCCGCGAACGCTGACGCGCTGTCCAAGAACTTAAAGCGGATTTCCGGAACGCTGGCGTCGCTGGGGCTGTCCGAAAAAACGCTGGTGGCCAAGGCGATGCAGATCAGCAATCCGATTGTCGGCAGCGCGATTGCGCCGATGAACATTGACGGAAACCTGGATGAAAAATATCAGAAACTGGCCAATGCGGTGGAACTGTGGCAGGGGCTGGACCGCATATCAAAAATAATTCCGATGGGCGCGCCGGTTGACAAAATACAGATAACTTCGCAGTATGGAACGCGGACGGATCCTTTTACCAAGCAGCCCACCCAGCACAACGGGATTGATTTCGCCGGGACGATTGGGACGCCGCTGATGGCGGTCGCTCCGGGCAAGGTTGTTTTCGCGGGCGACCGGTTCGGATACGGCAAAGTGGTTGAAATTGACCACGGGCTGGGCTTTACGACGCTGTACGCGCATCTGTCGCGGATAAATGTCAAGCGCGGCGAGACGGTGCGCGCGCACGATATTGTCGGGCTTGGCGGTTCAACCGGACGATCAACCGGGCCGCATCTGCACTATGAGATAAGGTACAATGACAATCCGTTCAATCCGTATAATTTTGTAAAGGATAAATAAATGTTCGTGTTTTCTAACTCTAATGGAAAAGTTTCCCCTACGATAATCGGCGCTGGCGCCGAGATTGCCGGAAACATCCGGACAGAGCATACCGTCCAAATCCATGGCCGCGTCAACGGTGATGTTTCCGCGGACATCGTCGTAGTGGGCAAGGGCGGCAGCGTGGCAGGCAAGGTGAACGCCAATATCTTGTTCCTGCATGGCGAGATAAGCGGCCCCGTGCGCGCGGATACCGCGAATATTTATGCGAACGCCATTCTGACGGGAACGCTGTACTATGACAAATTAAACATCATGAACAACAGCAAACTGGAATGCAAACTGGTTAAAAAGGCATAAGGAATGTTTAACAAAAAGAAAGATAAGGTTTATATTTCCGCGGATCACCGCGGCGTCGCGTTAAAGCTGTACTTGACCGAAATGCTGAACGCGCTGGGATACAGGGTTGTGAATCTGGGGATTGACAACCCGAACGAAATGGCGGATTTTCCGGTTATCACGAAACTGGTGACGGATGCGATGCTGGCCGATGCTGATTCGCGCGGAATTATCGTGTGCGGCACTGGCGCGGGCGTCCAGATTGCCGCGAACAGATTCCGGCATATTCGGGCATCCCGGTGCGAGCGGCCGCAGCAGGCGCTGGATGACCGCAATCATGACGATATAAATGTCCTGACGCTGTCGGCGGACGATTTGGATCTGGAAATTGCGTTCCAGTGCGCGGAAACTTTTCTGGAAGCGCCGTTTGACAATGCCGAGCGCCGCGTGCGCAGATTGGAAATGATATCGTAAAAAATGTTTATGGAAAAACTGGGTTTTAATTTGGAAAAACCGATCGTTCTGGTCGGGCTGATGGGCGCGGGCAAAACGACGGTCGGCCGCGCGCTGGCAAAAAAGTTAAACATCCCGTTCGTTGATTCAGATACGGAAATAGAGGCCGCGGCCGGCGCGTCCGTCGTTGATATTTTCAGCATGTACGGAGAATCCGAATTTCGCCGCGCCGAAGAAAAAGTCATCGCGCGGATACTGGATTCGCTGCCGGCGGTGAAAATTGTTTCAACTGGCGAAGGCGCGTTCATCACGCCGGGCGCGCGGGAAAATATCTTGGAAAACGCGATTTCAATCTGGCTGCGCGCGGATCTGGATTTATTGGTCAAGCGGACCAGCCCGCGCGACACGCGGCCGCAATTGCTGAACGCGGACAGCAGGGAAATCTTGGAAAAACTGATGGCCCAGCGGTACAGGATTTACGAGCAGGCGGACATTTGCGTTGAAACGGCGGACGAAGATTTGCAAAAAACCCTGCGCAAGGTTATCGCCGCGCTGCGCAAATTCCTTAATTCTTGACAATCCTGGAAAAATGTTCCATAATTGCGGCACGCGAAAGCAATTTCGTGAAGAACGCAGCCAGATGCGCAGTTTATGTGCCCGACGGGTATTTCAGCATTTGGCCAGGATTAACATAAACGCAAATAATTTCATATTATTTAGCATTTTTTAACAGGAGCAAAACAATGGCATTGCCAACATTCACCATGAAACAATTGATGGAGGCCGGCGCGCATTTCGGCCACCACACCCGCCGCTGGAACCCGCAGATGACGCCTTATGTCTATGGGGTCAAGGACAAAATCCACATTATCAATCTGAACAAGACCGCGCCGCTGCTGCACCGCGCGCTGACCGCGCTGGAAACAATCGCGGCTGCCGGCGGTAAAATACTGTTTGTGGCGACCAAGCATCAGGCCAAGGATATCATCCGCGATGCGGCGCAGCGCAGCGGCCAGTTCTTTGTGAACAACCGCTGGCTGGGCGGCATGATGACGAACTGGAACACGATATCCCAGTCAATCCGCCGCATGAAAAAAATGGAAGCGGACATCGCGAATGCTGAAAAATTGGGGCTGACGAAAAAAGAAGTCGGCGTCATGACCAAGCAGGTTGAAAAACTGCGCGACATTTTCGGCGGAATCGTTGACATGCACGGCACGCCCCAGGCGGTCGTCATAATTGATGTTCCGCGCGAATACAATGCGGTGCTGGAAGCGCGCACTCTGGAAATCCCGACAATCGCGATTTGCGACACCAACGCGGATCCGGCTGGGATTGACTATGTCATTCCGGCGAATGACGACGCGACGCGCGCCATCGGGCTGTACTGCGACTTGTTCGTCGGCGCGATTCTGTCCGGAATTGAAAAAAGACTGGGCGGCGCGGCCGCGTCCAAGAAATTAGATGCGCCGATTGCGGCGATGACGGCGGACAAACTGGAAGACGAAGTCAAAGAAAAAGCCTTGGAAAAGAAATCAAAAATCAGCGAAGCAAAAAACGAACGCAAAGAAAAATTGGCTGAAAAAATAGGAGAGTAATATGGCTGAAATAACGGCGAAAATGATTACCGAACTGCGCGAGCGGACCAGCGCGGGCATGATGGACTGCAAAAACGCATTGGTTGAAAACAATGGCGATATTGAAGCGGCGTCAGATTGGCTGCGCCAGAAGGGAATTGTCAAAGCGGCGAAAAAATCCGACCGCGCGACAACCAGCGGATTGGTGTCGGTGCGGGCCTGCAACGGATTCGCCTGCGTTTTGGAAGTGAATGCGGAAACGGATTTCGTTGCGAAAAACGAAAAATTCCAAAACTTGGTAGACGCGATTGCGGACAAGGCATTGGCGGCCCAGGGTGATTTCGAGTCCGTGTCCAACGCAACCAAAGACGACATTGCGAACGGCATCGCGACGATTGGCGAAAACATGAACCTGCGCCGGATTAAATCCGTGCGCGGCGACAATGTTTATACTTATGTGCATAACGCGATTCGCGGCGGCATGGGTCAAATTGGCGTCGTTGTCGCAATCAACGGGCCGCTGGCGGCTGTGGATTTGATTGGCGGAAAAATCGCAATGCACATCGCGGCGAACAAGCCTGAATTCATGAACATCGGCGAAGTTGACGCGGCATCTGTTGAACGCGAGAAGAAAATCTTTATTGAATCCGGGAAAACGGATGGCAAGCCGGAAGCGATTGTTGAGAAAATGATTTCCGGACGGATTGCGGCATACTATGCCGAATCGGTCTTGGAAGAACAGCCTTTCGTCATGGATCCGACGAAAACGGTGAAACAGGTCGTCGCGGAAGCGGGCGGCTCGCTGGCCGGGTTCGCGTATTTCCTGCTGGGCGAAGGGATAGAGAAAGCCGAAGACAATCTGGCGGACGAAGTCGCAAAAATGTTGGGATAATGAAGTTCCCCTCCTATGGAGGGGTGGCCGCAGGCCGGGGTGGTTTACAGGATTTATGATTTATGAAGTATGATTTAAGGATGTGATGCATTTTTGTATTTCTTAATTAAACTTTGGTAAACCACCCCGTCTTTTTTGTTTCACAAAAAATCCACCCCTCCACAGGAGGGGAATTTATATGAAACTGGAAAGCATCGGGATTTTAATAGAACGGCGCGAATTTGGCGAACGGGATTTAATAGCGTCTTTTTTCACGCGTGATTTCGGGGTGCTGACGGGAATGCTGCGCGGCGGCGCGGTCGCGCGCGATAAAAAATTGGTCGGACAGTTCGGCGCGGTTTCATGGAACGCGCGGCTGGACAGCGATCTGGGCAGCATTCATTTCGAGCCGCAAAAAAATCTGATTGCCGCCGCAATGGCGGACTTTGATAAGTTGAAATACTTCTCCGCAATGTTCGGAATATTGAAATCCTTTCTGCCGGAACGGGAATCGTATCCGGAATTATTTGCCCAAACTGTAAATTTTCTTGATTGTGGCGATTATCTTCAATGGGAATTGGTTTTGATGCGGGAACTGGGATATTCGTTGGACACCGCGAAATGCGCCGGTTGCGGGTGCGCGGACAATTTGGAATTCTTGTCGCCGAAAACAGGCCGCGCGGTTTGCGGCGATTGCGCCGGCGCGTGGGCGCCGCAGATGCACAAGTTGCCGTTGAATTTGGAAATCACAAAAAAATTCTTGAATAAAATCGCGGATGTACAAGGCATCAAATTGCCGACAGCGCGCGATATTTTATGATTTTTTTTCACTGGACAAAAACTTGAAATTTGGTACAATCGGTCCGTTCAACACAAGGAGAAAATAATGATTTGGACAATCTTGATACTGTTGGTTGCCATTGCTTTGTTCGTGTTCGGGGGTTCATTCTTTCCGCACGATGCAAAGAAGCCGGTCGCCAGCAAAATCGTTATCGCCAAAATCGTCAAATTGATTTCGGTCATTTTGCTGATTGTCGGCGTGAATCGTCTGGGACTGGGCACAACCCATTACCTGACGCAATCCAATCCTGCGATTTTGCAGGAAATGGCAAACAACATGCAGGCGCAGCAGGCTGAAATCGCAAGCCGCGTTACGAAAAAGTATGTTCGCGAACATGCGGCGGAAATGATTGCGGATGCCCCGATTGTTGCCGGCGATGTCAATGCCAAGAAAACAATCTTTATGTTCAGCGATCACTTCTGCCCGTACTGCGTCAGAATGCACGGCATTCTGGATCAGATCGTCGCAACGAATCCTGATGTCCGGGTTGTCTTAAAAAACATGCCGCTGCCGATGCACGGACCCCAGGCCCAGTTCACTGCGCGTGCGACAATCGCTGCAAAAATCCAAGACAATGCCAAGGCGGCCGCTTTGGACAAGTGGATTATGGAAGATCGCGAAGCCTTGAACAAGGGCGGAAAAGACGGTCAGGCGGAAGTGGAACAGGTTAAAAAGAATGTGTTCGCGCATGCCGCCAAAATCGGTCTGGATGTCAAGAAATTGGAATCCGATATCAATGGCGAAGTCGTGAACCGTGAAATGAACCAGGTCCAGGCATTGGCCGGAGAATTCCAAGTCCGCGGCACGCCGTACCTGATTGTGGAAGGTCAAGTATCCGAACGGGGATACGATTACCAGACAATACTGGAAGCGTTGAAATAAAAAACGGCCCACGGGCCGTTTTTTACAGTCGTCACCCCGGGCCCCGACCCGGGGTCCGTGGCTCTATTGATTCCGGGTTTCGCGCCGCTCCCCCGGAATGACGATGGGGTATTTGTCCTGTATATGTCCCCCCCCCAATCGTCATTGCGGGCTTGACCCGCAATCCATAAATGTATAAACTAAAAAACATGAAAAATTTCTATCAATGCGATTACGGTGGTTATATTTACATTATGGCCAGCAAGAAAAATGGAACTATTTATACCGGTGTTACATCAAACTTGGTTGTTCGCGTTTTTGAGCATAAAAACAAAATTTATCCAGACTCTTTTACAGCAAAATATAATTGCAATAAATTGGTGTATTATGAAGTATTTTCTACTATCACTGGCGCAATCGCACGGGAAAAACAATTAAAAAATTGGGAACGCGGTTGGAAAATACAATTGATAATTAAAGATAATCCGAATTGGGACGATTTGAGTACTATGGGTTGCGGGTCAAGCCCGCAATGACGATGGAGTTGATATTCTCAATAATAAACAATTTCGATTCCGTCGGCGTTGCGGGGGAGCACAGCGAAACCCGGAATATAGGTCAAATTCCCCTTCATCACCCCGTGGCGGTTCACGGCTGTGCGTGGTACAGACGGATGACCCGGGGTCTATTACTCTGTCGTCATTCCGGCGAAAGCCGGAATCCATGCCGCCAATGGATTGCGGGTCGCGGCCCGCAATGACGATGGAGTTAATAAAGGACGCGCGGCGTCCGTACCAACTATCAACTACCAACTGACCATCATCCCAACCAAATAATTGTATATACACGAATTTTTCAAGATTTTATTCTTGATTATACTGCTATAATGTTGTACTGGTGTACTTGGTGGTTGAGAATATTTCTCTGTAATTTATCAAATTTTATAAACAAAAGGGTAAGGAATGTACAAAAAAATTAATAAATCTGCCTTGTCGGTCTTGGTCGCTGTCGGGGTTTTCAGTGTATGCGGGGGGGGGGCGTGGGCCGCAATTACTGCGCCAACAGTTGGTGATGATACGACTTATGATGGTCAAGCGACGGCAATCAGCGGAATAATTTCCGGCAGTGTGAATTTTGATGCTGGTCAGCAGCAGGATCTGGGTGATATGATGAACCAGGCCGCTTCCATCGTTGACGGCGTTGTGTCCAGCACAAACACAGCATTATCAAATCTGACAAGTGATATAAATGCCGCAGATACGGCATTGTCAGATGCAATAACAAGTAATGCATCTGACATCTCAGATTTGAGCGACGCGGTTTCAGATTTGAGTGATGCGGTTGACGCAAATACTTCTGACATTTCTAATTTGAGCGATGCAGTTGATGCAAATACTTCTGACATTTCTAATTTGAGCGATGCGATTGACGCAAATACTTCTGACATTTCTAATTTGAGCGATGCAGTTGATGCAAATACTTCCGATATTTCTAACCTGAGCGATGCGGTTGATACAAATACTTCCAACATTGCACAAAATACATCTGACATTTCTAATTTGAGCGATGCGGTTGATACAAATACATCTGACATTTCTAACCTGAGCGATGCGGTTGCTTCTAATACAACTGACATTTCAGATTTGAGTGATGCGGTTGACGCAAATACTTCTGACATTTCTAATCTGCAATCTGATATGAGTGATGCACAAACAGACATCTCTAACTTGCAGAGCGATATGAGTGATGCACAGACAGATATTTCTAATCTGCAATCTGACATGACCACTGCACAGACAGATATTTCTAACTTGCAGAGCGATATGGTGCAGGCACAATCCGATATTTTACAAAATGCATCAGACATTGCCACGGTTTCCAATAACTTGACCACGGTTTCCAATGATTTGGATGCACTGGAAACAATTGTTGGCGACGGTAATTTGGCCGCGGCCACGAACGCCAGCGTTTCATCGGCGGCTGACCTGACCGGCGGCTTGCTGGCGCTGGACAGCGTTGTCGGAAACAAGGCTGATCTGTCCAACGCGGTTAATGCTAATGTGAAGACAGCCGGAACTTTGACAGACGCGATTGCAGCGGTTGACAGCAATGTTGGCACGATTTCCAACTTGTCCGGCCAGAACAACGGCTTGGGCAACCTGGTTGCCGCGGTTAACGCGAACGAAGCCCGCATCACCATCAACGAGGCCGATATCCTGTCGCTGAACAACTATACCGGAATCGGAACACCGTTGGCTAACGGCGCGCTGAATCTGGCGGATGGAATCAACGCAAACTACTATGCAATCGGCGCGGTGAACAACCGAGTCAACAAGTTGGAAAAGGAATTCCAGGGCGGAATGGCGTCAATGGCGGCTATGTCGGCATTGGTTCCGAACGCGCGCGCGAACGGCGATACTTCTCTGTCGTTCGGCACGGGAACTTACCAGAGCCAGTATGGTATTGCGGCAGGCGTGTTCCACTATGTCAGCGATAATGTCTTGCTGAATGCAGGCGCTTCGTACAGCCGTGATAACTTTGCCGGCCGCGCAGGTATAACATTCAGCTGGTAAAGATATGGCCAGTTCCCCTCCCATGGAGGGATGGCCGCAGGCCGGGGTGGTTTACTTGGATATCTTGTAAACCACCCCAGCGCATTCGCGCCACCCATCCAAGGGAGGGGAACCAGAAAGGAGAATTTCATGCTTAAAAAAATATTAGTCGCGTTGTTCATTGCTGTTCCGTTCGCGGCGCGCGCCGAGTTGCACATTGGAAATGTAATTTTCAAGTTTGACAGCGCGTCGGAATTCATCAACTATGAAGAATTGGCTGCGGAATTGGAAACAATTCAATACCCGCAGTGCGAGCGCTTTATAATTCGCGGCCACGCCAGTTTCAAGGGCGATGCCGGATACAATCAGGACTTGTCGGGCCAGCGCGCGCGCAGCATCGTCAAGATACTGCAAAATCTGGGCGTTCCGAGTGAAAACATCACGATCGTTGCGCGCGGAATTGAAGAGTGCGATGACGATCAGTGCATAAACAATCGTCGCGCCGAAGTCGTTCTGCACGAACGCACATCTTGGTGGGACCGGTATAAATGTCAGAAACAGTACAAGAAATAAAAAACGGCGCGCAGCGCCGTTTTTTGTTAGAGTTCAGAGTTCAGTAATTTGCCATCCATCGTCATTTTTATCTTTCGCTCTGTTATGCTGTTTATCACTTTTTTGACAGTCGTCATTTTCGCTCTAAACTATCCCCCCTTCGTCACCCCGGGCCCCGACCCGGGGTCCATGGCTCTATGGATTCCGGGTCATTCGTCTGTGCTACGCACAGCCGTGAACCGCCCGGAATGACGACGGAGTGAATCTTGATGAGGAGCAAATTACTGAACTCTGCACTCTGAACTCTGAAAATTATTAAAAATATTTCAGCCCCATCGCGTTAATGACGCGGTCGCGGGTTGCCGCCGCAGTTTCGCGCGCCGCGATTGTTCCCAGTCTTAAAATTTCTATGACTGCGGCCGGATCGCGCGCCAATTGTTCGCGCCGATTCCGAATCGGTTCCAGCACAGTCTGCATGACTGCCGCCAGGAATTTTTTCACCGGGACATCGCCCAATCCGCCGCGCTTGTAATGCGCCGCCAATTCATCATAATTCTTGTATTCAGGCATAAAAGCCGCAAAGTGTTCCGGCGTCGCGAACACTGACAGATAAATGAACACCGGATTATTGTCCGTATGCCCGCGATCCGACACCCGCAGGTGCGTCGGGTCCGTAAACATATTTTTTATTTTTTCCGCGATTGTATCCGCGCTGTCCGCCAGATAAATTCCGTTGCCCAGCGACTTGCCCATTTTCGCGCCGCCGTCCGTTCCCGGCAGACGCGCCGCGTGTTTGGAATCAGGAATCATTGCGTTCGGCATGGTCAGCGTTTCACCGTACATTGAATTGAATTTGTGGACGATTTCTTGGGCCTGTTCAATCATCGGCAACTGGTCCGCGCCGACAGGGACCAAGTCCGCGTTGAACGCGGTTATGTCCGCTGTCTGGGAAATCGGGTAAGTAAAGAATCCGACCGGCACCGCGCCGCGGAATTTATCCTTTTGCGCGATTTCAGTCTTGACCGTCGGGTTGCGCTGCAACCGCGCGACGCTGACCAGATTCTGATAGTAAAACGCCAGTTCGGTCAGTTCCGGGACCTGGGATTGGATGAACAGCGTTGACAGGCTTGGGTTAATTCCAACAGCCAGATTGTCCAGCGCGACCTGCAAAACATTAGTGTGAACTTTGCCCGGATCGTCAAAGTTGTCGGTCAGCGCCTGGGCGTCCGCGATTAAAATGTATGTCTTGTAATCGCCGCTGTTTTGCAGACGCACGCGGTTGCGCAGCGCGCCGACAAAATGCCCGATGTGCAGTTGCCCCGTCGGCCGTTCGCCGGTCAGAATTATTTTTTGCTTCATATCCCCGTTTCCTTTATCAATGTTTTTGCGGTTGCCAGCGATTGCGCGGTAATTTCCGCGCCGCTGATGATTCGCGCGATTTCGCCCAGCCGTTCGTCGCTGCGAATTTCGCGGACATGCGTTGTCGTCGCCGCGCCGTCCACAATCTTTTCTATCTTGAAATGATGATCGCCGAATCCCGCGACCTGGGCCGAGTGCGTGATGACCAGCAGTTGCCCGCGCATCCCCAGCCGGTTCAGCCGCATGCCGACGGCCGCCGCGGTCGCGCCGCTGATGCCCGTGTCAATTTCGTCAAAAATCATCGTCTGGTCGCCGCGCGCCAAGACCACCCGCAATGCCAGCATCAATCTCGCCAATTCGCCCCCGCTGGCTGTTTTATGCAGCGGCGCGAAAGGAGTGCCGGGATTGGTCTTGATCATGAATACGACGCCGTCGCTGCCGCGCGGCCCCGGCGCCGACTCGGTTATCTCAATCATGAAATCCGCCGCGCCCAGTTTCAAGTCCGGCAATTCCGCCAGGATTGCGGCGCGCAATTTTTCGGCCGCCGCAACGCGCGCATCGTGCAGCCGCGCCGCTGCCGCGGCATAATTTTTCTTTGCCGCTGAAAAATCTGCTTCCGCGGTTTTCAATTGCGCGTCCGAATTTTCAATCGCATTCAGCCGTTCGTTCAGTTCGGAAAATTTCTGTGCCAGTTCGTCGCAGGAACATCTGTGCTTGCGCGCGGCGGCGCGCAGCGCGAACAATCGTTCTTCCACCGATTCCAGATTCTGCGCGTCCGTCTGGGCGGGCAGGGTCGCCGCGGATACTTCGCCGACCGCCGCGCCCAGGTCGTACAATTTGTCTATCTGCGGCTGGTAAGGATTCGCGTCGTCCGATTTTATCCGCTGCAAAATATGCGCGGCCGCGAATAACTTTTCATCCAATCCGTGCAGTGTCTGCGACGCTTCGTCCAGCACGGATGCGTTTTTTTCGGCATTCATCATCGCGCCGCGCGCAGCGGACAATTCTTCTTCTTCGCCGGTCGCGGGATTCAGTTTTTTCAGTTCGGCGACATTGTGTTCCAGAAATTCCCGTTCCGCCCCGGCGCGTGCGATTATCTCGCGCAGTTCCCGCAATTGCTTTTCCGCGCGGTGCAATTCGCCGTAAGTGTTTTTAATCCTGATCAAATCGTATCCGCCGAATTCATCCAGCGCGCCGCAATGCGTCGCCGAATCCAGCAGGGAATGATTTTGGAATTGCCCGTGAATTTCCGCCAGTTCGTCGCCGACCGCCTTTAATACCTTTAATGAAACCGGCGTGTCGTTCACAAAGGCGCGCGATTTTCCGTCCGCGCCCAATGTCCGCCGCAAAATGACGGCGTCCGTGTCCGCGTCTATGCCGTTTTCAACCAGGATTGATTTGTCCGCAGGCATGCAAAATTCAGCCGCGACGGACGCGGATTCCGCGCCGTGGCGGATAAGCCCTGCATCGCCGCGCGCACCCAGCGCCAATGCCAGCGCGTCCAGCATAATGCTCTTGCCGGCGCCGGTTTCGCCGGTCATCACGGTCAGCCCGCCGCCGAATTCAAGATTCAGTTTGTCAATCAAAACGATGTTGGAAATATGCAGGCTGTTCAACATGATGCAAAGTATAGAGTTTTTAATAAAAAATGTCAATTTCGTCGTTATTCCCGCCTACGCGGGAATGACGACGGAGATAGTCCCGTCGCCGAATTCAATGCTGGCCGGGCGGTCGGCGACAGAAGAAATAATTTTCTTGTCTGCGTCGCGGACAATCGCGAATCCGCGGTTCAAGGTGTTCTTGTACGACAAACTGTTCAGCAGTTTTCCGAGATTGTCAACGGACTGCCCCGTGAATTTCATTTTGTTATCCATTAAAATTGACATGGTTTTCGCAATGTCATCCAATCGCTGTGATCTCTCTAAAATCATTTGCCGCGGCGATTTAATCTGCATCGCGTCAATCCGCGCGCGCGCGTTTTGCAGCCGCGTCGTAAAGTTCTGATTGATGCGGTGGGCCAGGTTCGCAATTTCCTGGCTCATGACCAATCTGGTCGGAACTGCGATTTCCGCCGCGCCGGTCGGCGTAGGCGCGCGGACATCCGCGGCAAAGTCCACCAGCGTCCAGTCTGGTTCATGCCCGACGCCGGTTATGACCGGAACGGCGCAGTTTGCAACCGCGCGGACAACCATTTCTTCGCTGAACGGCAGCAGGTCTTCCAGCGATCCGCCGCCGCGCGCCACGATTATGACATCGGGCATGGTCAGTTCCCCTCCACAGGATGGGGAATTCTTAACCATGGAACTGAAATAATTTATCCCGGCGGCGATTTCCGCGGCGGCCGCCGCGCCCTGGACCTGGGCCGGATACAGCAGCACCGTCGCGGGCAGCCTGTCGCGCAGTTTGTTGCAGATGTCCTGGAACGCCGCGCCCGTCGGACTGGTAACCACGCCGATGACGGCCGGAAACCGAGGCAAGGGCCGCTTGCGCGACGCGTCAAACAATCCTTCGGCCGCCAGTTTGCGCTTGCGGTCTTCCAGCATTTTAAGCAGCGCGCCGGCGCCCGCGATTTCCATTTCATTGACAATCAATTGATAATTGCTGCGCGCCGGGTAAGTCGTAAATTTTCCGCTGGCTATGACTTCCACCCCGTCGGCCAGATCAAATTTCACAGGCGTTCCGCGCCATATGATGCAGTTTATGACCGCGCCGGAATCTTTGATAGACAGGTAAATATGGCCGCTGGCCGCGCGCGTGATTCCAGATAATTCGCCGCGGACTTTGATGCCGGCGAACGCGCCTTCAACCACGGATTTCAATAATCCGGCCGCTTCGGATACTGTAAAAATGTTATCTGTATTCTGTTGCATTTATAAAATTGTCGTATCCCAGTTCTTTTGCGAATTTTATCGCAGTATCCATTTCATCCGGCAAAGGATTGACAATATGTCCCAATTCATACGGTATTTCCAAATTATAGTACGCGTATTGATCAAATGTCAGGTCATAAATTGTCTTTGATGCGCGCAGGCGCAGAAAATGATGCGGGCCGTATGTCCAGATGTCGGGACTGTACCTCAGATCCCATACGGGCTGCGGGGGGGGGGGGGGGGGGGGGGGGGGG
>JAISKV010000006.1 GCA_031260805.1 Rickettsiales bacterium
TATAAAATTACGAAAATTCAAGAGATTTCAATAAATATTGGAAAATTATGTAATAATGCAACTTTGCTATTTTTTACTCAAAAAATGATATTTTCGGACAAAAATGGGTCAAAATGTAATGGGTGTCAGTAAATTGACTATTCTTACATATCTGACAAAATGCAACAAAAGCGGCAGGTCTGGGAGTTTTTCGAGTGTCCGGGTTCTTTGAGTTTATGACTGATTTCGAGTCAGGTACATTCAACCACTCTGCCACCCGTCCGTGTTCGGCATTATAAGGAAATTTATTTCTTTTGCAATATTAAAAATCGGGCGCGGCCGTATGCTTTATCCGCCACCACTGTCATATCAGGGATTTTCGGTACAAATGAATTTTCCATTTCCCAGACGACAACCGCACCATCGGATGCATTTTCGTTAAATTCATCCACAAATTTTTGGCCCAACTGCGGCTGGTCGTACGGCGGATCTACAAAGACCAGGCCTGTTCCGGGCGCCATGCTCTGAATCATTTTCAGCGCGTCGCGATTCATCACATTCGCCCCGGGCATTCCGCGGACATTGTCGCACACGGTTTCGGATTCAATATCGGAAAACAGGCACAACTTCACCCAATCGCGCGATATGCATTCCGCCCCCAATATTCCGCTGCCGGCAAAGGCGTCCCACGCCGTCTCGAACGGGGCCAATGGCGTCAGGATGTTGAACACCGCGGTCCGCGCCATATTCTGGGTTGGACGGGCGCCGGCCGGAACTGCGAACTTGCGCCCGCGATAACGACCACTTAAAATTTGCAAATGCGTATCCATGCCTGTATTATATAATCATTATGTTTATGAAACAAGTAATAAAACAAGCAATTCGCGCTGCCGCCCACAACGATGTTCCTGTCGGCGCTGTCATAGTGCAAAATGGCCGGATTATCGCGCGCGGCGAGAATCAGATTGAACTGCGCGGGGACCCGACGCTGCACGCTGAAATCGTTGCGATTCGCCGCGCGTGCAAAAAGATAAAGAACAAATTTCTGACTGATTGCGATATTTTCGTATCGCTGGAACCGTGCCAAATGTGCCGGACCGCGATTTCATTGGCGCGCATCCGCCGCGTGTACTTTGCCGCCCCGGACAACGATCGCAAGAATCCTTGGAATGCGGAAATAATTCACGCGCCGGAATTTTCCGCGCAATCATCGGAATTGCTAAAAACATTTTTCAGGAACAAACGATCTTGACTTCTGTGCCGGCAGCACTATAATTCACAGCATGACGAAACAATACATACTCCCCCTGAAAGGACTGGTAATCCAACCCGGCATTACCGCGCCTATTTTTATTGACAATCCCGCGTCCATCGCGGTTATTGAGCGCGCCGCGGCCGAGACCAAGCAGATCGTGCTGGTCCCGCAGCACAGCGGGAACTATCCGATTCGCTCGGAAGACCTGTACGATGTTGGAACGCTGGCAGATGTGTTGCAGGTTTTGACCCTGCCGGATGGAACGCTGCATTGCATGACGCGGACGCTGGCGCCGGTGCGCTTGTCCGGCACGACGCTGTCTGACGGGTCGTTCAGCGCGTCGGCGGAAGTTCTGCCGCAGCGCAAGGAAATTGACGAAACGACAGCGGCGTTGCGCGACAAGATTTGCGAAGGCATCCGATTTATCGGCCGCGTGCACCGCGCGAACACCGACAAGTTGAAGAATATCGCGGAAAAGTATCCGATTGCGGCGTTTGTGGAATCCGTCATGAATATTTTGGATTTGGATACGGACGATTCGCTGAAAGTTCTGGTCATGGAGACTTGGAATGAAAAACTGACTGAAATTATGGGCCATGTGTCGCTGATGTCCGAAATGGCGCGGCTGGACGACAAGATTGACAAGCGCGTGAATTCCCAGATGAACCAGTTGCAGCGCGAAATGTATTTGCAGGAAAAAATGCGCGCATTGCAAAAGGAAATGGGCGGTGATCCCGATGACGCCGAAGACACCGCTTCATATAAGAAAAGGATTGAAAAATCGCAGATGCCGCGCGCCGCGCGGGAACGGGCTTTGTCGGAATTAAAGCGGATTCGCGGCGATCGCAACACCGCGGAAAGCGCGATGCTGAAAACTTACCTGGACGAACTGCTGTCCATGCCTTGGGCCAGTGCGGACAAGTCTGAAATTGATTTGACCGCGGCGCGCGAAACGCTGAACAGCGAGCATTTCGGCATGGATAATGTCAAAGATTTGATTCTGGAACATCTGGCGGTCATGAAGAAAACCGGAAATTTCGGCGGAACGATTTTGTGCCTGGTGGGAAGTCCGGGCGTAGGGAAAACCAGCCTGGGACAGAGTGTCGCCCGCGCGCTGGGACGAAAATATCAGCGGATAAGTCTGGGCGGAATTTCGGACGAAGCGCACTTTCGCGGCCATCGCAAGACCTATATCGGGTCCCAGCCGGGGCGCATCATGGATGCGTTAAAGCGCGCCGGCACCAACAACCCTGTTATAATTCTGGATGAAATTGACAAGATGGGGCGCGATTGGCGCGGCGATCCCGAATCGGCTTTGCTGGAAATTCTGGATCCGGAACAGAACAAATCGTTCCGCGATCATTATTTGGAATGCGACTTTGATTTGTCAAATGTGGTGTTCATCGCGACTGCGAATTCGCTGAACTTTTCGCCCGCGCTGAAAGACCGCATGGACATCATTGAAATCGCGCCGTACGGCGAAGATGAAAAGATGGAAATCGCGCGTCGGCATTTAATCGGGCGGGCGGCGGCCGATACGGGCTGGGCGGTGGACAACATAAATTTCCCGGACGGCGCCCTGCGGCACTTGATACAAAATTATACCCACGAAGACGGGGTGCGCGAACTGCGGCGCAAGATTTCCGCGCTGCTGCGCCGTGAATTGCTGAACAACAACGGCGAAGATGTTCCGACCGTTTTTGACAAGGACAAGATTGATTTGATACTGTCGCTGCGAATGTCGCCGCTGTTGAATCGTAAAATCGGGTTTGGCTTGCGCGCATGATTCTGGTCATAAATACTGTTTACCCGGGACTGATACAACTGTGCGATGACACGGGCGGTTTGGTCAGTGTTAAAACGGATTCCCAGTCAACGGATCTGCCCGGCGCGGTCAAGAAATTCTGCGGAGATTTTTCCAAGATATCAAAAATCGGCGTCATAACCGGCCCGGGCAGTTTCACCGGAATCCGCCTGGGCATCGCATACGCCAAGGGTTTGGCGCTGGGCTGTGGCGTTCCGATTGTCGGCGTGAACGCGTTCCAAGTTTACTTGGCGAAAAATCCGGACGCGTTTGTCGCGATTGACAGCGGGCGCGGGGATTTCTTTGTCGGCGCGCGCGACATCGCGCCAACGATAATGACGATTGACGCGGTTGAAGCGCAGCAATTTGATTATCCGAAAACAGTCGGGCATGCGCCGTTTGATTTAACGGACGCGGTTGCAATTGTCCGCGAATCAAATGAATGCGAACTGGTCATCCCGTTGTATATAAAACCAAGTTATGCTGAAACAAATCGCAAATCTTCATAAATCGTGCTTTCCGGACCGGCCCTGGTCTGAATCGGATTTTGCCGACCTCCAAAAGTCTGGCTGTGAAATCATCGCGTCCGAGAATGGCTTTATCGTGTGGCGCACCGTTGCGGACGAAACGGAAATTATCACAATCGGCGTCGCGCCGCATGCGCGCCGCAGCGGCATCGCGGCTGCAATGCTGGCATTGATAGAGCGGGATATCACGGGTGTCCGCAGCATATTTCTGGAAGTTGCGGCGGATAATGACGCCGCGATAAGGTTATACGAATCAAACGGATTTGTTAAAATCGCCGTCCGCGGGAAATATTATGATGGAAAAACCGACGCCATTGTCATGCGGAAAACATTGAAGCGGTTTTAATTATCCCATTTGACAACCTGCTGCATTTTTTGTACCCTGAACAGGAAATGAAAAAGACGGATTTAATCAGAACTTTGCAAATAAGTTTCAAGCACCTGCGCGTCCAGGATGCCGGCGCGGTCGTACAGTGCATCACGGATGCTATCGCCGGCGGATTGGCGGAAGGGAACCGCGTTGAAATCCGCGGATTCGGGTCGTTCATGCCAACAATCCGCAGCGGGCGCGAAACGGTGAATCCGCGGAATGGCGAGCAAATGTTCGTGCCGCCGGTCCGCGGTGTTATTTTTCGCGCGGGCGGAAATCTCAAAAAAGGAATTTAAGAAAACAATGTCTCTGTTCAAGAAAACACCCCGGGGAATCCGGACAAAAAAGCATGAAAAATATGACTCGGTCAAACGATTGATGTGGGTAAAGTGCGACCATTGCGGCCGCCTTATCTATTATAAGGACTATAAAGAAAATTTGCGGATTTGTCCAAAGTGCAACCATACATTCGCGATGTCGCCGAAACAGCGGCTGGACATGATGTTTGACGATTATGATTGGGATAAAATAGCATTGCCGACGGCGAACGATGATCCGCTGAACTTTACGGACCGCATGTCGTACAAAGCGCGGCTGCGGGAAGAGCGGGACGAAACCGGCCAGACCGAGGCTTTGTTCGCGGCCGACGGCACGATTGACGGGATTGACGCGACAATCGCGATAATAAATCCGGATTTTATGATGGGGACGATGGGGCGCGTGGTTGGAAACGGCTTTATCGCCGCGGCCGAGCATGCGATAGAGCGACGCCAGCCATTTATAATTTTCGCGGCCGGCGGCGGCGCGCGCATGCAGGAAAACTTGCTGGCATTGATGCAGATGGCGCGGACAACGCTGGCGGTCAATCGTCTGCGGGATGAAAAAATTCCGTATATCGTCGTGCTGACCGATCCGACATTTGGCGGAATAACGGCTTCGTTCGCAATGCTGGGCGATATCAATATCGCGGAAAGCGGCGCACGGATTGGCTTTGCCGGGAAACGGGTTATAGAGCAGAATATCCGTGAAAAATTGCCGTCAAATTTCCAGACAGCCGATTACTTGTACGACCACGGAATGGTTGACTTGGTGTCGCGGCGCGAAGATCTGCGCGAAAATGTGGCGCGGATTTTGCGTGTTATGACAAAAAAGCCCGGCGCGGTTCAGCAGATTTCCGTGCAAACGCCGAAAGTTGAAAAGACTGATAAGCACGCCAAGCGGCCGAAAATTGATAACAGCGCGTATTCCAAAGTCTTGCTGGCGCGAAATGAAAATCGTCCGCACTTTCTGGACTTTATCGCGGGACTGGTGTCCGATTGGACGCCGCTGGCCGGGGACAGATTATTTGGCGAAGATCCCGCGATGCAGGGCGGAATCGGCTATTTCCGCGGCATCCCCAGCGTCATAATCGGCCAGGAAAAGGGCCGCGACATCGCAACGCGGCAGAAATACCGCTTTGGCATGCCGACGCCCGAAGGATACCGCAAGGCCCAGCGATTAATGCGCTTGGCGGAAAAGTTCAGTTTACCAGTCATTTCGCTGGTTGATACCGATGGCGCATTTGCCGGCCGCGAGGCGGAAGAGCGCGGAATTTCCCAGGCAATCGCCGCGACGACGCAAACGGGACTGTCCGTCGCCACGCCTTTCGTTTCTGTAATCACGGGCAGCGGCGGCAGCGGCGGCGCGATTGCAATCGCGACCGGGGACAGGGTCTTGATGATGGAGAACGCGATTTATTCAGTTATATCGCCGGAATCATGCGCGTCAATTTTGTGGCGCGACAACAAATTCCGCGGCGAAGCGGCAACCGCAATGAAACTGACTGCGCGCGATGCGGCGGATCTTGCGGTCATTGACGCGATTGTTCCGGAACCGTCCGGCGGCGCGCATACGGACTGGCCCGCGTCGCTGGAATTGCTGGGCGAACGGGTTGTTCGTGAATTAAAGCAATTGGCGGAAATTCCGGCGGATCAATTGCCGAAAAAACGCGGCGAGAAATTCTTGGCCATGACGCGGGATATTGAAATCTGCCGGGTGGATGGCGGCGAATTATAAAAAACCAAAGGAAGGAAAAACATGAAAAAAATATTAATGACTGTTGCGATGATTGGAATAGCCGGCGGCGCGAACGCTGCGTTGTTTGATAATTGCGAACGGGTTTCCGCGGCGGGCACGGCGGGCGATTATGTCGTAAAATGCCCTGCATCAGCGGACTTGGCTAAAATCGCGAAAATGAAACCGGACAGCAAATTTGCATCGGCGAAAAAAGATGCCGACGGCAAGCCGCTGAATATCTTTGGATTTATGCAGGATGATGAAAATATTTATATCAATGTCCTGACGAATGGCTGCTTTCGCATCATGAACGGCACGGACGCATCGCAAAATTACGCAGTGGAAGTCTGCCGGTGATTTAATTTCCCCGTCATCATTTCCGCCTGCGCGGGAATGATGACGGGATATTATAAAGTAAAAAATATTTAACAAAGTGTTATAAAAAAACTGGCTAAATTTCCCATGGACTTATTTTCTTTAATATATTAGCATTAAAATCAGGACTTGTTTGTCAATGATTTTTACATCACCCAAATCTTGCAAAATGTTATTTCCGCCTGTTTTTTTATGGGCAGCATTATCTTGCGCAATCCTTTCATTTGATGCCGCATATGGTGCGCAAATTGCAGGAACCGGCTATGTGGATTCTGCACTTTCGCTGAAACTGGATAAGAACTCCGTCGCATCGGGAAGGGCGCGGGCATACACGACAAAAGCGGACGGAACGCAAGAAAACCGCGGAATTTTTGGAAGCGGGTTTCTGATGTCCTATGGACCTGCGGGCGGCGGGGATTACAATAATCCAAATCCCGCGCACATCTTGACATTTTACCAGAATTCAGCCGAAGCCGGACTATCGTATACCAGCATGGATCAGTTCAAAACAACAATTGGATTACAAACCATTACGGACGGCACTGAAAGATCAACCGGACGAACCTATAACGGCAAAAAAACTTATATCAAATCGTTCAGTTCGGCCCAGGCCAGCATCCCCGGCGCGGTGCTTGTAAAAAAAGCAGACGAATGGGCCGAAACCATCGGCGGTCCAACCGTATCCTGGTCATACGAATACACCAAGGACTAGGCACGCGCTGAATTTATTTTTTGCAGTTCAGCGCATCGCCGTCATTTATGTACATAATCCAGTCAGAGCCTTTGGACCACAGCACGACCGTGTCGCCGTTCAAGTCGCCCTGGTACTTCGCGCCGGATGCGGACACCACTTGCGGCAGATTGACTGTGATGCCGTTGATGTTTGCGGTTATCGCGTCTTCCGCCACTTGAATCTTGACATTATGCCCGCCGCATTTGATGGCGTTTTCATCGGCCGAGCATGCAATCAGCATCGGCGCGGCAAATAACAAAGACAGAATTATTTTATACATTTTATCCCCCATGAATGCTTGCATATATTTTAATGCGCGCGCGCCCAAAAATCAAATGTTTTTATAAGAAAACACTCCTATCAACAAATCTTTTCTTTTGTGGAAAAATATTTTTGCACAAAGGAAATATCATGAAGAAATTAAGCATTTTAATCATAGCGCTGCTGGCGGCTGATGCGTTTGCGGAATCCTCCGCGGATTTTGCCGCGCGGTGGAATGGCGGCGCGCCAAATATCTATTTGGTCGGCAATGATTTGGGAAATGGAAATTATGGCTTGCAGATTTCCGATTATTTGGCCGCGCGCGCGGCCGCCGTCATACTGTGCGGTTCAAGCGACGGGGCGACATGCGGCGCGCCGAACGGGACCGCGATTTATCTGAATAATTATTCCCTGAACTTTCAACCGGGATGGGGGAGTGATTTGTCCGCGACCATTCAAGACTTGTCAATTTACAATGCGGCCGGCGGCGCGATTGTGTTCAGCGGCAATGGCACGGGCGTTCACAATCTGGACTTGAACGGAATTTATTTTTACAACAATGCCGGCGGCGCGGTCGCCGTTTCCGCGCAGATTCAGAGCGCGGCCGACAACAACTATATCCTGACAAACAACGATTTTACCGGCAACCGGGCGGCCAGCGGCGGGGCTGTTTACATGGCTTCCAATAATTCATTGCAATACGGCGCGGCGAATCCGACTGTGTTTTCGGTATCGGAAGACACCGGGACGCAATCGCATTACATCGCGTTGAACAAGGCGACAAGCGGAAACGGCGGCGGAATTTATTTCATTTATAACAATTCGCAAGGCGATGGTGTCAACGATTTCAGCGCGACCGGATATACTTACTGGCAGAATTACGCGGCAGGCAGCGGCGGCGCGATTTATTTCGGCGTTATAAACGGGAATAATCCGACGATAAACAACCTGACTGTGTCCGGCGGCAAGTTCGTTCAGAACCAGGCCGGCAGCGGCGGCGCGATTGCGACAGAAATCAACGGCGGCGGCACGAATATAAATGTCAGTATTGGCGGGGACTTTTACAGCAACAGCGCGACCGGCAATGGCGGCGCGATTTATCGCGTCATTGGGAACCAGTATTCACCGTACGGCGGCGTAATAAATTACGACATCAATGGGAACTTTGACGGAAACAAAGCGGCCAGCGGCGGCGCGATTTACAGCAGCATCAATCCTGGCCAGGCGACATTAAACCAAACAATCAGCGGCGATTTCACAAACAACTATGCGACGGGCAGCGGCGGCGCGATTTATAATTACGGGTCAAGCGCCAATGGATTGAATATCGCAGACGGGACGCTGTTTTGGGGCAACGGGGCGGCGTACGGCGGCGCGATTTACAACGACGGGTACGGCGTCATCAATCTGAACACTGGCGCGGCCGGCATCAGTTTTGGAAATAATTACTCATCGTCCGCCGCAAACGGATCCGATATTTATCAGGCGACCAGCAACGCGATAATAAACATTCTGGGATCGGGCAAAGTGAATATCAACGACGGCATCGGCGGGCTGGGAATCATAAATCAGGGCGCCGGCACCGAACTTAATCTGGCCGCCAACAGCAACAGCAGCGGATACGCCGGCGTGTTTCAGCAGTCTTCCGGCGCGGTGCTGAACGCGAACGGCGTGATGTTCGGCGGGCTGAATAATGTCGGCGGCACGGCCAATATTAATTCGCACGCCGGAAATATTTATTTCAATGCACAAATGCTGGACGGCGGAGTCATGAACTATACTTCCAGCGCGGCGACGCGCGTGGACATATCCGCGGCCGCGATGCCCGACGGCGCTGGAATCAGTTTTGAGGGCGCGAACGCCCAGGCGAATTTCAACGGTTATGCGTTCAACCTGATGAATGATATTTCCAACGGCCAGGTCAATAATATCAATTTCAACGGCGGCGACATAACATTGGGCGCGAATTTGTTCAACGGGACGACCAAGTACTATTTCGGCGCGGGCGCGGTCATCAACCTGGCCGATTCGTCCAGCGACTATCAGCAGTACAGTTTTGTAAATCTGTCTGCGGACAGCGCGGCGGCATTGTCATTGAAACTGGGCAACGACACGGGCAGTTTGTCCACGGATTCATTGAGCGTCGCATCCGGCGGCGGCATAATCGGCCTTGGCAAAGTTTATATTGATGACGAGAATGGATTGATAACAGGACTGGTTCGCGCCATATATGGAAATGTGTTAAAGTTCCAAAACGGCTTGACCCAGCAAGTCGCGACTTCATTGGGAACATACAACATCACAACCGTCAATGATCAGTACTTGCAGTTTTCAGCAATAACAACCGGCGGCGGCGGAACCAGCGTTTCCCAAAATCCTGATACCGGAATGATAACGGTTGATCCGGGCGATGGCAATACGACAATCATAACCCAGGATCCTGATACAGGAATGATAACGGTTGATCCGGGCGACGGCAATACGACAGTCGTCAATCCTGGCGATGGCGGCACCATAAATATCCCCGGCGGGCAAGTAGTAATCACCCCCGGCGATGGCGGCGACGGACCGACAATAAATGTAAGCACGCCGGACACAGGCGCCGCGACGGTCTTGGTCTTGAACGATGTGAACGCGCTTAACGCGGCGGCAATCGCGGCGACCTTTTCCTCTGCCAGTGCGCGCGCGTGGCAGATTGGCGCGACCCAGACTTATTACAATTCTGCAAATCTGGACGACATGGCGGCCGGGACTTTTTCAGTCCACGGCGCGAATGCTGGAACCCGTACTTCCGTTTTATCAGGATTGAACGCATCAAATCCTGACACGCATCAATCGCTGTTTGTTATAGTGAATGACGGGACGGACTTTACTTTATCCGATTTGATTGTTGAAGATGCGCAGACGGCGGACGGCGGCGCAGTGCTGAATATGAACAGCGCCGGATCATCCGCGTTCTTGAACAACCTGCTGGTGCAAAACAATTCCGCGGCGGGCGACGGCGGCGCAGTCAGCATCAGCGCCGGCAGCGTCCAGTCCGGCAGCGTTGACTTTTACCATAATTCCGCGGACGGCGACGGCGGCGCGATTTGGAATGCCGGCGACAATTTTGTACTCAAAGGCGGCTCGTTCCGCGAAAACAATGCAGACAGTGGCGGCGCGATTTATACAAATGCCGCACAGAATAACGACATGGTTTTGTATGCGGCCGATGCGGATTTGATATTTGATACAAACACGGCGACAACCAGCGGCGGCGCTGTATTCAATGACGGGTATCTGACCATGGGGGCATCGGCATCAGGCGACATCGTTTTCACAAACAACAGCGATGGAACCGGGGCGAACGACATCCGCAACGACGGAACGCTGACGCTGGCCAGCCTGGGCGGACGCATTTTAATCGGCGGCGGATTTGTCGGAACCGGAACGATAAATAAAAACGGACTGGCAGAACTGGCGCTGGGGGCGGACGCAAAGAACCTGGGCTTTACAGGCGTATTCAACATGGCGAACGGCAGCGTCAGCGCGAACGGTGAATTCTTTGGCGGAACCACGAATGTGAGTGCCGGAACACTGAACTGGAACGCCGGCGCGGTCAAGGATGATTCCGCGGTTCTGAACATGACCGGCGGCGTCATCAATATCTATGGCTCGCTGCGTCTGGGCAATCAGGACGATATCATCGGATACAACGCGAATATAAACCTGCACAGCAGCGGGAACTATGAAATCGCGGGCGGAACCCTGTACCTGGGCGCAACGGATCAATTGGTTGATCCGGATGGAACATTCGGCTGGGCCAGCATGTCCGACGGATGGTTAAGCGTCAGCGGGCAGAATATGTTTGTTTATTCCGGCGCGTTCATCCAGACCGGCGGCGTCGCGATTTCAGAAAACATGGCGACGGTGTACCTGAATCAGAACAGCCCGACCTTTGGACTTTTCGGCGGCGATATGGTCTTGTCCAATTCAACGATCAATGTCATGAATTACGAATTGAATCTGGCGGCCGGCAGCGGGACGATTGCACAGACCAGCGGCACGCTGGCCATGGGCGACGGGGCGGTTTTCAGTTCCATAGACGGAATTTTGCAGGCGCACCAGTTCGCTGGAAAATTCGCCCTGATTTCAATGTCGGGGCAATCTGAAACAATCGCAAAGTTTTCAGTTGATCTGGACGCGCAGAGTTTTGTTTCGGACAAATGGTCTTTCGCAGGCGGCATCGCGTCGGCGGGCGAACTGGCTGTTCACGGAAACGGCAAAGACATCGCCGACATGACCGCCATGAATGGGACGGTCGTTCTGGACCAGATAAACCTGCTGAACGCGCCGTCTGCATTGATCGTGCCGTTTACAGTTCTGGAATCAGCGTCTTACGATTCCGGGATGACATTCGCGGCGGCGGCGGACGATGTCATGACGCCCAGCGGATTGTACCGCCTGGCGTCCGTCGGAAACGGAAATTACGAACTGCGGTTCCTGGACAATAATCCCGATTCGGCCCGCGGACAGGCCGTATCCCAAGCCATGCTGGGCAGTCAATTAATTATGACTGAATCAATCTTTGATCATGTGTACCTGGACAGCAACGAATGCTTTCACTGCAATTATCAAGCCTGGCAGTTCGAGGAGCATCGCAACGGCGTCTGGGCCAAAGGCGCGGGCGCGACCGAGAAAATGCATCTGAGCGACGCGCTGCCAGAAATGAAAAACGATTCGTACAGCGTGATTGCGGGATTTGATTTTGACGCAATCGGACTGTCCGGCCCCTGGCACTTTCTGCCAACAGTGTTCATGGCGTACAATGCCGGCAGCCAGGAATTTGGCAATGCGAAAATGAATCAGGACGGCATTCAACTGGGATTCATGGGTTCATGGGGAACCTATCAATTCATCACCAGCGCACTGGCGTACGGCGGCGCGTACCAGAATAAAATGATGATTGCGGGCGCGGAAGACAAAACCAGCAACTGGTTCACCGGCGCGGCGTGGAAGTCTGCGTACAACATTCACATAACCGCCCAGGATTTTATAATCCAGCCGTCGCTGATGGCGTCGTATAATTACTATGGCAAGCAGGACTGGACTTCATCATACGGCGATATACAAATGGCGTCCGGATATCTGGCGGGAATTAATCTGACGCCGGAACTGGCGGCAATCCTGGGTTGGGACGGATGGGCGGTGTTCGCATCGGCGAAATACAGCCATAACTTTGGAAACAAGCAAACCGCAACTATCGGCGAAATTCAATTGCCAGAAATCGGAATCGCCGGATTTATGGAGTACGCGATCGGGGGAAATTTTCGCGCATCGGGCAGCCTGTCATTTGACGCAAAGTTCACAACGCGGCAATCGTCGGAACTCTCTACATACGGCGGACAGTTGGGGATTGCGTATAAGTTTTAGCGGAGGTATAGGTGAAGGTGCAAGTGCAGGCATCATTCCTGCGCGCACTTACACATTCACCCACACCTATACCAGCATTCCCTGCAATACGGACAGGATTGTTTTGCGCTGGTCGTCGCTGGGCAATTTCCAGTATAATTTCATCAGTTCCAGACTTTCGTTATTGCTGAAAGGATCGTTCGGCGCAGGTTCGGCCAATTTTGCATTTATGCCGCCCGGCATATAACTCTGCGTGCCGGAATAGAAAAACGATATCGGGGTTTCCAACGCGGTGCTGATTTGCAGCAGGCGCGAAGCCGAGATGCGATTTTCAGCCGCTTCATATTTTTGCATTTGCTGGAAAGTAACGCCGCATTTTTCGGCCAATTGTTTTTGCGTCATGCCCAAAATATTGCGGCGCAATTGAATCCGCTGACCAATGTGCTGGTCTATGAATTTGGAAATATTTTTGTTTATCTCGCCCGGCATAAACGGCAGTATAGGATTTTTTTCAATCCGCCGCAATAAAATAAAGTGCAGAGAGTCATCTGACACGACCCCGCCCCGCATCGCCGATAGCGTTGTGTTCTTTTATACCACTACCCCGTCCGCCTGCGGCGTCCACCCCTTCGCCAGCGAAGGGGAATTCGTTGGCCTGCACATTAAAACGAAGTTCGGACAACTCCCCTTCGCTGGGACCCACCCACGAAAAACTTCGTTTTTCGCGGGGCCCGGGAAAGGGGTGGACGCCGCAGGCGGACGGGGTAGTGGTATAAAAGAGTGAAAAAATTAAATGTTGCCGTCGCGCTTCGCGCGACACATTCACTTTTTCACTTCTTTTACTTTTTTTCACTTGCAGGTACCCTGTCAGATTTACTAGACTATAATCCATCAAGGAAGGGGAATGCCCATAAAACGCTTGTTTTTTGCCTTGTTTGGCGTGTTTGTATTGGCGGCTGTGATGCCGCTGTCTGTCGCGCATGCCGCATATACCTGCACCCAGTGCTATACCCAGTGCAATGCGAATTATGTATATTGCACCACGCCCAGTTTTGATCGGGGCGGCGGAAATATTTGCGGCACGGGCAGCGACGCGTGTCCCGCATGCGTCGGATGTCCATCCGGATATTCCAGGTCCGGGACTTCCAGCACCCAGACCGCCTGCACGCCTGATTGCACGCAATGCTCTACCCAATCGCCGTATACATTGGGCGGATGTTTGACGAATACAAACAGTTGTTATAGAAATTGCGCGACATCTGACATTGCCAATTCATACGCATTAACCGGAACGATAACCAAGGGCGGAACAAACACCTGCACGCTGACCAGTTGCAACGGCGGCTATCGCAAGAGCAGCAATGCCTGCCAGGGGTGCCCGGCTGGTTCCAGTTCCAGCAACGGAAATACCAACGATTATTGTTCCTGCAACACTGACACCAAGCGCGGCGGATCATGGACCGGGGAAAGCACGACCAGCGGAACAACCGGCTGTTCCAAGCCAAGCGCGACCATTACTTTTGACAAAGGCGCGGCCGACAGCGGGGCCCCGTCTTACACCAGCGGCATATTTGAGTACAATACTGCCAAGGCATTGCCGACAGTAAATACAATGGCCAAGGCCGGATATGCATTCAACGGCTGGGGAACCGCAAACGGATGCACCAGCGGCGATACCGGAAACAAAATTTATACCAGCACTCCGCCTTCCACGCTTTTTGCATGCTGGACGGCCAACAGCAATACACTGTCTCTTAATAAAAACGGCGGCAATTGCACAATAGAGGGGACAGCCAGCACGACCACCGCGTCAAAATCTTTGACCACCGGGCAGACATATACTTTGCCGACCATTGATTCATGCGCCCAGACAAATTATGCACTGCCCACAACGCGGCAATGGTGCACGACCGATGGCAGCGGGACGCCGACTTGTTATAACCAAGGCGCGACCTATACAATGGGTTCCGGCAACGCGACGCTGTATATCAAATGGAATTACACGGTCGCGTACGATGGAAACGGAAGAACCGGCGGAACAGCGATGCCGGGTTCAACAACCTGCGTCAAGAATGCGAATTGCACAATCGCAACCGTGCCGGCCGCGCCGACCAGGGCCGGATACACACCAAACACAACAACTTGGTACAGCACGAACGCCGGCGGAACCCCCAGTTATGCAAGCGCGTTGACAACATACACGGCCGGACCGAAAACGCTTTATCTGAAATGGACTGCGAATACATTTTATATACAATATGACGCGAATGGGGGCAGCGGCGCGCCGGGCAACCTGACCTGCACCTATGACGGCACATGCACGCTGACGACAACCGCGCCGACAGGCAAGCCATCCGATTATACAACTTTTGTCGGATGGGCGACCAGCACGGCAAATGCGGCCAGCGGCACGACTGTTTCAACAATGAATAATGCCACGACGACAAACGGCGACACTGTCAAAGTTTATGCGGTGTGGAGCAAGTCTTGCAGCCAGACAAACACCATCACAAATTGCAGCACATACACCACGCCGACCGCCACGCAATATTATGGCGGATCATGCAGCGCGGCAAACCGGACTTGCGCAACCTGCACTGCATGCACCAAGGGCGCGGGCGTCGCGACATGCAGCGCGCCGGGCGGAACAACCTGCACATACGCGGCGACTTGCGACAACGGGTACAACACGCCTGTGGTTTCCAATACCAGCGCGTCCTGCACCGGGAACAACATAACCATCAATTACAACCGTGATGGCGGCAGCGGGTCTGATCCTGCATCAGGATCCTGCGTTTACGGCGGAAAATTCAATCTGGCGACATACACCGGTATCAAAAGTGGCTTTTCTTATGGCGGATGGCAGAACGCGTCCGGCACCGCGCTGGGCGGCAACGGCGTTGAAATAAATTGCAGCGCGCTGGGGGTATATTCCGGCAGCACCCAGGTCAAGGCCATTTGGAATATTGAAACAAATAAAGTGATAACATTTGCAGCGAACGGCGGGACCTGCACGACAACCACCCAATCCGTTGTTTATAATACTGCGACAAACTTAACCGATGTTAACACGCTGGGATGCAAGCGCGACGGACATGTCTTTACCGGCTGGACCGGCGGGCCCAACGGCAGTTATGCAAACGGCGCGTCAATAACATTAACAGCGGGCACGACGCTGACAGCCGGGTGGACCGCATGCGGCAAAGGCCAATATAAACCGGCGTCCGCGAATGCGACCGCGACATGCGGGACTTGCGGCGCGGGTTCGTACCAGCAAAACACCGGTTCAACCAGTTGCACCGCCTGCACGGACGGATATACTTCCGCGGCCGGGGCCCAGGCATCGTCTTCTTGCAGCGCGTGCGGGGCGATTGACGGACGGAACGCGTGGGGAACGCAGACTTGGAATGCAGCGACAAATGTTGTTGACGGACTTTGCACTGTGGCCACCTGTATCGCGAACAGATATAAGAGCGGCAATACCTGCCCGGCGTGCAGTTCGGTTGGCGACGGCACATTTACTTTGTCCGATTTGGGAACAACGACCCAAAATGCGTGCTATAAATCGTGCGACAACATAACGAATGCGTCATCAATGACGGGACGCAATTATTACAACCAGACGGATACTTGCGAAGTTAACCAATGCACAGCCGGTTCATATAAATCTGGAACCGGAACAACCGCAACCTGCCCCATTTGCGCCGAAGGATCATACAGCGCGGCAAACGGCGCGACTGCGTGCACGGCCTGCACCGCGGGCACAACCATACTCGGCACGGCATTGGCCGATCACAATGCGGCGGCCAAATGCGCGGCATGCACGAACACGATTGCGGCAGGGATTGATAATTGGGCTGCGGTCGCATGGTCTGCGAACAGCGTTCCGGCCAGATGCACGATTTCTTCATGCAAGGCGGCGTACAGCCTGGGCGGGACGAACCAGTCCACAACATGCGCGTACTGCCCGACAACAGGCGATGGCGACTGCGGATGCGCGGCGGGAAATTTTCCCAGCGGCGGCGTTTGCAGCGCGTCAACGATAACCTGCGTGGCGGCGGGATTGACCGGCGCGACCGGGAATGCGACCTGGACCGGGTCCGCGTGGGATTTGACCCAGTGCCACAAGACCTGCACCCCGCCGACGCTGGCATCATTGCCGGGGTGCAAGACGGTCAGCGCGGCGTATGAAAACTATTATACCGGCGTGGCTTGGCCGGACTGCACTTACACCGTGACGGCAAATGACGGGTACACCGCGCACAGCGGAACCGCGCCTTATTGCAGCGCCAACGATTACACGATAACATTGGTCCAGAATGGCGGAACAGGCGGCACGACCAGCATTATAGAAACATACGGCACCAAATGGACGCCCGCATCAATAACATTGCCGTCGCGCGGGAATTCCGCGTTCAAGGGCTACTATTCCGCGGATGACTGCGGCGGCACGGCCGTGATTCCGGCAACCGGAACGATGCCCGCAAACACAACATACACCGCAGCCGCCAGTCTGTATGCTTGCTGGAAGTGCGATGCGGGAACTTACTGGAACGGCAGCACTTGCACAGACTGTCCGCGCGGATCATATAAAATCGGCGAATCCAACGGATACGGCGCGGCGGCGGCTTGCACCGTATGCCCGGGCGGTCAAACAACCGCCAGCACCAAGACGACAACAAACACCTGCGCGGCGAATACCTGCGTCAGCACGACACTGATATCAACAAACGCAAATGACGCCACCGGAAATCAAGGCGTTTCAGGGTGGCGGACGCAGACATTCGCTGAATTGGCGGGCGGCGGCTATAATTCCAACTGTTCTATTGATTCATGCAAGACCGGTTATGCGCGGATATCGCAGAACACTTGTTCATATTGCAGCGCGAACGGCGGCGTGAATTCCACAGCCAATGGAAATCCGATATTCAATTCCGGAAACGCAAATACTTCCAGCGATTGCATCGTGACGACTTGCCGGGCCCAGGGGTATAAAATCAGCGCGCTGGCAACCAACAACAATGACTGCCAGTTATGCCCGATAAACCAGTGGCACATCGCAACCGGGACCAGTTCGGTCTTGGCATACACGGCAACAGGCGGAAATAATACAACCGCATCATGCGCGGCTGACGACTGTGCAGCGGGTTATTATCATGAAGCGTATCTGCCATTCCTGACCCAGGCCAGCAATACGCCCGGCGTGTGCAGTCCGGCCGGCGATTGCAGCGTGTCAACATGCTATAACTGGAACGCGGCGGGCAGCGGCAATCTGGGATGCAATTCGTCAACATGCCTTATCAATTCGTGCAAAGACGGATATGAATTAAAGACCGCGTGTTCAACTGCGGCGGATGTCAGTTGTGAATCGCAATACGACAGCAATCCTGTGTGCGCGCCGAAAACATACACAATAACGCTGAATAAAAATCCGCGCGGCAGCAACGGCACGGTCAGCGGAACCGCATCGGCATCCGTGAATTGCACTTTTGACAAGGCCTGCACGATACCGGTCGCCAGCGGACTGTCGCAGAACGGATACACAAACAGCAATACTTGGTGCAAGAACGCGGACGGCACGGGCGGATGCTTTGTCGGCGCTGTTCCGGCCGGAACGAATATCAGTCCGACCGGCGGCGCGATAACGCTGTACGCCAAATGGACGGCCACGGAATATTCCGTCGCGCTGAACGCGCACAATAATCCCGGGGGCAGTTATTATGACTGGCACGGCACGCAGACGGCGTACTTGCAGTATGACACGGGTTGGTCTGTGCTGTTGGGCGGGCAATTCAGCGCCCAACCGAGCATTGTCATCCCCGGCAAGAACGGGTATGTGTTCAACGGATACTGGACGGCGGAAACCGGCGGAAGCCAAGTCATTGATGCGGCTGGAAAATTCAAGACAGGATTTCTGACACTGACCAGCAACAACACGACCGTGCTTCACGCGCAGTGGACGCCCAAGGTTTATACGATTCTGTTTGATGAAAATAATGGCGATACGCCATCCAGCCCGGCCGTGCTTTACGAAAAGTACAACACCGGATGGTTCACGAATGCAGGCGCATCCGCCGCGTTTACCGCTTGGACCAGTTTGCCGACGCGCGCGACATATAACTTTATCGGATTCACGACCGAGCCAAATGGCGGACTGGTGGTCTTTGACGCGACCGGCGCGCCGCAACTGACAACTATATCCAGCCAGACCGGGACGACAACCCTGTACGCGCAGTGGGAACTGGCGATTATTCATTGCAACGCCGGATTTTACAAAAATACCAGCGGCGTCTGCACGCAATGCACGACGGGATCTTACTGCGAAGGCGGCGATTATCTGCTGGATACCCAGGAACGCGGGCGTATTTCATGCAGCACGGTCGGCGACGGATCGTACACTCTGTCCGCAGCCGGATCTGACGAAACCAGCGATTGTTATAAGAACACAACCTGCGGCATTCTGAATTCTTATCAGATAACCGGCGGAACAGGCACTCAGAATTTCGGCGGAAATGATACCTGCACAGCGACGCTGGTGTCGTGCAACGCGAATTATTGGAAAAATGTGAACGCCTGCACGCTGTGCCCCGACAGCGGAATTGTATCCGCGCCAAGTGTCGGCGACGCGACGACTTGCTATAAAATCTGCGCGGACAAGGCGACCCCTGCGCATTGCGCGGACATCATAAATAATCTGGCGGCCGCGAATTCGCATTATTCCAATCCGGCCGGAACCGGCGGCGCGTACGCGACCTGCACATACACCGTATCGCCGAACACCGGTTATCACACCAGCGGCAGTCCCGGCGCGAATCCATCCTGTGTCGCGAACAATTATTCAATCAAGTTCAATGCAAACGGCGGATCCGGCGCAACAGCGGACAAGCAATGCACTTATGACCAGAATTGCCAATTGACCAGCAACGGATTTTACAAGACCGGATATGTCTGGACCGGATGGGCGACTGCGGCCGCGGCGGAAACCAGCCTGTCGGACGGCGACATGGTTCTGAATCGCACTGCGGCGGAAAATGAAATTTATAACTTGTTCGCTAAATACGGCCGTTGCGCGATCGGATATTATTATGACGGGGCATCGTGCGCCGAGTGCCCAATAGGAGCGGTTTGCGGAACAGAAACCTGCATTGATGAAGCCGATTGCTGCCCGACTGGAAAATACTTTAACGGAACTTCGTGCGTTTCATGCCCGGCGGGGGATCCGACCTGCACCAGCGGCGGCGGTTGCAGCGCGTCTTTTGTCTGCTGCCCATCCGGATATTGGAACGACAGCGGAACATGCCGGCAGTGCGCAGTTGGCGACACGACATGCGGAACGAATGGCGGCGGTGGCGATGATCATTGCCCGATCGGATACTATTTCACAGGGACCGGATGCGCGAATTGCCCGAACGGTCAGACAACTTGCAGCGGAACTTGCACAGGCGGCGCTTGCGTATGCCCGAACGGAACAACGACGGCCGCGGGCGGCATGACCAGCCTTAACGATTGCAGCGTCAGTTGCAACACGGCGAACGGAACGGTATCGGCAACTTGGCTGGATCCTTCATTTGCAGATGTCTTGTCCGGCAAGGCGTGCCAAGTTGACGATTGCGGCGGCGGGGCGGTGCCAAATGGCGGCGGCGATCAGTGCGATCTGTGTCCGATCGGGACATATAAACTGGACTCGTTCTATCCGGCCCAGGTCTGCGCGATATGCCCGCCGAACTTTGAGTGCACCGAACCCGGAACCGGTGGCGGCGGCGGATTGGACAGCATTTTCAAGTGCAAATACGGATGGACAATGCGCGGCGATCCTGATGCGGGAACCGCTTGGTGCGAATCAAACTGCGATTTCGGAACAACAGGGTTTGGAATGCAAAACGCAAACGGCGCATGCATTTATACAGGATGCATCAGCGGATACCACTTGGTTGACGGCAGCACTGGATGCGAAGCGGATGTCCGGCAATGCAACACCGCCGACGGCACCGGATACCAGACTTGGAAAAACGGAACCTGGGGAACTTGCGGGCTGACGGCATGCGGCGAAGGATTTACACTGAAAAATGGTGTCTGCACGCCGAACGACCGCGAATGCACGACAAATGGCGGAACCGGAATGCAGTCCTGGGACGGGACAGCGTGGGGCACTTGCCGCGAAACGGCGTGCAATTACAATCACGAAATGATCGGCGGTTCATGCGTGCCTTGCAACTTGCCGAATGCAGCAACTTACTCGCAATCCGGCAATTGCAAAATCGCGACATGCAAATCAGGATGGCATGTGTCGGCGTTCGGCGAATGCGAAACAAATACCGTGGAATGCGAAATCCCGCACGCCGTCATCGCGACCAAGGTCTGGAATAACAACGCGTACGGCAAATGCACGCCGCAAAAGTGCGAAGATTACTTCCACATAGAAGCCGACGCATGCATCAATGACGACCAGCCATGCATTCTGGACAACGGCAGCGGAATCGCTTCTTGGAACAAGATTTCCGATACAGCCGGCAATTGGGGTCCGTGCATTATCCAGAATTGCAATCCGGGATACACCGGCGACAAAAACCTGACCGCGGAAAAGAACAAAGCCTGCGGAATCTGCAAGAATAGATACGGAATATTTGGTGAAATAGTCGCGGCGTCATACGCCCAGGAATGCGAAATTACCGCATGCAATTACCAAGGCGAATTGTATAATCTGGAAGGCGGCGAATGCGTCCCGATTTGCAGCCCGAACGGTCGCAGCGATGAAACGGGAACAATGGTGTGGAACAATACGACGCACAAGTGCGAGCGAACCTGCAACGCAGGATACAGCATGTGGTAAAAAACGCGCACAAGCGCGTTTTTTAATTCACAATGCACAATGCATAATGCACAATTAACCACTACCCCGTCCGCCTGCGGTGTTCACCCCTTCGCCTGCGAAGGGGAATTTGATGGTCTGCATCACACGATAAAACAACATTTATTGAAACGAAGTCGGGACAATTCCCCTTCGCTGGGACCCACCCACGAAAAACTTCGTTTTTCGCGGGGCCCGGGGAAGGGGTGGACGCTGCAGGCGGACGGGGTAGTGGTACAATTAAGAATTATCAAATTATGTCTGACACTCTGTTTATTATAGCAGACAACGATAATTCTTATTTCTTAATTCTTCTTTCTTAATTAAACTCTGTAAACCACCCCGGCCTTCGGCCACCCCTCCATGGGAGAGGAACTGCCACGAGTTCCGAGTACGAATAACGAATCACAAAAAAAACGCGCTTGCGCGCGTTTTTTTTCAGACTTTCGTAAGCCGGATTCTGTTCCGCGTTTCCACGGCGGACGCAATTAATCTGCCGCGGCAGATTACTCTGCCGGGTCAAGCCCCCTACCCGTTTCCAACCGGTGGCACGGTTAACGGAAACCTATTTGAGGTTGCATCGCATAGAGATTGCCCGTTTCACCCACCGCTTGCCGTGATTCGTCTCTGTTGCTCTGATCGTCGGGTCGCCCCGCGCGGCCGTTGGCCGCTATGCTGCCACATGATGTCCGGACTTTCCTCGGCCATTGCTGACCGCTGCGTCCTGATCGTCTGATTTTTGCATTCTATCTGATTTTCAATTTAATGCAAATTTATCATTATTATTCGCCTGATTTTTTTGCGGATTCCAGCGCAAACACCAATGCGCGGCGCGCCGCCAAGCGGATTTTTCCCGCAAAGGCGCGCATATTCATATCGTCCGCGACCCGATTCCCAAAGATTTTCGCGATATATTCAATTTGGGCGGGCGACACAGTAAAAACCCGGCTGACTATCTGATCCGGCGTCAATTGTATAACACCGCCGGGGACAATTGGCGCAGCCGCCGGAATATCCGCGGATTCCGGCGTGCAAATCGGGGCGCGGCCGCGCATTTCCAGTCTTTTTTGGATTTTTTCCAATAATTCGTCGGTTGTTTCTTTCATAGTTGCAAATTATATCAGAAAATCGGGAAATCGCAAATAATTTGCCTTGAATATTTGGGACTTATTTACTATATATTCACAGACACAAAGGAATTGGAACAAATGTTGAAAATATTGCAAAAAATTATTGGAAATTCTAATGACAGATTAATCAAGAATTACGACAAACTGGTATCATTGATAAATGATTTGGAACCGTGGTATCACGCGATGACGGACGATCAATTGCGCGACGCGACCACAGAATTAAAGCAAAAACTGGCGGCCGGGGCGCGCGAACAGGATATTCTGGCGGACGCATTCGCGCTGGTCCGCGAAGGCGGCATCCGCGCGACCGGCATGCGGCACTTTAATGTCCAGTTAATCGGCGGAATGGTGCTGAACGACGGCCAGATTTGCGAAATGAAGACCGGCGAAGGAAAAACGCTGGTCGCGACGCTGGCGTTGTTTCTGAAAGCCTTGCACGGCCGCGGCGCGCATCTGATAACCGTGAATGATTACCTGGCGTCGCGCGACGCGGAAAGCATGGGCGAGTTATACAAATTCCTGGGGCTGACCGTCGGGGTCATTCAGCACGACATGGACGACGACGCGCGGCGCGCGGCGTACCAGTGCGACATAACATATGTGACGAACAGCGAACTGGGCTTTGATTATCTGCGCGACAATATGAAGTTCACCAAGGCCCAGCAGGTATTGCGTCCGTTCTGGTACGCGATTGTTGACGAAGTGGATTCCATTCTGATTGATGAAGCCCGCACGCCGCTTATCATTTCCGGACCTTCCGAAGACACCAGCGAACTGTATGTCGCGATTGACGCGGCCGTTAAAAAACTGCGCGAATCCGATTACAAGAAAGACGAAAAGGACAAGCATGTAACCCTGACCGACGCCGGCGTGGACAGCATGACAAAACTGCTTACCGATTCCGGACTGATGACCGGGGAAAACCTGTACGCGCCTGAAAACTCCGCGCTGGTCATGCATATCGGGCAATCGCTGCTGGCAAACCACTTGTATCAGAAAAATGTGAATTATGTCGTGCGCGACGGACAGATTTTAATCGTTGACGAATTCACGGGACGCGTCATGACGGGCCGGCGTTTCGGCAAAGGCCTGCACCAGGCGATAGAGGCCAAGGAAGGCGTCGCCGTGCAGCCTGAAAATCAGACGGTATCTTCAATTTCTTATCAAAACTTGTTCCGGATGTATCCAAAACTGGCCGGGATGACCGGCACCGCGATGACCGAAGCGGCCGAGTTCGAGGAAATTTACAATCTGCGCGTCGTATCCGTGCCGACCAACCGGCCTGTGATGCGCAACGATCACCAAGACGAAATTTACAAAAACAAGTCCGAAAAATATGACGCGATAATCGCGCAGATAAAAACATGCCTGGACAGAAGTCAACCCGTTCTGGTCGGGACAATAACAATTGAAAAATCCGAAGAATTGGCGGCGGAAGTCAGAAAACGGCTGAACATCCAGCCGGCGGTATTGAATGCCAAGCATCACGAATCCGAAGCGAGAATAATCATGCAGGCCGGCGCCCCAGGGACCATTACAATCGCGACCAACATGGCGGGCCGCGGCACAGACATCAAACTGGGCGGCAATGCCGAAGAATTAATCAAAGAGCAAAAAGCGACAAGCAAAGAGCAGAAAGATGCAATCTATGCGATGGTTGAAAAAAACAAAAAGTTGGTTTTGGATGCGGGCGGACTGTTTGTTATTGGAACCGAACGGCACGAATCGCGCCGCATTGACAACCAATTGCGCGGACGATCCGGACGCCAGGGGGATCCCGGCGAATCCAAGTTCTTTCTGGCATTGGACGACGATTTGATGCGGATTTTCGGCGCGGCGCGGCTGGGCGGCATGCTGACGACGATGGGGTTGAAACCCGGCGAGGCGATAACGCATCCCTGGATTACCAAGGCCCTGGAAAAAGCGCAGAAGCGCGTGGAAGCCCGGTATTTTGAGTCGCGCAAGGAACTGTTAAAGTACGACAATGTCATGAACGAGCAGCGCAAGGTTGTTTATTCCCAGCGCGACGAATTGATGTCTTCGGAAAATCTGCAACCGTTCATGCGCGAGTTAATCGGCGATGTCGTTGAAAATATTTGCGAGTCAAACATTCCGGAAAAATCGCGTTCCGAAGAATGGAATACCGATGGCATTCATGACGCGTTCATCCGGACATTCGGCATGGACATAACAGATATCCAAAACTGGAAGTCGGACGAAACAATCAACGAAACCAAGGCGTTTGATTCTTTGCTGCAACTGGCAAACTCGCGCTATGCGGCGCAAGAGCAAAAGTACGGACGCGAACTGATGGCGATGGCCGAGCGCCAGATGACGCTGTCCGCGCTGGACGCTTGCTGGAAACGGCATCTGGCCCAGATGGATTACTTGCAGACGGGAATCGGGCTGCGTGGGTACGCCCAGAAAAATCCATTGTATGAATACAAGCGCGAGGCTTTTGATTTATTCAAGAACATGATGCTGGCATTCAAGACTCAGTCCGTCGTTTATGTTTGCAGAATGGAACTGAATCGCCGCGAGTTGGAAGAAACCAAGGCCGACCAAGAATCGTACGGGGAATCGCTGAATGACGAAACGCCTGCAATCGCCGAAGACAAATGGAAAAAAATATTTTAGTTATTAGTTATTATACCTTGGAAATTGGAATGGCAGAGAGCATAATCTTGATTAAAAGTGAAGCATTTGCAGATCGCATAATAAAATTATATAAATTTCTATGTTATGAAAAACAAGAATATATAATTTCTAAACAAATCTTCCGAAGTGGTACCAGTATTGGCGCAAATATTGCAGAATCAATGTATGCGGAAAGCAAAAAGGACTTTATATCAAAACTCGCAATTGCACAAAAGGAAACCGCGGAAACATTATACTGGTTGCGCAGACTTCAAGCAGGGCAATTTATAAATACATCGCAGTATGAGAATATTTATGCAGATTGCACGGAACTTATAAAAATAATAACTTCCATAATAACATCAACAAAATTAAAATATGTGCCCAAGAGTATAATAACTAATAACTAATAATTAATAACCATGAGTGATTTCGTTCATCTTAATCTTCACACTGGGTATTCGGTCGGGATTGGAACAATAACTGTCCAGCGGCTGGCCGAACTGTGCGCGGAAAACAAGATGCCGGCCGTCGCGATAACCGACACCAATCTGATGACAGGAATCGCCGAAGCGTCGGACAAGTTGCCGGCGTCCGGAATTCAGCCGATAATCGGTATTACCATTTCTGTGAATCATCACAACGCCGATCCGAAAATGCTGCGCGCGGATTCGCTGGCGCGCGTGATTTTATTGGCGCAGAACCACGGCGGATACCTGAACCTGTGCAGGCTGTCCGAAATAATGTACATGCGCGACGCCAATCTGCATCTGGGCGCGCACATAACGATTGACGAACTGTTTTCGCATGCGGACGGATTGATTTGTCTGTCCGGAAATATTTTGATTAACGAAATTTTGCAAGGGCTGGACGCCGCGCCGACCGCGCGGAAATTTTACAGCGCGTTCGGGGACCGGTTTTACATTGAATTGCAGCGGCACGGACTGGACGCAGAAATAAAGTCCGAGCCCGGGTTATTGCGCATCGCGCGCGAATTGAATATTCCGATTGTCGCGACGAACAACGCGTGCTTTGCCGCGCCTGAAAATTACGAATCTTCCGATGCGTACGGATGCATTCTGGACCAGACGAAAATCATAGATCCCGATCGCCGCCGCCGGTCGTCCGAACAGTATTTCAAGTCCGCGGCAGAAATGCGCGAACTGTTTTCCGATTTGGCAGAGGCTTGCGACAACACGGTTTCAATCGCGCGGCGATGCAATTTCTTTGTCAATGTTCATGAAAAACCGCTGCTGCCGAAATTCGCCGCGGACTTTGACGAAGAATGCAGAATGCTGCGCGACGGCACGATGTCCGGCTTGACCAAATTGGTCGCGGATATGCCGGAAGACGCGCGCAAGCCGTACTTTGACCAGGCCGAGTTTGAGTTGCAGACGATTATAAACATGGGATTTCCAGGATACTTTTTAATCGTCGCGGAATACATAGAATGGTGTCGGGAAAATGACATCATGACCGGGCCGGGTCGCGGATCCGGCGCGGGATCCGTCGTCGCATGGTCGCTGGGGATTACCAAGGTTGATCCGTTGAAATACGGATTGCTGTTCGAGCGGTTCTTGAATCCGGACCGCATTTCAATGCCCGACTTTGATATTGATTTCGAGCCGGTCGGATTGGAGAGAGTCAAGCAGCATCTGATTGAAAAATATGGAAACGAAGAAGTCTGCCAAATCATAACTTTCGGATCGTTGCAGGCCAAGGGCGCGGTGCGCGATTGCGGCCGCGTGTTCGGCGTGCCTTATTCCAAATCCGACAAACTGTGCAAAATTATTCCAAACGACGCCAAGACTTTGCGCGACGCGATAAACGGAAATTATGAAATTCAAGACATCCTTAACGACGACGACATCATGAAAAAATCCGTGTCCGTCGCGATGGATATAGAAGGCGCCATCCGCGCCCTGGGCCAGCACGCGTGCGGCATCGTTATCGGCGATCGTCCGACGATTCAGATTTCGCCGGTGTACCGCGATGCGGCGAACCCGCTGCCTTCGTGCCAGTTTGACATGGATTATTTGGAAAAGGCCGGGCTGATTAAATTTGATTTTTTGGGATTGGAAACGCTGGCTATACTTAAACGCGCGGCGGCGATGATTGAAAAAAATCATCTGAAAAAAATAGACTTGGAAAACATCCCGCTGGATGACGAACTGACATTCAAGAATATTTACCAGCCCGGCAAGACGGACGGCATATTTCAATTTGAAGCCCAATTTGTCAAGCAGACGCTGAAAAAAATGCGCCCGACCAAGTTCGAGCATCTGGTCGCGCTGACCGCGCTGAACCGACCCGGGCCAATCGGGTTTATTCCGTCCTATATCGCGCGGATGCATGGGGAAGAGCCTGTGCAGTATCCGCATGACAAGGCCAAGGATATTCTGGAAGAAACATTCGGAATTTTCGTGTACCAGGAACAAATCATGCTGCTGACGCGCGCGCTGGCCGGATTCACGCGCGGCGAAGCCGATGGCGTGCGCAAGGCGATGGGCAAAAAAATCATCAAGATGATGAACGAGTTCGAAGTCAAGTGGCTGGCCGGATGCGAACGCGAAAATACTCTGGCGCCGGACGCGGCAAAAAAAATGTGGGAGGAGTTCAAGGAATTCGCCAAGTACGCATTTAACAAATCGCATTCTGTGTGCTATGGCATCATATCCCAGCAGTGCGCTTATCTGAAAGCGCACTGGCCTGCGGAATTTCTGGCTGCATCAATATCCAGTTCGCTGAACGATGCCGAGAAGATATCCGCATTTATGGAAGATGCCCGCGCAAATTTCGGCATAGTCGTCGTTCCGCCCGACATCAACAAGTCCGAAGCATTGTTCCATGTCGCGGACGGAAAAATAATTTATGGTCTGGCCGGGATAAAGGGCGTCGGCACGGCGGCCGCCAATCAGATTGTCGCCGAACGAATCCGCGGCGGCGCGTTCAAGGACCTTACCGATTTCGCAAAGCGGACCGCCGGAATGATAAACAAGCGCGTCGTGGAATCGTTTGCGAAAACAGGCGTGCTGGATTGTCTGGAACCTTCGCGCGCGCGGGTGTTCATGAATGCCGATGCGATTCTGATGTACGCGTCCCGGCAGCGGGCGGACGCGGGCGTGCTTTCGCTGTTCGGCGATGAAGGCGGCGGCGAGAAAATAAAACTGCAACCCGTTCCTGAATGGAGTTTCGGAGAACGCTTGGAAAACGAGTTGTCGGCGCTGGGCTTTTACATTTCCGCGCATCCGCTGGACCAGTATAAAAATTTATTGGAACGCAGCGGCATGGTCAACAGCATAACCCTGCAAAAAACGCCGGACAGAAAACAGGTATCAATCGCCGCGAATGTGAATTCTTACCAGCGGCGGCGCACCAAGGCCGGCAAGGAAATGTTAAGCGTCAACGCGTCCGATATTTTTGGAAACATTGACGCGGTCGCGTTCGGCGACAGCGCGATTGAATTTGCAAACATCCTGGCGCGCGAATCAGTCGTCATTATAAACGGACGGGCATCGGCGCGCGACGACACTGTTTCAATCTTTATAGACGGGATTTCGCCAATATCCGCATGGGTGTCCGGGGCGGTGAAGAAACTGACGCTGAACATTTCCGATACCGAAGTATTGCCCGGGTTAAAGGGATTGATTGACAGCCTGCCGAACGGGAACACCCGCATCGTTCTGCGTATCGGCGAAAACTCGCTGGCAATTCCGCGCAGCGTGCGATTGAACGAAACGATTGTGTCCGACATGTCGCAACTGGGCATCAAGATAGAGATGGAGTGAATATAGTTATTAATTTTTAATTATTAGTTATTATACCATTGTGCGCGCTATAACAATTCCGCCACCACAAACAAAATAACTAATAACTAATAACTAATATGAAACACATACCGGTGCTCTTGAATGCTGTTTTGGAAATGCTGGGGGATATTCGCGGCAAGACGATTATTGACGCGACATTCGGGGCCGGCGGATACAGCCGCGCCTTTCTGGAACGCGGCGCGGGTGTTATTGCGTTTGACCGCGATACGACTGTCAAAAAATTCGCGGATGAAATTCATGATAAGAATTTTCAATTTTTTAACAAACCATTTTCCGAAATCCGGACACTGAACCTTGAAAACTGCCATGTTGTCTTTGACTTTGGCGTATCGTCAATGCAGATTGACACGCCGGACCGCGGGTTTTCTTGGCGGTTTGACGCGCCGCTGGACATGCGCATGGGCGGCGGAATCACGGCCGGACAATTGATAGAAGATTCAACGGTTGACGAATTGGCGCGGATTCTGCGCGATTACGGCGATGTGAAAAAGTCAAGAATGTTTGCGACAATCATTAAAAACGCAAATCCGAAAACGACTTTCCAATTGCGGGATTTGATAAATAATCCCAAGGATATCGCCCCGATTTTTCAGGCCCTGCGCATCGCGGTAAACGACGAACTGGGCGAAATACGGACGGCATTGAACGCGGTGCCGGAACTGCTGGGGGCCGGCGGAATTTGCGCCGCGGTCAGTTTTCATTCATTGGAAGACCGGATTGTAAAATCATATTTCCGCGAATTAACGGCGCCTGTCGGCGACCCGCGAATACCGGTCGCGGCGATCCGGCAGTGGGAACTGTTAAAGACGGTCCGGCCGGACGCGGACGAACTGGACGCCAATCCGCGGGCGCGCAGCGCGCACTTGCGCGGGATAAAAAAAGTGTTATAATCAAACCAGGCTTCGTCATTCCGGCATTGAATCTGTAAAAACATTTGATAATTGTTTTTCCAAAGAACCGGAATCCATTGAACCATAGATTCCGGGTCGCGCTGCGCTTGCCCGGAATGACGACAAAATGAAAATATTTTTTATCTTTTATCTTTTAATTTTTATCTTGCCGGCGGCGCATGCGTTTTCAACGCCGGCAAAATCGGCGTACCTGTACGACTATCATTCCGGCGCGGTGCTGTTTGACAAGGATGCGGACGAACTGATGCCGCCTTCGTCCATGCTGAAACTGATGACGATCGCGCTGGGAATGCAGGCGTTGCAGGACGGCGAATTGAAATTGGCCGACAAACTGCCGGTGTCAAAAAATGCGGACTATCAAAACCCGGTGTGGCACAGCGCCAGCAAGATTTGCCTTTCCGAAGGCCAGCGCGTTTCAGTTTCAGATTTATTGGACGGAATGATAGTATTAAGCGGCGGCGACGCCTCGGTTGTTCTGGCGGAAAAACTGGCGGGCAGCGAATCCGCGTTCACTGATAAAATGACCGCATTCGCGCGCGGGATAGGCATGGAGAATTCCACCTTTGGAAACGCGACCGGCCTGCCGCATCCGGATAATTTGATGACCAGCCGCGAATTGGGAATTCTGGCAAAATACATCATTGACAAGTTTCCGGAATATTATCCGCGGTTTGCCCAGCGGCGGTTTGAGTTCGGCGATTTCAAGTCCGACTGGTGCCGTCAATGGGGCGCGTCGCACACGCTGAATTACAATAAACTGCTGTTCATCATGGGCGGCGCGGACGGGCTTAAAACCGGGCACACCAGCAGCGGCGGATACGGCATGGTCGCGTCGGCGCGCCGCGGCGGGCGACGGCTGATCGGCGTAATCAACGGATTGCGCGCGGCGGATCACAACGCGCTGGCCGGACAGATGAAGAAATTGCTGGAATTCGGATTTTCAGATTTCCAAAATAAATCGTTTATAAAATCCGATGCGGTTATTGCGGAAATCCCGGTCTGGTACGGGCGCCGTAATTTTGTCGCGGCCGGGGTCGCAAATGATTTCGTTTTAACTTTCCAAAAAAATCAAACCGGCGACGGGATAAAAATAATCGCCCGGTATGAGGAGCCTTTGCGCGCGCCGGTATCCGCTGGTCAGAAACTGGGCGCGGTTATCGCGATGCGCGACGGGCGCGAAATCGCGCGCGCTGATCTGGTCGCGAAATCCAGGGTCGGACGAGCATGGTTTTTCGGGCGCATAATGCAAAACATCAGGGTGATATTCAATGGCCGTTAAAAAGCAATCCGTATCAGACTTTCCGCATCCGTGCGAAAATCCGGCGCTGGTCGGGCATGACGATTTCATCGCTTCTTTTACGGCCGCATGGGCCGCGCGCGAAAAATATCCGATTCACCACGCATGGATAATTTCCGGACCGCGCGGCATCGGCAAGGCGACCGCGGCATACGGACTGGCGCGGATAATCCTGGGCGGCGCGAATGACGCGGCCGCGGTTGCGAAAATGCGCGACGGGGGCTTTGGCGATTTCTTTGTCATTGACCTGGACCACAATATTGACAAGGACGGGCGGCCAAAGCCGGACAGCAAAGAAATTTCGGTTTATACCATCCGCGCGCTGATTGAAAAATTGCAAAAGACTTCGCTGACCGGGGCGTGGCGCGTCGTTCTGGTTGACGCGCTGGACGAACTGAACCGCAACGCGGCGAACGCGTTCTTGAAAATTCTGGAAGAGCCGCCCGAAAAAACAATTTTTCTGATGCCGACGCACCGCCTGGCCGTGGTGCTGGCGACGCTGCGGTCGCGGTCGCGCGTGGAAAAACTGCGCCCGCTGACAAACGCGCAGTTGCGGACGCTGTGGGGCCGGTTTTTGCCGGACGATGATTTGTCGGCGGAATTGCTGAAAATTTCCGGGGGATGCTTTGGCCGATTGGGCGCGATGAAGCGCAGCGGCGCGGACGAATTGTTTTTGGATTTAACCGCGCTGTGCAAAAATAAAAACTCAACGCCGGCGGACGCGCTGGCGCTGGCCGGACGCATTGCAAAATCGCCGGATAATTTCGGAATTTTCTGCGATGCCGCGGCAAATTTCGGGCTTGCGGATTTGTATTCGGAAATATCGGCGGATCTGCGGATGATGAATTCTGTCAATCTGAATCCGGAAAGCACCGCGTTCAGATTAATCGGAAAATTAAAGAAATGTTTATAGACACTCACGCGCATTTTTACGACAGCAATCCGGACGAAGTCATCGCGAACGCGGCCGCGGCCAATGTCGGAATTATTGTCGCGGCATCCGCGCATCCGGATGATTTGGAAAAAAATACCGCGCTGTGCGAAAAGTATGAAAATATATTCTGCACAATCGGGATTCATCCGGAATATGCGAATCAGCGTTCAGATTTCAGATTTCAGATTTCAGATAAAGTAATTGGGATTGGCGAAATCGGGTTGGATTATCACTATGAAAACAACCCGCCGCGCGATGCGCAGATTGAATTGTTTTTGCGGCAACTGGAAATCGCACAAAACGCCGGACTGCCCGTGGCGGTCCATACCCGCGACGCAGAACAGGATACGATAAACATCCTGGGCGACCATTCCGGACATGGAGTCCTGCACTGCTTTACAGGGACATGGAACCTGGCGAAAACTATGCTGGACCGCGGCTGGTTTGTTTCCGCCAGCGGGATAATCTCGTTCAAGAATTCCGACGATTTGCGCGACACTTTCGCGCGGATTCCAACGGACAGAATCGTTATTGAAACCGATTCCCCGTTCTGCGCGCCGGTTCCGTACCGCGGCAAGCAGTGCCAGCCGTTCATGGCTGCGGAAGTTGCGAAATGCATGGCGCAGATAAAAAATATCCCGCTGCCGGAAATGGAAATTATTTTGGAAGAAAACACTAAACGGCTGTACCCGAAACTATGCAGAAATTGATTTTAATCATTGACGACGACGACGCGGTGCGGTGCGGCCTGGCCGCAGGGCTACGCGATGCCGGGTTCGCGGCAATAACGGCGGACAGCGCGGAAACAGGCGCGCAAATCCTGAAACGCGCAATCCCGGACGCCATTGTCTTGGACCGGATGATGGTCGGCGTGGACGGGCTGACATTTCTGCGCGGCATCCGCGCGGCCGGGACGCGGATTCCGGTGCTGATGCTGACCGCGCTGGGCGGGCCGGAAAACGCTATTGACGGTCTGGCCGGCGGCGCGGATGATTATTTGGCCAAGCCTTTCCGTCTGGCGGAATTAATCCTGCGTCTGAAAAATATTACGAAAAATGCGCCGGCGATGCAGATGCCCGAATCATTAAAATTGCTGAATTTGACAACGGCCGAACGGGACTTGCTGAACAAACTGGCGTCGCCGATTGGGAATGTAGTGCCGGCGGCACCGATGACCGCGAAAAGGCTGGGTGATAAATTACTTGCCAAAGCAAATGAATTTAGTATCATTAATGTACGCGGCCAAGGATACCGTTTAATATGCGTTTAATACCCAGAAGTTTTTTATGGCGTACAATTTTGATGATACTGGTACCGTTAATCGTGTCCCAGGTTATTGTCGCGCAGACTTTTTTCGGCAACCATTGGGACAAGGTTCATTCCGCAATGGCGCGCAGTCTGTCCGGCGAAATCACAACCATGATGAATCTGGTGCAGTCCGGAAATCTGCCCGCAGTCAAGACTATGGCGGCGGACACGGGTATAAATGTCAGCATTAACGACAAATTAAACCGCCCGAAAAAGAACGACAATTCACGGATGGAAGTCGGAAAATTGTCGCAATACCTGCGCAGCCAGATAAAAACGCCCGTCAATATTTACATTGATCGCGGAAACCGCCTGCTGTTCGTTGACATCCCGGGAAATGACGGGAAAATAATAACATTCGCGTCCAGCCTGCGCCGCGTGTATTCCACCAGCACCGAAGTATTTTTAATCTGGCTGTTCGGATCAATATTGATCGCGGCGATTTTAATCACGCCTTTTATCATCAGCCACTCGCGGTCCATAACACGGGTCGCGCGCGCTGCAAACCGGTTTGGCCGCGGATTGGATATGCTTAACTTCCGGCCGTCCGGATCGCGTGAAATCCGCGATGCGTCCAATGCGCTGATTACGATGAAGGAACGGCTGGACCGTTATAACGCGACGCGCACAAACATGCTGAACGCCGTGTCGCACGATCTGAAATCCCCGTTGACGCGCATGCGTCTGGCGCTGGAAACAGGCGCGGCAGACCAGGACGCCATGCTTCGCGATATTGACCGCATGACCGAGATGGTGAACGGATATCTGGCGTTCGCCCGCGGCGAAATGCCTGAAATAGAACAGGAAGTATCCCTGCCCCCGATGCTGACGCGGATTGCGCGCGATGAAACCAAAGATAAAAAAATCAAATTGACGCTGAATTTGCCGGAAACGCCGGCGCTGTTTTACGCGCGGCCGCTGTCGCTGGCTCGAGCGTTTCAGAACCTGATTGAAAACGCGGCGCGGCATGCCAAGTCCAAGATAAATATTACCGAGCATGATGATGGAGAAATTCTGGAAGTCTTGATTGACGACGACGGTCCGGGCATCCCGCAGGACAAGCGCGCGGCCGTCATGCAGCCTTTTGTCCGATTGGATGAATCGCGCGGCGCGGCAACCGGCGGCAGCGGGCTGGGGCTGTCAATCGCGCAAACAGCAATTGAAAACCACGGCGGCACGATTGAATTACTGACCAGTCCGATTGGCGGCCTGCGCGTGCGCGTCGTTCTGCCGGTGTAAAAATACCCGCGATGGTGTTTTTTTACTTTACCTTCCAAATCTAAAAATGGTAGTATCTCGATATGAATGTAGCCGCGCGATTTATTGCAGTTCTTTGTACCCCGCAGAAGTCTAGGGGGGGGGGGGAATATCACTGTGAGATTGGCGCGATTTATCTTGATCGCGGTCTTTATCTTTGCAACCGCCGCAAATGCAGATACCGGCCCTCTGGCAGCCAAGTCTTATGTTGATGAAGCCGTATCGGCGATAACCGGATCAATTGCAACTGTCGCATTCAGCGGAAATTACAACGATTTATCAAATAAACCAACATCCATGCCGCCATCAGGCGCAGCCGGCGGGGATTTGACAGGAACTTACCCAAATCCAACATTGATTGCCAGCGGCGTTGCCGCCGGATCTTATGGCCCGTCTGCAAACGCAACACCCGCATTCGGCGCGCAGTTTAATGTCCCGCAAATAACAGTTGATGCCAAAGGGCGCGCAACCGGCGCAACAACGCGCACAATAACAATGCCGACAGTATCTGGAACACAAAATAATATGATCATCATCGGGCCGAACGGCGTTCCAACCGACAGCGGAATCCGGATTTATGTGGAATAATTATTCCTTTTGTTCTGATAGAAAATGAAAATTTATTCTTTTTTCTTTATTCTTTTTTCTTTTACTTGCGCCTTTGGCGCCAGCATCAATATTGACGGCGTATCGGTGCCGCTGTCCACTACCAAGCCCAGTACACCCGCGCTGAATGTGGTATCCGGCGGCACGACATATTACGCTGCGCTGTCAACAACATGCCCATACTTTGACACGCCAAAGGCGCGCGTAGTATCCGGCGGAACAACATACACTATCGCAAATGCCGGGACATATGCATTGTACCAAGAGATATCCGCATTTAATTCTTGCCAAACCATCACCCTGCCCCGCGGATGCTATCGCGTGGAAGTCCGCGGCGGTCGCGGCGGTGCCGGCGGCAGCGCGTCAAACGGATCCGATGCGGCCGCGGCAACATATGATTTCAATCTGGCTAATTCCGCAACCGCATACGCATTCCGCGGCGGCGATGGAAATGGCGGCGGCGCATGCGGAACCGGCGGAAACAGCGCGGGCAGCGGCGGCGGCGCATCAGGCGTGGATTCAATGTTCATGTTGTCTGGCGACGGGATTTACAAATCAACCGGCGGCGGCGGCGGTCAAGGCGCATCCGCCCGCGATAATGGCGGGACAGCCCACAATTGCGGCGGCGGCGGTGGTGGTGGCGGAGGCAACGGAATGGGTTCGCGCAGAAATTATGAAATCAACAATAACTTTATGATGTGTGGGGCCGGCGGCGGCGGTTCGCCGAACGGGGCTGGAGCCGGCGAGAGTGTCAGCGGATCTTATGGCGGCGGCGCATCATCCGCCGGCACAGCAGGCGGCGGCGGCGGCGGCGGAAATGCGTGGCGAATTACCGATAAAACTTCCGGCGGCAGCGGTGGGGCGACCGCATCGTGGTCTTGCAATGGGCAGACATTGTATTCTTATGGCGGCGGTGGCGGAGGGGCGATTCAGAACAAAGCCACCAGCGCAGTTAACAAGGACGGATGCAACGGCGGAAGCGGCAGCACAGGATCATCATCTACCAGTCATGTCAGAATTTATCGCGTGCAATGAATTAATATAATGACGATGGAATTGGAATTGTTTACTTATTGTTTTTACCACTACCCCGTCAGCGGCTACGCCGCTGCCACCCCTTCGCCGGCGAAGGGGATTATCCCAACTTCGTTTCAATAAATATCGTTTTATTATGTGATGCAGGCCATCAAATTCCCCTTCGCTGGCGAAGGGGTGGCGCGCGAAGCGCGACGGGGTAGTGGTACAATTATGAATTGTAAATTGTGCATTGAAAAAATCGCCATCCGGCGATTTTTTTATTCTGCTGTTTCAGGTGCTGCGTCTGTTTTTGGTCCGCGATGGCCACGAAAAGACTTTTTCCATGCGCCGATTTCTTCACGGGTTATGCAGCCGTCCTGGTTCGCATCCGCCGCGACAACCTTGGCCTGCATTTCAGGACACGCGATTTTTGACATATCAACGCATTCGCCGATAAACTCAAACCGCGGCATTTTTTTGCCGAATTTTCCGCAATGTCCGCATGTCAATTTGCAGATTGCAAAACCGGCCAGGACTGCAATCAGCAAGACAATAAATTTCTTGAACTTGCTGCGGCAGCAACATCCCTGGGCGCAACCGCATGGCGCAGACGCGACGGCCGGTGCCGATTTTGATGCGGATTTCGGCGCGATTTTTTTAACTTGTTTTGTTTTAGTTGGCATAATTCCTTCCTTTTGGTTTATACGCGGTTATTGTAGTTGAAACGAGCGCATCGGTCAAGGGAAATAAAAAATCGCCCCTCGGGCGATTTTTTTTATTCTTCCGTTGCAGATTTTTCCACAACCGGTTCTTCCGTTGCAGCCGGTTCCGCCGCCGGTTCTTCTTCAATTTTTTTGGTTCCAAATGTCAATTTCTTGCCTGCGACCAACGCGTCAATTTCTTCGGCCGTTTGCGCGACATAGACCTTGACAGGGACAACCACATCCGCGTGCAAGACAACACTGGTCTCGAACACGCCGATTGTTTTAATCGGGCTGCCCATCAGTATCTGATTGGATTCCAATTTGATATTCAATGCGTCGCCGATGAATTTCGCGATATCGCGCGAAGACACGCTGCCATACAATTGGCCGGTGTCGCCCGCACTGCGAATCATGTGCAGTTTGATGCCAGCAACTTTGCTTTGCAAAGATTCGGCGGTTTTCTTGGCCGCTTCCTGTTTTGCAATCAGGCCTGCCTTCTTTGACTCAAACACTGCGGCGTTCTGAGCGGTCCAGCGGATCGCGCGGCCCGTCGGCAGCAGATAATTCCGCGCATAGCCGGTCGCTACATCAACGATATCGCCGATATTTCCCAACTTGCGTATTTTTTCATTTAATATTACTTTCATTTTGTCCTCGCCAGAGTTAGGGGGCGTCCGCCCCCAAAATTACTTTTATTTATCCCAAATTGTTCTTTACAAATGCAATCAGACCCAAGTGGCGCGCGCGTTTTATCGCCTGGGCCAGTTTGCGTTGATCTTTCTGCGCCACGCCCGTTATCCGGGACGGATCTATCTTGCCCCGTTCGGACACATAGTGGCTGAGTGTTTTGATATCTTTATAATCAATTTCCTTGCCCTGCAAAGGGTTGGATTTTTTACGATAAATTGCTGCACGAACTGCCATTTTATTCAGCCTCCTCTGCTTTTCTCATCATTATTGACGGTTTTGTTGACAATTCGTCAACGCGGACATTCAAGAAACGAATCACATCTTCATCAATGCGCAGTTTCCGTTCGTATTCCGTAATGTTTTTTCCGTCCATTTCAATATTCAGCATGACAAAATGAGCCTTGCGATTTTTACGAATCACATAAGACAAATTTTTCAGGCCCCAAAATTCCGTGCCGGCAACCTTGCCGCCCAGTTCGCTGATGATATTTGTAAAAGACGAAGTCTTGTCGCGCACCTGCGCGTCAGTCAAATCCTGGCGAAACACCAAGACGCTTTCATAAAACGCCATATATATACTCCCTTGGATTACGCCGACGACACATCGTTCGCCAGCAGGACATTTTCGTGATTATAGAGAATTATTTCGCCGAATGCAACTTTTTTCTTGCGGCGCGCCGATTTATTTTTCTATACTCTGTTTCGAGAGGATTTTAATGAATTCGCATTTTCATCGCATCTTGAACAGAATGGCCCTGTTTACCGCAGTAATTATCGGCGGAGTAATTCTATGGCGCGGTGAATTATTGGCGTTCGCGCTGCAAAATATCTGGCTGAATGGCGTAATTATCGGGGCGTCTTTGTTTGGAATAGGGCTTTGTTTCTCATGCATGTTCGCGCTGGTCCCGGAATACAACTGGTTTCGCCGGTTTGCGGCCGGCCGCGATGCCGCCCTGCCTCCGCGGATTTTGCGCCCGGTCGCGATAACGCTGGCCAAGGCGCGCGGGGAATTGTCGCCGGAATCCGCAAATCACTTGCTGGAAATGGTGGCCGGACGGTTCGAAGACACCCGCGAATCCATACGATACATCACAAATTTATTGATTTTTCTGGGGCTGCTGGGGACTTTCTGGGGCCTGATTCATACGCTGGGCGGATTTTCAGATCTGGTCGCGGGGCTTAATTTCGCAGACGCCGACATCATGGTCAAGATGCAGAACGGATTGCGCGGACCGCTGTCCGGCATGGGGATCGCATTCACCAGTTCGCTGTTCGGACTGGCCGGCAGTTTGGTTATCGGATTTCTGGCGTTGCAGGTGAACTTGGCCCAAGGCACGATTTTCCGCGAATTGGAAGAGCATTTGGCGGCAAAAACCAAAAATATAAACGCCGTGCCGCTGGAATCAGCCGCATTAGAATTAACCAAGGCCGTGCGCCATTTGGAAAAAACCATCAGTTTAATGGAGAGAGAAAATGTTAAGGTTTCGCGAAAGAACTAACGCTTGGCCGGGATTTGTGGATTTGTTTTCCAACCTGGTCATCATACTGATTTTCCTGTTGATTGTCTTTGTGTTCCTGTGGACGACGACCAGCGTGTTCAACTCGGAAACGGGGGTCAAGCGCGTCGCGGAACTGACCCAGCAGAATGCTGACCAGGCCGCCCAGATTGCAACTATGAACGCGGACGATGCCGAAGCAAAACGAATCCTGGCCATCGCGCGGAACGAGTTAGAGCAACTGGCCGCCGACACCGCCGCGTTGAAAGATCAAAATGCGGAATTGGACAGAATCTTGAAATCGCAACTGGCAATACTGAACGCGCATAACGAAGAATTGCGCGGCCAGGTTGTGGAAAAAGATTCTGAATTGGCCGATTTGGATTCGCAACTCCAAAACTTGTCCGATTCCGGCGATACTATGTTCGCTATCATTGAAACGCTGAAACAACAGTTGGAATTTTCGCGCGGCAAAGTAATGGACAGCGAACAGGAAAAATCCGAACTGGCTGCGGAACTGCAAAAACTTAATGACGCCTTGAACGCGGCCGAAGCACGGTCCGCTGAACGCGAAACCCAGTACGCCGCGCTGTCCCAACGATTGAACAAGGCGCTGGCTGATCGGGCCGCCGCCGCGACGGATGTGAATCAGTATCAATCGGACTTCTATACCGCGATAAAAACCGCGTTGAGCGATCGCACGACCGTTGACACCAGTTCGGATCGCTTTGTCATCCCCAGCGATATTTTGTTCGCCAGCGGCAAATACGAATTGTCCGATGCAGGCAAAAAGCAACTGCGCATCATCGCCGGCGTTATCAAAGATTTGGAAAATCAAATCCCGGTCAGCGTGAACTGGATAATCCGGGTTGACGGGCATACGGATAAAAAGAAAGTCATCAGCGGAACGACGGCCTATAAAAACAATACGGAATTGTCGCTGCTGCGCGCGCGCGCGGTCGCGCGGGAATTGATTGGGGCCGGCGTTTCGCGGCAACGCGTGATACCCAGCGGCTTTGGCGAATTGTATCCGCGCGAATTGGGAACGGACGCGGCGTCATTGCAAAAGAACCGCAGGATTGAACTGCGCCTGACGAATCCTTAAAAAAACGGGCCGTGGCCCGTTTTTTACATCATTCCGCCCATGCCGCCTGGGATTGGCGTCGGTTTTTCTTCGGGGATATCAGACATCACGCAGCCCGTCGTTATCATGACGCCCGCTGTGCTGGCCGCAGCCAGCAGCGCTGTTTTCACGACCAATGCCGGATCAATGATGCCCATTGCAATCATGTCGCCGTACGCTCCGGTCTGGGCATTGTATCCAAAGTTATAATCGCTGTTTTCCAAGACTTTGCCAACAACGACATCGCCGTTTATTCCCGCATTCGCGACAATTTGTATCAGCGGCGCGGATAGCGTTTTCCGCACGATGTCAATGCCTGTTTTCTGGTCGTCGTTCGCGCCGGATACTTTATCCAGAACGGCCGCCGCGCGCGCCAGCGCAACGCCGCCGCCTGCAATGATTCCGTCGCGAACCGCGGCGCGCGTTGCAGCCAAAGCGTCGTCAACGCGATCTTTTTTCTCTTTAACTTCCACTTCGGTCATGCCGCCGACCTTGATAACCGCAACACCGCCGACCAAGCGCGCCAAGCGTTCTGACAACTTTTCGCGATCATAATCGCTGGTGGTGTTTGCCAATGCCGCGCGAATTTCATCGCTGCGGTTTTTAATCGCGGATTTTTCGCCAGCGCCATCAACAATCAGAGTATTTTCCTTGCCGACAACCACCCGTTTCGCGCTGCCCAGAACCGCCGGAGATATATTTTCCAGCGTCATTCCAAAGTCATCGGAAATCACGGTCGCGCCGGTCAGAATCGCAATGTCTTTCAGCATTTCTTTACGCCGGTCGCCAAAGCCCGGGGCCTTGACAGCGCAGATTTTCAGGCCGCCGCGGATGCGGTTCAGCACCAGCGTCGCCAAGGCTTCGGATTCAACATCGTCCGCGATAATCAGCAGCGGCTTGCCCGACTGCGCGATCGGTTCCAGAATCGGCAGCAATGCCTGCAACCCTGTTATTTTCTTTTCGGATACCAGAATCTGCGCGCCGTCCAGTTCCGCCAGCATTTTTTCCGCGTTCGTCACAAAGTAAGGCGACATAAACCCGTTGGAAAACTGCATTCCTTCCACTACTGTGATTTCAGTATCCAGACCCTTGGCTTCTTCCACGGTAATCACGCCTTCCTTGCCGACGCGTTCCATCGCTTCTGCGATTTGCCGGCCCAATTCCGCGTCGCCGTTTGCGGAAATTGTCGCAACCTGGGCGATTTCAGTGCTGTCTTTGACCGGTTTCGCATGTTCGTCAATGTCGCGGATGACTTCGCCCACGGCCAGGTCTATGCCGCGTTTCAGGTCCATAGGGTTCATTCCGGCGGCTGTCATTTTGTACCCTTCGTTAAACATCTTGCGCGCCAGAACGGTCGCGGTCGTCGTGCCGTCGCCCGCGGAATCGCCAGCCTTTTTTGCAACGCCCTGCATTAATTTAGCGCCGATATTTTCTTCCGGGTCTTTCAGTGAAACTTCTTTGGCAACGCTGACGCCGTCTTTGGTGGCGACCGGGCTGCCGTACGGTTTTTCAATAACCACAGTGCGTCCCTTGGGTCCCATAGTGATCGCGACGGCATCCGCCAGAATGTTCACGCCGTCTTTGACTTTTTCAGTGTTGAAAACGATATTTTTCGCCATATTATGTTTACTCCTTCGTCGTAAAAGTTATTAATTATAAGTTATTAGTTATTATACACCGATTTTGGCGGCATAATTATTATAACGCGCGCAATGGTATAATAACTAATAATTAATAACGAATAATTGATTTAAAGAATCCCCAGAATGTCTGTTTCCTTGATTAAAATGAAATCGCGGCCGTCAATTTTGACTTCGTTCGCGGACGAAGCCCATTTTGCGAACAGCACGATGTCGCCGGATTTGACGGTTGTCTTTTCGTCTTTGGTTCCGGGGCCGGCTGCGACGACGCGGGCGCGCGAGGGCTTTTCCCGGGCATTGTCCGGAATTATGATTCCGCCGGCCGTCCGCGCGTCTTCGTCCAGCCGTTCCAATAATACAAAATTATGAAGTGGTTTTAACATTTGATTCTCCTGATGTTATGGCTTATAATATAATGGAAATAAAAAGGATTTCAAGATGTATGATAAAAACAATGTATTTGCGAGAATAATCCGCGGCGAACTGCCTGCGGACAAGATTTATGAAGACGAATTCGCGCTGGCATTTCATAACATTCATCCGCTGGCCAAAATTCACGCGCTGGTGGTGCCGCGCGGCGAATACGCCGACATCTTTGACTTTGCTGAAAACGCGCCGGCGGATGCGCAAAAGAAATTCTGGGACGCGGTGAAAAAAACCGCAAAGTTGGTGAGTTCGTCCGGGGACGCGCATCTGGGCGCTAATATCGGGCAATACGCGTCGGTTCCGCATTTCCATGTACATGTCATGTGCGATGACAAATATATAAACGAAGCATGAAAATTATTAGTTATTAATTATTAGTTATTAGTTATTATACCATTGTGCATGCCGCAATAATTCCGCCACCACAAACAAAAGTATAATAACTAATAACTAATAACTAAAAAAATCCGCCGGCGGCGGATTTTTTTAGAACTCTACCTGCGGGGCGTTTTTGGTCGCCCGTTTTTCTTCCGCATCCAACTCGAACAATTTTTCTTCACGGATTCTGAACAAGTTTGCGATGATATTGGAAGGAAACGACTGTATCGCCGTATTCAACCCCATGACCACGGTATTATAAAATTGACGCGCAGATTGAATCTTGGTTTCCGTATCCGACAATTCCCCCTGTAATTCCAGAAAGTTTTCATTCGCGCGCAGCGCCGGATAACTCTCCGCCAATGCAAAGATGTTTTTCAGCGCGCCGGTCAATTTGTTTTCCGCCGCGGATTTTTTATCATCGCCGGCCGAAATCGCGCTGTTGCGGGCCTTGATGACGGCTTCCAGCGTGCCGCTTTCGTGTTTTGCCGCGCCCTTGACCGCAGCGACCAGATTCGGAATCAAGTCATGCCGCCGCTTTAACTGCGTTTCAATCGTCGCCCATGCTTCGCGCGATTGATTGCGGCGCGCGACCAGCCCGTTGTAAACCCCGATTACATACAATAAAACCACTGCGATTACCGCGATTGCTATCCACATTTTTTCCTCGTTTGCTATTTGTTAAATTTCAGCATGCCGTCTTCTGTCGCCGCGTTCCATCCCAGCGCGCCCAGCGCGTTGATAAGGCTGCGCCGCTTGGCCGCATTGTATAAAATCTGCACGCGCCCGCCGCCGATTGATTTCACCGACATGTTTAATCCGTCAATTTCATCCAATCCCGCATTGATATTTTTCCAATCCCGCAGACCGTTCGTCAGATAAATAACAGCCGCCGCATTGTCGCCGACATCGTACGCCAGAGAATTGGCAATTCCATTCGCCGCGAACAGTTTTTTCACCGCGGATTCGTCAAAATTTATTTTTATAGTGGCGGCATAGTTCGTCGCGGAAATTTTTTCATCTTCAATCGCGGTGTTCGCGATCAGGTTCTCTATCTCGCCGCCGGATAATTTGTCGGCCAGCGCCGCAACCGCGGCATGATCGGCATAGCGGTCGCCGACCTGGATAAAGATGTCGCGGCGCGCAGACGACAGCGCGTTTGTCTTGGCCGCGGCCGCCGAAGCAGCAGACCGTTCAATCGTCGCGGTGCCGGACAAATCCGCGGCGAACGCCCCGCCGAGACAAAAGATAAAAGATAAAAGATAAATAAATTTTCTCATACGGAAGATTATAATTGGTTTAATTGCGCTTTGCAACAAATAAACTTAAAACTTTCCGCTTAATCCGATTCTGATTCCCAGCGATTTATAGAACGAATTGACTTCTTTATTCTGTTTGCAGGTCCAATTCGGACATTCGGTGAATGTATCCTGGATGTACCACAAATCTTCGTCCCCTGCGTCCAGTCCGGCCGCTTCGTCGCCGCCATAATAATAGTCAATTATTCCCCAGTACAAATCTTCATAATATTTCCCGCTTAAATAAGTAGTTGCCGACGCGCCGCTGACCGAATAATAATCGTAATTAAATCCGATATTCAGATACACTGTGTTTGTTATCGCGGTTTTGTATGTCGCGCCCATCCCCAGATGATACGCGTCGCCAAATCCGCTGGTGTCTTCCACGCTTTTCGGATGCGCCCAATCAAACCGGTACGGCTGGTCCCCGACAGATGTGTATGCCGGCAGCCCCAGTTCAATCCGCGCATTCACCGCATTCGTCGCGTTTATCGCGTAATCCATGTCCAGCGCCAAGTACGGCCCAGCCCAGGTAACATCGTATTTGTGGCTGGTTCCGGCCTGTTGAAAATAGTAAGTCCCGCCGCTGTTTATCCATCCGGTGGCAACCTGCTTCCAATAATCATTATCCGGATCATCCCACAGTATTTCATACGACGGGTTGCTTGTGTTTCCATCGGTCCAAGTAATCAGCGGATCACAATTGACTTCGCCGGCATCGGTTTCATAACAGCGGCCAGTTTCAACAGACATTCCGAAATTCTTGTTTGTTGAAACCCGATAGTTCAGACTGCGATAGCCAATGCTGGGGGTCAGTTTCAGATTCCCGATTGCAAATTTATCGGTCAGCCCCAATCCCAGGTTCCATCCCAGCATGCTGCCGCCGCCGGACGCGCCGACCGAAACCGCATGGCCGTAAATGTCGCCGATGAACTGATCCCCGGCGTCGTACACGCCGTTGCTGTTCGCGTCGTAAAAGTAAGTGTCTTCGTAAATTCCGCCGGCCGAGATATCATCGTCAATCATGCGCGATTCGCCGGTCTGCATGCCCAGTTTTAATCCTGCATCCAACTTTAACCCCGCGCCGTTTCCGATGTCAAAAATATACCCCGCGCCAATATTGAATGTCAGCCATGACATGGCGTCGTATGACAGCGCGCTGCCCGCGGTGTTCATATCAAATTCCCAGGACGAGTATTCCATGCCGACATCGCCGCCCAGATAAAATCCGCGATCTGCCGATTGCGGCGCCGTTGCACGCGATTGCTGCTGCGGCTGGGCCGAACCGACGGGACCATATCCGCTGTATCGCGAATTGGCGGGATTATAGGCCGCTGACTGCACCGGCCGGTAATAATTTTGCTGTTGCTGGACGGGCTGCTGATAACCACTGTAATAACTGCCGCCGGCGCGGGACGCAGCCTGTACGGGCTGGTACTGTTGTCCGGTATAGTAAGTCCCGGCCGCGAATGCCGATAACGGCATTGCCGCAAAAATAAATGTGAATAGCCTTTTCATAATCTCTCCAATCAAAAGCATTTTATCATATTTTCAAGGATTATAAAAATCAAAGTTTTTTTATATTATTTTCACTTTATTATCCCCCGTCGTCATTCCGGGGGAGCGGAGCAAAACCCGGAATCCATACAAAATGGACCCCGGGTCAAGCCCGGGGTGACGATAGAGTGGTACGACAGTGTTCCCGCATGATGACCAATGGTGTACCACAATGGTATAATAACTAACAATTAATAACTAATAACTATTAAAAAAACGGGCTTGCGCCCGTTTTTTTAATCAATATTCGTATACTCGCAAAAGCCTTCGTTCGTGTCGCACTGTATCGCCAATGCTTCGGAAACAAAGTATCCGCGCGGATGCAGACACGCCGGGCACACTGTCGGCGCATCCGTTCCCACATGCCAGTTGCCGCAATTTGTGCAGCGCCACATGACGATTTTATCTTGCTTGAATATTTTTCCTGATTCAATCGCTTCTATCAGCGCGCGATAACGCGCTTCGTGATACCGTTCCGCATGACCGATATTTTTCAAGATTTCTGCGATTGCCGGAAATCCTTCCTGGGCGGCGATTTGCGCGAATTTCGGGTACATGACCGTGTTTTCTTCATGTTCGCCGAATGCGGCCGCCTGCAAATTTTCCAGCGTCGTTCCGATTTTCCCGGCCGAAAAAGCCGCGGTTATTTCCAGATCGCCGCCTTCCAAGAACTTGAACAGCCGTTCGGCGTGTTCCTTTTCCTGGTCCGCGGTTTCCGTAAAAATTTTTCCGATGGCTTCATACCCTTCGCTTTTCGCCGCCGACGCAAAGAATGTATAGCGGTTGCGCGCCTGGGATTCGCCTGCGAATGCGATGAGAATATTTTTTTCTGTTTGTGTTCCTTTCAATGTCGGCATGATTTCTCCTTTGACCTTTTTCTGACGCGAATTTTAACATGAAACCGTGCCGGTTGCAAATTTTTGATTGTATCAATCGTGCAAAGTTTTGTATAATGCGCTTTATGAGAATTGTCTGCAAATTTTTTTGCCTGGTGATTTGTGCATTTCATCTTGCCCCTGTTTTTGCCGACGACTTTTATCCCGCCGCCAGCGTTCGCGCCGTCCAGATCGCCGCGATGCAAAAGTGCTGCCTGGTGAATAATGCCGCGCCGCAATCGTCCGGCGCGAATATGGAATTCTTGTTAAAGACCGTGGACATCTGCAACGGCAATGCTACCAATTACGGTGCCGGCGCGCGGGCAACGACCAGTTGGGCGAATACGGCCGCTGTGGACGGCGCGTTCGGAACTTTGTCCCAGTCGCAATTGTCCGAGCCTTACTTGCAATTGCCGGATAACCGGCAGTTTAATTTTACTATGGATTGGGGACCAGGGTACAAGATAGAAGTTAAGTTTAAGATTGATGTCATGACATCCGTGGCGAATGTGGTGTTTTACAACAATTGTTATTCCCGGTTCGGATTTATGGCGGAACAAGGGTATTTTCGGGCGGATTATCTGAACAATGAAATGAAAAATTTGGGAATCACGCGGGATACAAATATTCATACGATTGTAAAGCAGGATCGCAATAATTGGTTTGACGGGGTGCTGTATCAAAATAATAGCACGGCGCAAACGGATGCAAAAACGAACTGTCCGATTACAATCGGCGCGCACGCAAATACCGACATTACATACGCGATGGAAGGCCGGATTTATTATGTGAAAATTTGGGATGGCGCGGGAAAATTGTTGAAACACTTTGTCCCGATGCCGGTCGGCGCGCAATTTGCATCCGCGCCCGCGCTGTACGATATTATTTCGGGGGAAACGGTGTACGACCGCACGAACAGCCCTGTGTCGTACGGCGGCTGTGATTAAAAAATCGCCAGCGGCGAATTTTTCAATGCACAATGTACAATGCACAATTTTACCACTACCCCGTCCGCCTGCGGCGTCCACCCCTTCGCTGGCGAAGGGGATTTATCCTTACTTCGTTTCAGGTGCAGGCCAACGAATTCCCCT
>JAISKV010000007.1 GCA_031260805.1 Rickettsiales bacterium
ATTATCGCATCCCGGGCTTGTGCTGCGCGGTTATAGTCTTTATTCTTCCAGCACTTCACCCCTTTGTATGTCCGCTGGTTCAGCGTATCGTAGTTCTCGGGCGTCACGAGGATCGTGTCCGGCACGACCAGGCCGCCAATCTGTTGCAGCAACTGGTTATATTGTATCGCCATCTGTTGCAATTGTTGAAACTGCGAATCGGTTATTTGATACATTTACATCTCCTGTGTAATAATTATTCAGCAACAGAATAATACAAAAATATACGATTGTCAATTTTTTTATTGCTTTTTATAAAAATTATGCAATAATCTTACCATTATGAAAATCTGATAAGTTTTATCAGATTTTCATTTTTTTAGCAAAAAAACTTTTTTGCCGATTCGCTTTTATTTTTTTGCATATCCGGAAATTTTCGTCCACAATCATGCCGTGTTGCAATTCTGATTACCACCAGGGCTTTCCTGTGCATTTGCCGCCTGGGCGTTCTTGAATGCCTATGACACGGTGGCCGATGCGTCCGAGAACGCGGCTAACAATGGCGCGAATTACGCGCAGAACTATGCCGGCGACCGGTTGGGCGCTCTGCTGGTCCTCGATACTTGGGTATCTTTCATCTTGCTGACCCGGGGGACATACGCGATGCGTATCAGAGTTCTTACACAAGGCTGGACTTGCAACCGTTTTGCCGCGCCGCGGCAGAAAAACACAATACCCGGGGGTCGGGCGGACCCAAACAATCCGCCCGGCATAAAAATATGACCGACAACATACATTCTTTTTCAGACTTTGCCGACACCACGCACTTTGCAGGCAAGAAAAAGCGCATTGAAGACATCCTAGATCGCCCGATTCTTGTTCGCGGCGCGAAAATCATCGCCAGCAAGCGGAATGCCGGAACCCAATGCCTACAATTGCAGTTCGAGTTGGACAGCGAATTGTTTGTTCTTTTTTCTGGCAGCGCGGTTCTGCTGGACCAATGCCAGAAATACAGCGACAAAATGCCCTTTCACACCAAAATCATCAAATGCGATAAATATTTTTCTTTTTCATGATTGTTGCACAAAATCTTACACCGCCAACTGCTTGCATTTTATAGAAATTAAAGTATAATTGATGCATTGCGCCCATGGCTTAACTGGATAGAGCATCGCCCTCCGAAGGCGGGGATTGCAGGTTCGAATCCTGCTGGGCGCACCACTTTTCACTTTCCGACTCTTTTTCTGAAAAAATGGCGAAAATTGGCGACAATTTCGGTGTTCCAAATTTTCTGTCCCTGTCATACGAAATTTGCTCTGCAAAACACAAGTTTAGAACACCTTGTTGCTGATAATAATCGCCTATCTGAAAAATCGCCCTTGGTTTCGTTATAAAATCCATCACATAATCGGTCGCCTCATCCAACGGCATAAGTTCTGGCTCTATATTATCCAATTCGCTTTCAAGGATGGAAACCTCGCCCGCCAATGCAGTTATGCGCTCATTTAACATCTTTGCAACCTCTGACGAAGTATTTGGCAGGATAAGCAAATCCAGCGCACGGGCTTTTTCCTCTTTCTTTGCCGCAATCACATCGTTTTTCTGCTTTTTGCTGTAATTGTAATCGTGCGTCAGGTCTTTGTATTCCTCTTGTATAATTCGGCGCGCCAACCCCGCCAACTGATTTGTCGGGGTTATACAATCTAGTATCTCCTCAAAATCTTTATGTATTTCCGATTGCTTTATGCTCTTGCCGCACATAGGACAACCTTTCTTGTGGCAATGGTATGTCGGATAGGATTTTCCAGATTTGCCGCGCGGACTGCTTGCCGTCAAATGTTCCCCGCATATCGCGCATCGTACCCAGCGGCGCAATGGAAACTTTTCATCATTCCAGTTGTATTTTTTCGGCTTGATTGTCTTTTTGCCGTTTAATCGGTCTTGGATGCGCTGGAATGTTTCATTATTGATAAGCGCAGGCATTTTCCATAACTGGCACGGTATATCCCACTTTGGATATGCAAAAACGCCAGTATATTTTTCGTTTTTCAGAATGTTTTTAACAAAATTGAATCCAACCGATTTTACCAGCTTGCCATTATATTTGATGGGCTTGTTCCGTAAAAAATCCAAGACATCGCCTTGTGTATAAAATCGGGCATTTGCGAATCCCTCTAATGCCTCGCGCAAATAAGACGCTGTCGGCTCATCAAATTCAAGATATATTCGTCCGTCAATTCTTACGGCTTTATATCCGCTGGGCGCACGAAAAACCCAATAACCCTGTTGCACCTGCACTTTCATATTTACTTTTGTGCGCCTTTGATTCTTTTTCCTATCAAGTTCGCTGAATATGGCGGCAACTCCCTCCATAGCATCGCTCTCGTCCGAATTATCCAACTGCATATTCGTAGTTTGTAAAGAATGACCCATTTTTATAATTTCTGACTTTATTGAAAAATAAACAAGTTTATCTCTTGCAAATCTATTTAAGTCATAAGCCAAAATAATATACTTTTCTTTTGCATCAAATAAAAATGAAAGCATTTCTGTCAATGCTGGTCTGTTTGCATCACTGCCAGAAATGCCTTTCTCAACAAATACGCGTTCTACAACATACCCTCGCTGGCGCGCCCACTCGCGGCATATTTGCTCTTGACTATCAAGTCCATTACCCTCGCGCACTTGTTTTGCACTTGATACACGACAATATATTACTACTTTTATGATTTGATGCAGTATTTCCATCTCTTTTTGCCTTGTTCAGCAAGGTATTTATAACCTGTGTTAAATTATCTCTTAACTTTTCAATTTCCTTATCTGGTTTGTCTTTTAATAAATCTATACCTATAAGATATTTTCTGCACTCTTGCACCGATAACTTCGCCATCGCGCCCACCATTGTGGTTGCGCTTTAACCTCGGTTCTTCCGATAATCAAAACAATGTCTCCGTTATTCAGCATTGCCGATCTTCTCTTGTTTTATTGCGTGCGCTATTACAGGCTTTCCATTGCGAATTTTAATGGTCAATTCTCCATATTTGATTTCATCTATCAGATTGTGTAATTCCCCGCTTGGTGCGCTGGAAAATTTGCGTTCAATCAATGTTATCTTTTTGCCATCGCGTTTTAAGGTAATTGTTTCATCGTTTCCGGCGGCGCGGATTGTGTTTAATGCCACGCTTTCATTATCATCTAAGACATCTGTTTTCTCGTCCCATATTTTTACCAATGTATCGCTTATGTATTCTGAAAATAGAGCATTCAGATTCAAAATATAATAATTGTGCGGCAATAGCCCCAACGAGCGGTTTATTAAAAAATCTTGATTCATCATAACTTCGGCTCTGCCATCATCGTCTATAATCAAATACACATTGCCTGTAAAAAGTTTTTCACCAAATTGTTTACCTAATAGCATTCTTTGGAAAGCGAACTCTAATGCCGTAATTGAGGTTTCAGAAATGCCGACGACTAATTTATCCCCCTGTATTTCTGGGAAAATCCATTCGGCGAACAATGATTCTTTTGTCTGTTTGATTTTCTCTATTGAAAATCCAGCGGCACGCAACTGGGTAATAATTGCAATAAATGCGGTATCAATGCTGGAAAATTTGCGCCATCCGTGCCCAGAAACATTACGCGGGTCATCTAGAACGCCGACCGATTCCCAATAATTTATAGAACGATATGTGGCGGCAGTTTTCTTTATATCAAACTTTTTCTCGCGCAGATGCGGGTCTGCTTCATATAATTTGGCTACAATATGATACTCTTTAATCGTTCTCGGCGAGCGAATATAACTAGCTGTTTCTGGCATAATTTTACCTCTTGTTGAATAAATTATACCAGAGCGTATAATTTAGCGCAAGCAAAAAATAAATGGGGCGATATTGCCCCAGCGCAGATAAAAAGATCGCTCTATTCGCCTATAATCGATTTTACCATATCAAGGCAAAGAAGAACTGGGATTGCAGACAGATTTACATCTGCATAGGCATCATTATTCAAAACGACTTTTGTTGGTGTAATATCGCCAAAGTATAAATTGGCATTGCTGTGCTTTACCTTGCAATATGTCGCATAGAACAGCACAAATTGCCTATCAAGATTGATATTCTTTTGATCGTCTTTTGCGTGGCGCTCGGCAATCTTTTTACGGAATGGGCGCAGGTAATCTTCCACAATCGGCAAATCATAAAAATTACAAATACATTTTTTCTTGTCCGCATTGGAATTGGCGGGGTCTTTCAAGAATTTAATGCGGGTGGCATTTGCTTTCTTCCTCTCCTTGTCCGCTTTAATTGCCAAATACCCATTATATTCCAAAACGCCTACACCCTCCAAGAATGCGGCTTTTATATCCTCGTCTTGCAGATTGCTTATATCATAATCGAGTACATCACAAAGACAACGGAGTGTGCTCTTTGCCACATATTTGCGTGCATTTCCATTCGCATCGTTGATATAGCTGATTATGGAACAAGTTTCCAATATATGACCCGCGATAAGAATCGCATCGGCAAGATAATTATTGTCCACCAGCAGTAAATAAGATTTTACTGCCTCGTTCAGTCGTTTTAATTGAATTTTCAGATTCAAATCCAATACAGGCGCACCCCTGGGACTGGTGTCGCCAAGGTCAAATGAAATACTGCGAATTTTGTCTATGTGTTCGTTCTGCACTTTCTTTCCTTTCTAACGACAATATAGGCAAAAACTACCCTAATTCAAGGCGTTTTAGGATAAAAATGCGCTGGTTGTGCCAGCGCATCGTGTTTGTTCTATTTCGCACCAGAATTCAAATAATCCAAAAATCCTTGGATGTAATGTGCTGGAATGTTTTGCACTGGCGATAAACCAGTGTCAGTATAGACCTTAATAGCCGAACCACTGGCTTTATGCTGTTCCAGCCACTTTTTATCTATTACAAGTTCAAACGGAGCATACATATAGCAAGTGCCGGACATACAAATCCTTGTTTCGGATTTCTTGGCATTTTCCATAACAAATTGTTTGCCGTTGCTATCTAATGCCTTTTCTGCCTTTACAACGGCTGTATCGCGCACTAATGCGCCCGCACGGGTTGATATTGATCCTTGAATAAATAATCTGCTCCCGCTTTTAGCAAAATGCATAAACAAGTAATCATTATGTAATAAACTTTCACTGCTATCCTCTATTTGCGCGCTGATGCAGGTTTCAGTTTTGCTGAATTCGTCCGTTTGGCACTTAAAGCCATTTTGCACTTCAAGTGCGGTTTTGGGCGCAGAGCCAGCGCAAGCCGATAGTGCAGCACACGCAGTGATGATTAGGATTTTTGATTTCATAATAAGCCACCTTTTGGTTAAGCAAAAGGTGGCGGGATTCTAAATAAATCGTGGTTAGACGACCGCGTCCGCTTTCAATATATGGCGGAAGCAATCCCGCCGTAAGCGGGATATATGTTTTATGCGCCTATCCAAGCGCACTAACCACGAGATTATTTAGGTCTCGGCATCTTTTGCAGATACGCCATAATGGTAAATGGAATTTGATAAAATTGCAACGGAATTATGTGAAATCGCTCCCTTGTATCCCCGTTGCACGCAGGCGAGAATAGCTTTATTTATATTTGATATGATTTTGTGAGAAACTGTTCTTTGGATTGTCTCCGGAACCGGAGACAATTAAAGACGAGCTACTGCACTGGTATTTCTATCGGAACTTGTGTCAAATTCTGTATCTCAGTGAGTATTTGATTATATAAATTAATTTCTGTTTCACCAGCATCAACACTAATTATTAAACTAAACCGCGTTCTTGTCTGTTCGTCAATTACCGATTTTTTATTTCGCCACCAGCCACCGACACTATAAATAGCGATGTGTTTCATATCGGCTAACTGTGCGCCTGTAATTTCTATAATATCTTTATGAACTGAGCCTCGTTTCCGAGAGTTTGCACCATAAAACCAATCCAGCGCACCAACATCTACTTGCAAACCATCATCATTTTCATTTTCTTGGGCGGCAAGATCATTTATTCTTTTATTAAAATTTTCCGGTGTTTCTTCCGGACGCTGCAAATCAAATCTTAAATTATGAGATTGATACGCATATTTGCTTAAATACCCACGTTCGCTCGGATTAGGCTCTATAAAATAAGATAGTGTTATTTTCAATTTGATTTTGGCAAGTTGTTCCAAAATGGCTCTCGGCCAAGGTAGCTCAAAGACAAGCATTTGAAATCGCCGTATTTTTGTTTTTCTGCCTTTATTATCAATACGGATTTCTGTTTTATATGCTTGAAAGTCTTTTTCAGCAATAATTGTTAATGCGGACGATGCACTATATTTTGCGTTATATATGCTTGGAATTCCATATCCAAAGATTCGTGCAAGTTTTGAAATATTTGTTTTAACTTGTTGTTTCGGAATTTTCTCTAGCATTTTATCAGTCCATTCTGCTGAATGAACAACAAGTCCGCGAATTGTTTCTGGCCAGAATAAAGGATAGCTAGCCATAAGTTCGCCAATAAATTGTCCTGCTATTCCTGTTGATGCGCTGGTGGCATTAATAGAGGTAAAGGGCTTTTCGTCAAAATTTTCAGCGCACCCAACAGGTTCTAGTGTATCATAGTTATATACATAACCATCTCGGGCATAAACAACTTTATTGCCACCTTCAAAGAGCACTTCCGGTTTTATAGGCCATTGCGAATTAAACTGACAAGAAGTTCTTGAATGCGGTGAGACATATCCGGCATCTGCATAAGGGAGCATTTCAGCATCCGCAATTAAATTAGCATCTGCTAAATGGGTACAAGAACCGACAGACAACACGTTCCAAGATTGCGCGGGACTTTCTATACAGGAACCGATCTGTTTTAGTTTATAATCGTCTTTCTTTACAATTTCACGAATATTCCCAATAGAAACAGCAAATAGTTTGTCATAATCAAAAGTTAATTTATCCAAATAGGCAGACCAAAGTGATGGTTTCCCCCTATGTTTATCTCCACCTTCGCCTTCTGTAATTGGCATAATATAGGCATTATGATTATGCGTTTGAGTTAAGATAACGGCGCTTTCTGTTAATTTTCCATATAATCCCTTGTAATTTTCATTATTAGCATCTGATATTTGAACCGCCTCTACTTTGTGATGCAAGCTTATGCTAGGTAGCTCTCTGAGCTTTGTTATGTCTCCGAACAAAGCCAATCCACCCATTTCTGTGGCATGTCCATAGTTTACACTAATAGCAAGAAAATTTGCAGCTGACTGATTCCTTACCAACGCACTTCCAATTAAAGGATGATTTACTATGTAATTTCCGTCCAATACCACAATTCTCGTATTATCATTATCAGGATAACTCACTTTTGCGATTATTTCATCCAAGATAACTTGTTGCTCGCTTTGAGAAAGGTTTACAATGGGTTCATTTAGTTTTTTAGCAATGCGGATTTCTGCAATCAGATTGCATTTTTTGGTAAAGTCAGATAATTTTGTGATAGTGGATTTACAAATAAAAATAGTTCTATCTGGGAAGACCAGCGGGGTTTCTTTTATAAATAAACTTTCCCGTCTGGCAATATTAGTAAATTGAATTGTGTCAGCATCATTATTTGTGAGCCACAATTCCCACCAATGCTCCTTGTTATCATTCGGAAATAAACTTGGGTCATCCGTGAACAAACGGCTAATATCGGAAATTTCAATTTTTTCAATGCTAGCTATCAACTGTGTGGGTGCGGTCGCAGCTCGTATCTCTGAATAATCTGTTAATAGTGCCTGTAATTTAGGCAAAGTTTTTTGAGAGTTAATTCGTATGTTTGCGGAAACCACATTTCCATTAGTGTCTTCTTTTATTGATAAAAGTTCCATATCAGCGGAATGGCGTTCTAAACTTTCATATAAAAATGATTTTCCTTGTTGTCCGCTAAATGTTAATACATAAATTTCATCTTCTTGATGATTTCTAGAAATTTCTTCCAATTCTCTTTTTAACTTACTTGCGTGTGATTGTGGATTCCTCGGTGGAATATCATACTCACTACCTCTTGCGCGTTTAGGCGAAAAAGAAGATGCTCCTACGCGCTCCACCGGTAAAATCAAATGAGGCAAATGTTTATTATTATCGGGCATTCAAGTTATCCTCGGTTATTTTTCAGAGTTTTTAACTTCTTTTATTAGCCCCAACAACAATTCTGCATCAATAGATGTATCGTCAAGAATTTTTTTCTTTTTAGCATTATCACAAACTTTGGCAATCTCAGCATAACTTATACCGTTGGCAGCCTTAGTTATCTCCGCCCATTTTATTTTATGGCTATATTTGGCAGTCAAATATTTCTTAAATGTTTCTTCAATCAGTTTTTGATCCGGGTTATCATAATGCAGAATATCATCAAAACGGCGGAACAATGCCTTATCCAGCAATTCGCTGTGATTAGTGGCGGCAAGTATCAAGCTATCTGAACGCGAATTTTCTATAAACTGCAAAAATGTGTTCAATATACGGCGAATCTCGCCCACATCATTTGTTAAACTTCTACTACTTCCGATAGCATCAAACTCGTCAAAGAAATACACTCCGCGAATCTTTTTTATGTGATCAAATATAAGTCGCAACTTTCCAGCAGCTTCCCCCATATATTTCGTAATAATCCCATCCAGTTGGATCGTAAATAATGGCAAATTTAACTGCCCGGCCAGCGCAGATGCGGTCATTGTTTTACCAGTTCCGGGTGCGCCGATCATTAAAATCTTGCTCCGCGGCAATAATCCGTATTCGCGCAATTTCTGCTGTTGCTGTTGCTCTTCAACGATTCGGTTTAGTTTCGTTGATAATTCTTGTGGCAAAATCAGCTGATTCAGCTTGATATTACTATATTTAGCTTCAAACAGCCCGGCAAGTTCGCCGCGCGGCTCAATTATGGAAATAGTGGAAAGTGCAGATACTTTGTTATCTATTCTATCGGCAAACTTTTGAATAAGGTCGTTTAGTTCCTTTGCAAATACGGCATTACCTTTATTTGCCTCGTGCGCGGCAATCTGCGTGGCGATAGACTTGAAACGCCCATCATCCCCGTTTTTATAGCTTTCCAGCAAAGCTTTCACTTGCGCAGCGGTTGCCATCGCGTAATCTCCCTTGTTTGTGGTTAATTATAACATTTTTTGAAATTTTCGCTATAAAAAAATCCGCCACTATGATATGGGCGGGAATAAATCACCCAGATAATATAGCTCAAACTCCGGAAAAATCAAGCCGCCCCAACCGACTTAACTTACAGATTCTCATTAGTTCTAATCATATGTGGCGATGGGTTATCAGAATCTTGCGGGTTTGCATCCGCCGCCGCCAGCGCAAGCATACAATCCAAAATGCTTGAATTACAAATATATCTTGCTTTTTCCATTATATCGGTGTATAAAGTGTTCCAAGCGGAGCGAATAGCACCGCACCAGAATTAGATAAAAATTAAAAGATAATAGATAAAAATTTCCGACTATCGTTCTGGCCTTTGCTGGAATAACAAAATATATACCACTACCCCGTCCGCCTGCGGCGCCACCCCTTCGCCAGCGAAGGGGATTTATCCCAACTTCGTTTCAATAAATATTATTTCATCGTGTGGTGCAGGCCAACAAAATCCCCTTCGCTGGCGAAGGGGTGGCAGCGGCGCAGCCGCTGACGGGGTAGTGGATAATTATGAATTAAGAAAGAAGAATTAAGAATTACAAAATTATGTCGTGCACTCTGTAATTCTTAATTCTTCTTTCTTAATTCTTAATTAAACTCTGTAAACCACCCCGGCCTGCGGCCACCTCTCCCTTTGAGGGAAACTGGCCACGCCAATCCAATCGCAGCCAGCAGCAGAATTATCGCCATCATCAAATCGCGTCCGACATCACGGTACGGCGTGTCATGCGTCCCGCCAACCGTTCCGTCCAACACCCCAGCCACCCCGACCGGTAATGATTTCAGCACACGGCCGTCTGCCCCGATAAACGCGCTGACCCCGCTGTAATTCGCGCGGATAACGGGCAGTCCGCTTTCAATCGCATACCGGCGCGCCATATCCAGATGCTGGTATGTTCCAGGCGTTTTCCCAAACCAAGTGTCATTTGTTATATTGATAATGGCTGTTGGCAATTGGCGGTTATCGGCTGGCATCAATGAATCGGTAAAAACAATCTCATAGCAGATTGCCGGAATAAAATTATTTATGATTTCCGGGCCGCCGCCGCGCGTCAATTGGCCTGGCGTCGGTATCAAGTCCCCCAGCGGCCGGTATTCGCCGAACGGGACCAGATGGCTTTTGGAATAAATACTCGTAATTTTCCCGTCCGCCGCCGCAAAAATCATTGAATTATAATATTTTCCGGCATTCCAAGTATTCGCCCCGATTACAAACGGCGCGCCGAATGACAAGTCCATTTTTTCCAGATTCTGGGGCAGCAGATACGGATAAGCCGTTTCTGGGAAAATGATTAAATCATAATTTCCGGGCGCGGCCGCCAATTCGCGCAATTTGCTTATATTTTCATTCGCGTTGCGAATCGCATCCGCACGGCTGTGCGTCGCTTTTTGCGCCGCAGTAGACGCCGGCTGGACGATTCTTATTATTTGCCCCGATGCTTGCAATTCTGATTTATTAATATTGTAATAGCCATACCCGACGCCGATTAACAGCAAAATGCTGAAAATTATAAGTTCTTTTTTCTTTCCATTCCGCGCGATGCTGGCGATAAATCCCACAATAACAAAGGTCAGCCCCAGCGCCCCCCACAATGCCATAGAGTTCGCCAGCGCCGGCCACGGCAGCGCGATATTCACGACCGGATTCCAAGGAAATCCTGTCAGCAGCCACTCGCGCAGCCACAGCACAGCCGTCCATGCGGCCGCGAACGCAACGGGACCGCGCCGCGCAAAGAAAAACGGTATGCTGAAAACCATCGCGCCGACGACGCCGATGCCGGCAATGGCAGGCGCGGTCCAGACTGCAAATTGTGCGGCCAGATCCGGCACTACGAATATTGAATTCACAACCCACCAGAAACTGGCCATCGCGTAAAACGCGCCAAAGCAAAACGCGAACAGCCAAATTCTTGGCCATTTGCCAATCAGCCGGTACGCGCCGCCAATCCCGATAATCGTCGCCCACCAGAAATTAAGCGGCGCGAATCCCAGCGACGCGATGACGCCCAGCGCGGCCAGCAACGCGCAGCGCGCGGCGAGCGGCGATTTTTTCTTTTTCACGCCGCCCGCTATTTCTTTTAATATCTTTTTCTCGCGCCGCTCCATCCGCCAGGCGTCAAGCCTTTTTATATGATCAAACCCTTGCAGATGCAGCACCCCGTGCACGACCAGATGCGCCAGATGCGATCCGAAACTTATGCCCTGCTCTGCGCTCTCGCGATGGACCGCGTCATACGATATGAATATGTCGCCGGGCAGTTCGGCATCACCGCTCTCGAACGAGAGCACATTTGTCGGCGCGTCCAGCCCGCGATAATCCCGGTTCAGCGCCTGCATTTGCCCATCATTCGTCAGCGTTATTGATATTTCGGAATTTTTGTATTTCCCGCCCAACGCGAATCCCGCTACCCCGTCAATTGCTTGCGCAATTGACACCCCTTCGCCTGCAAAGGGGAATTGTCGGACTTTATTCCATCGCGAATCGTTAATATTTACGAATGTTTTCATTATCCCAACGCATTTACGAAAGCGATCGCGTCCATCGCGACTTCGCACCCTGTGCCGACTGCGGTCGCAATCTGCATTTTCAGCCCTGCCCGCACATCACCAGCGACAAACATGCCAGACGGCAGCGCGTCCGGACCCAGCCGTCCCATTTCACCGCGCGCGACTGATTCGTCCAGATAATCAGTATTCGCTTCGTGTCCAATTGTTATAAACACGCCGCTGCAATCAATCCGGCCCCCGCGATTCGTAATTATATGATTGACCCCCGAATCATCGCCGCCGACAGACGCCAGTTCCGTTTCCCACAAGACTTCTATGTTATCTTTTTCACGGACGCGGGACACCAAGATGTCTTCGCATCGCGCAAAGGCCGCCCTGCGATACAAAATCTTGACATCTTTCGCAATATCCGCCAGATACAGCGCGTCATTCAGCGCGCTGTTCCCGCCGCCGATTACAACAACCGTTTGTCCGGAATAAAAAAATCCGTCGCATGTCGCGCAGTATGAAACCCCGCGGCCCGTAAATTCGCGAACCCCGGGCGCATCCAGTCGCCGCGGCTTGGCCCCGGTCGCGACAATAACTGCTTTTCCAACATATTCTTTATTGCTTGAACTCTGAACCCGAAACCCCGAGCCATCCTTGGAGACTGCCGCGGCGGTTTCCATAACCAGTTCCGCGCCAAATGATTCGGCCTGGGTCTTCATAAATTCCGCCAGAGCGGTGCCTGTCCCGGTCCATCCCGGATAATTTTCCAACGCATGGATCGTCGTCATTTGGCCGCCCAGCGTGTCGCCGCCCAGAATAATAGTCTTTTTCCCGCCGCGCGCCGCATACAATCCTGCGGTCAGTCCAGCGGGCCCGGATCCAAGTATTATAATGTCATACATAATTTTCCCTTTGGTTTGCCAATAATTTTATACTAAAAAAAACATTTTCACAAGTTTTTGAGCATCTAATTTGACTATGCATTTTTTTGTGCAAAAACCGGCCGATTCATAAAAGTAAAAAATGCCTATTTTCCGCAGGCCCCATGAATGCAAGCGCAAAAATATAAAAAATTATAAAAAAATTATGAAATTTATCAATTAAATACTATATATTGTGTCCGGGAGCGAGAATCTGATACTATATATAGTAAACAACAGGGCAAACAGGGTATAAAATGAACGAATCATTGCAACTTTTATCAGATTTGACTTACTACATGAAATATTCCCGGTACGAGCCGTCGTTAAAACGGCGCGAAACATGGGCCGAGACAATAACCAGAAACAAGTCCATGCATATAGCAAAGTTCCCGGAAATCACGGATGTTATAGAGCGCGCGTACCAACTGGTCTTGGACAAGAAAATTCTGCCCAGCATGCGGTCAATGCAATTCGGCGGCAGCGGGATAACAAAAAACAACGCGCGCATGTATAATTGCAGCGCGGTCGCGATTGACGACTTGTCCGCTTTCTGGGATTTGATGTATTTATTGTTATGCGGATGCGGCGTCGGATTTTCAATACGCCAGCATCATGTCGCAAAATTGCCTGAAATTGTCGCGCGCAGCGGCGCCAAGACTGTTTTCGCGCCGGATGATTCAATAGAGGGCTGGGCAGACTGTCTGAAAGAACTATTAATCGCGTATTTCAAGACTGGCAGCGATATTGAATTTGATTTGACCCCGATACGGCCCAAAGGCGCGCTGATAAAATCATCCATGTGCGCCGCGCCAGGACCAGATCCGTTGAACCAAACGCTCTCCAACATTAAAAAATTGCTGGACCGCAAGGCCGCGAACGGGGAATCGCGTCTGACAACGCTGGATTGCTATGACATATGCTGCTTTATCAGCGAATGCGTGCTGGCCGGGGGCGTGCGCCGGTCTGCGATGATCGCATTGTTTGACAAGGACGACGACCTGATGCTGCACGCCAAGGAAGGCAACTGGTGGGAAAACAATCCCCAGCGCGCGCTGGCCAATAATTCCGTGCAATTTGACCGCGCAACAACAACCCGCGAAGAATTTGATAAAATCTTTACCCAATGCGAAAAGTCCGAATGCGGCGAACCTGGCTTTATCTGGACCGACGATCCTGATTGGTGCATCAATCCCTGCGCGGAAATTTCAATGCCGTCGCACGGATTTTGCAATCTGACATCAATCAACCTGGGGAATGTTGAATCCCAGGAAGATTTCAACGAACGGGCATACTATGCGTCCGTGCTGGGGACTTTGCAGGCCGCGTACACGGATTTCCATTACATTGATCCGCAATGGAAAAAGAATGCGGACGAAATGTCGCTTATCGGCGTGTCGCTTACCGGAATCGCCAGCCATCCGGATCTGACCGCGCTGGATTTCAAGCAGGCGGTTGACCATGTGCGGCGCGCGAACACTGAAATTGCAGCGAAAATCGGCATCAATCCCGCCGACAGATTGACGACGGTAAAGCCCGACGGCACGGGATCCTTGGTGCTGGGCACATCCAGCGGAATACATCCGTGGCATGCCAAGCACTATATCCGCCGCCTGCGCGTGAACAAACTGGAACCGCTGTATTCGTACATGCTGAAAAACTTTCCGGATCTGATAGAAGACGAAAAGATGAATCCGACCAAGAACGGCGTGCTGTCGCTGGTCATCAAGGCGCCGGATGGCGCGGTCACGCGCCGCAACGAAACCGCGTTGCAATTCCTGGAACGGGTGAAATACATCTATAACAACTGGGTCGTGCCGGGACACAACCGCGGCGTGAACCACAACAATGTGTCGTGCACCTGCAACTTGAAGAATCACGAGTGGGATGATGTCCGCGAATGGATGTGGGAAAATCGGAACTTTTACACCGGAATATCCCTGCTGCCATACAGCGACGCCAGTTACGAGCAAGCCCCGTTCGAGGATACGAATGAAGAAGTTTACAAAGAATTCACAAATTCGCATCGTGAATTCCACCTGGATGAAATAGAAGAAGAAAAGAACTTTGTAGATTTTGGCGCAGCGGTCGCATGCGGTGCCGGGGGATGCGAATTGGTCTGAGCGCGGCGCGCCCAGACCAATTCAATTAATAATTAACAATGAATAATTAAAAAATAATAACTAAGATTATTGCGAACGAAGAGAGCAAATCAGATGGCGATTATAACAACAAAAACTGGCGATTCGGGAACAACGGCTTTGCTGAACATGATTGTGTCCAAGGCGCATCCTGTTATTGACATAATGGGCGACATTGATGAAATGGCGTGCATCCTGGGGATGGAGGGCGAACAGTTTGACGCATTGCAGACATTCTTGTCCGACATCATGGGATACATGTATTACCGATCCGCCGATTCACTGCGCCTGATTCGCCAGGTCGAGGCGCTGGAAGATTACATCGCCACGCACAATAATTCCATCCCGCCAAAATTTATCAATCCGCGCGGCGCGATTTCAGTCGCGCGCAGCGTGTGCCGCCGGTGCGAGCGGAAGATAGTCGCTTTCATGGAGTTAGAGCGGGAAAAGCCGGAATCCGCCAGATATATGGATATGGACGCGATTCAGAAATACTTTAACCGGCTGTCCGACTATCTGTTTGTCAAAGGGTTCGAGCGCACCGCGGCCCAGCCCGAGTTGTTTGTGGACGAAATGTCCGCTGCAACGCCAATCGCGAATGTCGCGTAAGAGTGATATGAAAAAATTGTTTTTGCTTTTATCCCCGCGCGGGGTCTAAAATTCTTTTTTGCGCTTTGCGCGGCTATAATCTATAATCCAATCAAATTGATTACCACAGGAGCATGAAATGCTGGATATAAAGTTTATTCGGGATAATCCCGAAACTGTCAAATGGGCGTGCCGGGTCAAAGGCCTGGACGATCCGACCGACGAAATCATAAAACTGGACGCGGCGGTGCGGGAATTAAAGACAACAACCCAAACCAAGACAGCCGAAAAGAATAAAATAACACGCGAAATTCCAAGCGCCGCGAACCGGGATGAACTGGTCGCAGCATCCAGAAAAATCAGCGACGAAATCGCGCAAGACTTGGCGCGGCTGGACGCGGCGGAAAAAACGCTGAATGACCTGATGCACCGCGTGCCGCAGATTCCGGACGCCGATTCGCCGGTCGGCCCGGACGAAGATTCCAATGTCGTGGTGAAAACGGTCGGCGCGCCGCGCGCGTTTGATTTCACGCCCAGGCCGCATTATGAAATTCTGGACATGAACAACTGGTGGCTTCCGGAAAAAATAGCTGAAATATGCGGCACCCGCACATATTGCCTGCGCGGGGAAGCGGCAGAGCTGGACCTGGCCGTCCAAACATTTGTCATTCAGAAATTAATATCCAAAGGTTTTGTATTTATCCAGGTCCCGGCCATATCCAGAACTCCTGCCATTTTCAATGCCGGGCATTTCCTGGGCAGCGATGTTTCGGTTATGAAAAACGATGTGTTCATGCTGGAAGACACCGACCGCTGTCTGGCCGGCACAGCGGAAATAGCGCTGAATTCGCTGCATCAGAACGAAATCCTGGACGAAAAGCAGCTGCCAATCATGTATGCCGGATATTCTCCGTGCTTCCGCAAGGAAGCGGGCGCGGCCGGGAAAGACACCCGCGGGCTGATTCGCTTTTACCAGTTTCACAAGATCGAGCAGTTTATCTTCTGCAAGCCGGAACAAAGCGACGAAATGCACCAGTTCCTGCTGAACAACATGTGCGAAGTTCTGACAGACTTTGAATTGCCTTGGCACATTTTATCGACATCCACCGGCGACATGGGATTCAACAAAGTAAAAATGGACGATGTCGAGACATGGTTTCCCAGCGAAGCCAGATACCGGGAACTGGGCAGCTGTTCGTCAATCGGCGAATTCCAAGCGCGGCGCACGAACACGCGCTATCGGGAAAAAGGAACGAACGAAGTGAAGTTTGTTGCCACACTGAACAATACCGGAATAGCCCTGCCGCGCGCATTGGTGCCGCTGATTGAAAACCACCAGAACGCGGACGGATCAGTGAATATCCCGAGCGCCTTGCAGCCGCTGATGGGCGGCCGGAAAAAGATAGGGGGAGAGTCAAAGTGAATCCGAGTATGCAAGCCAGCGCCGGCGCAAGCCGGTGGCAGGCGAGCAACTACGATGATTCACTTTGACTCTCCCGTCCCCATAGTTCAACTGGATAGAACGAAGGTTTCCTAAACCTTTGATACAGGTTCGATTCCTGTTGGGGACACCAGATAACAGAGCATGGAAATGCAGAAAAACGCAAATGCAAAAGACTATATCGGAAAGACCGTGTTTGTAAAAATGGACAGGCCTCTGGGGACGATTCATCCAAAGCACGGCTTTGAATACAAGGTAAATTACGGCTTTGTCCCAAACACCATATCCGGCGACGGCGAAGAACTGGACGCTTATGTCTTGGGCGTGGACAAGCCGCTGAATGAATTTTCCGGCGAATGCGTCGCCATAATCCACCGCACAAATGATAATGACGACAAATTGATAGTCGTGCCGGCCGGATTGCAGATCAGCGATGCTGAAATAGAAAGACAGACCGAATTTCAGGAACAGTGGTTCAAGCATGTTTTGATCAGAAAACAACTTTGATTTATACTTGGCGAAACAATCCGGCCGCGGGAAATATAACGCGACGCCGACCGCTGATTTTTTTTGCAAGTCATCTGAATTTGGTATACACTGTACTTTCCATTTATAAAATGCACAGGTATATTGATGAAAATACGAAATATTGCAATTATCGCGCATGTTGACCATGGCAAGACGACCTTGGTTGACAACATGCTGAAACAGGCGGGGACTTTCCGCGAAAACGAACGGGTTGCAGACCGCGTCATGGACAGCGGCGATCTGGAACGCGAGCGCGGCATCACAATTTCTGCAAAACCGACTTCCATCCAATGGGGCGAGTACAAGATAAATATCGTGGACACCCCGGGCCACGCGGACTTTGGCGGCGAAGTAGAGCGAATTTTAAGCATGGTTGACGGCGTCGTGCTGCTGGTTGATTCAGCCGAAGGCCCCCTGCCCCAGACCAAGTTCGTTTTGTCCAAGGCATTGAAACTGGGGCTGCGCCCGATTGTCTGCATAAACAAGATTGATCGCGGCGACGCGCGCCCGGACGAAGTATTGTCCGAAGTATTTGACTTGTTTGATAAACTGGGCGCGACCGATTCGCAATTGGACTTTCCGTATGTGTACGCCGTCGGCCGCGACGGATGGGCGGTGCGCGGCCTGAATGACGCGCGCACGGATTTGACGCCGCTGTTCCAACTGATTGTTGACCATGTCCCCGCGCCCGACTGCGACGGCACGCGGTGCGAACTGGACGCGCCCTTCCGCATGCTGGCCACGACGCTGGAAGCGGATAACTATGTCGGGCGGATCCTGACCGGGAAAATTGAATCCGGGACAATCCGCGTCGGGCAAACGGTCAAGGCCATCAACATGAATGGCGGACTAGTTGAACAGACGAAAATAACCAAGATTATAGAACATCGCGGGATTGAAAAAGTATCGCTGGAATCCGCATCTGCCGGCGATATCGTCGTTATTGCGGGATTTTCGCGGGCGACAGTCGCGGACACGCTCTGCGATTTGTCCGTCAATGACCCGATCCCCGCGCTGCCGATTGATCCGCCGACCCTGACCATGACATTTTTTGTGAACACCAGCCCGCTGGCCGGAAAATCGGGCGGAAAAAAACTGACCAGCCGGATGATCGGCGAACGATTGATGAAGGAAGCCGAAACAAACATCGCGCTGCGCGTGGTCCAATCGTCCGCAAACGAAAGTTTCGAGGTGTCCGGCCGCGGCGAACTGCAACTGGGAATACTGATTGAAACAATGCGGCGCGAAGGGTTCGAGTTATCCGTATCGCGGCCGCGCGTCGTCATGATTGACGGCCAGGAACCGATTGAAGAAGTCGTGATAGATGTTGACGACGAATTCACCGGCGTAGTTATTGAAAAGATGACCAAGCGCAAGGCGACGATTACCGACATGAAGCCATCAGGCGTCGGCAAATCGCGAATCGTTTTTTCCGCGCCTTCACGCGGATTAATCGGGTACCTGTCCGAATTCCGAACCGACACGCGCGGCACAGGACTGATGAACAGGGTCTTTGACAAATATGATTCGTACCGCGGCGACATTGACGCATACCGTCCCGGCGTGCTGGTTTCCATGGAGAACGGATCTGCGGCAACATACGCGCTGTTCAACTTGCAGCCGCGCGGAACGCTGTTTATTGAACCGCAGACAATGGTTTACAGCGGCATGATTATTGGCGAGCATTCCAAGGAAAACGATCTGGAAGTCAACCCGATAAAAGGCAAGGAACTAACAAATATGCGCAGCGTGACGGCGGACGAAAAACTGTTTCTGGCCCCGCCGCGGAAAATATCATTGGAAGAAGCCTTGTCTTATATCCAGGACGATGAACTGGTTGAGATAACGCCGCAAACAATACGACTGCGCAAACGGGAATTGGATTCGGTCCTGCGCAAAAAAGTGAAGAAGGCCTAATGCCTATTTGACATTTGCCGCGAATCTAATATAATACGGAACAAGGTCGTTTGGCTCAGTTGGTAGAGCACTTCGTTCACATCGAAGGGGTCATTGGTTCGAGTCCAATAACGACCACCACTAATTCCCATCCTGTGGAGGGGTGGCATCACGCCGAAGCGAAGCGCAGGCGGATGACGGGGATGGTTTGATAGTTCTAAAAAATTGGATAATTCTGCCATGCAAAACGATTTACCCCCCCCCGCAATCACCATAGATACATGCATATTCGAGAACTATAACATGTCCGTTGACGAGATGTTAAAGCGGCTGCGGCCGCTGATGAATCACGATTTTATCATTTCTGAAATAGTGATGATGGAACTGCGGAACCATTATGAAACAACGCATCAGGTGGTTGCGCGCAGCCTTGAAAAACTGGAACAGCGCATGGATATCTTTGCCGACGACAGCGAAGTGAAAGACAGTTATCTGAAATTCTGCGCCGCGTTGAAAAACAAGAAAGCCAGCCCGACCAGTTGCGACAAGTTCATAGCGCAAACAAACACGACGGTCGTGCCTTATATAAATGTCTCGCTGGAATATGTCATGACCGCGTACTTTGATACAATCGCGCCGTTCCAGACAGGCAAGAAAAAACGGGAATTCCCCGATGCGGTCGCGCTGTTTTCCTTGGATAAATGGGCGGAAGAAAATAATCGCCGCATCGCTGCGATATCATGCGACAATGACTGGCTGACATTCGCGGAATTGAACCGCGGCAGATGGGATTGTTATAAAAGCATTGAACAGGCCGCCGCCAAGTTGAAATAATCGCGTCGCAACTCTTATTTTCTTCTGGAAATTATTTTGCAAAAATTCTAGAATTTGCGCAAAGGATGCTTTTATGAAATTTTTCCAAAATCTTAAAAAGACGCTCGTCTGGACTTTGTCCGTTTTATTCGTCGCAATCGTCTTGTTCGGCGTGTACTTTGCCGTCCGCGATTTTTCCGCCGGGAAAAAGTCAGACGGCGTCATATCCGTTGCCGGCGAATGCAACGGCACCGCGGCCCAAGATAAATTCGCAATCACGCTGAATGTCGTGGTGTTGGATCATGACGCCGCCGCGTCGCTGTCGCACGCCCAGGAAACCGCCGATGCAGTTATTCTGTTCGCCCAGGGGATAAAAGATGACGCGATGAGCGTTCAGACGGCGCGCATGAATTCTTATGAAAAAACGCAGTGGAACAACAAGGAAGAAAAATCCGTCGTGCTGGGAACGGAAACGACCATCGCGATAACCGTATCAACCAAGTCAATGGACAATATCAAATATATTTTGACAAACCTGTCCCGGTTTTCCGATGTAAAACCGGAAAATCTGCAGATCACAACCAGTACTGAAACCATGAAAATCGCGATGGAAAAATGCATCATTGACGCGGTGCGCAACGCCCGCGCGCGCGCGAATATAATCGCCGCGGCCGAAGGCGGACGCGTCGGAAAACTGATATCATTGGAATACGGCGAAACGGCCAGCGGGTCGCCGGCGCGACCGCTGCGCGGCGCTGTCATGGCGATGGCCAAATCCGACGGCGCTGGATTATCCGCCGGCGCGACCGAGTTCAGTATTTCCGTCAACGCCAGCTTTGAATTGAAATAAATGCATAATCTCAAAACTTTGCTGTTTAATGGACTGACCCCGATTCCGGTGGATGTCCAGGTGCAGATTACCGGCGGCTTTGCCGAGCCTGAGTTCAAGATTATCGGCTTGGGCGACCGCGCGGTCCAAGAATCGCGCGAACGAATCAAAAACGCGCTGTACGCGCTGAACCTGTCTTTGCCCGCAAAGAAACTTACCGTAAACCTGGCGCCGAATGATTTGCCGAAAAGCGGCGCGGCGTTTGATCTGCCGATTATTTGCGCGATTTTATCCGAACTGGGCGTGCTGCCTGAATCGCAGTTGGCGGGTTTTGTAATACTCGGCGAAATCGGACTGGACGGCGCGATTCAGAAAACAAGCGGGATCCTGCCGGCATCCGTTTACGCGCTGGATAATAATCTGGGGATAATTTGTCCGGCGGACAACGGCGGCGAAGCGCGCTGGGCGGGGCATGCAAATATTCTGGCCCCGGCGCATATTCTGGACTTGATAAATCATTTTGCGGGACGGCAGATTCTGCCCTTGCCGCCGCTGCCGGTTGTAAAAAACGAACCGGCGGTAGGGGACATGTCTGAAATCCGGGGCCAGGCGGCCGCGAAAAGGGCGCTGGAAATCGCGGCGGCCGGCGGGCATGCAATGCTGATGGTCGGACCGCCGGGGGCGGGCAAGTCTATGCTGGCGTCCCGTCTGCCGGGAATCATGCCGTCGATGACGCCGCGCGAAATTTTGGATTCCAGCATGATTTATTCCGTGGCGGGAATGCTGGGCGGCAGCGGCCTGATAACGAATCGGCCGTTCCGCAGCGTCCATCACACCGCCAGCGCGCCTGCATTGTCCGGCGGCGGATCAAACGCGCGTCCTGGCGAGATTTCATTGGCGCACAATGGAATTTTATTTCTGGATGAATTGCCTGAATTTGCTAGAACAACGCTGGAAATATTGCGCCAGCCGATGGAGACCGGCGAAATCATGGTGTCGCGCGTGAAAAGCACCGGGATTTATCCGGCGCGTTTTCAATTGATTGCTGCAATGAATCCCTGCCCTTGCGGATATCTGGGAAATCAAAAGATGTCATGCACGCGCGCGCCGCGGTGCGCGGAAGCGTATCAGAACAAAATCAGCGGGCCGCTGCTGGACCGCATAGATCTGCACATAGAAGTTGACGGGGTGAATCCTTGGGATATGGGCGGCGCGCCGACGGGGGAAAAATCGGAAGCGATTCGCAGCCGCGTCGTCGCCGCGCGAGAAATCCAGACTTCACGCGGGTCATTGAACGCGCATCTGGATGGGAAAAGCCTGGACGCGGCATGCGCGATGAACGAAGCGGCGGTCGTGTTCTTGAATGCCGCGGCCGAGAAAATGGGATTGTCGGCGCGCGGATACCAGCGGGTAAAACGAATCGCCAGAACGATAGCGGATTTGCGCGGCGCAGCAGCGGTGGAAATTTCCGATTTGACCGAGGCCTTGTCATATCGCCCCGTGAACAGGGGAAGATAGTTAGTTAGAGTTCAGAGTTTAGAGTTTAGAGTTTAGTTTCTAGTTGGAATGTTCAGTTGGAGTTGCATCGTCATTCCGGCGAAGGCCGGAATCCACTGTTAGCGATAAAAGAAGTTAAGTATTGTTAACAAATGAATAATATTTGAGTTTGTTAACAGTGGATTCCGGCCTGCGCGGGAATGACGACGGGGGCATTTTGGGTTTGGGAAAAATCGCTGCCCGTTGTTAATTGCTCGTTAATAAAAATCCGCCGAATGGCGGATTTTTCAATTCCCGACGAATCCATGTTTTACGATATATTCGCGGAAAGTCGGAATTATCGCGCTGCGGTCCATTTTTACCTGTTCCCAACCGCCGATATTACAGAAAACGCTCGCGCCTTCGGCGAAATAATACCCCAGCCCCGCCAGCGCGCCGACACCGGTTCCAATCAGCAGTCCTGTCCCTTTTGCCGTCTTGAAGAACGGTTTTTTATTGCTTTTTTCAGCCTGGATGGTCGCATCAATTCCGGTTATTATTGATTGAGTTGTCATTTGCAGATCAATGTTCAATCCAATCGCATCTATCAATTCATCCAAATCGGGCATCTCGGCAGAATCACTGTAATCACGCAATGCGGTCAATGACCCGTAGATAGTCCATAATCTGTCCGAAGTATTATCCGCGGTATTATAGCTTTGATTATAAGTCTCTGCCGTCGGAAAAATTTTATTTATGTCGTCATTGTTGCATTGAGAATTGCCGATGCTGCTGAATTTGGTATTATTACTCGACTTTACCAATATCCAGTTCAGAATATCGCCGGTTCCGCTGCCGCCCAGATTGCTGTTCCGTATTTCTTTGTCAAAAATAAAATTTTTCAGCAAGTTCTTATTCGGCTGCGCCACCCCGTTAACATCAGGCTTGTTTTTATAATTATCCAGAAATCTTAATCTGTAATAGTCCGCTTGGATTGTCGCTTCGCGATCAACTTCATTGCTTCCAAATCCATCGCGCCAAAAGCAGCCGGCATCTTTTGTAACAGTGCCCGAGTGCCAGAATTTTTCATTATTTATATACGAGCCGTTGCCGCGCGCATTATAACTTTTATTGCTTTCGTTGTATGGATTGGAAAACTCGGAATCATAATCATAATAATCTTTTGCGCAGTCCGCCATTTTTATAAGGCTTCTATGCATGTACTGAAACTGGCAGTATTTTACATCATCTTCCGTATCCGACTTGCAATCGCTGGTCCCTGTTATTTTTATACGGCCCCATTTTTGACCAACATTTTGATTCACGGATATCAATTCATTAAACATGCGGCCGGCGCATTTGTCTGCGAGTTCCAGCAATGCTTTTGTTTTGTTGCGATTCCCGCTGTCAACCGTTCCGGAAAATTTGTCCAGTCCCAAACATTTTATCAAATCGTCTTTTTCATCAGGCAGCACATAATCGCGATCCCCGCATCTGCCCACCGCCCCCGCATTTATATTTGCATTGGCATTTACGCTGGCCGAGACATTCGCCTGCAATTTAGCATTTAATGCGTCAAGTTTCTTGTCATTGTTATGATCAATTATCGCGCCCACGCCGAGACCTATGGTCGCGCCGCCGACAACCATTGTCGGAATAACCCACTGGCTGGTGCGGCGCATCGCATCAATCTGCTCGAACAAGTCTGCATTGCATTTCACGCTGGTCCCCATAGGCGCGTATGCGACGACATCCGCGCCGCTTTTCTTGATAATGCCGGACCAGTTGTGCGCGACAATTGGGATAAAGCATTGTTTGGTATTTTCATCAAACTGCGCCTGGTGTCCGTCCGCATAAATCCCCTGGCACGCGCGGCGCGCGGTCCCCAATGACACCCCCAACGAATCCACCCAAGGCTCGTCCGATTTTGGATTGTAAGCGGCCAGGCATCCGCTGGAATTTTTCGCCCATTGCTCTTCCGTTGTGGAATCAGTCCAGATTGTCGTTCCATTAAACAATGTCGTCTGAACCAAGATATTATTTGTCCGCGGACTTAATAAATAATCGCCCGTCATGGATTGGCTGGGACAATCCGGATTTGGCTTTATGCCGTTATTGCCATTGCCGCCGCCGTTTCCGTTTCCATTTCCACCGTTTCCGCCGCCGCCATCGCCACCGCTGCCGCCGCTGTTTCCGCCGCCGTTGCCATTGCCATTTCCGCCGTTATTCTGTGCGGCCACGCTGCCGCCTGATGCCGCATCGCCATTCTGAATATTCCCAATAACCCCAATTGACAGCGTTGGAACGCTGGGCATTTTCTGGTACTGGGTGGTCGTCATTACCCCGGACAGGCTGCCCGGGCGGGCGCGAGAGCCATCAGCAGCATTTGCCGCGACTGCGGCAAATGCTGCAATGAATAATGAATAACGAATAACGAACAATCTTTTCATTTTATTACCGCCCCTGCTCTACAATCCCGTTTCCGCCGATAACCGCGACGCCGTTGCTTTGCCAGACACCTTCGGCGTTATAACCCCAATTTTCGTAAGTCGCAACCTGGGACGCATTTATATTTCCATGTCCGCCGTTGCCGTTGCCGCCATGACCGCCGCCGTGTTCGCCGTTGCCATTGTCATTGCCGCCGGAATTATTATCACGAACAGCGCAGGTCCCCTGGCCGTCCACGCACGCGCCCTGGCTTACCGCGACAGAAATACTCTCTACGCAATTGCCGCCGCGGACTGCGCACGCATTGTCAACAATAGTCCGCGCATTCTGATAACTTATCTGCGTCGTCGGGCACAGCGCCAGATCCAGGACAGACGCGCAGGCATTTTTCCAATCATTGCAATTATTCACAATTCCATTCGGGCGCACAGCATCCGGCAGATTCAGATTCCACATGACATAGTATTCTTTCAGCGATTTGATCCGCCCCGTCTTGCCGTATCCGATTTTTTCCAGACCGTCGCCAATGCTGCACGATATATTGTTCTTTTCCAAGAACGAAGATATCAGCGTCGCCGCGCCGCCCGCCGCCAATCCGGTCAGTCCGCCAACCACTGCGCCCTTGGCCGTGTTTCCGGCATTTATGATTTTAAGATTATTGACAATCGCCGCGGCCGCGCAATTTGATGAAGTCGCAACCGTGCTGCTGGAACCGAGTCCAGATGCATTCACAACCGTGTTGCCGACTGTCTGCTGGCCGTTTGTTATCGCAGTGTCATTTACCTTCGCCGATACGGCCGTGCCGCCGCCGACCCCGGCGCATTGCGTTCTGGGCAGTGATGCAATTTGATTGCAGATGTCTTCTGTCAGATTTATGTCATTCGCATAGTCAAATGCCGGAACAACGCCGCCGATAACCCGTCCGGCATCCGCCGCGACAATTTCCGCATGCAACTGCAACCTGTCTTTTTCGTCCTTGCAATTTAACTTTTTCGCCTTTTCAACACCGTATCCTATAAGCGATCCTGCGACCGCGCCGCCGGGCATCGCGACCGCGCCGATCGTGTATGTGGTATTCAGCAAAGAAAACTCAAACAAATCGCCGTTGCAGATAAAACTGTCCCCTGTTTTCTTCCAAGCCTCGGCCGGGCGTTCGTCGCCTGCGATTCCGAACAGCCAATCGTTCGTTATCATTTTTCCGCCATTGTACGCCGCGACGCGCACGCTGCACTGCGCCGCCGTAGCGTCCCAGCGCGCATAGTATCCGCGCTGGCCGTTTATTCCGGTCGTGTTGACCTGGCTTCCAAGCGGATTGTTTTTTATCAGAACATTTCCATTCGCGCCGTTATACGCGCCGACCTGAATATCATATTCGGTCGTTACCTTGTCGTGATCAGACACGCCGGCCAGACCGCTGCCGTAAACATTGCGATCCAGCAGCAGGCAGGTGTTTTCCGCCTGGTTCGGGGTCAGCCCCGTATTCTGCAAGACAAAGTTATAATACGCCGGCGTTATAACGCGCGACAGAAAGTCGCGCCACACATCGGTCGCGCCGCAATAAATCTGATACTTGTCATCGCCGTCGCATTTGGTTATGTTCGCGATGCAGAAATCAACCTGGGCGCGGCACAGGTTCATGCCGACAATGATATCCGCGGAAATATTGCGGTCATACAGTGTCGCCAGGCCATTCGCCAAACCGCCGCCTGTGATGCAGGATTGAAGGTCATTCATGCAGTTTGTAATCGTGTATCCCGATGGCAGGCATTTTGGAACATCCGGCCCCGGCTTTTCCGGCTTGTCAGGTTTTTCCGGCGGGGTTGGCGGCGTTATCGGGGTCGGCGTCACAACCGCCGGATTCTGTATGGTTGCCGCGGTCGTTCCCTGCTTGATATTTCCGACAACGCCGATGGACAGCGTCGGCACGGATGGCATGCGCGCGGCGTTCGCCTGCGCCTGCATCGCCAATTGAATCCGGTTGGATTCTGCGGCATTCGCCGCGAATGCAATCAAGAAATAACCATTAAGAATTAAAAATTTTTTCATATCTCATGTCTCGTATTTCATATTTCATTTTATCACAAACAGCGCGTCAAACCAAATGCCGTTTTTTATTTCCGTCCGGCGACGATATTATTCCGTTCTTTTCCAATTCCTCGAACGCAATCGCGGCCTTGTTGTACCCGACGCCCAGTTGCCGCTGGACGAACGACACATTTATCTTGTCAGGATTGTTTCGCACGATTTCAACCGCGCGCGCGTAAACGGCCGGATCCTTGACCGATGCCGTACCGCCTGCCGCGCCGAAATCAATGGCGGCCGGATCTTCGTCTTCGCCGACGCCGTCAAAATACTGCGGCTCGCTCTGGGCCCGCAGAAAGTCCGCCACTTTGCGAATTTCAGAATTGTCAATCCATGCGCCGTGAATGCGCAGCGGCGTCTTGCCCGCTTCGGAATACAGCATGTCGCCGAACGCCAGCAATTGTTCCGCGCCCTTTTCGCCCAGCGTCGTCATAGAGTCAATGTTGGAACGCGCCTGAAAAGAAATCCGCGTCGGAAAGTTCGCCTTGATAACGCCAGTTATGACGGAAGTATCCGGCCGCTGGGTCGCCGCGATAACATGAATTCCGGCCGCGCGCGCCTTTTGCGCCAGACGCAGCACAGCCGCCTCTACCTCCTTGCGTGCGACGGACATCAGGTCCGACACTTCGTCAATTATTATGACTAGATACGGAATGTGCGATAAATCAACGGGCCGCTCTTCATACTGCATGCTGCCAGTTTCTTCATCTTTGCCAACCAAAACCCGCTCGGTCTTTGCTTCGCCGGATTCGCGCAGGCGCGCCGCTTCGGCATTGTACGCGGCCAGATCGTTCGCGCCCAGTTTTTTAAGTTTGGCAAACCGGTCGTCCATTTCGCGCACCGCCCACTTTAACACATTCACAGCCTTTTGCGCGTCGTTCGCCACAATCGGCGCGGCCAAGTGCGGAATGTCGCGCCACTGCGTGAAATCAACGCCCTTGGGATCCACAATTATTATCCGGCACTCGCCCGGCGTGTTATGATAAACCAATGACATAAGGATTGATTGAACGAATACGGACTTGCCCGATCCCGTGCGCCCCGCAATCAACGCGTGCGGCATCTTGCCCAGATTCACTATGACCGGCCGGCCGCCGATATCCACGCCCAAAGCCAGCGGCAGTTCATACCGCGAATTGATGAAGTCCGGATTTGACATCATCGTCTGATACCGGACATCTTCGCGCGCGGGATTCACCATTTCAACGCCGACATATGTCGTCATCGGAATCGGGGCGATTCGGATTTTCTCGGTCGCCATCGCGCGCGCCATATCCTGGACAGTCTTGGTTATGTCGTTAAAGCGCATTCCGTCGGCCGGCTCAAACTCATACAGCGTGATTATCGGGCCGGGCTTGATTCCGGCAACGCGGCCGAACACGCCGTACTTCTCGAAATTCTTTTCCATGCGCGCGCCGGTGTCGCGCAGTTCCTGGGTAAGACGGCCGGCAGTGAACACGGACTTGGCCAGCAGCAGCGGCGACGGCAACGAAAATTCACCGGCATGCGCGGCGGTCTTTTTCGGCGGCGATTTTTTCGCCGCGACGGTTTTTATTTCTTCTTTTTTATTTTTTATTCTTTTTTCTTTTACCTTGCTCTGGGCCTGGGATTCATCATTTTCTTCGTCATTGTCAGCAGGCGGCCGCTGATAAATATGCAGCGCGCGCGCGAAGAACAGGATTATTGATTTCGCCAGCGATAAAACCTGGGCCACATCGGACCACTTGATGCGCAGGACAATCCCGGCCAGCAGTAAAAACACGCAGCAGAAAACCGCGCCGGCCAGCGTCGTCCATCCGCCGATTAGAAAGTGCAGATCTCGCGCGACAACCGCGCCGGCCAGCCCGCCGATTTTAAGCGCGGCGCCCAATCCGGATACGCCGAAGACAATCGCGGCCAGCGCCAGAATCCAATCAAATTCCGGAGAATCGTTTTCCCACCGCGCCGCGCGCGACAGCCCGCACCGCGCAATGAATAAAAACAGAAAAATACTTGGAATCCAGCCGATGTAGAAATTAACAGTGGACGCGGCGTTGCCGATCCACGACCGCGTCCCGAAATCGGACGCCGATTGGAACCCGGCAAAATCCGCATGGTACAAGCATAACGAAATTATGAAAACCACGCCGGCCAGAAAAATGCATAAGCCAAAAATGCGCCAAACAAATTCTTTGATTGACGCCTTCCATGTTTCCGGAATAAGTGGCTTTTTGTCTGGCATTTTTCAAGGTTAGAGGTCAGATGTTTAAGGTTAGAGGCTTGTCCAATAACCTTGTCCATAAAACATCCGGCCTTAAATTTTCTTGGATGTTTTTTTAACCGCCGGCTTTTTGGCAGGCGCTTTCTTGGCGACCGGCTTTTTGGCCGCCGCAGGCTTTGCTTTTCTCGCGGGGGCCTTTTTCACCGCAGCCGGTATGGCCGCGGGTTTGTCGTCCTCCGCCGGTTTTATTTCTTTCTTGAAAACTTTGATGCCTTCGGCAAAGTTCTTCATTATCTGCGGAATTTTCGCCGATCCGAACAACAGCAGCACCAAGACCACAATTACCAATATTTCCCAAAATCCAGTTCTCATATTTTACTCCTCGCTTATTTTGTTATATAGCATTCCAAGCCGTCGGATTTCGCATTGCGGCAAAATCCGTTCGCGTCTTCCACAGTCTTGAATCCGACGCGCAGGCGATAAGTCGTCGTTCCGTTCGGCAGCACCGCGGACAAGACGACAAACTGCTTGCCGCTGAACAGGTTCGCGTGGTTCGCGCGGATTTTTTTCTGCGCGGATTCCGCCAACGCCCGCGTGGAATAAGATCCGAACTGAACATAATACGCGGCTGTCGCAGCAGCCGCCGCGGGCTTGGCCGGCGCGGCGACCGGCTTTGGCTTGGACGACGCCGATTTCTTGGCAGAGTCAAATTTTACTTCGGCCCGGTCGGTTATCTCGCGCACGGGGGCGGTTTCCTGAACCGGCGCCGGCGCATGAACTTCTTTTTTCGGCGCGACGGCAACAGAATCCGCCTGGCCGTTTATGACGCGATCCGCAGACTCTGTGAATCCGTCGCCCGCCGCCGGCACGGAAGATTCAACCACCGGTGCATCCAAATCAATGTCCAGAGAATCGCGCGAACCGGTCCCCACCACGCGCAGAATAATGAATACCGCCATCGCGATAATCAGAACGCCCAGACCGATAAACAGCCACGGACGGCGCGGACGCGGGGAAGCGAAAGGATCGCCGCCCAATTGCTCTATATCGGAATCGTCTTCCAGTTCCAATAATTCCAAATCGTCTTTTTCAAGTTCAGCCATGATATCCCCCTGCTCTTTTGCATAATTATATCACAAAAAAGAGTGAAAGAGTGAAAAAAGTGAATATGACGAAATTTAACTTTTTCACTTCTTTCACTTTATTTCTTTCACCTGCTTTGGATCAAACAGCATGTATCCGTTCCGGCTGTATCCGGCAGGCTGTAATTTTTTTATGCCGACCCAATAGCGTATGGTTGATACCGGCAGCCCGGACAATTTTGCGAATTTTGCAATCGTCATTAATTTTTTTGTATCGGGCGCATCTTTTGTCAGCAAGTCTATCGCGATAGCCAGCGAGCGAGACAATGCGGACAACATGAATTTAATATATTTTTCCGCCGGCTGCCCAGATTGCAGCGATTCAATCGCGCCCAAGTATCGCTTTCTATCTATCGGCCTGATTATAATCGGCGCATAATCCGCAGCCAATAACATATAATTCATCAATAACCGCGCAGTCCGGCCGTTGCCATCAATAAAAGGATGAATGCTTACAAGTTTGACATGCGCCATTATTGATTTTAATGGCTCTGCCGTTTTATCTGTTTGCAGCCATGCACCAAATTCTGTCATCAAGTCCGGAACTTTCAGCGGATTTGACAGAACAACCTGAGAACCGGATATGCGGACACGAACGCGGCGATAAAATCCTGCGCTTTCGCGGTCTATTCCGGACAGTATGCGCGCGTGGATTTCCAATATAAATTTTTCGGCGGCCGGCGCTTTTTTACCCAGCGCATCAATAATAAAATCATACGCGTCGGCATGATTGCGCGCTTCTATATAATCCTTTATCGGCTTGGTTCCGTTGGTCAAATCCTCGTTTATCGCCAGTTCTGTTTCGCGGCGCGACAGGGTATTGCCTTCAATGGCGTTGGAAGTATATGCAAGTTCCGTTTTTAGAAAACCAAACAATACTTTGCGATTTTGATTTTCGCGCAACAGCCGTTTTAGAACATTATGCTTTTCGCTGATTTTTTTAATTAAATTATCCATAATATTTACTTCATAGTTTCAATATTTGCATACTATCAAGTATAAGGTTAAATGTCAATGAAAATCTCATAAATTATATATGCGGAAATCTTATTCACTTTCCGCTTTCCCTGTTCCGATTTTTGTTCTATAATCCGCGCGATGACAGGCGTTCTGTCATTGGGGTGTGATGACCCGTAAAAACTAGGCGTCCGCGGGGACGATAAACACCCTCCGACCATGGTTGGAGGGCCGGTGTCATATATTGAAAGCACCGCACTATACCTAGTTTGTAGTCATCAACCTCCAGCCACCCATTTTCCGGTGGCTTTTTTGTCGCAGAAATGGGGATTTACGATGACTTGCAAATTCTGGCTGTATAATAAATCCGGACTAAAACTGGAATGCGGGATTGACCGGAATGAATCACTAAACAAACAGCCGCTGGTCTTTATCGCCGGCGGATTTGGATCAGACGCTTTCACAGGCTCCACCCAACCGCCGCTCGCCGATTTGTTCATGCGGCATGGATTTGCAGTTTTCAGAATGAATTTCCGCGGCAATGGAAATTCCGAAGGCGATCTGGCATTCGCGACAATAATGGCCGGTCTGGAAGACACGCAGGCCGCATTTGACTACATCAAAACGCTTGATTGGCCCGACAGCGTCGCGTTGTGCGGCAATTCGTATGGCGGCGGGCTGGCAATGCATGAAGCGGCCGAGCGCAAGCAATTTGACTATAAATTCTTGATACTGCTGTCTCCGCGGACAGATACCGCATGGCGATATGAGGACGACAAAAACATAGACTTGCAGGATTGGGCGCGGAAAGAATTCATCACCGTCCATGGACAGCGGCGGCATTATTCGTTGTATTCTGATTCGCTGAATTATCATCCGTGGCAGGTCGCAGGAAATATTAAAATCCCAACGCTCATAATTCATGGCGATTGCGATGAAGTCTGCCCTTATGACCTGTCTGTGAAATTGCATGAATTGATAAAAACCTCGGAATTAGAAACTCTGCCAGGATGCGGGCACCAATATAAAGAGCGCCTTGGCGAAGTGGTGGATATAGTCGGCAACTGGCTGAACAAGCAAGGCATTGCCGCGCCCGAACTAATAGACATATTTGACGAGAGTTGGAATCCGACAGGCGAGATTCTGGAAAGAAACGAAGCCGAGCGGCAAGGCAAATGGCACAAGGCCTGCCATATTTGGATTGTGAATCCGCGCGGCGAACTGCTGCTCCAACTGCGCAGCCCGAACAAAAGTTCGTACCCGAATATGTGGGATATTTCGGCGGCCGGCCATGTCCGCGCGGGCGAAACAATGATTGAAGGCGGCATTCGCGAAATGAAAGAAGAACTTGGTATAGATATCAGCGGCGACCAGTTGATACCAATTACAAAAAGAAATTCAGCAAGCAACAAGCACCTGCACGCCGTATTTTTAATCAAACTTGATTTGCCAATAACGGCTTTCACTTTCAGCGACCGCGAAGTCGCCAAGGTAAAATATATGCCTTGGCGCGAAGTTGCAAAAATGTCCAGGGAAGATATGCTGGTGAATTCAATCCTGCCGCACAAGGAATTAGAGACGCTTTTTGAGTATCTGGAAAAGCATACTTTTTGATATTCCCAAGAGATTTTCATGAAGGGGAACCGGCCACCCAACCCCAACTAAAAAACTGAACTCTGAACCCCGCAATCTGAAAACTTAAAAAAATCCGCCGGACGGCGGATTTTTTAATTCAGCGGCGCGCCCCAATTCTGCTGGATCTGCCGCTCAGCGTCCATCGGGCTGACCAGCACCTGGGGCGTCAGAATCACGACCAAGACATCCCGTTTGGAATTCGTTTCGCGCGATCCGGACAACGCCATAAAGTCCGCTTCGCCCAGCCCATACCGCGTGTCGTTGTTCGTCTGTTTCTCGAACCCGCTCAGCACCAGCATCTGGCCCGATTCCATGATTACTTCCTGCATGAACGACCGTTCTTCCACATCCGGCAGTTGCAGCGTTACTTCGCCGATTTTTGTCTGGTTCATCGTGACCAATTCGCGCACGGACATCTTGAACAGCAGCAGAATCCGCCCGTTTTCCAAAATATTCGGCAGCAGTTGCATTGAAAATCCCGTTTCCAAATCATCCTGGTCAACCGTTGACGATTCAACAGTCGTAAAGTTGCGCGACTCGAACCGTTTGATATATCCGGTTGTGCGGGTGTTTGACACCGGCGCGATGCGGTTGTTGCGCGTGGTGACGCCGACATTCGTCACCAATGAAACCTTGCCCTGTTTGGCCAATGCGGATATCAGCGCGTTTGATCCGGCGACACCGGACAGCGATCCGTTGTTTATCGCGGACGCGCTGGGACCGGCCACGGGCCCGCCGTCTTTCGGGGCGGTTACGGCGTCAACGCCGGCCAGACTGGACAACACCGCGATATTCATTGAACTTGCTTCCGGGTTAGAGAAGTTATTTTTCGGATTCGCGACAATGTTCAAGCCAGACGCGGAATTTATCGCCGCCGCCAAATTCAGTCCGAATCCGGAATTATTGCTGATGGACACCTGCAAGACCCGGACATCTATCGTGACCAATTGCGACAATCTTTTATTCTGGCGGTTTATGTATTCCGAAACGCGGCCCTGGACCGACGGCGGCGCGGTAACAGTTATCGTGCCCAAGGACCGCGACACGGTGAACTTGGAATTCGCGGATCCGTCCAGAATAGACCCGATGGTGTTTTCAACTTCTTCCCATTCTTTCAGATTGGATTCCAGCGAAACGCTGTTGCCGTCATCCGTACGTATCGATGATTGATAAGAAATATCAGTGCCCAGAGCGTACAGATTGAATGTCTTGGTTTCAGTTTCATAAAAAACTATGTTTGACTTGTCGTAATACCACAACAGGTCCAGATCCGTCGCCACCTGGGACAGCAGTCCCGATAAACTGCCGGTATACGCGATGTTCATGGTCTTTTTCAGTTTGTCGCCGTTTATCTGGTTGTCTATCTTGACAGGCAGCCCGGTTACGGAATTTATATTGTTCGCCAAGACTTGCAGCGACACCGACTCGTTCAATACAATCGTTATCCCGTTGTCGGTCTCGAATTCGCGCGGCAGTTTGTTTTTGTGTTCCAGCACCATTGACTGGTTGCCCAGCCAGACGCCCTCGCTCATAGAAACGGTGTCGCCGGAATTTACTTTGGCGCGCGGATTCTTGGCCATCTCAAAAGCGTCATACGCATTTATAAAGTCATTGTCCACCGTGCCAGCAACCTCGGCCGATTGCTTTTTCGCGCAACCGGTGATAACAAGCAGCGAGCAACCAGCAACGAGCAGCGTTTTACAAATTGTTTTCCCAAATAAATAAAACATTTTATTCCTCTTGAATTACAATAACCGCTCGTTATCCTACTAATTATTCTTCCGCAGTGCTGATAACCAGAACCCTGTTTCCATTGTAAAACTTGGCGTACGGCGTCGGCGTCGCGCGGCCAAAGTTCCGGACCAATGCCGACGACACATCAACAAACCGACCCTTGAATACGGCGGACGCCTGTATCGGATACTCCCGCTCGGTCCCCCAAATCAGATCCCAGCCTTCCTTGTCGCACCACAACTGCAAGACTTCGCGCAGCGTCTGGCCGTTCGCAACAACCCAACTACGCACCTGGTCGCGCATTTCGCGCGCGGCTTCAGCATCCGCGCTGTCGCCGCCGTTGTCCGCGGTTTCAACTTCCATGTCCGTCATTTCCGCGTTGCGGTCAATAACGACATCGCGGCCGTTCAATTCAGCAAAGCCCGCGTCGCCGTATAATTTCTTTGTTCTTTTGGATTTTGATATGGACAAAACCCCGCCCCCGTCGTCTTCGGGCATCTCCATGTTCATCAGCGGCATTTCAACACCGGCGATATTTTGCCCAAAGTCCAGATTTCCGTGCAGCATGTTCGCGCCGCCGGAAAAAGACCCATCCGACCGGCCGCCGATATTGATATTGTTCTCAACCATCAGATCAGGCCCGATTTTGGAAACTATCTTGATATTGTCATTTTTCTTGGCGCCCCAATCGGCATACATGCCACCGTCGGTCGCGGTTGCGATTTCAGTGTCCGCGTCGCTGCCCGCCAGCGGCCAGGCCGGAACGGCGCCGTCGGCAAAAGCATAGCCGGCCGCGGCCGCAAACATCGCGCATATAAGAACAGTTCGGAACATACCCCCGCCTTTCCTTTGGATTTTATAATTCATTATAACAACTTGCGCGAATCGGTGCAAGGGTTAAAATGATTTATGATTTAAGATATATGATTTCTGATTTTTATGTTAGAATCATAAAAACATTCAAGGGCGTAAAAATGATTATTATGATAATTTCCGGAATAACACTGTTTCTCTGCCTGGCTTTGTGCGTCTTGTTTTTTTCAATAAATTCCAAAGTCGGCCGCATCGCCCGGCGGTCCGAGCATCAGTACGCCGTTCTGGTGAAAATGCAATCCGTGCTGAAAAGCAAGTATTCAACCAACGCATTCGCCGAGAATGCGGAGATGATTTATCAAAACCTGCTGCAACATGTGATTCCGATCATGGCCGCGCTGGACATCATGCCGCGCGCCACGGACGAGCATTCGCTGTGGCGGGCCCTGGGCGGAATATCGGACGAGTATGCAAAAAATCCGTTTGTTCTGGAACAATTGCGCCGGGCCGTGAAACTGGATATCAAAATCGCGAACGCGGCGGACAGTTTCATCGCCCGGGCCGAAGCGCTTCTGGAACAACTGCGCGTTGAATCGGGAACCACCATTTTGACCGAGGCTTTTGCAGACGGCCTGCTGGGCCAAACGATAATCTTGTTCAAGACAGCGCGGCAAATGAATGCTTGACCGCAATACAATCATCAAGATATCTGAAAAGCGCGCCGAGCCGCAGTGGCTGACCGCCTGGCGTCTGAACGCTTTCGCTGTCTGGCAGAATATGACCGAGCCGCACTGGGCGGATGTGGATTACACCCCAATTGATTACGACAACCTGGATTACTTTTCCGCAAGGCCGCCCATTGACAATTCCGATCTGGCGGCCGCGTATGACAAGATGGGATTGCCCGAGTCTGAAAAAAACGCCCTGCTGGGCATGGCGACGGATCTTATCATAGACAGCAGGTCCGTAAACACCAGTTATACAGCGGAATTGGACAAACTGGGCATTATATTTTTGCCTTTTTCAGAGGCCGCGCGAAAATATCCGGAACTGGTGCAGCGACATCTGGGCACGGTTGTCCCGGCCGGCGACAATTTCTTTGCCGCATTGAACGCCGCTGTTTTTTCTGACGGAACTTTTGTCTACATCCCGAAAAATACAAAATGCCCGATTGATCTGGCGTCTTACTTTCGTCTGGAAACGGCGAAACTCGGCCAGTTCGAGCGAACGCTGATAATCGCCGATGAAAATTCAGAATTATCGTACATGGAAGGTTGCAGCGCGCCGCGCCGCCCCAATCACCAATTGCACAGCGGCGTGGTGGAAGTGATAGCCATGCCAGGCGCGGCCGTCAAATACGCGACGGTCCAGAACTGGTCGCGCGATGTTTACAATTTTGTAACCAAGCGCGGGCGGGTTGAACGGGACGCAAAACTGTACTGGACCCAATTGGAAATGGGCAGCGGAAAAACTTGGAAATACCCGTCCAGCATTCTGGCGGGCGAAAACGCGGTTTCGGACTTTTACTCGCTGTCAATCACGCGCGGCGCGCAGCAGGCGGACACCGGGACAAAAATGATACATTTGGCGCCGAATACAAAATCAAACATTGTATCGTACGGGGCGGCGCTGGACGAATCGGTGCAAACGCTGCGCGCAACTGTCGTCTTTGCGCCTGGCGCGACCGGCTGCGCCAATTCCGGCAAGTGCGACACGCGGATTCTATCTGAAAATGCGCGGGTCTGCGCGGTACCTGATATCAGGCATTCCAGCGGAAAAAATTCGCAGGGATGGGAAGCGGCCGCCGGCGCGATTGACGCGGCCGCCCTGCTCTATCTGACCGCAGGCGGCATCGGGCATGACGAAGCGGTCGCCCTGATTGTGGCGGGCGCGGCAGCGCCTGTGCTGAACCGTCTGCCGATGGAATTTCTGGTTGAATCAAAACAATTAATACAAATGGCGTTAAGCGATGAATAACATTTTGGAAATAAAAAATTTAACGGTCCGCAGCGGCGGGAAAATTCTGCTGGATAATGTCAACCTTGCTGTGAGCGCAGGGTGCAGGCATTTGCTGGTCGGTGCGAACGGTTCTGGCAAGACGACGCTGGCCCAGACAATCGCCGGAAATCCAGAGTATGAAATTGACGGCGGGCGGATTATTTTTGACGGCGCGGACGCGACGGGCGAATCAGCAACGCGGCGCGCGCTGATGGGGATCTTTACCGCCGCGCAGATAGTTCCGGAAATCCCGGGCCTGACCATAACCAGTTTCTTGAAGCACTCCGCAGCCGCGCATCATCAATTTCAGACGGGGAAATTATTGAACACGGCCGAATTCATGGACAGGCTGGAATCAGCGCGCGCGCGCCTGGGCATCCCGCGCGAATGGCTGGGTCGCAGCGTCAATGTCGGCTTTTCCGGGGGCGAGCGAAAAAAGATAGCGTTTCTGCGCCTGCTGATGATGCAGCCGAAGTTAGCAATTTTGGACGAGCCGGACAGCGGCGCGGACGCCGCGGCGCAAAAACTGTTTGCGGAAATCATAAATGAAATGGGCGGCACGACATTTTTAATCATTTCGCACCAGGACAAATTCCGCGAACTTATCCGACCGACAGGAATAACAACTTTGTCAGACGGACGGGTTGTGGTATAATGAAACATGAAATAAGAGACATGAAATATGAAAAAATTAAATAAAACAAATACGCCAAATCAAACGCAATCAATACTGTCGTGGCTGTGCAGCCCCGTGCGGCCGATTAATTGGAAAAAGTATCTGGGGGGCGCAGCGATATTTTCTGTCGCGGTGCTGGCCGCCGTATCCATTGTTTCCGCAATCGGGATGAAACTGCAAATCATGATCCAGGGCGGCATCGCCGCGGGCGGCGTGCCTTCGTTCTGGGCGCGTCTGAATTTTATGGCCGCCAGCCTGATTGATAATCCGGTGTCTCTGCTGGGGCTGCTGGCCGGATTTATGATTTTCGGACTGTTTTTGTTCATGCCGCGCGCTGCGCTGGACAAGCGGGGATTCCTGTCAGTCCATGTCGCGTCTTATGTCGTCATGGCTTTGTCAGCAATGCTGGTGAAATTCAATTTTATCTTTACGGCGATAATGATTATCGCGGCCCTGGCACTGGCCATATCTGCCGCGCGGTTTGCGTCAGGCCAAAAGATTTCCAATGCGGTGGTGCTGCTCTCATTCCCGTTCGGATGGACGACATATTATCTGGGCGGATATTTTCTGCCGGACAGCGGGGCGCAAACCGTCAAATCCAAACTGCCCCTGTACAATAAAATCATAGACTGGTTAAACGCAAACAGGTACGGATTCTGGGCTTTGTGGCTTATCCAGATCGCCAGCCTGTTCATCATGCCGTATCCTTGGGCGATATTTCTGACAGGCGTGTTCGGCGGATTTATGCTGGTCGCGGGGCGCGCGCGGACAGCGGCGGGATTTCGGATACTGGGCTGGATTTCCATCGCGGTGAATATCGCGGTAATTATAGGGGTTGTCATGATGGCGGAATTCTGGACGACCAGTCTGTTGCAACTGCTGCTGGGATAATATGAACGGAATACTTGGATTTATCGGGGTTTTGATTTTGCTGTACGCAGGGCGGTCAATTATAACGCCCGTGCTGGTCGCGGCGTTCTTGTGGTATCTGACAAACGCAATCTCCGCGTATTACAGAAAAATACTGCCCGGGCGCGAATTCGCGTCAAAGATAACAGATTCACTGCGCCGGAACAGGTTCACCGCGCGCTTGTCGCCGATAACACACTATCTGTACGACATGCTGGCGTTCGGATGCGCCGCCGCGACCATCGGCGGGCTGATCTGGGCGTTCGTGGTCCGGATCCAGCCTATGTTTTCGCAATTAATCGCGCGGCTGCCGGAAATACAGTCGCGTCTGAACGGCCTGTCCGATTACATATCAATGCATTCAGGAATAAATGTCAGCGCGGCGTCCCTGCCTGATTTGACAGGCGTCATAACCGGAATCGGGGCCAGCGTCGCCGGAATCGCGGCGACCACGGGGCTGGTTCTGGTATACACGCTGTTCATGTTTATTGAACAGGGTTCGTTCCCACGCAAATTTGTGAAAATATTCAACGGCCGGGCATCCCGCGGCCGCGCGCGCGTTATTCTGGATTCAATAACGAACAATATTAAAAAGTATATGTTTATCAAGACTTTTATTTCCGGCCTGACGGCGATACTTTCTTATTTTGTCATGCTGTATTTCGGACTGGAATTTGCGGCGGTGTGGGCGTTTATAATTTTCATACTGAATTACATCCCGACATTCGGCAGCATAATCGCCTGCGGCCTGCCGATACTCTATTCTTTGGTCAGCATGGATAATCTGCGCGGCCCGGTCGCGATTGCAATCGGGCTGGTCGGGCTGCAAATAGTTATCGGAAATATTTTAGAGCCGCGGCTGACCGGGAACAAGTTGAACCTGTCCACGCTGGCGATACTTATAAACCTGGTGTTTTGGGGAATTTTGTGGGGGCCGATAGGAATGTTTTTTTCCGTGCCGCTGCTGGTCGCAACTTTAATTATTTTGTCGCAGTTTGACAACACGCGATGGATCGCAGTGCTGCTGTCCGCCAACGGCGAAATCCCAGATGTAAAGGTGAAGGTGTAGGTGTATGTGCAGGTGAACCACCACCTACACCTACACCTTCACCCTTTCAACTCTTCCAATGCTTTTTTCTGCGCGCGCGAGAGTTTGGTTGGCACGGCCGTGCTGACCAAAATGTACAAATCGCCGTATTCGCCGCGGCGCCCCGCGATCGGCATGCCCGCGCCGCGCGCGCGCAACTTTTCGCCGATCTGCGTGCCGGCCGGAATTTTCACTGAAATCTTTTTTCCGCTTATCGCGTATACTTCATGCTCTCCACCCAATGCGAGCGTCGCAAAAGACACTTCGGACCGCATGTACAAATCATTTCCGGCGCGCTGGAATGTTTCATCCGGCTGGACGCGGACATCAACATAAAAGTCCCCGGCCGGACCGCCGAACGCCCCCGCTTCGCCCTGGCCGGCCAAGCGCAGGCGCGTTCCGTCCATGACGCCGGCCGGTATTTTTACTTCCAGCGTGCGGCTTTTCTGCCTGACCCCGACGCCGTCGCAGTCGCGGCATTTGTTTTTTATCACGCGGCCCAGGCCGTTGCAGTCGGGGCATACGGATTCGCCTGCGAACAGGCCGCGGCGCATGCGGACAAATCCGCGGCCGTTGCAAGTGCTGCATGTCGGGGCCGCCTTGCCATCCGCGGTGCCAAAGCCATGGCATCTTTCACATTTCACATTTGATGAAAAATGAATTGTCTCCGTCGTGCCGGCATACGCCTGATCCAGATTCAACACGACTTCGTGCAGCATGTCGCGGCCGCGGCTGTCCGCCGGCCCGTCATGCGCGCCGCCGCCAAAGCCAAAGTTCTTCATGACTTCGTCCATGACATCATGCATGTCGGCAAAGCCGCCCATATTGAACGAAAATCCGCCGCCAAACGGGTTGCCGCTGAATCCGCCCGCCCCGGCGGACGCGCCGTTTCCAGCGCCGAACGCCGCTTCGCCATACTGATCGTACGCCGACCTTTTTTGTGGATCTTTCAGAATGTCAAAAGCATTATTGACTTCCTTGAACTTTTCTTCCGCGGCCGCATCCCCGGGATTTTTATCCGGGTGATACTTCATTACCAGTTTGCGGTAAGCGGACTTGATTTCGGATTCACTGGCGTTTTTTGACACGCCCAAAATTTCGTATGGGTTTCTCATGTGCTTTAATATAAGGGAAAATTAACGGAAATCAAGGGGTAAAAACAGGGTTCGGTTTTCAGAGTTCAGTATTTTTGACTGAACCCCGAACTCTGAAAACTGAACCCTAAAAAACGGCCATGCGGCCGTTTTTTTAATTCCAGCCGCCGACTATACAGTTCAGGCCCAATGCCGATGAATTGTTGCCGATCAGGAATGACATCGCCGCGCCGATCAAGAACAATACCGCCAGACCGATAATCATCGCGATAATCTTGGGCTTGTCCCCGTCATCTTTCATAGAAAATTTTCCAGCAGTGATCCAGCCCCATGCCCAGTTGGCAATAATAAACGCCGCGCCGATAAACGCCAGCATGCGCAGTGTCTTGAACACCCCCTGCAAGGAACCAATCAAATCGCAAATTGCACTGTTCATAATAAAACCTCTTTTTGTATTTGCCTTTATTATATCAGAAAAAGCGGGAAGTAAAAAGTGAAAAGTGAAGGTGAATGTGCAGTCATTCCTACACCCACACCTACACCTACACCTTCACTTCGGCATGTTTCCAAAATTCGGCGGGACAATCAGTTTGTGATTTTGTTCCACTATCGGCTCCCGCTCGCAATTGCAGCAGCCGGCGACTGCGCATACGATTGCAATGAATAATGAACAATGAATAATGAACAACGCTTTTTTCATATTTACACCTCTAAATCCCGGTTTTTTATTTTGTCCGTCAACTGCGCGGCAAAGTCATCCAGCGCGACCCCGTTTGTCTGGACATTATCGCGCGTGCGCAGCGAAACAGTTCCATTCGCCTGCTCCTTCTCGCCAACGATTATCATGTACGGCACCTGCTTTAACTGCGCGTTGCGGATTTTCTTTTGCATGGACTCGCTCGTAAAGTCTGTTTCTATGCGCAGTCCTGTTGTCGCCGTGCGGATTTCAACCGCGCGCAATTTGTCGGCGACAGCCTGCGCATATTCCCGGTACTGATCCGAAATCGGAATCACAACCGCATGCACCGGGGCCAGCCACACAGGCAGTTTGCCCGCCAGATGTTCCAGTATGATTCCCAAAAACCGCCCCAGAGATCCGTAAATAACGCGATGGATTATAATCGGCGTTTTCTTGTCCCCGTTGCTGTCCGTGTAAACGCATCCGAAATTGCGCGGCAATTGAAAGTCCAGCTGCACCGTTCCGCACTGCCACTCGCGGCCAATGCTGTCCGTTATCTGTATGTCCAGTTTCGGGCCGTAAAACGCGCCGTCTTTATCCTTTATCCCGAATCCGTCCGCGCCGAATCGCTGGGTCAGAATCTTTTTCAGAATGCTCTCCGCGTGATCCCAGGTTTCAATGTCGCCCATAAAGTCATCGGGGCGCGTTGACAATTTCACAGAGTATTTGATATCAAACAACTTGTAATAATCCGCTACGATATCCAGAATCCGGTTATACTCGTCCTCTATCATATCCTCGCTGATGAAAATGTGCGCGTCATCCTGATTGAATTCATATGTCCGGAACAGCCCGTTCAGCGCGCCGCTGGACTCGTGCCGGTACAGCATGTCCGCATCCGCGATGCGCAGCGGCAGATCGTTATAACTGCGGCTGGCATGCTGGTACATGACAATCGCATTCGGGCAGGACATCGGCGCCATGGCGAAAGTATTATTTTCATCTTCCTGAAAAATAAACATGTCTTCATGGTAATGATCCCAGTGGCCGGATGTTTCGTACAATTCTTTCTTGTTCATCAGCGGGCTGCGGAATTCCACATAGCCATGCTGCTCGTGATAATGCGACCAAAAGTTATAGAGTTCGCGGTACACAATCCAGCCATGCGGCAGATAGTACGGAATGCCCGGACTGCGGCTGTCAAAGAAAAACAAGTCCAGCGCCGGGCCCAGTTTCCGGTGGTCGCGCTTGGCCGCTTCTTCCATCATCGTCAGATGCACGTTCAATTCATCCGCGGTCGCAAAGGCGTCGCAATAAATCCGTTGCAGCATTTTGTTCTTGGAATCGCCCTTCCAGTACGCGCCGGCGACAGACCGGATTTTCCAGGAATCGCGCGGCAGATCCTTGCCGGAATCCACATGCGGCCCGCGGCACAAATCCGCAAACCCGCGGAATTCATAGTCGGACAGCGCGTCCCCGGCCGCATCGTATTCGTTCAGCCATTCCATTTTGTAAGGCTGGTCCGCGAATTTTTCCTTGGCCGCGTCCAGCGTCAGTTCGTGCCGCTCGAACCGGCCGCCGCCCTTGATTAATTCGCGCATTTCTTTTTCAATCGCGGCAAAGTCTTCTTCGGAAAACCGATGCGCGGTGTCAAAGTCGTAATAAAACCCGTTCTCTATCGCGGGACCACCCGCGAACTTGACATCAGGATATAATTTTTGCACCGCCGCCGCCATAACATGCGCCAGCGAATGCCGTATAATTTCTATTGGATAAGACATGGTAAAAACCTTTGGATTTATGATTTCTGATTTGTGATTTCTGATTTTTGCGCGCGAAAACTTATAACCCCAACGGGGTCGCGGTTGTCAGAAAGAAAGCAATCAGGTTTTTCATGATGTTGATTCTAGAACTTTTTTTATCAAAAGTCAATGATGCACCCGTACAGCACCGCAAAAAAATGACACACCGTTCCGCCGATTACCAGCAGATGCCATATCATGTGGGAAAATTTCAGCCTGCGCCACAGGTAAAACACCACCCCCAGCGAGTACGACAATCCGCCGGCCAGCACGAACCACATGCCGATTGCCGGCACAGTCCTTAACATCTGGGGCAGTATCGCCAGCAGTGTCCATCCCATCAGCAAATATAAAATAACAACCCATCGCGGCTGATTATTCGGATTCCTGAATTTTATAATCGCGCCCAGAATCGTGATAGCCCACAGCAGGCCGAAGATAGACCAGCCCAGCCCCCCGCGCAGATTCACCAGACAGAACGGCGTGTATGTCCCCGCAATCAGAGCGTAAATCGCGACGCTGTCCCAAATCTCAAAAAAACACTCTGACTTTTGCCCGATCATCGCATGGCACATGGTTGATCCGAAATAAAGCGTGAACATGGTCAGGCCAAAGATGGCGCAGGATACAACAGCCCAAATATCGCCATTCAGAACAGCAAAAACTTCCAAAATGCACAGCGCGGCAATCGCCAAGCCTATGCCAATGCCGTGTGTTAAAACATCCATGACCCATTCGGACCGCGTGCTGGGCTTTTCCCAGCGGAATAAACCGGACGCCTGCAAAACGCGGAACAGCCGGTCTGCGCGCGGATTTTTCTTGACGGATTTGAGTTTGATTTTTTTTGATTTTGTCATGTTGAGTGATTCTAGCAAAAACAAACCCCAAAAGCAAATCTATAAAAAATATAAGCCGGTGTAGCACTGGGATATAGATTCTGATGCGCCGCTGTTTTCATTATTCCTTGAACAACTTCTCTTTATTTACGGCAGATTTTACTTCTTCCATAATCTCACGGGCACGGCGCAGCGGAATGTCTGCTTTTTTTGCGACTTCCAGAATGTCCGGTTCGCTAGGATTCTTACCATTGCCATTTATCATTGTCGCGTGCTCGCCACCCATGCCTTCGGCATAAACCAAATCATAGGCAGGCGACACCTGCCACTTGTCGTTGTCATATAAAAATGCAAAGTTTTTCGCGTGGTCGTCGCGATTGTGCGAAAACACATTGAAACACATCAGGCGGAACATTTTTTCAACTTCACGCTTGTCGCGCGTCAAATCAAATGTCGCCCGCATCAAATCGTTGTAATCCAAAATCGGCATTCTGTGGCTGGCATTCAACAACCCGCTTGCGGAAAGCATAAAGATTTTCGCGCCGCCGCGCCGGTCAAATCGCTGCACGCCGAAATATTTGTTCTCAAACAATTTTGTTTCGGGAACAATAAGGCCGGCGGCGCGGGCAGTCGCCATATAATTAAATTCTATTTTTCCAATATTTTTCGGGTCAATGCCTGCACGAAACTTTATCAGCCATTCAATACCGTCTATATTCAGAAGAACTTTTGGACGCGCGCCGCCGGAACTGCCGCCGGCAGCAACCAGTTCATCTAAACTTTTTCCATTGTCTGTTTCGTTCAGAATCGCTTCTGCTTCGCGTGCAAGCGTATCCAAATCAGACATCGCGCCGACACCCGCAAGATTTTCTTCCGGCATGTATTCCAGCGCGCCCATTCCAGTGCTGCCAACAATAGCCAGCCGATCAAGCAGCGACACATCAAACGGATTTGTGCCTTTCTTCGTCAGCATCCGATCAATCAGCAGTCGCCCCCAACCGTCGGGCAAAGAATCATTGAATACCCCGAAATTACCGTCAAACGGCTCACGCGATGCTATAAAAACACGCTTTTCCAAAGGCAGATGAAACGGAGAGATTGAAAACCCGTCGCGCAGCCATTCGGCGTCATATTCAAACGCAAGGATGCGGTCCGGCGTTTGTGCCAGCCGTCCGACAAGGCTGCCCCGATAAAAAACATTCAACAATTTATTTTTCATTAATTATATCCTGTATTGACTGATAATTCTTGCGCAAGAACAATGCGTCAAAGTCGTTTTCATATCCCAGCACTGATGCAATGCGCAGCAACGAAGTCAGCGAAATCTCGCCGCTGCCCTCAAAGCGTTTTATTGACCCCAGCGACACGCCCGACCGAGCCGCCATTTCCGATTGGCTGATTTTGCCCTCGCGCCGCCGCGCACGCACCCGCGCTACCAGACTCTTTTTTATATCTAATATACTAGCCATATCTTATATTTTCCTATGATTCTGTATAAAATATAGCACTTTTTTATCAAAAATCTAGCATAAAATTACCCAAAAAACGCGGCGGCAGTTATAACAAAAATAAAGTATATCCAACAAATAAAAAAGGGGCGTATGCCCCATTATCGTCATTATTTTATGTGTGATTTAAGAAAATCTTGGCGTGCCCGGCAGGGGTCGAACCTGCAATCTACTGCTTAGAAGGCAGTTGCATTATCCATTATGCTACGGGCACAATATTGCCATTTTACAGCAAAATCTTGCAAAATCAACGCGTTTCTGGATTTTTATTTCACAGCCGTCGCTTTCATCGCCTGCCGCTGTTGCTGGAACATTTCCATCAAGCGCTGCGCTTGGGCGATCAAGTCAAAATCCAACGGATGAATAATTCCGAAATTATTCAATCGGGGCGCGGCATACTCGCCCATTTCGCGCACCAGTTTTCTTGCCCGCATGTATGCCTTATATGATATCTGTGTCATTTTTCGTCAACCTTTGTCTAACTCTCGCTTCCCCCATAACCTGCATGATAGAGTATAAATCCGGCGTTTGCCTGCGCCCGGTCAATGCCGCGCGCAACGCCATCGCCGCTTCGCCGTTTTTAATCCCGAGCTCATCTGCAATCGCGACAATTTTACCCCACCAAATATCTTTATCATCGGAAATGTCAAATGTTTCCAAGAATTTATTTATTACATTCTGCTGTACGCCGCCCGCCGCCTGCTGTCCGTCAAAGAAATAACTTACCTCGTCCAGCGTCTGCGACCAGCAGACAAAGTCCTTGCGAACCCGGTCCGTATTCACCCTTTCAATATCAAATATTTTTTCCAGATATTCGCGGTTGTTTTCCAGACGCGCCGAATTTTCAGGCGACCAGGTTCGCGCCCATGCGACGATATTTTCATAAATTTCCGCCGCATTCAGCGCACCGATATGTTCGCGCGAAAACCAATCCAATTTCGCCATGTCAAATATCGCGCCGCTGGCCGACATCTTGTCAATCCGCATGTCAAAGTCCCAGACCGTCTTTTTCGGATTGTCGCGGATAAATTCTTCATACCCCGAATTTATCAGGTTCATGCAATAGCCCAAGACTGCATCCCGCGGATATCCGGACTTCATAAAAAATTCAACATTTGTTTCCGGATCCTTGCGCTTGGACAACTTGCGGCGGTTCCCCCGGTCCAATTTGTCAATGGTTGACGGATGCATGTACAATGGCGGATTCCAGCCGATCATGCGGAACAGTTGGATATGCAGCGGCAATGAAGCCAGCCACTCGGTCGTGCGCACGACATGTGTGGTCCGCATAAAGTGGTCGTCGCACAGATGCGCGAAGTGATATGTCGGCAGACCGTCCGATTTTATAATCGGAATGTCCAGATCATTTTCCGGAAATTCAATGTCGCCGCGAATCAAATCGTTACAGACAATCGTGCGCGCCGCGTCCCCTGTGGAGTACAGCCGTATTACAAGACTTTTTCCGGCATCCAGATTCGCGGCAATCTGGTCATTCGTCAAATCGCGGTCCCGCGCGTACGCGCCGTAAATCCCGGGACGCGCGCGGTTTGTCTTTTGTGATTCGCGGATTGTCGCAATTTCATCCTGGGTCATAAAGCACGGGTACGCCAGGCCGCGCCGCAGGAATTCCGCAGCGACGCAGTCGTAAATTTCCTTTCTTTCCGATTGCAGGTAAGGACCGTATGCGCCGCCCGCGCCCTGGCCTTCATCAGGATTCAATCCGAAATAATTCAGCCCGTCCATTATGATTTTGTCAGCGCCGGGAACAGTGCGCGCCGTATCGGTGTCTTCCAGCCGCAGATAGAAAACGCCGCCGCTGGCCGCGGTCAGTTTCTTGGCAATCAAGGCCTGGTAAACCGTTCCCGTATGCATAAAGCCCGTGGGCGACGGAGCGACGCGCGACACGACCGCGCCTGACGCCAGGCTGCGCGGCGGATACCGGTCTTCCAGTTCCGCGATTGAGTGCGCCGCGCCCGGCAGCACTCGTTTGATTAATTGTTCTGATAATGGTTGTCTTGTCATGAAATCCATTCTATACTGAAAAATATGGAAAATCAAATTATAAGAACATTCGGGCGCATTCACGGGAAAAGGCTGTCCGCGCGCCAGCAGTCATTGCTTGACAACCTGCTGCCGACCCTGGCGCCGGATACCGATTGCCAAATGCCGGCCGTCATCCTTGAAATCGGATTCGGCGCGGGCGAGCATTTGATGCAACTGGCGCGCGACAACCCCGATGCGGCCGTCATCGGGGCCGAGCCGTACATGAACGGCGTCGCGTCGCTGCTGTCCGCAATGACCGAAATTCATAATGATTCGGTGCGGCCTGAATACAAAAACATACGAATCTGGCCGGATGATGCCCGCAAACTTTTATCGCGCATCAATTATCGCTTTTCGCTTATTTACATCCTGCACCCTGACCCGTGGCCCAAGGCCCGCCACGAAAAAAGGCGTTTGTGCAATGCTGAATTCTTGACAGAATTGGCGGCGCATCTGGCCCCCGGCGGAAAAATCATAATCGGAACGGATCACATGGATTACTACGATTGGATTGCAGATCAAGTAAAGCGGATTGAACTGAACGCAGAGCCCTGCGCTATGAACACTATCGCAACGCGTTATCAGCGCAAAGACATGTTCGGCGCAAACACCACGAAATACATTTCATTAACGCCCGTCGCGTGATTGGGCCAAAGATGTTTCCATCGTGCGGACGGCAGCCTCCATCTCGGCAATTTTGATTTTGTAAATCTTGACCTTGGGCAGATTCTCGCTGGCGGTCTTGAAGTTCGCGATCGCCAGTTTGTAATTTTTGATTTTATCGTCAATCGTCATGGCAGACTCGGCCTTGTGCTGCCGCGCCAGCCCCGCATTATAATAAACGCCGGCCTTGGTTTTTTTATCTTTTGCAACATTCAACGCCTTGAAATCCGCGGCCACGGACAGCGCGCCGTCGTAATCGCCGTCCTGCACCAGCGCGTATGTCAGATCTGAATACGCGGCCAGATTATTCTTGTCCTGGGCGATAACCGCGCGGTATTTTATAACAGCGGAATCAAACTTTTCTTCCTGCAATGCGATTTGCGCCGGCAGAACCGCCAGTTCCGCCGTGTCTTTATTCGCAACCGCGACGGCGTCCGCCCATTGCAAAGTCCGGGAGTTGTCAACCTTGCCGGTTCCGACCAATGCGACGACGGCCGGCGGCAGAAAATCGCCGACCTTTCTTTTCTTGTTGTATTTAGACCTGTTCTTCCAGTCTTGAAATTTAACAGCCAGTTCTGTTTTTACAGTCCGCGGATCGCCGCGGGTGATTAATGATTCCTGGCTCTCGCGCCATTCATTGAAATAACCGACCGGCGCGTCCAGCAGATCGCACGCCTGCAAATCGCCGGTCAGCAGGCATGCCTCCATCCAGCGATGCTGTTCCAATCCGCCCCCCCCCGCCAGATAGTTTGCAAACTTGTTCGCGCATACTTTCGCCGAATCGCCGTTCGCCCATGACTGGTACGGGCTCGCGCTGGTCTTGATCAGCGGATATTTCACAAACATGCTGTCAATAGCCGCGCGGGTCAGGCTGTCCGCCCTGTACATCTTGCGGAATTCATGCCAGCGGTTTCCCTGCTGTATTTTCGCGCTGTCCCCCTCGAATGTTGCCGTCCCGCTGTTGTAAACGGTGTTTCCGAAACTCAAAATTTCATTATAGCCCATCGGCTTGCCGGCATGGCAGCAATAGACATACAGGGTCATAAAAACCTCGCGGTCGCGGATGTGCTTTTCAACTTCGGCATACGCCTCGCTCTCGGTTATGGGGCTGGTGTCTTTTGACACTTTTGTTCCGTCGGACAGAACGGTTGATCCGAATCCGATCGTCCAGATTCCTTTGGAATCAGTGTACGGCGCGGACCTGAAAGATTCCGGCAACACCACGGTGGCGGCCAGGTGCGGCATTATCGGATTTATATTTTGCAAAAATTCCTGATAAGTGTCGGTCGGATGAACCGTGAAATCAACCGCTTCCTTTTTTGACTTCCATTCATCCAAATCGTCCTTGGCGGACGACCAGACGCTTTTTATCCCATCAATCATCTTGTCGCCCAGATCCAGTTTGTCGCCCGCATGCAGCGCGACCGCAAGGATGGCCCAGTAATACACATGCGCCATGGAATTCGGGAACTTTTTATGAAACGCCGCAATCGCCCTGGCCCGGCCGTCCGGCAATTTTATTTTGGACAGTTTGTTTTCCAGCGCGCGCAGCGCGTGATTGTCCAACGCCAGGTATTTCACCGCCCACAATGCAAAGCGGGCCATGGCTGCCGCTGAAATGCCGGCGGCGCGGGCGGCTTTTTTTGTCTTAGTGTCCGGCTGCCATTCGGTAAAAGCCCGCTGGGCTGCGCCTGCAATTTTATGCGGCAAATTGACATATTTCCTGAATTCTTTACTCATTGCAAACCTGTTTTTATTATTGTAGAATTATACCACAAATGGCACAAAATTCAAGACCTTTGGCAGATTTGCTGCGTCCGGCCGCGATTGATGAAATCGTGGGTCAATCCGCGCTGCTGGGCGAAAACGGCCTGGTGCGGCGGATGGTGAATTCTGGAAAACTGGCTAATCTGATACTGTGGGGGCCGCCCGGATGCGGCAAGACCACAATCGCGCGCGCATTGGCCAATACGACGGATATGAACTTTGTCCCGATGTCGGCCGTGTTTTCAGGCACTGCGGACATTAAAAAAATCATGGAAGCGGCCCGGGGCGATCCGCGCGGAACGCTGCTGTTCATTGATGAAATCCACAGATTTAATAAAACGCAACAGGACACACTGCTGCCTTACTTGGAAAACGGGACGGTGGTGTTTGTCGGCGCGACAACAGAAAATCCCAGTTTCCAATTAAACAACGCGTTGCTGTCGCGATGCCACATCGGGGTCTTGGAACCGCTGTCCCCGGCGGATCTGGCCGTGTTGCTGGAACGCGCCGGCGATGTGCCGCTGGACGACGGCGCAAAAAAACACTTGTGCGAAATTGCGGACGGGGACGCGCGGTTTTTGCTGAACACCGCGGAATACCTGATGCACGCGGGGTTCAAGAAAAAACTGACCCCGGACGAACTGGACTCTGCCGTGCAGAAACGCGCGCCGCTGTCAGACAAATCCGGGGACGAGCATTATAATTTGATAAGCGCCGTTCACAAGAGTTTGCGTGCATCAGACACCGACGCCGCGCTTTACTGGACCGCGCGGATGATGATATCCGGCCAGGACCCGTCGTATCTGTTTCGCCGGCTGACGCGGTTTGCGATGGAAGACATCGGCCTGGCGGATCCAGCCGCGATGCAAATCGCATTGGCCGCATGGCAGGTGTACGAGCGGATGGGCAGTCCCGAAGGCGATCTTGCCCTTACCGAACTGGTGATATATCTCGGCACCGCGCCCAAGAGCATCGGGAACTATCGCGCGCAGAACGCGGCGTACGCGGCGGCGAAACAATTCGGCAGTTTGATGCCGCCAAAAAATATCCTGAACGCGCCGACAAAAATGATGAAGAATCTGGGATACGGCAAGGATTATGTTTACGAGCCGGATACGCAAAGCGGCTTTTCCGGGCAGAATTGCTTTCCGGATAAAATGCCGAGACAGCGATTTTACGAACCGGCCGAGCGCGGGTTCGAGAGAGAGATTAAGAAAAGACTGGCCTATTGGGAATCCCTGCGGAAGAATTGATTTATTAGATTAGTAGTTGGTAATTACTGGCCATCCATCATGGTATAATAACTAATAATTAACAACTAATAACTATTACACGAATCCGCCTGACTGCATTTTCCACAATTTCGCATACACGCCGCCGCGTTTCCTGACCAACTGGGCATGCGTTCCGATTTCAACAACACGCCCCTTGTCCATCACGACAATCTTGTCCATATTGCGCAGGGTTGACAATCTGTGCGCTATGGCGATCGTAGTTCTGCCGCGCATTAATTTTGCAAATGATTTCTGAATTATATCTTCGGTTTGGCTGTCCAGCGCGCTGGTCGCTTCATCCAATATCAGAATCGGCGCGTTTTTCAAGAACGCCCGCGCGATGGCGATGCGCTGCCGCTGGCCGCCGGACAATTTTATCCCGCGGTTCCCGACCAGCGTGTCATATCCGTTTGGCGTTTCCATGATGAAATCATGAACATTTGCAGACCGCGCCGCCGCAATTACTGCGGCCCGGATTGCATTCGGCCGCCCGAACCTGATGTTATCCATCAGCGTGCGGTTGAACAAATCGGAATCCTGCGACACAAACGCAATCTGGCCGCGTAATGAATCCTGGCGGACATCCCTGATATCCTGCCCGTCTATCCTTATCGCGCCGCTTTTGACATCGTGCATGCGCAGAATCAAATTCGCGAGCGTGCTCTTGCCCGCCCCGGACAAGCCGACGATTCCAACGCGTTCAGACGGATTAATGATCAGGTTGAAATCTTTTACAATCGGCCGGCCGCCGTAATCAAACGACACGGCGTCAAAAACTATTTCCGATTCTGATATTTTCAGATTCCGGGCAGACGGCGAATCCGCGACCAGTATCGGCCGGATAATCTGATTATAACTGTGCCCCGCCACCGCGCGATCTTCGGAATAAGTCATGAACAGCCGGACTATTTTGGAAAACATAGGATATATCGTTTGTATGCTGACTATGACAAACACCGCGTCGGATACGCCCATCGTTCCATTGGATACTGCGCGAATTGACAGAAATACGCACGCTATGGCGATTCCAATCAGACTTAATTCCATCGGTTCTTCGCGCATGGTTTTCAACCAGAACAGTTTCCGGATCAGTTTCACCCAAACATTCCGTTTATTCAACACAGCGGCATTTTCAGATTTTTCCGCAGCAAATATTTTTACTGCCAGTCCGTTGGAAACGCTGTCTATCTGCATCCCGTTTACTTCGGCATTGGCGTCTGCAACATCCTTGCCGCCCCTGTTAACCCGGCCCTGCATCAGGATTGACCACGCCACCCTGAACGCTCCGCCCAGCATGACCAGTATCATTATGTTGAAATTTATATTGCGCAATGTCGCGATTAAAATAATAAATCCCAGCATCAGTCCGAAAACATTGGCCCAAAACTCTAATGTCAGCGGCAAAAACTTTTGGTTTATAACAGAAACCTTGGATTCAATCTGACCGCCGGAATTATCAACAAAGAATTTGGAATCATTCAGAAAAATGCGGCCGTACAACTTGCTGCTGATATCCCTGATAAAGCATGGCTTGGTCATATTTACGACCAATATCAGCAGCGTCTCGACAAGATAGACGGATATCATGAAAAATATCAGCGCCGTGATCGGGCCCAGGTACGACACGCCGGCGGCGGCATTCTCAAAAACCTGGGCCGCCCACGAATACAGATACGGCGTCAGGATGCTGGTCATTACCACGGTTCCGACTGCGAGAATAAAATACACCGGGACTGTGAATTTGTAGTCGCGCAGCACCCGCCAGTAAAATCCGAATAAAGTTTTTGGAAATTCTTTCATTTTATCAGAACAAAATATTCAACTTGAACCCGACGCGGTAATGGCTGTCCCCCAGGCCGTAATCAAAGTAGCCCGCGTACACGGTGCGCTCGTATCTTTTTGATACCATGAAGTTCATCCAATTCTCGTCCATTGACGGGTGCACGGATTTCTTGAAATCAAACCCCGCGCCGGCCGACCATGTGTCGGTTATGTTAAAATACGCGCTGGGCGTGAAGTTTATGAACGCTTCGCCGGCATCATTGTCAAAAATCCAACTGGTTTTCAATTCACCCGCCAGCGTGATTCGCGACCAGCGCCATCCCATCCTGATCCCGGCATAATAAACATCGTTTGCAAATTCATAAACGCGGCGCGTGCCGGAAAACTTGTACCCCGCCAGCAGGTCCGTTATAAACTTTCCCTGGCCCGAAGTGCGGTAGGCCAGACCCAGCCCGACCCCGTCAAACCCGTCGTGTCGGTCGTTAATGCTCTCGCGGTAATCCAGGTCAACAGACAACGCCAACTTGGAATTCATGCCATAGACGAACTGCTGGTTGATGTTCAACTGGCTGCGGCTGGCGAACGATATGTCCGTCTTGGATAAAAAGTCATTTGCCGCCGTGAAAAACAGCGGATTTATCGTATCCAGTTTTTCGCGCGAGTTATAGTTTTCATAATCGCTGTTCGCGGCGTTCGCCGCGCCCGCAGCAAACGCCGCGGCGAGACATGAAACATGAAATATGATTTTTTTAAGTTTTTTAGTCATTATTTATCCTGAATCCTATTTTTCCTGCCGAACCATTGTCGTTATCCCCGTACAGAACCATCACCTGTCGTCATTCCGGGGGAGCGGAGTGAAACCCGGAATCCATTGAGCCATGGACCCCGGGTCGTGGCCCGGGGTGACGATGGCCTTCATATTCGCATTACAAAACAAATCCCCCGTCGTCTTCCCGGCGACGGCCGGATGGACGACTGTGTTATGTTTTTTTATTTACTGCATAATTTACTCTTGAACCATCAATTTTATCTAAGGTCGCAATTTGCGACCTTAATATTCGCCATTTTCTACATCAACCCTTTAACCTGGTCATATTGCTGTGCGCCAGCGCGATTGCTATCGCGTCCGCTTCGTCCGCCGTCTTTGGCGCGGCCGCCGGCAGCAGAATTTTCAGCATCGCCGTAATCTGGCCCTTGTCCGCATGGCCAGCGCCGGTTATCGCTTTTTTTATCTTGTTCGGCTCGTACTCGGCCAATCGCACGCCGCGCGTCGCAATCGCAATCATCGCTGCCGCGCGCGCATGCCCCAGTATCAGCGTCGTCGTCGGGTTCTTGTTTACAAAAGTTATCTCTATGGCCGCGCTGTCCGGTTTCGCTTCATCAACCAGACGGCCCACTTCGTCAAAAATATACGCCAAGCGGTCTGGCAATTCCCCGGTTGTCGGCGGCAAAATCACGCCGCTGGCAATGTACTTGCGCGTCTGGCCGGACGAGTCTATGATTGCCCAGCCGGTATGACGAAGTCCGGGATCTATCCCAAGTATTCTCATTTTGCAATCTTAACACTTTTTACGCGCTGCTCCCCCAGGTATTTATTCACACGCGCCGCGATTTCATCAGCCAGATAACTTAACCGCAATGCCGCCGCAGGATTTTTCGCGCGCACCGTCAATGAAATTTCGCCCTTGCCGCGCATTGATTTCAATTCGCACAGCGCGGCGATTTCGTCCCCCGCGACGGCCCCCCAGCGACGCGCCAAGTCCGGCGCCGACGCTGGACGATTTATTTTCAACATCAGGCCGCCGACAATCCCGCCGATTGTCAGCGGCCTTTTTATGCGGGAATCGTTATCTTTCACTTTTTTCTTTTCACTTTTCATTTTCCAAATAAATCGCCTTGCGGCGATTTATTTAGAAATACAGAATCGCGCGCACGCCGACCGACACATCGGAATAATTATCCAATTTCGCCTGGCCCGCCAACGCAGGTGTAGGCGTTATCGCATCCCATGCCCACAAATCCATCTTTTTCCCATTGACGCTGTCAAACACGGACATCTTGCCCCAGATGTTCAGACTAAACGATTGCCCCGGCTGCCAGCCCAGTTCCGCCAGAATCGCGCCCGCGCTGTGCCAGTGATAATCGCCGACAGTTCCTTCCAGGTTCAGCGTCCAATCCGGCGCCAGCACGCTGAACAGGCCCAATCCGACTTCGCCGTATGTCGTGCCGGATGTTTCATAGTCTGAAATGACCGCGATGCTGCCGTTTGTATTATCTTCCACCGCCCAGCCGGCATTGTCCGCCTCGAACGAGAAGTAATAGAACCGGCCCAATCCGTAAACGGTGGAGTTTGCGATTTTATATCCGACCTTGGCATCCGCCATAAACACATCGGCGATGTCAATGTATCTGTGATAATGGCCGCCGACATAGCCGATCCAGTCCGTATCGTTTACAAAACGCCATTGCAGGCCCAGACCCAGAACATCAAAGCCCTGATCATGCTGTTTGCTGGTATTGAACTCACTCGGCCATTTGCTGATGTCGTTGTCCCAGCCGTATTCATAATTCTTGGACGACCAGCGCAGTTTTCCCATGACGGACAGCGTATCAGTGATTCCGACGGACAAGTCTTCATCCACGGAAATTGAATTGTACGACCAATTCCCGCCGCGATCATTCAATTCGGCATTGGCATTCGCGCCCATATTGAAATCAAATCCGCCAAAGTTGTACGCGATATTGGTTATGCTGCCGAACTTGCCCTGCATCGGCTGAAAGAACGGGTTGGACAGGTAATACTTGCGCGCATTTTCGCGGCGCGTCATGTCCGCGCGCGCGGACTTTACGGAATCGCAGCCATTGTCGTCATTGCATCCGGAAAATCCTTCATACACGGGGCTGCGCTTGTCCGGCTCGGTGTAATACAGTTTGTTTCCCGAATCCTTGACCGCATAGGTCCGCTGGGTTGATTTCGTCGTGTACTTTTTATACTCGGTCTTTTTAACAGCGGTTGACTTGGAATCCGGCCCGTCGGTCAGATTCGCGGTTGATCCGCTGCGCGTTCCGCTGTTTGTCGCGGCGATGCCCGGCAAGGCAATCAATGCCGCCAGAATAAATATACTTGTTTTCCTCATAATATTTGTTCCTTTTGTTTTTTTAATCTCTCTCATCCGCGATTATACCATAAAAAAGCGGAAAATTAAAATTGAAAACGAAGCCGCCTGGTCAATATCAGCGACAACAGGTACCCGATCGCCGCGCCGGCAACGACATCGCTGAACCAATGCGCGCCCATAAATATCCGCGACAATCCGATGACTGTCGCCAGGCCGTACGCAAGCCATCGCGCGCGCGGAATCATTGTCGCCAAAATCGTCAGCGCGGCGAAACTGGCCGCGACATGACCTGACGGCATTGAATTAAACGCCCAATCAAACGATCCCGGATACCAGCCCGTGATTCCCAACGCATCATAAAATACAGGCCGCATGCGCCCAGCCGCAACCTTTGATATTCCGCAAATTATCCCTGATGCCGATACGGATAAAAACATCCATGACACGATTTTTCCAAATCCATGCAATGAATTGATGTTTTTTATAAAATCAACAATATTATTTTTTGTTTTAACTGCAAATTTACACGCTTTTTTACAAAGTCCGTCATTCTTTGCAAAAACATTATTCCAATTGCTTGATTTTACAAGATAATATGCAAAAAATATTCCGCTGACCACAAACCATGTCTTGAATGCGAAAACCGCATCAAATACTTTCCAAACCGGCGCGTTCATCGGCCGCGCCCATCCGTAAATTAACTTGTCCAGCCCCAGAATGCCGGCGGCAACCGTCGCCGCAATTATCAGCAAGAAAATCAATATTTTTTTATTCATTATTTCACCGCTTTCTTTTTATAAAATATCGTAAATAATCCGGTCGCCAACGCGATTATGCCGGCCAGTATCCATACAGCCCCGGTCCCGCCGAAAAAGTATATAAATCCCGCCCCAATCAAGGGAATGATAAATCGCGGCAATCTGTTTACCGTCTTGAATATCCCAAAAAACCGATCGCGCGCCGCCCCGTGCGCGGCATCAAAAAAGAACAGGTCTGTCAGCGGCTCTATCATCGCGCCGCTTATCTGCCACAGCACGAATATCGCCAGCAGCGTCCATCCGCTGGCAAAACTTGCCAGAAACGCAAATACCGCCAAGGATAGAAATCCGATTGCGACTGGTATTTTCGCCCCGATTCTTTTCGCCAGACGCGAAATCGGCTGGGCCAGCAGGATATACGGAATAATTCCCAGCGTCAGCACCCATCCCAAAACATCCTTGGAAAAGCCCGCCTCTATAACCATTATCGGCACATACAGCGACCGCAGCGCGTAAACCGCATACTGGCCAAAATTTATAATATACGCAGCGATCAAATCGCGATTCTTGAAATACGCGGCTGTTGTCTGCATTGTTGATTTCAAGGTCTTTCTCGGGCTGATTTTCACAACCTTTTTATCAGGCGATATAATTCCGAACCACTTGAAGTACACCAGCGCGATGATATTTATCAGCGCGACTGCAAAGAACGGCGCGCGCGACCCCATCATGCCGCTTATCCACATTGCCAAAACCGGCGCCATCAGCGCGCCGACATTCGCCCAGAATATATACCGGCCGTTCAACCGCTCGATCCCTATGCCCTTGGAAAAATCGGCCATGAACAGCGGTATCAGCGAACTGATAAGCATGTACGGCACGGCTGACGCAAAGTCCAGCGATATGAATGTTGCGGGCCGCACAGAAAAGCCCATCATGAAATACATTATCGCGACGGACAGAGTGCTGAAATAAAACAACTTCGCCTTGGTTGATAATTTCAGCATTTCGCCGGACACCAGCGTTATCAGCATATAAAATACAAAGTATATTGAAGAATATATTCCGACAACGGCCGAATTGTTGAATATTTCCAGCAGCACCAGCGCCCATACCGTGTTTATGATGCCGTCGGAAAAGCCCTTGAATAGGCCCAGGTTTGCAAATGAGAATCCGTTTACAGATTTTTTTATTGAAATATACTTGTCGCTCATGCCATTAATTATATCACAGAATTTAATCCTGTTGGATATTTATGATTTATGATTTATGATTTGCAAAACCAGCGGAGAAAAAATGTCAGAAATTTATATAAAAATTATGCCGGACGGCCCTTATCTGCTGTATGGTGCGTCAAAAATTTCAGAGAAAATCATTCTGACCGATGAAAACGGGATTTCAGTAAAGTACGGCGATGGGAAAACTTTCGAGATAAAGTCCGACCCGGTCGCGCTGTGCCGCTGCGGGCATTCCAAAAACGCGCCGTTTTGCGACGGCAGCCACGCGGATTCAGACTTTGACGGATCGGAATCCGCCAGTTTCACGCCGATAATGCAGCAGCCGTCCGCCGAAGAAATACGGGGTCCCGCGCAGACGCTGATGGATAATCAGAACTATTGCGCGTTCGCGCGATTCTGCGACCGCGGCGGCCGCATTTGGAATCTGGTCATGAACGGTGAAAATCCTGCGCTCGCCGCGGCAGAGGCCAATCTGTGCCCTGCCGGACGCCTACTGATGTTTGCGAACAGCGGAGAATCGCTGCAAGAATCATCCCAACCTGAAATTCATGCGATTGAAGACGGCGGCCTGCGAATCAGCGGCCCGCTGTGGATACGCGGCGGAATCCGCGTTGAATCGGCCAGTGGAAAATCTTATGAAGTCCGGCAAAAGCAAACCCTGTGCCGGTGCGGGGCGTCCGCGAATAAGCCGTTCTGCAACGGCGCGCATGCCAGCATCAAATTTCACGCAAAGAAAGCATAAGCCCGCAGTGATCGGTCGGTTTATCCGCCAGACGCGGGCCGCGGTCAATCTGGCAATCCGCAATCAAGTTTTTCGCCGCGTCATTCGCCAGCCAATAATCCAGACGCAGGCCCTGGTTCTTTTCCAAACTGCCGCCGAAACCGCGGTATCCGAACCAGGTGAATCCGATATCGTCCGGATTGAGTTCGCGCCAGCAATCAATCCAGCCGGAATCCAACCATTCGCGCATTATCGCGCGGCCGGCGGGGGCGGATATGCTGGACCCGCGATAATTTTCCGGACTCCATACATCGCAGTCTTGCAGCGCGACATTGAAATCGCCGCCGATTAAAACAGGCTCTTCCGAGTTTGCGTACTGCTTTATGTGTTCGGAAAACGCCTTCATCCATTCAATTTTATACGGAAATTTCGGCGAAGCCTCGCTCTCGCCGTTGGGCATGTACACATTAATTATGCGGATGCGGCCGTCAATGACGCACTCTATAAACCGCGCGTTGGCATCCGGGAAATTCGGTAATCCGCGAACCAGGTCTTCCACCGAATATTTGCTGAAAACCGCGACGCCGTTCCATGATTTCTGACCATAAACCCGGATATTATATCCGTGCGCATCAAACAGATTGTGCGGGAATGCCGCGGTTTCAACCTTTAACTCTTGCACCAGGATAACATCGTAGGCGCCGGAATTCAGGATTTCTATGAAACTTTCCGCATGCGCGCGGATTGAATTTATATTCAGTGTCAACAACTTCATTATTATTTGCCTTTGATTACCATTATTACTATAATACGACGGTCCAATATTAACAATATAAAAAATATACAAAGGATTTTTATAATGAACATGTATCAGTTTCTGGAATTAAAAGCCGGCGAGACGCCGGACAATTTGTTCCTGACGCGCGAAAAAATAACTTACGCGCAATTTTTGGAAAATATAAAAAAGAGGGCGGCGACCTTGAAAAAGGCCGGCATAACCGCCGGCGACACCGTCGGGCTGCTGGCGCACAACATTCCCGAATTTCCGCTGGTGTTGTTTGCGATATGGTATCTGGGCGGCAAATGCCTGCTGATGGACACCAACCTGACCCCGTTTGAGTACGACAATATGACCAAAACCACCGAATGCAAATTCGTAGTCGCAGAAAAGTCGTTTTTTTATAACGAAGCGGAATTTAAGTTTATTGACATTTGCGCGGCGGATGACGCGGCGGATGCAGCGTTAAAGCCGTATCCGTCGGAATCAACGGATATCGCGACGCTGTCTTTCACCAGCGGCAGCACAGGCACGCCGAAAATCGTGCCGTTGACGCACTTTAACCTGATAGAATGCGCGCATTCGCTGGAAGATATGAGCCAGTGGCTGCACAAAGGCGATACTTTGTACGGATTTCTGCCGCTGTACCATGTGTTCGGATTTGCAATCGGATTCCTGGCGACTATTTATTACAACGCGAACATCCTGCTGCAACCAACGGTAAATCCGACGGCGATACTGGCGGATTTCAAGGAATTCCGGCCGCAAATTATTCCGGCCGTTCCGCGCCTGTGGGAAGTGTTCCGCAACAAAATCATTGACACCATCAGGTCCCAGCGCAAATGGTGGCTGGTATCAGCCGTGCTGAAATATCAGAAAACCATGCGCGCATTGGGCCTGGGATTCCTGATACGCAAAGTCCAGCGGCAGATTCTGGATTTGTTCGGCGGCCGCGCCAGACTGCTGGTCGCGGGCGGCGCGGCAACCAAGCCGGAAGTGGAAATATTCTATGAACGGCTGGGCCTGACATTTATCCAAGGATACGGTCTGACGGAAACCGTCGGCCCGGTCTGCATTTCCAAACCGATGAAACGGCGCGAAGCATTCGCGTTCGGCGCGCCGATTACGAACAACGAATGCGAAATCCGCGACAAGAACGAAGACGGCGTCGGCGTGCTGTGGCTGAAAGGGCACCAGGTGTTCGGCGGATATCTGAATAATCCGCAGGCCAATGAAGGCGTGTTTGACGACCGCGGGTTCTTTAATACCGGCGACATGGTCACCATGGATAAAAACGGCGAATTGCACTTTGCCGGCCGCAAGAAAAATGTTATCGTTCTGGACAGCGGCAAAAATGTCTATAACGACGAACTGGAAGCCTTGTTCATGGCAAACATCCCAGATCTGAAAAATGTCGCGGTGTTTGAGTATAAAATCAAGGACAAGACAGTTGTGTACGCGGTGTTTTCCGTGGAAGATGGGATGACCATGGATAAACTGGAAGCGGCGGTCGCTGCGACGAACAGAAAAGTCGCAAGTTATAAATGGGTGACGCATTTCGCGCTGACCAAGAAAGATCTGCCGATAACCAGCACGCAGAAGATCAAGCATCATGAAGTGCGCAGATTGCTGGACGCAGGCGAATATCCCGCCAAACATAATTAAAAAACGGGCTTGCGCCCGTTTTTTAATAGTTATTAGTTATTAATTGTTAGTTATTATACCATTTTGCATGCCGCAACAATTCCGCCACCACAAACAAAAGTATAATAACTAACAACTAATAATTAATAACTAAAATAAATGCGCCTGCGGCGCATTTATTTTTATTTTCCTGCTTTGGAATCGTCGTACTTTTTCTGAAAGTCCAGCGGCTGCATCGCGAATGCCGGAAATCCGGAATCCCCGGTCAGACGCAGTATTATTTCGCGGACCGCCGGGAACAACAGCGACGGCACTGAAACCAACAGCGTCTGCTTTTGCTCTTCTTCTAGTTCGGTTTTTTCCATCTGGACCAATCCGGAATAAGTCATGTTAATCTCGAACACGGACTTGTCATCCGCTTCCAGTTTGGAATTCACGCGCACGACCAGATCCACCATGAAAATGTTGTTTTCCGTGCCTTTGACCGGAATGTCAATCGCTATGTCCAGTTTCGCCGCGCCATTGTTGTCCTGCTTGAAGAAAAGTTCCGGGGTGTTGGGACTCTTGAAATTAACATCTTTTAAGAATTGTGATATCAGTTGAAATTTTGCCATTGCGTGCCCTTTGTTTTTTGGGTTGATTTATGGTATAATATAACAGATAAATTCCATTTTTCAAGTGGGGGAAATTTTTTATTATGAAACACTCTAAATCTTTGCTTTTTGCTATTTGCTCTCTGCTCTTTCTCTACGGATGCGGCGATTTGACCGATTCCGGCACCAAAACGGACTATCGCGGCGATGTCGGAAACGCCAGGATTCCGGCGAATCTGACGCCGGTTTCATATTCGCAGTTAAATGGCTGGAACGACGATGATGTCCGGTACGCGCTGCGCGCATTCCGCAATACCTGCCGGGCGACGCTGCAATACGATGGCAAGTCCGTATCGCCGGACCGCGCCAAGGTCGCGCAGAAATGCGCCGGCATGCCCGCGGAAAACGCCGGCAACAACGAAGTCCGCGACTGGTTCGAGCGACACTTTCAGCCGTACAAAATCAAAGACGAAGGCGGCAAGGACACCGGGACTTTCACCGGATACTATTCGCCGATGATTCCGGCGTGCCGCGCGAAAACAGCCCATTGCAGCGAGCCATTGATGGGTGTCCCCAACGACGGCCGCGTGTTCGAGGGCGTTCCGAAAAAGACCATCCTGGAAAAGCAAATCGGCCGCGTGCTGTACTGGGCGCATCCGGTTGATGTCCAGAATATACAGATCCAGGGCAGCGGTATGCTGAAATTGGAAGACGGGGAATTGATTAAATTGAACTTTGCCGCGGTGAACAACATGCCGTTCCGGTCAATCGGCGGCCAATTGCAAGAGCGGGGAATCCGGCCGGACGGCGGATACAGCGCTGATGCGGTCTGGACTTACCTGAAACAGCATACGGCGCTGGCGCGCGAAGTTATCAACAATAATCCGCGGTATGTGTACTTTTATGTAAGCGTTCCGCCGGATGTGGTTGGAAAACTTGGAACGCCGCTGTCAAAAATCCGCAGCATCGCGGTTGACGATTCCATTTATACAATCGGAATGCCTGTGTGGGTGGAAACAAACCTGTCGGACGGACGGCAGTTCAAGAAACTGATGATCGCCCAGGATACAGGCGGCGCGATAAAAGGCTGGGTCCGCGCGGATATATTCTTTGGCACCGGGGACGAAGCGTACCAGGTCGCGCACGGCCAGCACGCCCAGGGCAAGATGTATATATTCATCCCGAAATAAAAAAAACGCGCCGCTGGCGCGTTTTTTTCTTTAATTCGCGGCGGTAATAACCCGCTGGACATCGTCGTTCGCGTCCAATGCGTCCACCAGTTTTTCCAGCCGCGCGTATGTCTCGTCATCCAGATCCATCGGCATATTCGGCAGCCATGTCAGTTCGGCCCTTTCCGGTTCGCCAAGTTTATCATTCAGCGTTTTTTGCACCGGCATAAAGTTTTCCGGCGCGGTTTTGACTATATACCCGTCAGCGCTGGTTTCCAAATCATCAGCCCCGGCGTCCATGATAACTTCCATCATTTCGTCTTCGGATTTGGCGGCGGACGGCGGATAGAAAATAACCCCCGCCCGCGTGAACAAGAACGATACGGAATTTTCTTCGCCCATATTTCCGCCGTTCTTGGCGAATATGCTGCGCACTTCCGGCACCGTGCGGCGCGGATTGTCGGTCATCGCTTCTACTATAACCGGCACATTTCCAGGTCCGTACCCTTCGTACCGCACGGAAGCATAATTTTCCGCGGATGATCCCTGGGATTTTTCAATCGCCCTTTTGATATTGTCGTTCGGCATGGAATTCTTGCGCGCCATCAGTATGGCCAGCCGCAGGCGCGGATTATTGTCAGGATTCGCATCCCCCAGTTTTGCCGCCATGGTTATTTCGCGCGCCAATTTTGTGAACAGCCCTGACCGCGCCGCATCGGCAAGCCCCTTTTTATGCTGAATGTTATGCCATTTGGAATGTCCCGACATCGCTCGCCCCGCTCGCAGTTGTTAATTATTAGTTGTTGATTATTTTTATATAAAAAATCATGAAAGTCAATTTATTTGATTATCGCGCTGTTTCGCTTTATAATCACGGTTGATAACTTATAATTAATAATTAATAACTGCGAGCGGAGCGAGCAATATGATTGGAAAATTGCAAGGCAAAATAGATTTCATCGGCGAAGACTTTGTCATACTGATGGCGGGCGGCGTGGGGTACAAGGTTTATACAACGGCAAATCCCGCGATTGGCGGCGACGCGGATTTATGGATTGAAACAGTCCTGGCCGTTTCAACCATGGGGGAAAGCACTCTGCGCCTGTACGGGTTTGACAGCATCGCCGGACTGGATTTGTTCAACAAGTTGCGTTGCGTTTCCGGCATCAGCGCAAAGATAGCGATTGGGATACTCGGCACACTGGGCGCGGACGCGGCCATCGGCGCGATTGCATCCGGCGACATAAAAACGCTGTCCGCCGCGCCGGGACTGGGCAAGAAGACCGCCGAGAAACTGGTTGCAGGACTGCAAAAGAAAGTTTCAGGGTTTATGGTTCAGAGTTCGGTACAAAATTCTGAAATATCCGACCTGTTATCAGCCTTGGAATCCCTGGGGTACAGACGAACCGATGTCGCGGAACTGGCGCAGCGGCTGGCGCGGGAAAATCCGAACGGCAGCGTCGGCGAACTGGTCCGCATGGCGTTAAAGGAAATAAGCAAGAAATGAATGACGCGATTTTCGCCCTTTCGTCCGGCGCGGGGAAATCCGGCGTCGCGGTAATCCGCGTCAGCGGCCCGGACCTGCGTGATTTTTTTTCTGAAATCATAAATCATAAATCCGAAATCATAAATCGCCACGCGTACTTTGCCAATCTGTGGGATATTGACCGCGGGATTGTTATTTATTTTTCCGCGCCGAATTCTTTCACCGGCCAAGATGTCGTTGAACTGCACAGCCACGGCAGCCCGGCGGTTGTTTCCGCCATTTATGAAAAACTGAAATCATTCGGATTGCGCATGGCCGCGCCCGGCGAATTCGCGCGGCGCGCATTTGATAACGGCAAGATGGACCTGGCGGAAACAGACGGATTAATCGCATTGCTGGATGCGCGCACAGACCGCCAGCGCGCCGCAGCGCTGCGGTCCATGATCGGCGGCGACAGCGCGGCATACGAAAACTGGCGCGCGCGGATGATTGAAATTTCCGCGTACGCGGCGGCCATTCTGGATTATCCATCCGACGAACTGCCTGAAAACATTTTAGAAACGCTGCGCGCGCGGACCCAGGAATTATATGACGAAATCACGCGGGCATTATCTTTATACGCCGCGGCGCGCGCAGTGCGCAGCGGATTCAACATTGTCCTGGCCGGCGAGACAAACACTGGAAAATCGTCTTTGTTCAACCGCTTGGTCGGGCAGTCCCGCGCGATTGTTTCAGACATTGCCGGCACGACGCGCGATGTTATAACAGCGTCTCTGGACATTGACGGATACCTGGTGAATCTGTCCGATACGGCCGGCCTGCGCGAAACGACGGACGCGGTTGAAAGAATCGGCATTGAAAAAACAAATGCGGAAATTGAAAATGCAGACCTGATTCTGCGCGTTTGCACGGGAAGTGAAAAGTTAAAAGTTAAAAGTGAAAATAATGAGATTTTTGTTCTGAATAAATCCGACACCTTAAACCTTAAACCTCAAACCTCAAACCTTTGCGTTTCAGCCATGACCGGGGACGGCATCCCGGAACTGCTGAATGTTATCAAACAAAAAATTCATGAATCGCTGGACGGCGCGGAATCGGAAATATCGCTGAATGCGCGAACGAAATTTTTATTGGAAGCCGCCGCTGAACAATTGCGCAGCGCGTTAAGTGCGGACGCGCCTGAAATATTTGCTGAATTTATCGGCCGCGCGGCGGACGCAATCGGCCAAATCCTGGGCGTCATCGGCACGGAAGAGATATTGGATGCGACATTTTCCCAATTATGCCTGGGCAAATAATTTAAGTTGCCCTGCCCCCTTTAATTTTTGTACAATTGCGGCAGAGAAAAATGAAAGGAATTTCCCATGGCAAAAAAAGAAGTTGCAAAAGAAGTCGCGGCGGCGCGCAATCCCGCGTTGGACGCGGCCTTGGCCCAAATACAAAAGCAATTTGGCAAAGACGCCATCATGAAAATGGGCGACGGATCCCAGCAGAATATTGAATCAATTTCCACAGGATCGCTGGGGCTGGACATCGCGCTGGGCATCGGCGGATATCCAAAGGGGCGCATCGTTGAAATATTTGGACCCGAATCTTCCGGCAAAACCACGCTGGCGCTGCACGCATGCGCCGAAGCGCAGAAAAAAGGCGGGACTTGCGCGTACATTGATGCTGAAAACGCATTGGATCCGTCATACGCGAAAAAACTGGGCGTGGATGTGGCGAACTTGATTATATCCCAGCCATCCAGCGGCGAAGAAGCATTGGAAATCGCGGATACGCTGATTAAATCTGGCGCGGTTGATGTTGTTGTTATTGATTCGGTCGCGGCGCTGGTGACCAAGGCTGAACTGGAAGGCAACATGGGCGACACTTATATGGGCACAGTCGCGCGCCTGATGTCGCAGTCCTTGAAAAAACTGGCGGGCAGCGTGTCGCGCAGCAATACTCTGCTGGTGTTCATCAATCAGATCCGGATGAAAATCGGCGTTATGTTCGGATCCCCGGAAACAACATCCGGCGGAAACGCTCTGAAATTCTATGCATCCGTGCGCCTGGATATCCGCCGCATAGGACAGATTAAGGATAAAGATGAGGTTATCGGAAACGAAACCCGGGTCAAGGTTATCAAGAACAAGGTCGCGCCGCCTTTCCGCGTCGTGGATTTCAAGATTATGTTCGGCGAAGGAATTTCGCGCATCAGCGAAATTCTGGACATGGGCGTGAAATACAACATCATTGACAAGGCCGGCAGTTTCTATTCGTATAACAGCGAACGCATCGGCCAGGGCGAGGCTAACGCGCGCCAATGGATAAAAGATCATCCGGAAACGCAGGCGGAACTGTTGAAAAAAATCATGGACAAATCCAGCGGAATCGCCGAAGAAATGACCACCGGCCCCAGCGACGACGACGATGCGGACGACGGCAGCCCGGAATAAAAAACGCGGCACAGCCGCGTTTTTTATAGGTATAAGGTTTGAGGTTTAAGGTGTGATGTATAAAGGCCTTCGTCACCCCGGGCCACGACCCGGGGTCCATGACTCAATGGATTCCGGGTTTCGCTCCGCTCCCCCGGAATGACGACTGGTGGTGGTTAAGTGCGTGGGAATGACGATGAAAATCGCTGCTCGTTGCTAAATTGCCAGTTTCTCGTTAAAAAAACGGCTGGCCGTTTTTTCTTGCAATAACGACGGATATTTTTCTAAAATACCTGCATGAACATGTTTATCCCGCGGCTCTTCTCTTCTCTTCTCTTCTCTTCTCTTCTCTTCCCATGCGGACGATCTGGCGTCAACGAATTTCGTATCTGATTACTTGTCGCACGGGTGGGGCATTATCGCACCGAACACGCCGGCCAGTCAATTGGCGACAATAAAATATGTCGCGCAAATCATAGACTGGGCAAATCTGCAACGAACCGGCACCGCCACCACGAATGCTGCAAAATGGGGCGAAAACAAACTTATATCCGGGATTGCGGCGCGGGATTACATGGATGCGCGGATTCGGAATTATCCGGCGTACTGCGCTGATGCAAATCGCAATTACTGCAATGTCGGAACCAATTGCTATGACTATGTGAATAACCGCGCTTTCACGATGTGGGATGGGACTTTGTTCAATCCGCGCGTCTTGATAAACGGGAAACTTTCTGTCCGCGCCAGATCAAATTCTTTTGGCATACGCGCGCTTACCTGGGCGTGCCGCACAGGCAATTCCGCGCCGCCGGGGAATGCAGGCGCGGATTGCGACGCGGGCAATCAAAAGTATTGCTGGTGCAGTTTTTCACGCGATCCGGATACTGACCCGGATACATTTGTAAATGGCAAATGGTCCAGTTGGATATTCGGCTATGATTATACCAATTATTACTCTGTGCAGAACGATTGCCTTTCGTCATGCGCCGCCGCATGCAACGACAGAATTGTAACCTTGGCGCCGCAAGTATCATGGTAATGCAATCATTCCACGCAGCCGGGCGCGGTGCCGCCAAAGTTCCGCCAATCAACCCATGCGTTCTTGCATATTTCCGCCGCGCTTAACTGGCGGTTGTAAATTCTGACGGACTGAATTTCCATGTTCTGGCCGGCCGATCCGCAGTTTCTGGCGCCGATAAAAATATAGTCATTCTTAAACGCGCCCTTAATCGCAGTGCCGGCCGTATATATCCCGCTTGGGGCGACTTCCACCCCGTCAAAAAAAAACAGCCGCCCGCGCGGGTTTGTAATCGATGAAAACGAATTAGTTATCGTATGCGACTGCAAATCATTGATGTTGGCGGCATAGTTATTCGCGCCCGCGGCCGCGCTGGATATATTGTGGACCGTATGCATGGTGTTTGCTGCATACGCGCTGCCTGAATTGTTTATCGCCAAGCCGACCGCGCCGACATTGGCATTCCAGTTGTCGCTTGACTCAAACAGCATCCCGCCGGCAGCGGCGTCCAGCAAACGGAACCGGACTTCTATCGTTATTGCGGACAATCCGGACAGACTGTACGCGGCGTTGCTGCGAATGCATTTGCCGCTATTGATTTTAATTCCGGCCGCATCTGATTCCGGCGACCCGACAGCCGTCCATCCGGATAAATTATTCGGTCCGATTGAATCTATCAGCCCGCTTGAAACATACTGATTCGTTTTCAGCGTGTTGTTCGCGTACCAATCAACCGCATTAGTATTCGCCCATAAATTCGTCGCAAACTCCGTCCCGCCATAATTTGTCGCGCCGCTGTTGCAGATGTCAACGGACTGCAAAACATATTCCATATTCGCGCCGGATGCCGGCGCGGCATTGTCTGTCAGCGCGCACCGGCGCCGCGCAAATGCGGAATTGATATAGCCGACACTCGCCGCCGGAAAATCGGCCGCATGCGCCATGGGTAAAAGATAAAATATATAAAATACAAATTTTTTCATATTTTATAACTGCGGCAGCGGCGCGGTCGGTATTTGCGGAATACTGGAAAATGTTTTGGTGCCGGCAATTGTTTCGTCGCCGGTCTTTCCAACCTTGGTGTCGGCATAACTTTTATTCGCGATATCATTGGATCCAGTTGGCGTCGGGACATACGAACTGCCGGTGTCGGATATATAAAACTCAGCGCCGTTATTAATTGTCAATTGCTGTCCGGTGCGTATGTTTATATCCCCGGCGTGGATTTCGCCAGTCACATATATGTCTTTATCAGCATACACATCACCTGATAAATACGAATCACCAGTAATCTGCAATTCACCATTTGCGATAATATTAGAGCCCGCGCGCAATTCTCCGCCCGCATGAACATCCACGGCGGCGGAAATATCTGTGGCGGAACGAATATCATTGCTTGCATCAATGTCGCCATTAACAGTCAAATCTGTTCCAAAAGTTTTTTGCCCATTTATTATTTCATCGCCGGTCGTATGCACGACAGCGCTGTCTGTCGGCCTGTTTGCCAGCGCGGCCGTGATGGCCTGGATAACATAATTGGTTGACGCAATGTCGGCGCGCGCAGGCGCCAGGATAAAAGAAAAAATTAAAAGATATAAAAATTTACGCAGTGAATTCATTAATCCCCCTGTATTCTCAATGGCTGCGCGGGGGGGGGGGGGGGTAAAAATTCGGTTTCTAAACGCATAGAAACATTTTATAAAAATACCCGGCATCAATGCAAGTAAAAAAACTGCGCATCGCGGCGTTTTTTAATGCACAATTCATAATTTACAATTAACCACTACCCCGTCAGCGGCTACG
>JAISKV010000002.1 GCA_031260805.1 Rickettsiales bacterium
ATCATATTTGCTGACTCTGCCGACACAACCGACCATAATCAAGACGGATATGTGATTTATCCGGCGGCAAGATTTGTATGGAATTGGACAACCGGCAGATTTTTGGGCACAGCCGCAAAGGATAATGATTTTTTATTCATCGCTGTAAAACCAAAAAATATTCATTGAATACTTGAATTTTCTTTAATAAATTCGTAAAATCATCAAAATCATAAGTCCGAACATCGCGAATGGACTATTTCAACAATTCCAAATTAAATCTGTCAGAATTTTAATATCGCCATTAATTGTTCCTGACATATACCGGTCATAAATATGGGCATCATCAATCGGATTCAAATTCAATCCGTATCCTTTTTGCGATGCAAGCGTTCGTATAAATTCTCGCTGTGTCCGACCGTTTCCTTCACGGAACGGGTGCAATTTATTCACGATATCCAAAATATCAGCCAATGATTCGGCGATGGCTGTTTTATTCGCAGAATCTATTTTCTCATAATCCAAAATTAAAGCATCAAGATATGCAAATGAATTATCAAAAAAATGCGTCGGCAAAAAATGGTTATCCCCCTTACTGATTTCTACAATTCTTTGCTGGCCCGCCCAATCATACATATCACCAAATAAATATTTATGAATTGCAAACAATGCAGTATGGTCGGTAATTTTTATCGGACTTTTTGCCAATTCCTGCAAACGCTTTCCAGATTTTACACTTTCAACTGCTATTAATAAATTTGCATCAGTAATATATTCTTTATTTTTTAAGACACCAGTGTTCGGGTCTGTGTAAAAACCATCTTTATCAATATAAAAATAATTTTCCTTATAAGGCATTTTTTATCACCGCTACAAGTTGATTGACTGGTATTTTACCTAAACTATAATCTAAATAAATGGAAACCAATTTTGGTGTTGGCTTGAATCCTTCAAACATTTGACTGCCTAACGAAATTGCCGTGCTATCAAGCGTGGCCCGGTCTGGAAACTGCACCCCGGCGATAGTCAGATTCTTGCGGTCAATATTTATATTCTGTAAAGTCATAGGTGTATTGTAGTGGATTTTTTATAAATTTCCACTAAATTTTGTTAAAATTATTGATTTTTAGCGATAAACTGATAAAATCAGGCAAGTTGGTGGTTCGCAAATCGCGAATTGACTCCAACCAAGTTTTATCTTACGCTATATTAAACCTTGTGCCTGTAATTCTTGAACTTTTTGTTCGGCAAGGTCAAGTTGGATTTTCTGCATTTCAGCAATCAGCGGCTCGCCATTTTTTTCTGCGGCGGCAACATCTTCGCGCAAATAATTCAATACAAATTCATGCCGTTCATTATTTAACTTTCTGTTCAATAATGTTGGAATTTCCTTAAATGTCTGCATATCGCCCTCAAATCTATCAAAGATTTTTACCAGTTTTGCCTCTGGCGACGCTCTCTCTTCATATTCAATAAACAAGTCGTATATTTTCTGACCGATTGGTTCCGGCAATAAATCGCGGTATTTTATTATGGCAGCCATTTCTTTGGCTTTTTTTTGTGCGCGGATATCAGGGCAATGGTCGCTTTGCAATCGCGGAGTATCACCAACATCAGCCTCTACCAAATCATGCACCAGTGCCAATTCCAACACTTTTTGCGCATTTATGGGCTGTTTCACATACGGCATGACCATCATCAACAGCAATGCCAGTTTCATAATATGGTCGCTATCAGGCTCTTTCGTTCCATCTTTGCGGAATATATCGCGATTGACATAGCAAAGTTTTTCAACCGTATTCATAAAATCATAAATCTTTTCCGCAGCGTTTTTCATTTTTATCCTTTGTTAAAATCATGGCAGCAACTTCTACCATTCCCGGTAATTATTCCGGACAAAGTGAACCGCGCAGATTTCGCTGGCGACATCCGCGGCATGCGAAATCAGTTTTTGCATTTGTTTCAGTTTTTCCAAACTGTAATCCAAATACTTGTGTACTTCGTCTTGGTCAGACCAAGGATTTTCCGGATTATCCTGTTTGATTTCTATGGCCAATTGGCAGCGAACCAACTCTGAATCATAAAGTGCGGAGAAATCATGCCAGCATTCGCCGACATGATCATTGTCATCCATTTTCGTTCCGCGAATAAAATCCGGGCTGTTTTTAAGACCCATTTGACGACCGACCCACATCTTGCCAACTATCAAATTTCCGGCCGCGCAATCGGCGCATTTGTGCCCTGCCATAAAAGTGGCGGATATTTTCGCATTGAAATGAATATAAGGGCATTGAACAGGCATACTGTCTGGTATTCTAGCATTGCTGCCAACAGAGTCAATAGCATTTTTACCCACTCCGTAGCGCAGAGAACGGCGATGCGGGGAACTGGATGCGGCATTAATTAAAACTTGAATATTTAATAATTCATTGATAGACTGGACCGAACGCCAAGCATGGTCCCATCATCTAGCGGTTAGGATGCCAGATTTTTGATGATGGAATCCGAGTCAGCGAGGACGAGCGGAGCGAAGTCCAAGCGCAGTTTTGCGCAGCAAAACGAGAACGAGGATACGCGCAGACGCAAAGCGGCGAGCGAAACACGGGTTCGCATAATTTTACCGGTCCCATCATCTAGCGGTTAGGATGCCAGATTCTCATTCTGGAAACACGGGTTCGAGTCCCGTTGGGATCACCAATTATTTCTTCCAACTTTTCCACAACTGCTTGCCGCCGGATTGCAATTGCTTCCATCTTCCCTGCAAGTCCTTGCTGTAATTCTGGGGCAATTCAACATTCTTGAACAATGTTTTTATCAATGCTGGTATCGCGTTCATGAATGCCGCGATAAACAATCCGAACAATGCGATGCTGATGATGCTGTCATTCCCGGCCAGCAGGCCGTCTATCAAAATTTCCGGATTATTTTCAGAAAACGCCTTTTCCAGATTGGACATGCCGGCATTGTTTCCGAAAATGCTGCGCAGAAACAGCGCGCTGAACGACACAAAGACCCCGACCAACGCAATGCCGCATACGCCTTGGATCACGCGGTCAACTATCTTTTTGATATTGCCGTCGCCCAGTTTTACAATCTTCCAATTGTCCCCGAACAGCCATGACACCAACAGCAGCGGCAGCATGATGAAATCCATCGCCAATTCAACAATGACTTCCAGAAAATACAGCGGTATCGGGATTAGCGCCATAAAGAACAGGACCAGAATCAATCCGCCGCCCAGCAGCAGGCCGACATTTGGGAATATGGCAACGTTTGAAAGTATCTTGTGCATGTATTTGCCGTCAAACGCGCTGTTCAGCATGGTCCATCCTGTGGCCAGCCCCAATCCGGTCAGCCGGTGCACATCGGACAACTGGCACGCCAATTGATGGCGAAAGTTTGGCGAGAACGCCGTGCTCTGGCTGTCAAGCGGTATCGCGGATTCGGAATCATTCAGCGCGGTTGAAATTATGCACGATTCGTACTTGCCCCGTTCCGTATCCGGCAAGACCACATTGTTCACAACCCGGTTCAGCGACAGGCCGATGTTAAATATCGGTTCTATAACGGTCTTGCTGGCAATCTGGGGCAGCGGTATCAGCAGCAATGCGATGACCAATGTCATTTTCATCATGTGGCTGCCGAACTTTATCGTTAATTTTGCAGGGCTTTCCACATCCGCCTTGCCCCCGATGCCCAAAAATCCGGATACGATTACCCATGCGAACCAGACGGCCGTCAATCCAGCGACCATCGGGACGGTTATTTTGCCCAATATTCCGTACACGCCGGGAATTATGTTCGCCAGCGTCTTGACAATATCCGAAAACATCCCGCAGGACCAGCACCCCGAAAACAGGTTCAGCGCGGACACCATATCTGTCGGGACAGCGGTGCGGTAAATTGAAAATCCGGCCGTGACGCCGATGCCTGCCAGTATTCCGACCAGCACGGGCGCGATGGCATTCGCACCAAAAGGCAGGAATGACAAAAAGATAATCCAAAACTTGCGGAATTTGTTCATATTTGCAATTATATCATAAAATGATTTTATGGTATAATGATTTGGCATGATAAAAAGATTCTTTTTTCTTTTTTCTTTATTCTTGATTATTTTCCCGATTTCGGCGTTTGCCGAGTGGGGGATTGTTGATTCGCTGAATCTGGCACCGTATGTCCCGATGGTGCTGAACGCGCTGATGACGGTGGCCCAGCGCACCTATGCCTATTTTGTCGGAACGCTGGACAGTCCCGGGATTATTTACATAATGACCTGGTGCTTTGTCGCGATTTATATCGCAATGTACCTGCTAAAAATGTACCTGCCTGCGAATTGGGGCCAGTTTTTTGGGATGAATGACACCGGCAGCATGTGGGATGGCAAGGTAAAGCCTTTCCAAATGGGAACAAATCTGTTAAAGCCCGGAATCCGCGCGATAATCGCGGTATCGCTGCTGCTGCCCATCCAGCCGCGAATGTTCAGCGATATTCTGATAAATCCTTTCTTGGAATTCGGGGCGTATTATACCCATGGCATACAAGAGGCGGCGGCGGCCGTATCACCGTTCGGCATGCCGGAACACCTGGAAGAATGCCCGGTTGAAATAACTACCGGCGACGACGGGTTTATTACCAAAAAATCCTGTGATTTTATTATCCAGCCGATTTCTATCGTCGCGCATGCAAACAACCAGATTGTAAAGCGCGGCCTGAACATGCTGATGAACGGCATACACAACCTGATGGGATTGATACCGCGCGGCAACGGCGGCAGTTTTGTGAATATCATAACCGGATTGATTTTGGCAAGCACTTTCGTGTCATGCAACTTTTTCCTGGCATTGCTGATAATCCAAGGGGTGTTTGATTTTGGAATGTCGCTGGTGCTGTACCCGTTCAAGGTCTTGCAGTATGTCATGCAGAACAAGAATGACAGTTGGCTGGATCTGTGGGCGCCATTCGGCCAGATTGTGACGGCATTGAAAAAACTGGTCGTGGCGATGATTGCGTCAATGTTCATACTGATTGTGAATGTGGCGGTCGTAGCAGCGCTGTTCAACTGGAATTCGTCGGTGTTTGTGGCGGCGGCAGGCGGCATGGCGACATCCAACCTGCCGTCCGGCGGCGGCAGCGGATTCGGCGCGCAGAGCATGGTGTGGCTGTCCGCGATTATAACCCTGCTGCTGTTCAAGAAGATCTTTGACATGTCAAAAAAGAAGATTTTGGAATACACCGAAGACGGCTCGGACAAGTTGTACAAGGAAGCCGCCCAGGATTACAAAGATAAAAAGAAATGGACCCAGGATACGGCGAAAACCGGCAAGAAAATCGTCTGGGATAAATGGATACTGGGCAAGGATTGGAAGGACATAGCATAGGGCGCCGCATTTATGAACACATGGCTTGATTCTTTGGTGCAGAATGGGACGCAGTGCTGGGGCTGCGGCTTCTTTGACCGCTTGTTTCAGGTTATATCAAACGCGGCCGCGGCCGCTTATGCGAAACTGGCGTTTATCGCGATTGTGATTCTACTGGTTCTGGCCGCGTTTCACATTCTGCGCAATGTCATGAATAATTCCGGTGTTTTCACAATGTTCAAGACGGGCGAGCATAATGCCCAGCCCGATGTCGGATTGCAGAAAACGCTGAAACCATTGCTGATTAATGGGACAATCATTATCGCTTTGCTGATGGTCGGGCTGTGGCTGCCGCGGTTTATATCTATTGTTACATTCGAGCCGATATCGGAAATCACGCTGGTATATTCCCAGGCTGCGATAAACACAAATCCGGACATGGTTCAATCGCGCGTTTCGTACACCCCGCTGCCCATGGATGAAGAAGGCGGCTTTTACCGGCCGCAACTGCGCGACACGATTATCAACATCATGAAGACAACGATAACCCAGTTCCAGAACATGATAATGCTGGGGCTGGCCATTATTGACAAGTCTTTTTCGCTGTCCGCAATACTCGGCGGGATTGGAAATATTATCCTGCACATCATGCTGTTCTTTATCGGATGGGGGATTATCAAGGGCATTTTTGACATCTTTATAAAATTCTGCTGTTATTTTATTGATGTTATTCTGGCGATGACATACTTTGCGTTCTTTTTTCCGTTCATGCTGGTGCTGCTGGTGTTCCGTAATGTTGAAACGGTCGGATGGATAAAAAATCTGGGCCAGAAGATGACGCCTGATTTCTTTAAGGGCGTTATTACGGCCATCGTGTCAATGGCGGTTGCAGTTATAACTTATTCGGTTATAATAATTCTTATCGCGTCGTTCTTTGCGAAAACCGGAACGCCGCCTGCGGAATTGGAACGGATGATTATGGACGGCAGTTTGTATTCCGGCGCGTTAAGCGAAGATAATCTGGCAACGATAACCCTGACTGGCTTTATCGTGCTGATGTATATCATAAATTTCCTGGCGGCCCAGGTGCCGGTCATAACGGGCGAGATATTAAAGGCGTTCAATGTTAGTGAAGAGCACAAGGTTGGCGAAGACCTGGGCGGCCAGGTTTTGCAGTTTGGCAAAAAAGGCCTGGAACTGGGAAAACAGTTGGTGGGAATAACGAAAGGGAAGTAATAGTTGTTAGTTATTAATTATTAGTTATTAGTTATTATACCATGGTGCGTGCTGTGAGAATTCCGCCACCACAAACAGAAGTATAATAACTAATAATTAATAACTAACAACTAATAACTGACGACGGCATGTGGAAATTAATATTCGGTTGGCTGGTGAAATTGGTATTCTGGCTGATTCTGATGGGAATCGGCATCTGGTACCTGTCTTCGTCCATTGGCGGCGCGTCCCTGTCTTATTCCAGCATGGACGGCTTTCTGCGCGCAATCGGCGCTTGCAATGGCGATGTCTGCGATATCGCGGCTGCAAACGGATGCTTTTTATGCAGATACATCGGCGACTTGTTCGGCATGATTGGGACAACGGCGGAAAGTTTCTGGGCCGCCATGCTGAACTTTATCTGGATTCTGCTGGGCATCGGGTTCGGAATTTATCTGTTCGTGCATACGGGCAAGACTATGCTGGCCGCGAATAAAAAGAACGCGGCAGCGGACACAGGCAAACTGGACTGGAAGGAATGGTTTGATGGGGACGGCGGCGTTAAAAACCAATTGATACGAATTCTGATTGTCGGCGGAATTATCGGCGCGGTTTCTTATTTTGGCACTGATATCTTGAAGATTATAACGGATGTAACGGTCCGGCCTGTCATGTATGTCGGCAGCGAACTGGCCATGGCTTCAACCGGAATTGTCAGCGCGGCAAGTTGCGGCGGCGGCGCGGCGGCCGAAGGAATCATGGGGCCCGCATTGCAGCCGCTGATGTGCATTATCGGGAATCTGAACGCGGTTATTCTGGCGGGCGCGGCCGCAGGATTCTCGCTTATGAATTATGCCTGGATGGGGCTGGGCGGCGGACTGTTCACATGGCTGGCCGGAATGGGATTGCTTATCATATTCCTGTATATCGGGTTTAATATATTCTTTGACATTCTGACGATTATCTTTCAACTGGTGTTCGTCATAATATTTCTGCCGCTGTTCATTGCCAGCGCAGCGTTCAAGGGGACTTGGAAATTAATGGACGGCGTGCTGGGCAATGGGGTGTCAATGCTGGCGGATTGCGCGATACGGGTGGTCGGCGTGTCGTTAAAGACGGTTATTATTTATGCGATTGTCGCGGTGTCGGCGACGGAAAATGGATTTGATTCAATCCTGGTCGGGGGATTGATGGACGGCGGCGCGGTGCAGATGGAAATCCCCCAAGGAAAACAGGAAGTCGCCCAGGTCTTTTCCACCTGCGAAGCCAGGTCCAAAGACAGCGACGGATTGGTTGACGAAGATTTGTTCAAGAATTGCTTCTTGGCGGAAAAAGCGCGGGTGGAAGCGATGTACCCCGGATCATTTGATTTTATGGACGACGGCTGGGACTTGATTTTGACATTTGCCGGAATTTACGCGCTGTACTTTTACTGCTTGAAAGACAAACTGGACGGAATGTTAAAGGGCAAGGATAAAAACGGGTTTGATTTCGGGGACAAGGTCAAGGATTGGGGCCAGACGCTGTGGAATATTCCAAAGAAAATGACCGGCTGGCTGGTTGGGAAAATGAAATAGGCAACAGGCATGACGAAACTAAACAGATTTTTCCGGAAAATTCTTTTTATCTTACCTATTACCTATGCTCTATGCTCTATTAATTCTTATGCGGCGACAACGAACACGCCCGGCGGCAGCGTCGGTGATTTCGGGACTTACCTGGGGGCTGACAATATTGCAAAGTACAAAAGCCAGATGACGGACGACCTGGCCAAGTTCCAAAACCAGATGAACCAGAATCAGACGCAAATAACGCTGGGTACCTATGTCCCGCCCGAAGCGCGGCTGGCAAAATCATTCATGACTGCAATGTCGTCATTGGCCAAGGTGTTGGACAGGTCCCTGGTCCCGTTCATGACCGCGTTCATATTCGCGCTGTTCGCATTCTGGCTGGTGCTGGAATCGTACAACATTGTGCAGAACGGCGGGGAAGTAAAAAAATTCTGGCACAGCGTCGTGTGGAAGGTCGTAATCATCGGCGTCTGGGTCTGGTTTATCAACAACACTTACTTTTTTATGGAGATTTTCGGGCCTGTCATTGACTTTGGCGGATACATAACCAAGTTCTTTCTGGATTCAATAATCACGGAATCAGGCACGGCGATACCGGACAACTGCCCCGCGATAACCCAATACATGTCAAATTTCAATGGCGCGATTTCACCCCAGCGCGCGGCAAACCTGGTCTGCGCGCCAACGCGGATGTCGGGAATACTATGGACGGCGGTGCATGCCGGATTCACTTGGATAAAAACATGGAACCCGCTGCAAATGGTTGTCGGCATCGCGTTCGTATGGGTGTTTCTGAAAGCCGTCTGGAAATTCGCGCTGATGGCGCTGAATGTTATTGTAGACCTGTTCTTGTGCCTGATACTGCTGCCTTTTACCGCGCTGACCGAATGCTTTGCCGGCGGCACGCAATTAAAAGGCATCGCCGGGGACATATTCACCAAGTTCGCGACAATGTTCAATGCGGCCAGTTTCGAGAATCAAATCGCGCGCTTCATTAATGCGGTCGTGTTCTTTATATCATTGTCAGTGGTTATCGGCATTTGCGGCGCGATTTTGTCAAACACAATAAGCCCGGATCTGGCGTCAAAAACACCGACATTGCAAGACACCAGTTTTATGGTAATATTGATATCCGGCGCGCTGGTCGCGTATCTGGCCAGCAAAGCGGAAGAGATTGCCGGCAACCTGGGCGGCAAGATAGAAGGCAAACTGGCCGAAAATGTAATCGGCGAAGCCAAACAGTTCGGCAAGGGCGCGCTGGGCATCGGAAAACAAGTTTGGAAAAACTGGGGAAAGTAGGGGTGGTTGTTAGTTATTAATTATTAGTTATTATACCATTGTGCGCGCTGCGACAATTCCGCCACCACAAACAAAAGTATAATAATTAAGACAGTGGGCCAGTTCCCCTCCTTTGGAGGGGAACTGACCATAAACAAAAGTATAATTACTAATAATTAATAACTGACAATGACGCAAGGAGTTAAAAAACATGCTATCGCAATTATTATACAATTACGGGTTTGATATTTTCGGGCGCTCGTCCGCGAACTTTGTCTGCGGATTCTCGGCCGCTTTTCTGATAATGCTAACATTCGGCCGCTGGTTCACAAATAAAATGCGCGTATGGCATGGCCGCGGCCAGCCAATCCGCAGCGACGGCCCGCAATCGCATCTGGTCAAGTCAGGCACCCCGACGATGGGCGGCATACTGATTCTGGCCGCGATAACCGTTTCAGGGCTGGCGTTCATGGATTGGGGCAATGCGACGGCTTGGATTGCATTGGCGGCGCTGCTGGGATTCGGACTTATCGGATTTATTGACGACTTTGCCAAGGTAAAGCGAAAATCTTCCGAAGACAAAGACGCAATCATGTCGCCAAAAATTCGTTTAATTCTGGAAGGCGTGCTGGTTATCGTTCTGACATATTTCATAAACAAAACCATGCCGGTTTATATTCCGGAATTGTCGCTGACGATTCCGTTTGTCGGAATATTCACTCTCGGGATTTTTTACTTTGTCTGGTCTTACTTTGTGATAGTCGGCAGCACGAACGCGGCGAATATAACGGACGGGCTGGACGGCATGCTGGCCAAGGTTATCATACCGGTGCTGGGCGTTCTGCTGGTCGCGGTGTTTGCGGCGACGCATCTGGACTTTTTCAGCGGCAGCCTGTTTCTGCCATCCGCGGCCGGACTGTACCCATTGCTGGGCGCGGCATTGGGCGCGGTGCTGGGCTTTTTATGGTTTAACGGCGCGCCGGCCGCGATATTCATGGGCGATGTCGGGTCCTTGGCGCTGGGCGGATTTATAGGCACCGTCGCGATGCTGTTAAAGTCGGAAATTATCATGGGAATCGCCGCATTGATGATGGTTGTGATTCTGCTGTCTTCATTGCTGCAAAAAACATGCTTTAAGATTACGAAAAAACTGACCGGGACCGGGCGGCGGATTTTCAAGATGGCCCCATTGCATCATCACTTTGAGTTGTCCGGCTGGGCGGAAACAAAAATATCAGAACGGTTCTTTATCATGTCGCTGCTGTTTTCCGCAATCGCGCTGGCAATCATGAAACTGGGCTGATTTATGAGACGCGAACAAAGCCGTTTTACCGATTGGTTCTTTCAGATTGACATGCGGCTGCTGGTCCTGCTGCTGATACTGACCGGCATCGGGATATATGCGGTGTTCACTGCCGGCAGCGTTGCGGCCGAACGAACCGGGCGCGATTGGTATTACTTTGTCATGAAAATGCTGCCGAATTATGGCATCGGCATCTGCGCCTTTCTGATATGTTCCGTGCTTAACAAAAAATCAATCAAGTGGCTGGGGCTGGCCAGCGCCGTATTCTGCGGCGCGCTGCTGCTGGTATCGCTGGCTGCGCCGCACATGGTTAACAATTCCGCGCGGTTTGTCGCGCTGCCGGGCCTGGGCAATGTTATGCCGGCCGATTTGTTAAAGCCAGGATTTATCATCATGACCGCATGGTTTCTGTCCGGACTGCAAAAAAAGCATGTGAATATTTTCAGTCTGGACGCGCTGAAAAAACTGACCGGGTGGTGGATTTATTTAATCCCGTTCGCCGCGGTTATCGCGATTATTTTCAATCATCCGGATGTCGGAACCGCGCTGCTGTACATCGCGGTCTTGGGCGGAATGCTGTTTATCGCCGGCGCGCCGGCCAAGATTGTCGGGCTGATGGGGCTGGGCGGCGCCGGGCTGCTGACCATCGGATACTTTTGCTTTACCCATGTGCACAACAGATTGAACGCGATGTTCGCGGGCGAACTGTCATTCCAGACGCGGCAGTCAATCCAGGCAATCCAGCACGGCGGATTGACCGGCAGCGGGGACGATTCATTTATAAAACAGTCCCTGCCCGATGCGCATACGGACTTTGTGTTTTCGGCGTTAAGCGAGGATTTGGGCGCATTTGTATCAATCGCGATTCTCGTGCTGCTGTTTCTGGTTATACGAAGACTGTTTGACATGGCGCGCGATGCCAAGTCCCAGTTTGTATTTTTCGTTTTGTGCGGCACGCTGCTGCTGTTCGGATTGCAGTCCTGCATAAATCTGATGTCGGCGCTGCATATTTTTGCTATCAAGGGGATGACCCTGCCATTTATCAGTTATGGCGGCAGCAGTTTTATTTCATATTGCGCTTTGTTCGGCATGGTGATCGCGCTGGTGCGCGAAGACAAATGGGGGATAAAAAAATGAAACCTGTGAAAATCTGGATTGCAACCGGCGGAACCGGCGGGCATATTTTTCCGGCAATCGCCGTTGCAAATGAACTGGCGCGGCGCGGAAACAAAATCATAATCTCGTCCGACGGCCGCGGGATGCCGACCGTGCGGCGGAATGCTGGGTTCAAGACCGCCTGGATCTGGGCGTCCGGCGTCGGCGCAAAGTCAAAAATTCAACAGGTCTGGTCGCTGATAAAAATCGCAGCGTCCGCCGCCGCGCTGACGCTGCGTTTCGCGTTCGCGCGGCCTGCGCGCGTCATAGCGTTCGGCGGATACGCGTCGGTTCCTGTAATTCTGGCCGCGCATGTTTGGAAAATCCCGACAATCCTGCATGAACAGAACGCAGCCATCGGCCGCGCAAACGCTTTTTCATTGCGCTGGGTGAAAAAACTGCTGACAAGTTTTCCGACGGTCGGCGGCATTCCGGCAGGATTTAAGAATACGGTCTTTACCGGCCTGCCCGTGCGCGATGATTTCACAAGCCTGCTGCCGCCGAAACCGCACAAAGAATTCAACCTGCTGATAACAGGCGGATCCTTGGGCGCGCAGATTCTGGACACGGTTATGCCGGACGCGATAAAATTGCTGAAAAACAAAAAGATTTTCATCACGCATCAAACGCGTCCGGAAAATGTGGCCAGATTGCAGAAACTGTACTCTGATGCCGGGATAAAAAATAATGTCCTGTCATTTATCCGCGATATGGCCGGTGAAATAAATAACAGCGATTTGATAATCGGGCGCAGCGGGGCCAGCACGGTCGTAGAAATCCAAACAGTCGGCCGGCCTGCAATCTTTGTTCCACTGGCCGTTAATCCCGACCAGTTGGCGAACGCGGAATCTTTTGCGAAAACCGGCGGCGGAATTGTTATCAAGCAGCCTGAATTCACGCCGAAAAGAATTGCCGGGGAATTGGATGACTTGATGGCAAATGCAAAGTTATTGGAAAAAATGCGCAAAGCGGCCAAACAGCCGAACGACGCGACAAAACAAATCGCAGATGAAGTATTGAAATAAAACTTATCTTAATTCGCTTGATTATAAAATACAGTATTGGAAACCATATCAAACATCGCGTTTTCGGTCGCAGTTATGCCATTAATAGATTCGCCGGCATAAATCGGAACAAAATTTCGCACCAGCAAATCATTCTTCCAAATCTTAAAATAAAAGATCTTGCCATAAAACGGCGCATAGCCGAGATTTTCGGTCATCCCATCACTGGTAATTGCACCGATAATGAAATTAATCGGATAGCCTTGGGTAATAGTGCAACTGTCCGGTCTTTTTACAACACCGTCAAGTATAACGCCTTCTTCGCGCCCCATAATAATCGTGTGAACATTCGTATCCCAATGCGGCATCGCGGTTGTCGCGGTTCCGCAATCGGCGCGGCCGTTTTGACTGGCCGCCATTAAAAAATAACAAAATCCATATTGCGAAGTTGACGACGGCATATTCCTGGCACAAAATAACGCGCTTACTTGCCTGCCTATGCTTGGCAGATAATCAGACATCTGATATTTTGATTCAATTTTCCAATCGCCTTGATTATCAATGCCGGTGTCAAAATATGTCGGCGTTGTTAAATCAATCGTGCGCCCGCCCGCATTTACGCACTGCGACGGCAAAGACGCCCCGAGTATTTCCGTCGCGCAACCATCGCAAACAGTATCACAAGATATAAAATTACTTGATCCGACGGGGCAATACGCAAAGGACGGACATAAGAGGCATTCGCCATTATTAGTATATCGTCCTGCAACATTACAATTTAATAAATTCTTGGCCGCCCAATCCACGCCGGTCACATCAACAGCCCGCGTGGTTGCATAGGACGATGCGCGTAAATTTGTCGGCGTTGAATACGCGCCTTGCTGATTCATTGCGTCAATAGCGGTCAACAGATATGTCGTGTTCGCAGGCGCTTGCAAATCAGTCGCATTCGCATTATATGGAACGGTTATTCCAGTATTTGCAGAAATAGAATTATGGACATATTCAATAGTCGCCAATTGTCCGCCAAACGCAGGACTGAACAACGCGAGTAATATCAATGATAAATATTTCTTAGTCATAAATTATTGGACCGGCGGCAGCGGCGGGGTCGCAACATTCAGAACCCCCGTTATTGTATAAGTGCCGGCCATTGTATATGTTCCGGTCGTCTGAACCGCATTCACCATGCGAGAATCATTGCCAAGCGCAACAGTTGCGGCACTTGTGCCGGTTGGAATTTGTGCGATTGGTATTTTCTGGTTTATGTCAAGCGACGCAAGACCGTTTGCCGAGCCTTTTAATGCAGCAATAATTTCATTAACATATTGGACGGATGCAATTTCTGCGGCGCGTGCATTTAATGCGAAAAATATACAAAATAATGAAAAAATTATGACGGGGATTTTTGCCATTTTTACCCCGCTTTTCTTAAAAACCCGCAGAAACCTAGAGAGAGAGAGAGAGAGAGAGAGAGAGAGAGAGAGAGAGTAAAGATGACTTGGTGCAAAGCATAAATAATTTCCTACCAAATATAGTATATCTGATTTTCATATACTGATGCAAGTATAAATTTTTTACTTGCAATCTGATAAAAATATGCCATAATTGCATAAAATTTTATGCAGAAAGGATAAAATATGGACAAATACGCAATATTTATTTCCGGTGCGAAACAATATCGGGTTCGGGTTGGCGATGTTGTCAAACTGGAAAAAATCGCGGGGGACGGCACTGTTGAATTTGACAGGGTCTTGATGATCGGCGATCGGGTCGGCACGCCGCAAATTGCCGGCGCGCGGGTTATCGGCGAAATTCTGGAACAAAAGCGCGACGATAAAATCTTGGTCTTCAAGAAGAAACGGCGTCAAAACTATCGCCGCACGCGCGGTCATCGCCAGTATCTGACGGTTGTCAAAATCAAGGAAATAAAAGAATAAATTCAGTTGTTAATTATTAGTTATTATACTTTTGTTTGTGAATGAATAATAATTAATAACTAATAATTAATAACTATTAACGACGCAAGGAGTTAAAAAATGGCACATAAAAAAGGTGGGGCTTCAACCTCTAACGGACGCGATTCGGCAGGACGGCGTCTGGGTATTAAAAAAGGCGGCGGCCAGCGCGTCATTCCTGGCAACATCATAATTCGTCAGCGCGGAACCACGGTCCATCCGGGCCTGAATGTCGGCATGGGCAAAGATCATACTATTTTTGCCAAGATTATCGGCAAGGTTTCGTTCAAGCGCGGAAACGGCGACCGCAAGAGCGTGTCGGTCATTCCGGACACCGCGGAATAATTAATAAATATTAACGACGAAAGGAGTTAAAAATGTCAACAAAAAGAACTTATCAGCCATCCAAGACGCGCCGCGTGAAAACCCATGGTTTCCGTGCAAAAATGGCGACCAAATCCGGACGCGATGTGCTGAATCGCAGACGGGCCGAAGGGCGCAAGCGTCTGGCCGTATCAGCGGTGAATTAAAAAAACGGGCGCACGCCCGTTTTTTTAGTTTTCAGAGTTCAGGGTGCGGGGTTCAGTTTCTAGATAAAATCTGGGCATATCGCAGAAACAACTGGAAATTTTTGCGCGTGTTTTATATAATCGCTGTATGAAAAATGAAATCAAACTTTTCCAGGATAAAAACATTCGCACACTGTGGGATGAGACGGCTGAAAAATGGTATTTTTCAGTTGTGGATATAGTCGGCATTTTGACAGAACAAGAAACTCTGGATGGCGCGCGCAATTATTGGAAAGTGCTGAAATACCGCTTAAAAGAAGAAGGAAGTCAGTTGGTTACAAATTGTAACCAACTGAAAATGCAGGCCGCGGATGGGAAATTTTATTTGACCGATGTTGCGGATACTGAACAAGTTTTGCGCATAATTCAGTCAGTCCCATCGCCGAAAGCAGAACCCTTTAAGTTGTGGCTGGCGCGCGTCGGCAGCGAACGCATAGATGAAATGTCGGATCCGGAAATCGCGATTCAGCGGGCATTGGATTATTACAAGCGCCTTGGGTATTCCGAAGGCTGGATTTTGCAACGGCTTAAATCCATAGAAATCAGGAAAGAATTGACGAATGAATGGGAACGCGGCGGGATCAAAAAGGGTAAAGAGTTTGCTATTCTGACAGATGAAATGTATTCGGAATGGGCGGGATTGAATACTCGCGAGTATAAGAAATTGAAAGAACTACGCAAAGAATCCCTGCGCGATAATATGACTAATATTGAACTTGTCCTGAACATGCTGGCAGAAGTAACGACGACGGAAATAACACAGCGCGACAAACCACATGGATTGGAACAAAATATGAAAGTTGCGCGGGCGGGCGCAAGCGTTGCAAAAACGGCAAAACTGGATTACGAAAAGCGGACAGGTAAACGCGCGATAACCGGCCGCAATGCGAATGAATTGAAAAAATAAGAAAATAAAATGCAAATTCGTATTATTGATTCATCCCATCCTTAAATCATGCTTCATACGGCCTTGGTGGCGGTTCGGAAACAACCGCTTTGGCGGCCCTGAAACAATTCGTTGTGCCGCACAGCGGCAGCAGGGAATACTTTTTGTTCACTTCGCGGTCCAGAATTTTCTTTGCATTTGCCGGCGCGCGCATTCGTACAAAAACCCAGCCTGCATTTTCCAGCAATCTAATGCCTGTCTTGTTCAGGCGAATCTTTTTGTTCCCGTCCGGCCCGATATGATACATGTATCCGCGGTAAACAACGGCGCAATGCCGCCATCGCCGCAGGACCAGCCGCAGCAAAATCATATTTGTGTTTGGTGTGAATCCAATCAGCATGATAAATATTTATGATTTATGAAATATGATTTATGAAAAGTATTTCCATAACTCATAAATCAGAAATCATAAACCCCTTAGCGTTCAATCCAATCAGACATGACGGACGCCATGGCCGCCATGGCTTCGCGCCACAGGACGGCCGCGCGGTTTTCAGCAAAAATATGCTGGTGCGGGGCGCGCTTTATGTCGCCGAATTTTTTAATAACCGCCAGATGATCGTCGCGCAATTTGCCGCACAGATACGCGCGCGTTATTCGCGATTCAACATCTATCAGACTGCACGGGCGGCCTGAAAAATGCTTGTCCCCACAGAATCCGGTGCGCGTGGCCCGATTGTGCAGGAACCAGAACCAAATTTCTTCGGCATCCCGAAATTTCCTGATGTTTAGCGCGATGTTTCCCACACTATTTGTTGCATAGTTTTTCATTTTCTCTCTCCTTTTGTGTTTTTTCCAAATCCAACCGCATTGCGATAGGATAAAAAGCATATAAGAATATTTACTAGAATAAATACATAAATACAACCATGACTAGAATTATGAACACAAAAATAAGCCCTCGCGGCGATGAGCGGGGCCAGTCCACCTTCCCTTTTTGAGGTGGCCACTGTTTAAGTTATTAATTATTAGTTATTAATTATTATACCATGGTGCGTGTTGTGAAAATTCCGCCACAACAAACAAAGGGATAATAACTAATAACTAATAACTAATAATTAATAACTATTAAAAAACGCGGCTACGCCGCGTTTTTTAATACCGTGTTGTTGTTATGGATTTATGCAGAAATTCGTTATCCTTGCCCGATTGTTTCGGCGTGATTTTCGCGCTTTTTAATTTCTGGGCTATGTTTTTATGATTTTCGTTAAACCATTCCTGGGCCGCCGCTGATTCATCCGCCACAGTCATCGTTTTCGGCACGGCAAACTGCCATTCATCATAATCAATTTTGCCGTCATCCGATGCAAAAGATTTATCCCCCAGTCCGATTTTAATGGTTCCCAGATAATACGCGTTGCCGGCCTTGGGCATAGCGCCAACATCAAACGAAGGATTTGACAGCGTCGTATAGTAAAAATGATCCGTGTTGGACAGCCAGAAAGCCTTGTGCTGTGCGAAAAAACGCAAATTGCGAATTTCAGGCTTGGCATCAACCGGGATTTCAATTGCAAAAAACTTATTTGTTTCTATGTCGCCGTATGTGTAATCATCCAATTGATCGTCGTCCAGGTTCTGGGCCGCGTCCGCCGGCGGCATCAGCACGGAGAATTGCGTGAATTTCTTGTCGGAATCTTCCGCCCGCTCCCAATCGTCATTTATCGCAGGATCCAGATCCACGCGCGCGACAAACACGGCGTACCCGTCGTGCGGATTTGCCCCCGGACTCAGTTGTGAACGCGGCCCCCCGCAAGCACAAAGCGCAAAAAGCGCAGAACAAAGAGCAACCGGCAATATTATTTTTTTCATTCTCATCACCTTTTAGAAGCGCCACTGAATTCCAGCGGTTATCGCATAAGTCCTGATATCGTAATCCAACCCCGTCATAGTATCATATCTGAATGCCGCTGTTGCAGCCCAATCATCAGAAATCTGATATATCGCGCCCGCCTGGACATCCAATGCCATCCCGGCGCTGTCAGAATCCGGTATTGACGCAGCGATATATTTTCCGCCAAATCCCGCGCCGATAAAAGGCCGGACCAGCCATTCTTTCAGCCCAAAATCCGCATAGAAATTAATCAGCAACCCAAAGGGCGAAAATTCAACAAATTTGTTTGACACGGATTCATAGGAAAATTCCAACTCTGTCCGGAAATACAGCCAGCGCGCACTGCGATAATTTGATCCAAAAGACAGCATGCCGCCGACACCGCCGAGATCATTGCCCAAATACCCTGCGGCCGCATCAACAACGCCGTTTAATTTCAGTTCCAAATAATTGCCTTTCATATTCCCGGCATTTGCAGACGCGGCGGTCGCGATAATTAACAGGAAAGTTATAAACAATTTTTTCATGCGGGAATTATTGTATAAAAAATGCGGCGACGCAAGAAAAATTTATTAGAGTTGGAGTTGGATGGCCAGTCCCCAAAAAGATAGGAAATAGCCACGAGTCCCGAGTACGAATAACGAATAACAAAAAAACGGCTTTACGGCCGTTTTTTTTTACGGTGTCGGTGTCGTCGGACGCTCCCATTCGCGGACCGCTTCAACCCCTGCGGTTTTCAAGCAGTTTTCACGCAGGCTGGCGGAATTTGTTCCAGCCGCGCTGCTGTCCGTCACAGGCTTTAATATCTCGCTCAGCGTTACTACATTGCGGCAAGTGCTGGTATTCTTCTCAACATCGTAAGCGCATGTTTCGGCATCCGCGTTATTCACCACCATCTGGACCGGATTTGTCGCCGGGCTGCACACCATGGTCTCAAAGCACGACGGCGACTGCGACACCTGGGCGCAGTAAGTTTTGATGCGCGCATCCATCCATGTTGTTCCGTTTGATTGGTACATTTGCGTATAGCAATCGTACAGGTCGGATATGCACTGGCCGAAATTCTCGCTGGCAGATTGATAATCGGTTAACTTCTGCGCGTCCGCTTCCTGCTTGAATTCCAATCTCTTTTGCTGCAAGGCCTGGGCGACCGCTGTGTTTTGATAAGAAATCGTCTGCGCCTGGGCTTTCAATTCTTCACCGTACAAATCACAGTCGGCATTCGCGTCCAGAACATATTTCTGCATGACTGACAGCCGCGCCTTGGCCACCGGATAGCGCAGCGTGGCGTACGGATCGCTGGTCCCGATTGATGTCCCGCTGTAATTCGCGCGCCCGGTCTGGGCATTCACGGCAGTCGTGTATCCAAAGCATGCGGCGGTTGATGTCGTGCTGGTCTGTTCGCGCAACGGCTCAAAAGTAATGCTCTTGCCATCGCTGCCGGCGGACACTGTGCTGGTATAGTTATACGGCTTGTTGCTGGTGCAAGCCTCGTAAATTCCGTTAAAGCAAGAATCCAACACCCGTCCGCAAACATTATTCTGCGCATAGGCGAACAATTGATATCCCCATTTTTTCGCCAACTGATCTTCACTGGTCGTGGTCAGTCCCGAAATCCCGGATATGGTATTGACATTCCCAACCAGGCTGTTGTACGCGTCCGTCCAAGAACTGGATTCAGTGCTGTACAATGTGTTTGTCGCATTCTGGACAGAATTTATGTACTCGTTCAATTGCGACATGATATCGCTGCCGGATCCGTTCAGATCAGACAGGGTAAAGCCCAATTCGCCATTGCAATAACTGGGCGCGGTCTTATAGCCCGTGCATTGCGCGGTTCCTGTTATCTGAATATTATTCTCGCACCATTTGTCCAGCGTCCCCGCCTGCTTTGCATTCTGATACGCGACGCAGTTCATTGTTTTTTCCGCGTCTGTCAGGCTGAACGCGCTGGATAATTCCTTGCCTTTGCTGGCGATGAACAGCGACAGTTCACCGGCCACTCTTAACAATTGTTCCTTGGCCGTGTTCAAGGCCTGCTCTGACTGAATAAAGTCTGTCGCGCGCCCGGCGCAGGTGCAGCGGCGCGCGCCCGGTTTGCGCACCGCGCAGATTTCATCCATACAGGTGTAATAACTGGTCAGACAGTTGCTGTACGCATCCGCGGAAATCAATCCGGTGTTCGGATCAATAATATTCTCGGTAATTATGCTGCCCAGGCGCAACGCGTTTGTTTGCGTGATGTTTGTGCCGGTTGGCGCGCGCATTGCGGATCCGGTCAGCGACACCCGCGCGGGGGATGGCGTCATCATTTCGCCAGACACCGCGGTCCGCGCGGCGACGCCGCGCGGCACGCCGCTGCGCGCGGCGACGCCGCGGGCGGCAATCGGCTGGGTCGCGCGGGAAGAAACACCACGCTTTGCAACAGCCGCGGTCGGCGCCGCGACAGTGCCGCGCGCCACATTTGCAGCGCGCGCAGATTGGTTGCGCCGTGAAACTGAATTTGCTGCCGCGGCATCACCGGCGGCCGCAGTTGAAATAAATACAGGCTGCTGCACAGGATCGGCAAACACAGCGCGCATCGACAATGCGGTAAACCCGATAAAAAACGCACCGGCCAGCATGAACAAAGTCCCGGCCATCTGCATCAGCATATGGTTCCATTTGCGATTCTGCATGAAAAACACCTTCCCTTTTCACCGAATTATACGAAATATGCGATTTTTTTGCAAGAGGTTAATTGTGAAAGGTGTAAGTGTAGGTGTAGGTGCAGGTCATCTCTATCTACACATTCACTTTCACCTGCACCTGTACTATAAAAAAACGCGGCTGCGCCGCGTTTTTTTATAAAATCACCTGACCGCCGAGCCTTGCATTTGACGGCAGCGGGCCAAAACTGGACCGCGGCGCGACACGGATATTTCCCGTTATCGTGAATTCACCGCAAAAGCGGACCAGCCCCAGATTCCGAATTATCAAGTCCCCGTCAACAACAATCCCGCAAGGCAGCGTGTACTTGTGCATGTTTTGCAGAATCAGGTTGCCTGAAATCTTGTCGCATTGGCCCAAACGGTTGCGCGATCCAAATTCTTCGCCATCAATGATAACATCGCCGCCCAGTTGTTTCGGCGCATCGACAACGATCGGGGCAACCGGTTCCGACTTTTCAGACGCGCGGCGCGCGATAACAGCCTGGCGCAATTCCGCATCATCTTTCGGCGCAGCATTATTATCCGGCATGATGAAAGGATCCGTTTGCGCAGTCGCAGTATTGAAAATCGCGCTGCCATTGGTTCCGGATTCTATTTCGCGCTTGTCATGAAAATGCCCCAGCAAAATCGTGAAAATAATAATTATAATTAACAGCAGGCCAAGATTCAACCATAAAGATACCGGCCGGCCCTGCACCCAATTCACAATAGCCGCCCATTTGTTTTTCAGCCAATTCGCTGCATTTGACGACTGGCTTTGACCGGAATCACCAAGTTTTCGTGCCGCCGCATTAAATTTTGTTTTTGTTGCCATAACACTCTCGCATTTTGTTGTTTTGTACAATTATAATACAATTATCATTTTTGTCAAGTGATTAATTATAAAGTGAAAAGTGGAAAGTTAAAAGTTAAAATGTGGCTGGTCGCGCTTTGCGCGATACATTAATCGATTGATGTGAGCGAAGCGAACGCATTATTTTCACTTTCCACTTTCAACTTTTCACTTTATAAAAAAACGCGGCTGGACCGCGTTTTTTAGATTATGCATTTCAATGCAGCGCCTGAATTTTTCAGCATCAGCCATCCCATGCGGTAATCCGTCGCATAAATAGTTATCAGGAATATCAGCAATATAACACAGATTGCCAATGCGCGGCCGCGCGACGCCTTCATGCAATATACCGCGATATTGTACAGCAAGAACAGCACATACGCGTCAATAACTATGCTGACAGTCATCAAACTGGTGCAATTCCATGCCAGCGCGTTCAGCACCAGCATTATCGGATACACGAAAAATACCGAAGCCAGACCTGCAACCGCAATCTCCCAATCGCGCTGGCCGCCGGAAATTTCCGTAATCAGCATCATGACGCCGCCCAGCAGAAACAGCAGCGCGACCGCGATAACCGGCACGACGATTAATTGCAGGAATACAGACGACAGCGTCAGCGTCGCGCCGCCCAGCAACCGTATGCCCAGCACCAGCGCGCCGCCCAGCATGCCATAGATAAATGCCCGGAACATGGACCCTTCTAGATCGCCGTCAGCGACGATTCTGGAAAAAGCGATGCGCGGATTGATGATTATTTGCCAGATATTTTTAAGCCATTGCAGCATTGCGCGCCCCCACAGTTTGATTATTTGATTATCGTCAAATAATATTCTATAATCTTTCGCATAAATTACAAGAGAATTCGCAAAATGAAAATAGTCATCGCAGGACGCCCAAACACCGGCAAGTCAACCCTGTTCAATCAATTGACCGGAACGCGCGACGCGCTGGTTCACAACCGGCCGGGCGTGACGCGCGATGCGATTGCCGGGAAACTTATCGGAACCGACCATGATGTCTTTGACACCGCGGGGCTGGAACGGAACACCACGGAAATCGGGAAACTGGCGACGGATATTGCTTTTAACTTCATACGCGACGCGGATTTGGTCTTGTTCGTTGTTGACGCGCGCATCGGGATTACAGGCGAAGACATTGAGTGGGCGAAATTGGTCCGCCGCGCGAATAAAAAAATAATCCTGCTGGCGAATAAATCGGAATCATTCAAGAAACTGGCCGACCAGTCCGAATTTTACAAACTTGGCCTGGGCGCGCCGAACCCGATAAGCGCAGAGCACAAGACCGGATTTGATGTTATATATGACTTTATTGAAAAACATTACGCCGACAACCCGGAACCTCAAACCTCAAACCTCAAACCTTTGCGAATATCAATCATGGGCCAACCGAATGTGGGCAAGTCTACGCTGGTAAACACAATCATCGGGGAAAATCGCGTTATCGTCCGGGACGAGCCGGGGATAACGCGCGACACAATCAAACTGCCGACGCGATTTTACGGCCGCGATATAATCTTGGCGGACACGGCGGGATTGCGGCGCAAGGCGAACATTACCGATGCGGTTGAAACTCTGTCAGCGTTGAAATCTTTGGATATTATTGAAAAATCAGATGTTATAATTCTGGTGGTTGACGCGACGCGCGATATTGAAAACCAGGCGCTGGGCATAGCGGGCCGCGTTTATGACGGCGGCAAGATTTTATGCGTCGCGCTGAACAAGTGGGATCTGGTGGAAGATAAAGAAGACCGGTTGCTGAAACTGAAACACGCGTTCAACAATTCTTTTCATCAGATTATAAAGCCTTTGATTCTGGCGATTTCCGCCGAAACCGGAACCGGTGTCCGAAACATGTTCAAGCGGGTTTACGAATTGTGGGATATCTCCCAGACACGCGCGCCGACCAGCCTGGTCAACCGCGTCGTTGAAAAATTGGTGAAATTGCGCCAGCCGCCAATGTCGCGGGTCGGGCGCGGGATGAAGATAAAATTCGCGACCCAAGTGGCCGAGCATCCGATAAAAATAAAAATCAATGTCGGCGGCGCGTCCGATATCCCGGAAAGTTATACGCGGTACCTGCGCCGCGGAATTGCAAAAGAATTGCACTGGGAACAGTTGCCGATAATTATAGAGTATTCCAAAAACGAAAACCCGTTTGAGAGTTAGAGTTGGTGTTCAGAGTTCAGAGTTTAGAGTTCAACTATTTTTTCTTTCCGCCTGTATCACCAATTAATTATCATACAGCCATGATACCAGCCAGAATATCGCCAGAAACGAGAATATCTGCCATACGCCGGACCATAAAAGAGTATTTCTTGAAAACATATTGAGTTAGTAGTTGGTAATTGGTAGTACAATTAAGAATTAAGAAAGAAGAATTATGTCTTACACTCTGTCTATTACAATGAACAAAATAATTCTTAATTCTTCTTTCTTAATTCTTAATTAAATCCTGTAAACCACCTCGGCCTACGGCCACCCCTCCATGGGAGGGGAACTGGCCGCTGACTAAAACCTGTACATCACGCCCAGTTTCACCATCGGCATAAATTTGTAATCTTTCAGATCATGATTCAGGTCTGACAAAGCCTTGTCATAATCTGCCCATGCATTATCAATATCGTGCTGCAACCCGTTTCCTGCGGCCCCAACCAAATCGTCCCAGTTGGTTTGCACTTCGCCGAATGCATTCTGCACATCGCTGGGCAAGTTGCTGACCCAGCCGGGCGCGGTGCCGCCGCTGAGATAGCCGACCAATCCGTCCGCCAACGCATTCCAGTCTATGTTTGTGCCATACGCGGATTCTATGGCCGATTTGGCCGCAGCATATGCCGGATTATCAATATTGTTTTTGATATAATTCGTGGTCAGATTCTTGGTCAATTCTTCCACATTCGGCTTGTCCCCTGCGGCATTCAGCAATGTTTCCCATTGCCCGCAATTCGCCCCGTCCGGACAGAATTGCGCTTGCAGTGTCGGATGCGTGATATTCTTCCGCGACACTTTCAGCGGATCGCGCGCGAACACAACGCCGGCGTCCATATAAAACTTGAACCCGCGGAACACGCCCAAATCAAATCCGATTCCGGCATAAGGGCCTGAATAATTCCAATTCAATTTGGCCGCTATCTTGCTGCCAGCGGCGGATTGAAAGCCTATCCTGTCAGTCCCGCCCGCATCAATAAGATAACTGCCGCCGATATCGTTCGCGATTGTATTGGTCAGACCGACCTTCATCGTGCCAAAATAGTATCCGCCGGTCAGCCGAATTCCGCCTGCAAACCAAGTGTCGCCGAACGGATAAAAATCAATCATCGCGCCGACGCTCTGGTTTTTAATATTGAACACCGCAGTGGATCCGCCAATATCAACAAACCCGCCGTTCAGCGTCAGTTTGTCGTCATCGTCAAATGTTATCTTGTCCAACTGCGCGATATTGTTCAGATCAAAATCAATACCGGCATACCCAATGCTGGCGTCAATCTTGTGCTGATCATCCTGCAACGGCTTGATTTTTGCAGTGCCGGTCAAACCGCTGGAAAAATCAAACGCCAAACGCGCGCCAAATCTTTTGCCCCAGAACGATTCGTGCTTTTTATTCGCATACCCGACAAACGCATTCACGCTGGTAAACGGGACCACCAGCGGAACGCCGATGCCAAACTGAACGCCCTGGTACCAAGGCGACGCATCATCCGAATTATCAGCCAGCGCGCCGGTTGTTATTGCTGCAACACAGATAAAAGGCACTAGTTTACGCATTGGAAACCCTTATTTTATTTGGCTATGTTTTCAATCTTTAATTCTTCGGGCAGCGCGTAATCATGCGCGCCTTTATCCGCAGGTTTCAGACTGCCCGCGCCCCATACATTCGTACAATCGCGCGAAAAGAACGGGTAAATCGTGGAATCCGTGTCAATATAAGCAATCTTGGTTATATTGCCGTCTTCAACCGCATTCGGCAACGACTTGTCGCCGACAGGCAAGATATACAGCAGATTTGTCTGGCACGCATACCCGTTCGCATTAACAGTTGACCAGTCAACTTTGGTTATATCAGCCTCGGTAAAAAATTTCTCTTGATTCGCGGTGCCGCCGTATGTGCATGCGCCCAAGCCCAGAATTGCCAAAATCTTCAATGCGTTTTTCATTAAATGCTTCCTTTGTTAGTTATCTAAAATATCCCGCAACAGACGCATGTCGTCCGGCAGCGGCGCTTTGATCTTAATCTTAATTCCTTTGACCGGATGTGTCAATTCCAAATATTGCGCATGCAGCATTTGTTCGTTATTATTTTTCACAAAGTCCAATAATTCCGAATCCTTGATCGTCCCGATTTTATCCCGGCCGTACACAGGATCGCAAATAATCGGAAATCCGTGCGCTGACAAATGAACGCGGATCTGATGCGTGCGGCCAGTGAACAAGGTGCACTTCAACTCGCTGGCGTTCTTGCGCGGCCATGCGGCCATAACATCGGCATGCGTCTTGGCCGGCCGGCCGCCGATTTTTACAATTGTCATTTTCTGCCGGTTTTTCGCGCTGCGCCCGATGTTTCCGGTTATATCCGCGCCCTCCCATTGCGGAACACCCCAGCACAGGCAGACATACTTGCGCACCAGATCATGCGCGGCAAAAGTCTTGGTCAAGGCGCGGTGCGCCGCGTCGGTCTTGGCAAAAATAACCGCGCCGCTGGTCCCCTTGTCAATGCGATGCACGACGCCCGGACGATTTGCATCGCCCAGCGCGGACAAACCGCAATGCGCCAGGACCATCTGCACCAGCGTGCCGTCCGGATTCCCGGCTGCCGGATACATGACTACCCCGCGCGGCTTGTTAACCGCGATAATGTCTTCGTCTTCATACAGAATGTCCAGGTCCGATGCCTGGGGGTCAAGGGTCGTGGTCTGTTGTTCCGGAATTTCAATACGGAACACATCGCCATCATGAACCTTGCCCGCGGGCTTGTATTTCCCGTCTATCATTTTCTGGATTTCGCTGCGCGAAAACTCTGGCATTCTGGACGCCAGAAATTTATCAACCCGCAGCCCCGCGTCTGATTCGCACGCATTAAAAATTCTTTTATTTTCCGAATTCATCCCAATCCGGCCCGCGTTCGCAGTTTGATAAGTTCACAATCATGTCCCGGCCGATTTTGCAGGTCAGTATTCCGGTCGTCGTATTCTGGTATGTTTCGGATCCTGCTTCGCGCCAGGCCAGTTTAATCTCGGTCGGTTTGGCCAGGCACACGATTCTGAAATACGCATCCCGGTCCTTGACCGGATCAATCCACGCGCGCACATCTTCCGACTGGCCATAGCATGGAAAGCCATCCAGATAGTACAATTCCCATCCCAATTTTCCGATATTTTGCCCGCCGCGCTTTACAGGAATTTGATATTCGCGCAGATGCAGCCCGCTGACCCGCTCCCAATCGCTGCTGGTGGAAAAAATGCTGGGGCGCGGCGCCGCCAAAAGTGAAACGGGAAACGAGAAAAGTAAAAATATTGAAAAAACCATTTTTTTCATTTTGCAAACCCCACGGTTATTTTCTTTGCGTCCGAAACGGTCAACTCTGATGAAAAATACACCACGGCGCCCGAATCAATAACAGCCGCGTTCGGAATTACGCGCGCAGTCTTGATAACCGCGCCATTGCCGTCCCGAATGCTGACCATCAGATCCGGCGCGCCGAACAACTTTTCCGTATTATTCACTATCCTGCCGGAAACAATTATGCCGCCGGCCGTCGCGACCGGCCTGTCCGTTATAATTTCCAAAGCGTCTTTCTTTGCGTCCGTCCGCAGAATCGCAACCGCTGAAAACAAGACGGCTGCCAGCAGCGCGGTTATCGCCGCCAGCAGTTTCAGCCACCTGCCCCCGCCGCTGCCGGACCCCGCGCGCCATACCGCGCCGCAGCAGGCGCATTTGACATTGCCGCCGCCGGGAATTTTATACTGCGTTTTGCAAAAAGGACACTTTATAACCATGCGCCTATGTTAATCTTTTAAGTTCAATTGTTCAAATTTTATTTCAACAATTCTTTGCATCTGGCGCAGCCCGTTGATATAGTCCGCGACCGTCGCGTTTGCATTCACCGACAATGCGCGCATGATATTGTAAACTTCCGAATCATTGCCGGATTCGCCGGAAACGGCAAACCGCGACAAATCGCGCAGCAGATTCAGCCGCATGTCGGAAAACACCGCGATTGAATTCTTTACATCCCAGTAATAAGACGAATCCTGGCTGTCTTGCAGCCAGGTAGAGATATAGATGCGCGGCGTCAGCGTTCCCGAAAATCCGACATTCGCGATATCCGCGGTTATCTTGCCGCCCAGCATGTCCAGATTCTGGCGCACCGTTATCTGCGGCGCGCGCACGCCGTCATTGAAATACAGCCCTGATAAATTCAAGGATCCGGCCCATAATTCCTTGGCATGAACCGCGGAAAAATTTGCAGTCTTTTCCAACGACAGCGTTCCGACAGTTATGCTCTTGCCGTCGCTGGTCATGTTTCCGTTCACCGTCGCTTCGCCGCTTATCTTCAACGCCGCGTCCAGATTGGCGCGCATGGTGAAACTCAACTTGTCCGCGCCGATTTCCGCCGCGCCCAGCGTATCTGAAATAACAGTATTTTTCGCAATCATCAGGTCCGCGTTTTTCAGGTCATGGCCGCCGATTGACAAATCGGATTTCATTGTCGCGGCATCCGCAGGCGCTCCGGGCAGCCGCTGGATATATTCGTTCTTCTTGCGCACGCTACCGCTGCGAACCGAAACGCCGCTGCCCATTTCGCCGTAATTTGCGTTCCAAGTCCCGAATTGCCCGCTGATATTCCCGCGGTCCGAATATCCGAATCCAAAGCCGCCCGATTCCGCAATCTGACGCGTGCGATACGGGCTGGCCCCGCCGTCCGGAAACACCAGCACGCCTTGCAGCACGCTGCGGCCGCCGCGCTCGCGCGTTTTCATAATTCTGATCTGGATTTTCGCGTCATTATCAAAGTATTCTGGAAATCCGAAATCCTGCAAATCCATCACCGATACGCGGACTATGTTCTTGCCGGACACCTGCAACAGTTTTTCCGAATTTGCTGTTATGTATTTTTCCAGCGCGCGGCCGGCCAATTCCATGTTGCCTGCAATCGCCAGGTTTTCCGCGCGGCGCAGCCGCTCGCTCTGGAACTTAACTAAAAAAGGCAGCAGCATTGCAGCCAGCGCCACCGACAGCAGCAATTCTGTCAGCATCGCGCCGCGCTGGAAAGATTTATTGTGCAATCGGTTCATTTTGTTCCAAATCTCTCCATCCGGATGCAGTTATTTTATCAAACCGCGCCGTATCCACCCTCAACAAGCCGCCCATTTCACCGCCCGATTGACGCAGGACCAGCGATTTTAATTTCGGATAACTGCTGGTCGGGAAAGACCAGTTGCCCAGTTTTATCGGCGTGTACGCGCTGGACGCAATAAGTTCGCTGGAAACCACCATGCCGAATCCGGCGGCAAAATACAACTCTGTCGCGAACAAGTACGGCGTGTAAACCGAATGCACGGACATCCCGGCGATTCCTGAAATCGTGCGCGCGGCTCCGGACTTTACCGACAGATTGCCCGACACATTCAACTTTTCAGAAACAACCGTTTTATCAGAAATAACGCTGCCGCCGGAAGACCAATTTCCGTTTAATCCCGTGCCTTGGAACTTCTTCGCATAAATGTTGCGCAGCCCCGTCGTGTCGCCGCGCACGCGAATTATGCCGATAGACGCGCCGTCGACCCCGATATCCGCGCCGTTGTTAAAGTACGCGATGTCCGCAATCAAATTTTCGGCCGCCGCGAAATTCGCGGTTGCAGATGCCGATTCCAAGACCTTGCCCGCCGCCGCCGCGATGTCGTACAAGTCAAATCCGCCCAGGTTGAAATCGCGCAGCATATTGTTCTGGCCCCTGCTGGCCGTGCGGTACAGGTATTTTTCATTGTCGTTGTTCTTCAAGTCCAGACGCACGCGGTACACTATGTCGCCGCTGGCGAAATCATCACTCTGCACGCCCCACGAAGAATACGAATCGTACGCGATTCCGTTTTCATTCACCAGCCCTGCGTCAAATCCGATATTCTTTACAATATCCGCATTGCGCATCAGCGACGAATCATTTACATGAAACGCTGAATACGCATCTATGATTTCGGAATCCGTAATCGTGTACTTGTCTATGTAAACCGCGTACGGCGCGGCCGCGTTTCCGGACAGCCCCGCGATATCCGCATCATCCAGCCTGAATTGAATATTTTTGTTCCAACCGGACGCATTCATCCTGATAAAATTCAGCATCGGATCGCGAAAGTCCGCAATCTGCTTTGCAATCGCAATGTCCGCAATCCGGCGCGTCATTTCCGAAATATGAATGTACGCCAGCGGCGCCAGCGCCGCGACCACGGCCATGGCCAGCAATGTTTCCAGCAAAGATTCGCCGCGCTGCTGATTTATCCGCAATTTGATTTCCCCTGCACCAGGCACTTTTTTATATTTATCCGCTGTTCCAGCCGCTGCCAGTACACATATTGGCAGATTATATTCTGCGCCACGGATTTCGCGTTATACGATATGTCGGTCAAATCATAAATCACATTTTTGCAGTCCGTTGTTTTTCCCGTGCTGTCGGACGCGCTGTGAATTATCTTCAATGCGGAAGAGTCCAGATTTTCCAAGATAACATCATCAAACACTGAAACGCCGGCCGGCCGTATGTCCATGATAACCGGGCCTGTGCCGCCGGCCGACAAGGAACTGGAAATCTGATCGCGCAGCGTTATGTGGGCGGCGGCGACATAGTCCGCCTCGATCCCGGTCTTGGCACTGTAAGACATCCCGTCGTCGGATACAAAAACCTCCTGACCGCGCGCGGCGTTTATCAGTCCGCCGATTTCCAACGCAGAAACGCCCAGGCTGATATTTTCGGTTGCCATGCTGCCGCCGATATTCCACTTTTCCGGCCCGTAAAATCCTGCGCGCCCGGCCGACATGGATAAATCGTAAATGGAAAAAACATCCGTTTCTATCGCACCGCTGCTGCCGAATTGCGATATCGTCGCGGCGGTCATGCGCTGCGCGACAGTGCCGTTTTTTAGAATCCCCAGCGCGCTGCCGTCTGTATCAGACAAGAAAATTGCGCGGTTCAGAGACAAATGCGCAATCTTATTTTTAATCTTTCTGCCTTCTTCCGTACCGGCCAGCGTCAGCGAAGAAATCATCGCGCTGTCAGCGGATAAATTCGCCGCCCACATAGTCTTGATATTTCTGACATCAAATTCAGACATGTCCAGATCCGCCAGAAACGCATCGTCGGCCGGATTTTTGGAATATGACTGAACGCGCTCTGTAAACTCGTTTTCTAGCGGGATGCGGACCAGGAAAGTCTTTGGCGACGGACGCCATCCGAACGCCGATACATCGGCCGCCCATCCGCCGCCGAACGCGGTTATGTCAAAGCCTGTGCCGGACGCGGCCCAGAATCCGACCCGCGCCGCCAGTTCGCGCAATTTTAATGGCGATAAATTCCCGCGTTCTATGACCAGATACGCGTCAATCGCGCCGGGATCGCGCAAGACGACCAGCGATATTTTCTGGTCCAGCGGGGTGTTTCCACGAAATCCAATCGGCAATCCGAACGGTTCCAGCGCGTCTGACATGGCCAATCCGGACAAAGTGGTTATGCCGAATGGCAGCAATTCCGATTCTTCCCGAATGTATAACTTTGCCGCATTTGCAGCCAAATTTATAGTGTCCGCTGTCGCGCCAAATTCAACCCGCGCGGAATAATCGGCGATTTTCCGCGTCATCATCGGCATAAACGCAACCATCAGCGATACGGCCAGCAGCGCTTGCAGTAAAAAATTTCCAGATTGGCTTCTCATTCCCAGAGCAATCATAGAAAATATAAAAAATAGTTGCAATCTGTTTTTACTGGGATTATACTGCAAGGGTACTTTTATTATTTACCATACTTTTACAATCGGATAATTCATGCAATATAAGAAAAATCAAATGTCAACAGGACTGATGATCCAACGGTGCCATCGCTGGCGTCAAAAGCGCAAACAATACCTGGACAGCGCGCGCCAGACAAATGACGAGGTAGAACGGGAGCGCCTGCTGCAAATGGCCGAGCATTACGGGCGCATAGTGTCGGACGAGCAAGGCGTCATAGACAACCGCCGCGACCCCAAAGATAATAATAAAAACGCAGCCGCGGAAGACAATTATTCGTCAATGGACGATGATGATGAAATTCCGGACTTTCGGGAAGTAATAGGAAAATAAATGCGCCATTTTAGTTGTTAGTTATTAATTATTAGTTATTATTCTTTTGTTTGTGGTGGCGGAATTATCGCAGCGCGCACAATGGTATAATAACTAATAATTAACAATTAATAACTATTAAAAAATCGGGCGATGCCCGATTTTTTAATACAGCGTGTGCAGGACATGCTTGTACTTGTCAATATTATACAGGATATTTCCGCTGCCGTTGGCGACGCAGTACAACGGCTCGTCCACAACGAACACAGGCAGATTTGTCGCCTGGCGAATCGCGACATCCAAATCGCGCAGCAAACTGCCCCCGCCGGTCATCGCAATTCCGTAATCCACGATATCCGCGGTTAACTCTGGCGGCGTTATCTCCAAAGTGCTCTGAATCAAACTGATAATCCGCGCGACCGTCTGCGTCATTGCATCCGCCGTGTTTGATTCGGTAATTTCAATTTCACGCGGCATGCCGGAAATCAAATCGCGCCCCTTGACCTTGACCCGCAGTTCCGCCGCCTTGTCCCGCGGCGGCAGCGCGCATCCGATTTCTTTCTTTACATTTTCCGCGGTTACTTCGCCAATCAGCAGATTTTTATTCTTGCGCACCCATTCAATAATATCGCGGTTCATTTGATCCCCGGCGGTTCGTATAGCATTGGAATACACAACGCCGCCCAGCGATATGACCGATATTTCCGTGGTCCCGCCGCCAATATCCAAAACCATTGACCCGACCGGCTTTTCAATGGGCAGCCCCGCGCCAATCGCCGCCGCGGTTGATTCTTCAACAATGTAAACCTTGCGCGCGCCTGCGCTGTCGGCCGCTTCCTGAATTGCGCGCCGTTCCACCGGCGTAGCGCACGACGGCACGCAGATAACAATCAGCGGCGCGGTCAGCATGCTGCGCTTGTGAATCTTGCGAATGAAATGACGGATCATTTCTTCGGCAACCTCAAAATCCGCGATGACACCGTCTTGCAGCGGGCGCACCGCGCGAATTGTGCCTGGCGTGCGGCCCAGCATTCCGCGCGCTTCATCGCCGACGGCCAGGATTTCCTTTTTTCCAATCAAACGGTTTTCCAAAATTGCGACCACGGACGGCTCGTTCAACACAATGCCCTGATCCTTGACATAAATTAGAGTATTCGCCGTGCCCAGGTCAATTGCAATATCCGCGGAAAAGAATTTCATCAGCCAGTTGTACATTTCGCCATTCCATTTTTTATCGCGTTCAGTATAAACCACGATTTTTATAAAATCAAGAATATATCCGAAAAAGGTTTGAGGTTTGAGGTTTGAGGTTGTCGGCACAATTGCCTTAAACCTAAAACCTCATACCTCAAACCTATGGTATTATATTACCACACAAGAAAAACTTGACTTTTGCGCGGCCTTGGGCAATAATACCCCGGCAAATTAAACAAAGGTTAAATTATGGCAGCAACAAAATCATTAAAGGCCTGCGAATTGGAATCCAAATGGATTTTGATTGACGCGACCGATGTCGTGCTGGGACGCTTGGCCGCGTATGTCGCGACCGTCCTGCGCGGCAAGGACAAGCCGACTTGGACACCGCACATGGACTGCGGCGACAATGTTATTATCATAAACGCAGACCGCGTGGCGTTGACTGGGCACAAGGACTCGCGCACCAAGTTCTTTTGGCACACCGGATGGACCGGACATATCAAGGAACGCACGCTGGGCCAGATGCGCGAAGAAAAGCCGGAAACGCTGGTTTTCAACGCGGTCAAGCGGATGATGGGGCGGCGCACTGCGGTCGCGCTGGCGAACAAACGGCTGACCAAACTGCATGTCTATGCCGGATCAGAACACAAACACACAGCGCAAAAGCCGATAACGGTTGATTTCGGCGCGATGAATGCAAAGAACAAAAGGGCCTGAAAATGACAGAAGTTAAAAAAACAGCGGTGGCGGCAAAAACAACGACCGCCAAGAAAGCCCCGGCAAAATCAGCGGCACCCAAGGCGGCCGCGAAAACCGCAACCGCGGTCCAGGCGCCGAAACTGACGGGCGCGACATACGCGACCGGCAAACGCAAAGACAGCATTGCGCGCGTCTATCTGACGCCCGGCAAAGGAAACATCATCGTCAATGATCTGCCGATGACGGACTATTTCCGTCGCCCGGTGTTGCAGATGATTCTGCGCCAGCCGTTCGGCGTGTCCAAACGCGAAGGCGCGTACGATGTCCGCGCGATGGTCATGGGCGGCGGGCTGTCTGGCCAGGCGGGCGCGGTAAAGCACGGGATTTCGCGGGCATTGCAAATTGCGGAACCGGAACTGCGCGGCGCATTGAAAGCGGCCGGATTCCTGACACGCGATTCGCGCGTCGTGGAAAGAAAGCACTTTGGTTTCCACAAGGCGAGACGCAGCACTCAGTTCTCCAAACGCTAATTGTTTTTGGGATGCAAAATGCGCCGCTTGCGGCGCATTTTTTGTTATCCGTTATTCGTACTCGGTACTCGTTATTCATAGTCATTCACTCTCCGTCGTCACCCCGGGCCCTGACCCGGGGTCCATGGCTCAATGGATTCCGGGTTTCGCTTCGCTCCCCCGGAATGACGATAGAGTTATGTTCTTTTATCCACTACCCCAAACTCCTTATAAATAATTGCTATTCTTATACAAAGTGCTACGATTTTACTATGACATTGCAGAACATATATGACGATATTCATGACGAAGCACAAGATCGGCTGGACTATCATGATTATAACAATGGGTTTTATTATGACAATCCCGTAAAAAATGAAAAACTGGTTCACGGGATTTCTTTTCCAAAAAACAACATAAACACGCTGCCAGAACTGTTTACAGAATGGTTCCTTCTTGATTCTTCATCGGCCAAGACTGTGGATGGCTTTCTGGCCGCCGAACAACTGGACAGCATACTGTCTGTTGACGATTTTTATGCATTGCTTGGCGGCAATGCGGTCATTGACGATTTGATTTGCCAGTTTGTGTCTCAAATTCTTCCATTTACAACGGCGCAACTGCATTATATGCGCGCCAAGGTTCTTTATCGCGCTCCGCATGCGATGGAAATACGCGGCAACCCGGATATAATACTGCCGCGCATCAAGGGCGCGGTCAAAGAACGCCGGCAATTGAAGCAAGAACGCCGCGCGCAATACATCCAAAAATACAACGACACGCCGCATGCCCGCGAGAATCGCAAAATATACTATATTGAAAACCGTCAGAAAATCCTGGCCCGCGTAAAAAAATACAGAACGCAAAATCGCGAAACCGTAATCCTGGCGCAAAAAAACTGGTATGAACGCAACAAAAATAAGATATCCAAGGCTGGCAAAGATTTCCGCCGCGATCATCCGGATCTGGTTCGCGAGCGGCGCAAGAAAATGCCTTCGGCCGCACCTGAAATAGTGGCGAAATATAATAAAGACTATCGCGCGCGGAACAAAACAAAACTGTCGCTGAAAAAAAAAGCAAAATACCTGGCAAACCGCGACGATATTCGTGCGGCGATGAAAGAAAAGCGCATCTTGGACAAGACACAAAATCCTGAAAAGTTAGCGATGCAATCTGACCGGGAAAAACAGTGGCGCGCCGTGCATCGCGCTGAACAACAAACATACCATCAATTATATAACATAGAGAACAGTGCCGCGCGCGCCGACACAAAAAAGAAATGCTATCAGGCGAACAAAGCCGCGTATAACGCGAATAATTCGCTGAATTATCTGCTGCGCACGCTGGAACCGCTGGCCGCTGCCATAAATTCCGGGGGGGGGGCGCGCCATGGTTGCGGATCGCGTGCGCGCGCTGGCGCAGAAACTTGACGAATACGCCGACAAATACGCGGATGTTAAAACCACGGTTGTGGCAGAAAAGTTCCAGACTGCGCGCAGCGCGGTCGCCGGCCTGATGTCCGCGATTCTTGTTCGCAGCCAATAACGGATGCGATTACCAGCGGCGGTGCTGCCACAGCCATTGCGAAGGATCGCGGCGGATTATGCGCTCAATAACATCATTGATATACTGCATATTCCGCTTGTCCGTGTCCGCGGGCATTATCAATTCTTCTGCGACCAGTTCATGCCGGATCCCTCCGATTCTCCGGTCGTACATCATCAGTATCGGGCATCCGAATTTATCCGCCAACTTTAACGCGCCGATCGGGGTTTTGGCCGGCCGGCCGAAAAAGTTCGCGATGACCCCGTTGTATTTAAGGTCCGCGGCGACCGCCATTTTCTCGTTATTCAGGAAAGCGCCCATCATTGCCCGCGAATCAGACGCCGCGATAAAATGGCTGTTTCGCGCCGCCGTTCCGAATATGCGGCGCAGCAATTTGTCCGACAGCGGATTGTGCGGCTGTTTGTAAACAATATTAAACCTGGCGTTATTGCAGAAAGGCAGCGTGTACAGCCCCATCAGGCCATAATGCATGTGGCACACCAGCAGCCTGTCAAACGAATTTGCGCGGTCAAATAATTCCTGATTTTTTATCAACACCAGTTTCCCGATGTTGCGCGCGTACTTTTTCAGATGCAGGCTCTCTATCTCGGCCCGGCCCCAGTTGTTCCACAGCCGTTTATAGAATTCAGGAGTATCGCATTCCGGGATCGCCGCGCGGATATTATCTGCGGTTATTTTCTGCCGCTTTTTCAAGACCAGTCGCCCCAGTTCGCCCAGTTTCCCGCCAATTGCAGACGCCACGCGCAGCGGCATCATGCCGAACAGCCCCATATACAGTTGGATTCCCAGCCATTCCAGCGGGTATTGAATATTTTTTTTTATTTTTGCCATTTGTGCCAGATCCGGTTTGTGTTTGTGTAATGTATAGCACCATTATCGTAAATTGTAAAGCCCCCGGATAAAATCCGGGCCGTGCATCCGGGATAATTAATGCGCAGGTATGATACTATGAAATCCCGGTTCGCGCACCAATCGGCCAGGTTTTCGGCCAGCGGCATGAATTTCTGGGTGTAAACCAGATTTAATTCAGGCACCGCGCAGACGCCGCTTGAACACTTTAATTTTCCGTTTGCGGAAGACGGATTCTGAAAATTCGCCATCTTCCACGAATCAAACGCAAAGTAATGCCCGCTGGACTTTGTCATGTTGAATTGCAGATTTCCGTCATTTGCGCGGTATGCGATTAATTCATTGTCAATCGTTGAATAAAAAACAGGCCGCGGCGCGACAAACGGCCCAACCAGCCCAACCCCCAGCCCAGCGCAAGATACAATGATTTTCACCTTTTTATTTTTAATCGCGACCAGCCCCAACAAAGCGATAATCATAACGCAGAAACAAACCCGCGGCAGCAGCGGAAACTGGATAACCGCATGCGGCCACGCGGAAATGCCTTGCGCCAGACCCAGCAGCCAGTCATAAACCGCTGACGCCCACGCCGTCTGGCCCAGCATTATCAGCGGCATTATAGCAAATGAAAATACTGGCAGAAAAATCAGATTCCCAATCAACGAATAAATCGGAAAAACATGAAAGTGCCAGATGATGAACGGCGCGGTGAACAGCGTGCAAATCAAACTGGTCTGGATTAAAATTTTTATCCAATGCCATGCCTTGTGCAGCACGGTTCTTTTCCGGTACTCAGATTTCCCGAAAAACCAAAGCATGCCGAAAATCGCCGCAAAGGATAGTTGGAATCCAGGCTCTACCACATAATGCGGATTGACCAGCAGCAGCGCGCAGAATACCATGACTGCGCCGCGCATGTTCAGCAGGCTGCGCCCCAGGATAAACGCGGCGAACACCAATGCGGTCATCAGGAACGCCCGCTGCGTCGCGACATCGCCGCCGGACAGCACTAGATAAAACGCCAATCCGGCCAGGGCCAGAATCATTGCCGGATAACGCGCCGGCATCCTGCGCGTCATGCGCGAAATGCTGCGGAACACGAAATACAGCACCGCGAACAGCCAGCCGCCGACCAGCGTCATATGAAATCCGCTGATTGAAAACACATGCGAAACGCCGACAGCCTTCCATGCCGCATTGTCAGATTCCGGCAGCGCGTTTTTATATCCCAAAACCAAGGTGTCAAACAATGGCGATTGAAACCGGTTATGCAAATACTCGCGCAGGTTGATTTTTGCATTATTATTTGCGCCAGTTATTTCAGTTATAAATCCGGTGCCGGAAATTCCATGAAAGTACGCCCATTCGCTGAAATCATACCCGCCGGATAAATCGGGCAGATTTGGCGGAAACACCGTGCCGCGCGCGACAATTTCCGCGCCGATTGGCGGCGCGGATACTTCGCGGCCCAGCGTCAGGCGGAAATCATTTATGAAAATTCGCACCTTGTCCGCGGCGTAATCAATATTCTTCACAACGCCGGTTATTTCCGTATCGCGCATGACGCCGCGAATCCGGGGCATTCCGAAATTCTGAGACCATCCGCAGGCATAGCAGAATGAAAAGACAAAAATTAAAAGACCGGATATGAACTTTGCCTTGCGCCATGCAGTCGCATTGAACAAAGCCAGCGCCGCGATTATGAAGGGATACGCCAAATGCGGCTCTACCGGCAGTATGAAATAAGCGGCGATTCCAATAGAAAAAGCGATTACAGCCAGCATGCAAGCATTCTAGTACAATAAATATTCTAAAAGAAACTAAAATTAATCCGCCTGCATTATCCCGTTAATTTCTTTCAACACGCTGTCTGACAAAACAAGAATTAATACCACTAATCAGAGCAGTTGGAATTTCCGTTTTCAATGTATAGCATACTAGTATGCTATACATTATCAGGCTATCCGATTTTATTCAATTCTGCTTTAGTTTCTTTATGTTTTTATTGAAATCCGCATGTGGATGCAAGCGCTGGATAACAGTCTTGTATCCATTATTCTTTTCTTCATATATTTTATGCGAAACCCGCGTTATAGTCGCGCGGCCACAGTTAAAACGGGCGGCGATGCGCGGCTGGGATTCAGGCGTCAGCACCAGAGATTGCGCGATATTCCATCGTGCAGAAATCTCGCGAATTTCTGTTGGAGTTAAAATATCCCGCAAAAAATTGAAAAATTCCTTTTCGGACTTTATCGCCGAAAAAGCATGATATAGATTCATAGCCCGCCCCCTGTGTTTAACAATGTTTCATATGTATAGCATACTAGTATGCTATACATTATTAGTCAATAAAAAAAGTTAACTCTTATGGTCAAAAGATGGCCGAGAGTCAACAATAAAATAGCAGATTTATCGCAGATTTTTAGCCAGGCAATCATCTTCACTAATTTTGCCCGCGGCATGATTATGGCGCACTGTATGCATCAATGACCGCCATCCAAGAAAAACTCGTCCCGTCATAATGCAATACGCAATTACTGCACGCCCCGCTTGGCTTTGGAATATAAGCCCCCATCGCGCTATTAATCGCGCCATCCATAGTTTGCTTGTTTACAGCATCATGATCATTTATCGGATCTGCGACCGCCGTTATCGCGCGATATAATTCAAAATTTTCATCACCAACAGCCACAGTGTTCGCCCGTATTGTCGCACTGCTGGCCCCCAAAGCGATAGAATTAGGATAAAATGCGTATGACTCGTTGCCAATAGCAATTGATTTTGCAGAATTTTGCATTACGCCCGCGTTCGCACCCAGCGCCACCGAATAGACAGAACTCGCACTTGATCCGGAACCTATCGCGATACCATATGATGAATTATTGACAACGGCATATTCACCAATCGCAACGCCTTCGGTTCCATTAGCCTGAGAATATCCGCCAACCGCGACACCACCACCCTTATCTACCCTGGCATACGAACCGACGGCAACCCCAAAATCCCCACCACTGACAATGGAACCAGAGCCAATTGCAGTACCGGCTACAAAAAAATCCCCATTAACTGTGCCGCCTATTTGGATATCAGCAGATGTTTCTGGTCCATTACCCATAAAATCTTGAACTCTGTAAATCAATTTAGTTGCAGCCAATTGAGTCATTGCACCGTCCGTATTGGCACCAATAGAATTATATAATTGACTGGTTGTCAGCAAATTACTCGGCTTGTCTGTCAAATCATTGTAAGAGCCGCTTGTCGCGACAGCCGCCAAAGATTCTGTTATTGCCGCGACAGCGCCATCAACATACGATCTGGCCGCCAGATCGCCAACATCGGCTGATAATGAATTTATTTGCACAAAGCCAATCAAGATATATATAAAATATTGACAAAACTTAACTTTGTCGTGCGGGAGGGGGGGGGTAAAAATTCGGTTTCTACACTCATAGAAACATTTTATAAAAATACCCGGCATCAATGCAAGTAAAAAAACTGCGCATCGCGGCGTTTTTTAATGCACAATTCATAATTTACAATTAACCACTACCCCGTCAGCGGCTACG